>CAYRFM010000003.1:5312-164584 GCA_964423555.1 uncultured Holophagae bacterium | reverse complement strand
AAGCGACGGCCAGCGACCCCGACGGCGATCCCCTGAGCTGGCGCCTGGTCCAGGCACCGGCGGGCATGAGCCTGACCGCGGCCGGCCTGCTGAGCTTGACCCCCAGCGCCGGCCAAGAAGGCCCGCACAACGCCACGCTGCGCGTCGAGGATGACAGGGGTGGCAGCGCCGAGCAACAAGTCAGCCTGACCGTCGCGCCCTTCCAGAACGGTGCACCCGTGCTCAGCGGACCCAACATGAACCTCGCAACGGATCAAGTTGAACGTGAGCTTGCAGCGGCCGAGTTGCTCAGCACGCGAGTGGAGGTCAGCTTTTAGGGTGCTTGCAAGATTGCGGTAACGCCTGCTTTCGCCTCACTCGATTCTTGTGGCGACCACATAAGTTTGCTATTCTGCCGGCGAAGCATCCCGCTCGCCTAGGATCCGAAATGAGAGCACGTTCCGCGTCGATATCGCTGTTTCCGCTTTTGTGGATCGCCCTGTGGGCGTCTGCCGAGGATGCCGATCGCATCACCTTCGACATGGATCGCCTGACGGTGCGCATCGCCTCGCAGACCGTGAATGGCTGGCAGGTGGGCACCGGGTTCCTGGTCGGTTCCGGCGATCACGTGGTCACCAACCTGCATGTCATCGACGGTGCCAACGAGATCTACGCTCTGCAGGGCCAGCGCCATGCGAATGGCGAGCGCGAGGTCTTCCGCTCGGCTGCCCACGTGCTGCAGATCGAAGCGCGCAAGGACTTGGCCATCCTCCAGCTCGAGACGCCCTTTTCCCACGTGGGCGCCCGCTTCAGCCCGCGCAGCGCCCTGGCCGAGCGTCAACCGGTCTGCGTGGTGGGTTTCCCCAGCGCGGGCGACCGCAGCGAGGACCTGCATGTCCTGGCCGAACCCAAATTTGCCAACGGCATCATCAGCGCCTTCGGCGCGCTAGAGACCGGCACGCGCGTGATCCAGACAGACGCGGCCGTCAACCCTGGCAATTCGGGCGGACCCATGTTCAACGAGTGCGGCTACGTCGTCGGCATTGTCGTCCAGAAATCCCTGGCCTCGGTGGTGGCGGTCGACGAATTCGGCGCGGCGACCCAGGAGCGGGTGCCCCTGGGCGAGGGTATCGGCTGGGCGATCCAGGTCGACGAGCTGCTGCCCGAGCTCGAACGGGCAGGCCTGCAGCCTATTCTGGAACAGAGCCGCTGCCGTCCGAGCGCGGTCCCCCAACGGGACCCGTTGATGCTGGGGCTCTTGGCGCTGACGGCCCTGCTGGCGGCGTTGGCCCTAATTGTAGCGCTCACCAAGGGCGGCCGCCGCAAGGTACGCGAGGGCGTGACCCGAGCCTTCCAAGTAGTCCGCCCCAGCGCGCCTGTGCCAGGCATCCCCGTTCAGGGCTTGGTCCGGGGCTACCGCTTGGTCGGCATCGCCGGGCCGCACCGCGGTTCCGAGCATCCGCTGAATGGGGCCTTGGTACTCGGTCGCGATCCAGACCAGTGCCAGCTGGTCGTCCAACAGCAGAACCATTTGGTCTCCAAGCGACACTGCACGCTGTATCTGAATCAGGAGGGCGGTGTGACCCTGGAGGATCACTCCACCAATGGCACCTTTATCGAGGGCCAGGGTCGGCTTGCCCAGGGCGTGCGGCGTCCGTTGCGACCGGGCGATCGCATCTGCCTGGGCGACGATAAAATCATGTACGAGCTGCGCGCCGGCTGAGCATCCGACTCAGCGCCGGCTGGCGCGGGCATAGGCCTGCACCGCGACCTCGGCCAGGCCGCCGATATGGCGCAGCAGCTGCCAGCCGTTGGGACCGAACATCAGTGGCAGTGCGGGTGCGGCCTTGGGGTCGAGCGCAACGGCGAAGGGATGAATGCCCTGTTGGCCGGCCTCGCGCAAGGCCATGCGGATGTCCTCGATGCCGTAGCGGCCCTCGTAGGCGTCGTAGTCGATGGGCTTGCCGTCGGTGATCAGCAGCAGGATCTTGGCGCGCGCGGGCACCTTAGCGAAGGCGGCGATGGCGTGACGCAGCGCCGGCCCGACGCGGGTGTAACCCTGGGGCTCGACGGCGAGGATGCGGCCGCGGCAGGTGCGCCAGGGTTCGTGCCAATCCTTGATATCGAAGCAGCGACAGTGGTTGCGGGTATTGCTGGCGAAGGCCTGGATGCGCAGCTGGTCGCCCAAGCGCTCGGCGACTTCGCCAAGGATCAGGACGGCCTCGCGGGTGACGTCGAGGACGCGTCGGCCCTCAATCCAGCTGCCAGCGGAGAGGCTGACATCGTAGAGCAGCGTGATCGCAAGGTCGCGGCGCTGCTTGCGGTTGGTCTGGTAAAAGCACTCGCCTGGGTCACGGCCGGCACGGCGATCGGCGCGGCCGGCGACGGCGGCGTCCAGGTCGATTTCGTCGCCCTGGACCTGGCGGGAGAGTCGCTCGTGCTGCTCGCGCTGGGCGATCAGGCGGTTGGCGAGGCTGAGCACGGTAGTGCGGTGGCGCGCCAGCAGCTCGGTCGCCTCGTGCGCGCGATTGGCGCGGACCGGGGTGGGGAAGACGGTCACCCAGTCGGGCCGGTAGGTCTTGCTGCGGTAATGCCACTCGGGATAGCCCAAGCCTTGGTCCCCTGGCAGGCGGTGGTGCACATCTCCGACTTGGCTTTCGAGATTGAGTTCGGCCTTGTAGAGTCCCTGGGTCTCCGGTCCGCCGCGCACGACCTGGCGCAGGTCCAGTTCGTCGAGCGCTTCCAGATGGTCGGCCAGTTCGTCGTCGCCGTCGACGTTGCGGCTGCCGCCCTTGTAGGTGTCCAGGGTTTCGGTCTTCTCAAAGGTGTGCAGTGGCAGCGGCTCGACCTCGTCCACTTGGGGCAGTGCCACTCTGAGGGCATGGTCCTTGGGCGGCGCGCAGAACTCGTTGCCGGTCGCCTGGTGGGCGTTGGGCTCGGCGCAGGCGATCAGGTCGGCCTGACCGCGGTCGCCTGGGGGGAGGACATCGCCGCTCAGCCACAGTCCCTCAGGCAGGTCGGTCGGCAGGGCGCCGCGAAAGCGCCGGCGCTCAAGGGCGAGGTCGAGGCCGGCGCCCTCGTGGATCAGGCGGCGCAGCCGCTCGAAATCGCGGGCGAGTGGCGAAAGCGTCGCGGGTGCAGGCCGGGTCGCGAATTCGAGGGCGGCTAAGTCAGCCAAGTCCCGGGCCAAGCTGGGCAACTCTCTTGCAGCGCGGCGCAGGCCAACAGCTACAGCGGCCAGGTGTTCGAGCCGCGCCGACCAGGGCGAGCCGTCGCCGTCCGCGGGCGCGGGTGCCAGAGCCGCCAAGGCGGTGCGGGCCATCAGGAAGCGCAAATTCGTGTCGGCGGATTGGGTCAGCGCAAGTGCTCTTGGCAACAGCAGCACATCGCCGCGGCGCCCGCCGAGATGCTCGGCGGCCAGCAGGTGCAGCGGGCGCCCGGCGATCAGGCGCGCCAGCAGCTGGCAGTGCGCTGCGATGTCGGCCAGCAGCACCCGTTCGGGATGGTCGCCTTCGGCCTTGCGCCGCAGCGCGCGCCAGGCCTTCTGGATGCCGTGGAACAGGCTTTCTTCCCAGTCGAACATGAGTGCGCCTCAGAAGATCAGGGCGACGAGGTCGGCCATGGCGGCGGCGACCTCGCGCTCGTCGGTCAGGGGTTCGACGATGGCCGTGCGGCAGGCCAGGCGTTCGGGCAGGCCCGAGTCGATCAGGCGTGCGGCGTCCACTAGTAGCCGCGTCGAGGGCACCTCGGCGAGGCCGAGATCACGGGCCGCGCGCAGCTTGTGGGCCAGCGCCACCAGCTTGCGGGCCAGGTTGCGCTCTGTTCCCGTCTCGCCCATGAGGATCTCCTCTTCCTCTTGGGCCGTGGGGTAATCGAAGTTCAGGCATACGAAGCGCTGGCGGGTCGAGGGCTTGAGCTCCTTGAGACCGCGCTGGTAGAAGGGGTTGAAACTGGCGACCAGCATGAACTCTGGCCCTGCTTGCAGGGTCTCGTCGCAGCGGTCGAGGTAGAGTTCGCGGCGATGGTCGGTGAGCGGGTGGACGGCGACGATCACATCGGGTCTGGCCTCGGCCAACTCGTCGAGGTAGAGGACCGCGCCCTGGCGCACGGCGCGGGCGACGGGACCGTCCTGCCAGACGGTCTCGTCGCCCTGGATCAGGTAGCGGCCCAAGAGGTCGGTGGCGGTGGTGTCGTCGTGGCAGGCGACCGTGATCAGCGGTCGCCCCAGGCGCGCGGCCATGTGGGCCACGAAGCGCGACTTGCCACAACCCGTCGGGCCCTTGAGCAACAGGGGCAAGCCCTGGCGCGCGCAGTGTTCGAACAGGGCGAGCTCGCGATCGAGCGGGCGATAGTAGGGCAGTGCGTGCGTTTGGGCGATGCCGTTCATGCGATGACCTCCTCCGCGCCGATAGCGGCGTCCTTGGGCAGACCGTAGGCGATGAAGTTTTTGATGAACAGGCCGAGGCCGAGGGTGAACAGCGTGCCGGCCAGGATCAGGCCGAGGAAGTGCACCCTCAGACCGTCCTGGACATCGAGGAAGTCCAGCCCGACCTTGCGTTCCAGGTAGACCTGGGCGATGCCGGCGACCGCGAAGGCGCCGGTCATGCCGAGCATCCCGATGTTGCTGGTCAGGAAGGCCCACTCGGGGACCCAGCCCTTGTAGAGGTTGCGGCCGGTCATCTGCGGCAGCGCGTACATGATCATGGCGAAGACGATCATCGCGTAAGCGCCCCAGAAGGCCAGGTGGCCGTGCATCGCCGTCACCAGCGTGCCGTGGGTCCAGATGTTGACTTGGGGCAGGGTATGGGCCATGCCTAGGAAACCGGCGCCGACGAAGGACATGACCGCGCAGCCAATCGTCCACTGCAGGGCGATGCGGTTGGGATGGCGCCGCCCACCCTTGCGCATCATCGCCAGGGCAAAGATCGCCATGCCCAGGAAGGCCAGCGGTTCGAGGGCCGAGAAGACGCCGCCGATCATCAGCCAGTAGCGGGGCGCGCCAATGTAGTAGTAGTGGTGGCCGGTGCCGAGGATGCCGCTGAGGAAGGTGATGCCGACGATGACGTAGAGCCATTTCTCGATGACCTCGCGGTCAACGCCGGTGAGTTTGATCAACAGGAACGAGAGCATCGCGCCCATGATCAGTTCCCAGACCCCCTCGACCCAAAGGTGGACGACCCACCAGCGGAAGTAAGAGTCGTGGACCTGGTTGGTGAAGCTGATCATGCCGGGCAGGTAGAGCAGGGCCGCGGAGACGAGGCCGAGCAGGAGGGTGATGCCGGTTGTCGTGAAGCGCCGACCCTTCCAGGCGGTGAGGCCGATGTTGCCGATGAAGAGGAGGACATCGACGACGACCAGATAATCGAGCGGGCGGGGGATCTCCAGGAACTTGCGACCCTCCCACCAGTTGAGGTGGAAGCCGATCAGGGCGACGACGCCTACCAATACAAAGGCGGCCCATTGCACGACGGCCAGCTTCACCGAGGCCAATTCCCGCTCGGCCTCCTCGGGCACGATGTAATAGGCGGCGCCCATGAAGCCGCTAAGCAGCCAAACCACCAGCAAATTGGTGTGGGTGGCGCGGGCCGTGTTGAACGGGATCCACTGATGCAGGACATCGTAGCCCATGTGGGCAAAGCCCATGATGAACCCGTAAAGGACCTGAAGGGCCAGCAACAACATGCTGGTGGCGAAGAACAGGTAGGCGACTTTTTGGGAAGCGTATTTCATGGTTGTCCCCCTTGATCGGTGAGCAGGAAGTCGACCAGCTCGGCACGGACCTGGTCGGTCATGGGCAGTTGCGGCATGGTGGTGCCGGGTTTGATACTCTGGGGATCCTTGAGCCAGGCGGTCAGACGCTCGCGATCAAAGCGGGTGGCCAGATGGTCGAGGGCGGGGCCGACCTTGCCGCCGCGGCCCCCGAGGGCGTGACAGCTGACGCAGATCGTGGAAAACATCTCGGGTGTGTTGGCGGGGAAGGCCATGGCGCCGAGGTCCTGGTTGTTGGCAGTCTGGACCTGGGCGACCATGTCGGGCTTGGGTGGAAAACCATTGGTATCGATCTGGCCTACCCATTCGAAGAAGGCGACCAGATCGTCGAGCTCGGCCTCGCTGAAGGGGTATTTGACCATTTTGCGCCGACCAGGGAACATGGCCTCCGGATCCTTGAGAAAGGCCTTGATCCAGGCGGCGCCGCGGCGTTCGACAACCAAGGTCAACTCGGGCGCATAGTAGGCGCCCTCGCCGAGCAGGGTGTGGCAGCCCATGCAGTTGTTGCGGGTCCAGATTTCGTGGCCGCGGCTCACCGCTGGGGTCAGTTTCTCGTCGTGGGAGCGTGCCGGGACCTGGCGCAAGGTGTCCAGGGTCAGACCCAGGAAGACGAGGGAGAAGACGGTGGTACCGGAGATGAAGAACCATCTGGCACTGGATTTGGAAAGCATAAGCGCTCCTCTGGGCGAGCGCGACCGCCCGCAGACGGTCGCGGCAGGGCGACGTGGCGGCCGCTCAGTAGATGTCGTTGACGGTGTTGTAAACGTTGAACTTACCGGTCGGTGTGACCAGGCGTGGATCCTTGATCACGGCCTTGAGCGTGCGGGTCTTGTCGTCGACGACGACGATCGCCGAGACCTGGTCCTTGCCGTTCCAGACCGAGAACCAGACTTCGCTGCCGTCGCGGTTGTACTCCGGCTGGACGACCCGCTTGGCGCCCTCGCCGACATCGGCCCACTTTGCGATCGGCAGGACTTGAAAACCGGCATCCAGGTGGTCGATGTCGAAGACCGCCACGGATTGGCTGATTTCCGGCGTGGGGTTGAGGGGCGAGTCGACCCAGAGGTTGTGTGACGCGGGATGGGTCTTGACGAACAGCGAGCCGCCGCCCTGACCGGAAAGGACACGGGTCACCTTCCATGCCTGGTTGGGGTGGCCCTTGGGGTCGGTGCCGATGAAGCTGACCTTCTCGTTGCCCAGCGCGCTCGTCACCCAGGAGGGCCCGAAGGCCGGATCGATGAGGTTGCCGCCGCGGCCGGGATGGGGGATCTTGTCGACCGGGACGATCGCTTCCAGGCGTTGGTCCAGGGAATCGACGATGGCGATCTTGTCAGACTGATTGGCGGCGGTCAGGAAGTAGCGTTTGGTCGAGTCCCAGCCGCCGTCGTGGAGAAAGCGCGCGGCATCGATGGTGGTCACCTTGAGGTTGTCGATGTCGCTGTAGTCGACCAGCAGGATGCGGCCGGTTTCCTTGACGTTGACCAGGAACTCGGGATGTTGGTGGGAGGCCACGATCGCGGCGACCCTCGGCTCGGGGTGGTATTCCTGGGTATCGACGGTCATGCCGCGGGTCGAGACGATTTTCAGGGGTTCGAGTGTCTCGCCCTTCATCAGCACGTACTGGGGTGGCCAGTAGGCGCCAGCGATGGCGTAGACGTCCTCGTAGCCCTTGTACTTGGAGGTCTCGACGGAGCGCGCTTCCAGGCCGATCTTGGATTCGGCGACCTTGGTCGGCGGGTCCATCCAGAGGTCGATGAGATCGAGCTTGGCGTCGCGACCGATGGTGTAAAGGTAGCGACCGGAGTGGGAGAGGCGCGAGATGTGCACGGCGTAGCCGGTCTTGATGACGCTGACGATCTTTTTGCTGTCGCCGTCGATGAGGGCGATCTCGCCGGAGTCGCGCAGGGTCACGGAGAACAGGTTTTCGATATCGAGCTTGTTCTGCTTGCTCTTGGGCCGCTGGTCCACGGGCACGAGAACCTTGTAGTTTTTGCGGATCTCCTCCATGCCGAATTCGGGCGGAGAGGGCGGTTCGTGCTGGAGGAAGCGCGCCATGGCGTCGACCTCCTCGGGCTTGAGTTCGCCGGAGCTACCCCAGTTGGGCATGCCGCCCGGCGAGCCGAAGGTGATCAGGGCCTTGAGGTAATCGGTGCCCTTCTGGCGCGTGATTTCGGGCGTGAGCGGCTTGCCGGTGGCGCCCTTGCGCAGCACGCCATGACAGCCGGCACAGCGCTGGAAGAAGATCTGGCGGCAGTGTTCGTACTCGGTCTTGGTGACGTCGGGCGCGCCTGGAGAGATGATCATCTCGGCCTTGTCGATCATGCCGGGTTGGCCCGCATAGCTCAACTCGACCTCGGAGGCGCCAGGGTGGCGTTCGATGCCGGAGAGGTCGCTGGAGATCTTGAGCTGCTTGCGCATGGCGGCGACGGCCGAGACGGCGACGGGTTGGCCGTTGTTGCCCCAGGCGGTCAGCACGTAGCTGAGGATATCGGCGATGGTTTGGTCGTCCAGGTGGGCCTGGCCGGGCATGAGCAGGTTATAAGGCTTGCCGTTGACGGTGATCTCACCGCTGATACCGGCCAATGCAATTTCGATGGCGCGGCTGGGCTGGCTCATCAGGAAATCCGAGTGTGCCAGCGGCGGGAAGGCGTTGGGCAGGCCCTGGCCATTGGGTTGGTGGCACGGGGCACAGGTTGTCAGGAAGGCCTGCTGGCCCTTGACGGGGTCGCCCATCTCGCTGGGCTCGGCGCTGGCCACTTCAGCGCGATGGACGGCTGTGGCGAGATCGGTCGATTTGCTGTCCTGGGTCATGAACAGGAGCTGGCCGAGCAGGGCGGCCGCGCCGAGGTTGATGCCGAGGATACTTGCTTTGATCCATGTCGCGAACATTTTTCACCCCCATGTGATGGTTGTCGCAGGGTGATTATGGTCGCCTTGGTCGGAGGTCCTGTATGACCCGTGTCATAGTGAGCGGCGCTTGGGCACGGGAAAGATCGGGACGATGGAGGAAAAGGCCTGGCAAGGGCGTTGAGCGAGCGGGTCTGGTCGGACCCGCTCGCGGTAGCCAGCCGTCATGGGCCGTGCTCCGCCCTGTGTCTAGTCGACGTTGACCATTTCAAGGATTTCGGCGAAGAAGCTGCCGTCCTCGCGAAAGCTTGGCTCTTCCTCGAAATTGGTGACGATCTGCAGGCGGAAATGGGCCGATTCGTGGCCTCCCTCGATCAGGCCGATATCCTGCATCAGGCGCTGCATGATGTCCACGGCGCGGTAGTCGTCGCTGCGCCGGAAGGCGGCACGGCGCATATCGGCGAGCAGTGAGGGTTCGGCCAGACAATGGCAGATCTGGGCCGCCATCTCCTCGGCGCTTTGAGCTAGTAGGCCGGTGACCTGGTGCTTGAGGATGTCGCGCGGGCCCTTGGTGTCGTAGGCGGCCACCGGCAGGCCACAGCTCAGCGCCTCGAGCACGACACAGCCGAAGGTGTCGAATCGCGAGGGCAGCAGGAGCAGATCGCAAGAGGAGTAAACCTCGGCCAGGTTGTCGGGGCCGACCCAGCCGAGGAAGCAGGCGTCCGGCATCAATTCGCGCAGTTTGGGCTCGGCCGGACCCGTGCCCGCCAGGACCATGCGCACACCGGGATGTTGCTCGCGCACGGAGGCCAGCACGGTCGGCAGGTCGAGCACACCCTTCTCGGCCGAGAGCCTGCCGGCGAATAGCAGCACCTGGTCGTCGTCCGCCAGGCCCGGGAAGATTTCCGAACGCTTGCGTGGTCTGGGCCAAAAATGCGACTCGCTCCAGTGGGCGGTCTTGAAGACGCGTTTGGCTTCCAGGGCCATAGAGGGGCCAGTCAGCCAATCGCGATGCTCGCTGTTGAGCACGAAGACGCCGTCGAACTGTTTGTAGAAGGCGCGCAGAAAGCGGCGCACCCGGTCGATGGCTTTCTCCTCTAGCGAGGTGTTCTTCTCCATGTAGTCCAGCCAGTCGGTGTGCATGTAAAAGTAGGCAGGCACGTTGAAGGCCTTCTTGAGGAATAGGGCGATCGGGCCCATCAACAGCTCGGTCGAGCAGATGATGCGGTCGTAGCCGCCCTCGCGGAAGATGCGTTGGATCTGCAGCAGGTCGGGGATGCGGAAGACTTGGTCGGGGTAGCCCGGCAGGCGGAACTCGGCGATCGGGCGGAGGACGGTCAAGTGCTCGCGCGGTACCGCGTCGCGATGGCAGGCAAGGAAGTCGATCGGCAGATTTTGGCGGGTGACCTCGCGCAGGGTCGCGTCCAGCACGGAGGAGACTCCGTTGCGGTCGGCGAAGGTGTCGGTGATCCACAGCGCCCGGTGGGGGTGGGTGTGGGCGCCCAACTGACGTGAGAAGTCGTCGAGGAAGCGGCGATTGTTGTAAAGCACCTTGCTGGAGGCGAAGGCCGAGCCGGCGATCAACATCGAAGCCAGGGCCGGGAAGCTGACCTGGTCGAAGACTTCGCCGAGGTTGATTTTGGACATGTGCTTGGGCGTGTTGGCCGCGGGCTCTCCGCTGAACAGGGAGCGCAGGTGCATGGGCACCTCGAGCCGACCGATCATGCTGCCGAGTGAAACGCCGCCCTCAAGCGGGGCCATGGCTTTCTTCAGCTTGGTGGTCAGGCGCGCGGCCAGAATCTCGTTGAGCCGGCTGAAGAGCTCGGGAATGCCTTCACGCACGGCGACCATGTACTCGGCGGGCCCCTGTTGGCGGGCCAATGCCAGCTTGTCGATGAGCTCGAGCAGCGGGCGATAATCGCGGGAGGTGGCCAGGGTCGCCAGCATACCTGGCCGTTTGCCAGCAAGGGCCTCGTGGAAGGTGCGGAAGAAACGCATGGTGTAGCGGTGCCGTTTGAGCTCCTGCATGCCGTTGCCGATGGCCAGGCACAGCAGCTTGTCGCGCAGGCTGCCGCGGTGGAGGAACATCCGTACCAGGCCCGGATCCTCCATGTTTAGCGCTACTTGGCAGAAATAGTCGAGGAAGGCGACGTTGAGCTTCTCCTCCTCGCCGAGCAGACCGAAGGGAGCGGTCTCGCCACCGCGCAGCGCCTCAAGGGCCAGCTCGACCTTGGAGTGGCGCTTGAGCCGTTCGGCCAGGTTCGGGATGTAGAGGCGCGTGCCGCAGCTGCCGGCGAACAGGCCCATGTGGTCGTCGCTGCCGCCAGTCATGCGCTTGCGGTAGGGATCGGCGCAGTACTGGTCGGGGCGGATGTCGTGTTTCCGGCCCCAGACCTCCAGCTTTTCCGGTGTGATCGAATCAAGCCAGGAGACTGTCATCAAGTTTTGCCAGAGATCGCGCTGGCCGTTGACGACCTCGAAGCGCTCGAACATCAGCGCGAACTTTTCGAACAGGCTGGGTGGCGGGCTGAAGCGCGGGCTGTAGAAGTAAAGCGGGTGGGGCAGCACGGTCGGCAAGTTCCAGGTGCGGCAGTACTCGACGAATTGGTAGATGTTGCGGCGCAGCTTTTTGAGGACTTCCTCCTGGACGGGCGAGAAGCCGTAGCAAAGTACGTGCACGCTGACGTCGTATTCGGGGAACTTGCAGGTGAACTCGGCACCGGGCAGGACCTCGACGCCGGCCTCCTCCTGTTCCCAGCAGGAGCGCGCGTTGTTGTGATTGGTCACGGTCAAGACGTCGGCGCCATGGCCGCGCAGGCAGGTGAACAGATCGCTGGTCTTCAGCCAGGTTTCGGGCAGGCGCAGGATGCGGCCCCACAGCTCGTCGGGGACGTCGCTGTTCAAGTCGTGGCAGTGGAGGTCGATCTTGAGCGTGTCCTCGCTAGGGAAGCGCCCGAGTTGACGTTCCAGGAACGAAGCATAATCCGATTGCAGCTTCTGGCGGAACGGGTGCACGTAGTTCATGAGGCGACTCCTGTCGAGATTTTGCGAGCACGGTACTTATTGGCGTGGTTTTCGCTGTCTTTGCTGGGAAAGACGAGTTCGCCGGACAGCTCCGGCAAGTGAACCTTGGGTGCGCCGTTGTGGGCGTGTTTGACCTTGGCCGCGGAAAAGCCCTCCGGCAGGTAGAAGTAGAGTGGCATGGGCTCGGAGAGCGGGTTGGGCTTCAGCTCCCAGAGCAGGCGCAGGCGGTCGCGCTCGCGCCAGAGGCGATAGCTGAGCGTGCCGGCAAGGGTGGTGGCGCGGGTCAGGGACAGTTCGGCCTCCTCGGCTAACCACCGGCCCGGCACGCCGGCGGCCAGGTGCAGCTCACCGCCTTGTTCGCGCACCAACATTTCGCGCACCAGGCTGATGAATTCGGCGGCGGCCCAACCATGGTCGCCGTCGCCCATGCAACCGCCGTTGCTGCGCGGGTGGATGGCTTCGGGCCATGAGTAGGTGGGTCCGCCGAAGCGCATCAGTGCCTCGAGGATCTCGAACCAGCGCGGGTCGCCCAGGGCCAACAGGGCCCGCGCCAGCTGGACGGAGAGATAGGCGTTGAGACCGGTGTGGATGATCTTTTGGAAAAACAGACCGTGGAGCAGGTTATGGCTCATCAGGAACTCGACAGTGGGGCGGAACCAGGGTACCTCGGGGCGGAAAAGATCGAGGGGGGTGACTGCCACGAGGTTGCCAATGGCGGCGTTGTCGGGGTTGCGGTAGGGCGAGGTTGGTAGGACATCGCCTTGTGTGCGTGCCAGCGCGCCGATGATGGCATCGTCGAGACGGTGTCGGTAGTCCTCGAGCTGGTTCCAGAAGCGGGTCGCGTCGGCCTTGCGATCCAGTCGCTGGGCGGCCCAGAGGGTGGACTTGAGGCCGGCGATGCCCCAGAAGTTATCCCAGAAGTAGTGGTCGTTGGGACCAAAGTGCTCGGCGGAGATACCTGGCGGCAGCAAGCCGGCATGGGGCACGGGCGCCCCGAGTGTTTTGCGGCATTGGGTTTCGAGCCAGATAGCGCCTTTGCGCAGGGCGGGGTAAAGGCGGCGCAGCGTATCCAGATCGCCGTGGCGGCGGGCGTGGTTGACGATGGTCCAGATCGCCTGACCGTTGCTGTCCCACTCGCCGTTCTGGCTGCGGAAGAAGCCGTCGAGCGTTTGCTTTTCGACGAAGAGCTCGAGTTTCTTGGTGACCCTGTCGCCGAAGCCAGCGTTCTCGAATCCCAGCGCGATGAAGGCGCTGTCGCGGAACCAATGGCCGTGGTAGAAGAAAGTGCCAGGCGAGAAGTGGGTGACGTCGTCGAAGACGTGGAGGTGGTTGCGCACGGCCTGGTAGGCGCGTTCCAGGTGAATGTCCGGCAACTTCACGAGCGTGCCGCGCTCGCTCTGTTGGTGCCATTCGGTAAAGGTACGGGCGCGGGCGCGCTCGACGGAGGTCAGGTTGAGCCCGCGGAACTTGATTTTTGGGTACTGTTTGTGGCGCGCCAGGGTGGCCAATGACTCGATCTTGCGCGCCTGGCCTGGCTCGAGCACCAAGTCCAGCTCCCAGCAGCCTGCAAGGATCCCGGAACGCGAGCTGCTGTTGGTGGATTGGACCAATGCGGCCGGCAGGTTGAGCGGGTCGCCCAGATGGCGGTCGGAAATGAAGACGCGCTGGGGATCCTCAAGCATCAGCAGGCCGGGTTTGCGGTTGACCCGCCACAGCCTGTTCTTGTACTTGAGCTTGTTGATGTGGCCGAGCGTCAAGGGGTTGTAGGGACGCAGGGCCAGGCCGAATGTCAGCGCCAAGGGTTCGCCACCGGTATTGCGCAGATGGTGCGAGAAGGAAATCAGCTCCTCGCCGTGCTCCATGAACGCCATCGCTCGGGAGGACCACTCCAGCTGGGGATGGGCGAAGTATTCGGTGACGACACAGGGCATGACCTGTTCCGCCAGCGACTGACGCAGGCGTTCGCGCATGCGCGGCGGGAGGTGGAGCTGTTGCTCAAGGCGCACGTAGGGAAAAACGGACCAGCCAAAGGGCATGGGGGTGAGCATGCCGACCGGGTCGACCATGCTTTCCCGCGAGCTGTCGACGACGCCCAGCGAGGTCCAGTTGCGATGGGTCAGGTTGGCGCAGAGCAGGTTGACGCCGGTGGGCAGGAACGAGCTGTCGGTAGGGTCCTGCTGGCGCTCGAGCCAGTAAGGCCAGACCCAGGCGAGGTTGGTCTGAGCGGCCATGGTGTTGTTGAGGCCGCTGAGCACGATGCCGAGCCCCTGCTCGAGCAACTCCACGGGGAAGGTGACGGTGCTGGGTTGGCCCAAGTTGACGAGCCCCTCAATGAAGGGAACCAGATATTCTTTGCGCGTTAGCTTCAAATACAGCTTGAGCAATCGGTCAATCAATGGACACCTCAGGGCTCAAACACCCTGGGACTTCAATGTATCATAATAGTGCGAATGAAAATGTTAACGGACTGTGTTGCGGCTTGTTGATGGCATAAGTTAAAACTTTTAAAATGAGCTATATGCAAATTGATAACCAGATGCTGACGGAATCCTCACACGATCGGGTTCGTATGGTGGCATGGGTTGAACGGATATACTCCTCAAACGATCCATGTTCTAGTTTTTAGCGTACTATAAATGCAACCTGGCTCATTGTGCGAATCACTACTCGCCAGTATCCAAATGCCGCTTGTTCCATGGCTTTGGAGCGACCGCGGGGCAGCGAGGAGAAAAAAAAATTGCCATAACCGGCGCTTGACAAAGGCGGACGCCGTTGTTTACCGTAAAAAGCTGTGTACCGCGTGTCAGGAGGCAGGATCGCCCATGCAGCGTTTCGTCCACAATCTGGTGCTTGCTCTGCTGCTTTTGACGCAGCTGGCAGAGTCTATGCCCAGTTTTCACGGGCACGAGACGACCCACGCCTGTACCGAGGTCAATGGCCAGTTCGTTTACATTGCGCACATCGACGGGACATGCCCAACGGACGGCCAAGCGCCGTTCTTGCGCGCCTTTGAAATGGGACGCCGGCACAACCACCAGGAATGCCCACTGTGCCACCAGACGGCGATGGCCCTGTTCGACCTGCCGGGTAGTAAACTGGCACACATCGCCACAGCAGCCCAACTCTGCTTGGCCAATACGCGCGTCGCTGACGCCACGCCGAGCGTGCTGCGCTCGCGCGGTCCACCGCTTCTGATCGCCTGATCCAACTCAAGGGGCAAATCCCTTCCATACGATCGAGGACGGCAGCGCTGGGGAAAGTCATCCCGCGCCACGCGCCGCTTCGACCGCAGTGTCACACCATGACTCAGCGCACTTTGGAGAAAGGCATGATCACGCGAACGCTTCCCGTCGCATTGTGGCTCTTTGCGAGCCTGACCGCTTTCGCCGGCGAGATCGTCGGCACATTACAGGACACCGAACAGCGCGCCGTCAGCGATGCCTCGGTAGTGCTGGTGCAACTGCGCCGCACCGCGCCCGTCAAGGGGGGCTCCTTCCAATTCAAGGACGTGCCGGCCGGCAGCTATACGCTGATGGTCAACAGCCGAGTCTTCGGCAGCAAACTGTTCCAGATCGACCTCAAAGACGAAGAGGTCGCCAAGCCAACTTACACGATCGATCTATCGGTTCATGAAGACTTGGTCGTCACGGCCACAGCCGTCACGCGCAGCTCCAATGACCTGGCCCAAGCGGTGGGTGTACTCAATCGCGAGGACCTGATCGAGAAGATCAAACCGACTCTGGGCGAGACCCTGGCCACAGAGCCCGGCGTCAGCTCGACCTATGCGGGCCCTGCCGCCAGTCGCCCGGTGATCCGCGGCCTGGGCGGCGATCGCGTGGCAATCCTCGAGGGCGGCATGTCGTCCGGTGACGTCTCCTCGCTCAGCGGTGACCACGCAGTCGCGATCGATCCCAGTGCGGCCGAACGCATCGAAATCCTGCGCGGGCCGGCCTCTCTGCGTTACGGCTCGAGTGCCGTGGGCGGTGTCGTCAACGTCGTCGACAACCGCATTCCGGAGTACCAGAGCCACGCACCGCTGTTAGGCAGCGTCGAACTGCGGGGCTCGACGGGCAGCGACGAGCGCAGTCTCTCGAGCTCGCTTGAGGGCGGTAAGGCACACTGGGCCTGGCATATCGATGGCAGCGCGCTGGACACCGATGATGTCGAAATACCCGGTCCTGCCGTCGCGGGTGGTGAAGATACAGGTGTGCTCGCGAACAGTGCAATTGAGAACCGAAAATATTCCGTGGGCGGCTCCTACATCGACGATGGCGGGTTCCTCGGCATGGCAGTCACCAGCTTCGATTCGCTGTATGGGATACCCAGTATCGAGGAGGAGCCTGTCCGCATCGACATGAAACAGCGGCGCGCAGATCTTCGCGGTGAGCGACGACTCGCCCATGATTCCGTCAAGGCACTTAATTACCGGCTCGGCTATGCGGACTACGAGCATAGCGAGCTGGAGGGTGAAGAGGTAGGCACGGTCTTCACGAACAAGCAGCTGGACTTCCGCGGCGAGCTCGTTCATGAGCAATTGGGTCCCTTTCACAATGGCTCGCTGGGCCTGCAGTACGGCAATCGCGACTTCCGTGCGGATGGCGAGGAGGCCTTTGTCCCCCCCAATGAAACCGATAAATATGCCCTGTTCGCCTACGAGGAGTACCAACGCCCCAATTGGAGCCTGGCTCTTGGCGCGCGGTTCGAGCACCAACTGAGCTCGGCGACCCTGTTTACTGACGAGGAACAAGGGCTGCCCGGCGCTGCGGTCGAGCTCGACTTCGACGCGGTTTCGACCTCCGCTGGTCTGGTGCTTGGCAGGGACGCCAGGCACGGCCTTTCGATCAACCTGACCCGAACGGAACGCGCGCCAACGCCGGAGGAGCTGTTTTCCAACGGCCCCCACCTGGCGACGGGTGCTTTTGAAGAGGGCGACCTGAATTTGCGCAACGAGGTCTCGCTGGGTTTGGACGTGTCCTTGCGCCGCAAGCAGGGAATCGTCACGGGCGAGCTCAATCTGTTCGTCAACAGCTTCGACCGGTTCATTTACGAGCGCTTCGCCGGCGACCAGATCGATGAGCTCAACCACTATGTCTTCAGCCAGGCCGACGCCAAATTCTATGGCGGCGAACTGCACGTGGACACGGAACTCATTCACACCGAGCCCCACCATCTCCATCTTGAGCTCGCCTATGACCTCGTGCGCGGCGAGTTAAAAGACGGTGGGTATCTGCCGCGGATCACGCCCGATCGGCTCAAGGCCGTGCTGGAGTATCAGTGCCCCAGTTTCCATTGCAATGTCGAGGGGCGCCGCAACTTCGAGCAGAGCCGCCCAGCTCTGCTGGAGACCGAGACGGCCGCCTACACGATGCTGGATGCCAGTCTCGGCTACCACTTCCTGGTGGGCATGACCAATCATCAGCTGGTACTGCGCGGCACCAACCTGACGGACGAAGAGGCGCGCGACCACGCGTCGTTCTTCAAGGATCTGACGCTGCTGCCCGGCCGCAATTTCGGGCTGACCTGGCGGATGAATTTCTGAGCTCAGCGACCCGCGTCCCGTTCGGGGTGCGGGTCGCTGATTCACAGGCCGTGTTGGCGCCGCAGTTTAGCGGGTAGCTTGGCGACGATCAGGGCGTGGGAATCGCGCAATAAATTCTCCAGTGTCGCGCGGGGCAGAACCTCGAGGTGGTCGAGCCGCACCCAAGAGTAGCGGGCCAGGTAAGGGGCCGGCGCGATGCCAGGTTGTTGCGTCAACTGCTCGAAGAGGTCGGGGCTGACCTTGAAGCTGATGCCGCCGCTCTCCTGCGAGATATCGACAACGGCGTACATTTTGGCGGCGACACAGAAACAGAGGTCGTTGCCCCACTTGAGATCTTCGGTCGTGCCTGGCAGGGCAAGGCAAAAGGCTTGGAGTTCTTTATGATTCATGAAGTCTTTCCAGTCTGGAGGCGATGGCGAAGTGGTCGCGTTGGCGGGCGTAGTCCGCGGCGGTCAGGCCTTTGTCGCACTTGCGCCCAGGATGGGCGCCGCGCGCAAGCAGGAGGTCGACCATTTTCTCGTTACCGTGACCGGCGGCACTCATCAGCGCCGTGAAGCCGCCACCGGCAGGGGCGTCGACACGGGCGCCAGCATCGAGCAGCAGACGCACGCAGTCCAGGTTCCCACCCGCGACGGCGGAGTTGAGCGGGTACAGGGCCATCTCGTTGCGGGTTTTGGCGTTGGGGTCGGCCCCGCAGCGCAGCAGCAAGTCGAGCGCGGCGCTGCGAGCGAAAAAGGCCGCCAGGTGCTGGGCGAAGAAGCCGTCGCCCGTCGGCGAACGCACTAGATCGACATCGTCCTGGAGGCGGTGTTCGAGGCGGGCCAGATCGCCAAGTGCCGCGGCCTCGTGAAGGCTGATGCCGGGCACCTGCTTGGCGAGCAACTGGGCGATGGCCTCCTGGCGATGGTACAATGCGACAAAGATCAAGGAGACGCCATTTTCGTCACAGGTACCGGCCAGGGCGGGGAGCTCCTCGACGATGTGGTCGACGGTGTCGAAGTCGCCGTCCTTGACGGCGCGTACCAGGGTGGGATCCATGGAACACCTCGTATCGGTGTCGGTTGGTCGCTGACCTTCCCTTGGGCCGAGGGCTTGGGCGGAAGGTCTCAAGACGTCGTTGGCGACGGGTGACGCACTGGCTAGTTTACCATAGGTCTCAGGTCGTGGCCCGCTGATTTGCGGGCGCCGCAGCGGGCGCTGACGGCTTGCTTTGGGCGGCGTTGGCGCCGATCAGTTGCCGTTCTTCGCGATCGCCGAGCGCCGCCGCCAGTTCGCGCTCGATCCCTTCCAGGACCTTCTCGGGCTTGGTCCACCAATCAGCCGTCCAGACGCGGTGCAGTCGCCAGCCCAGGCGGACCAGCAGCTCCTGACGCAAGCGGTCGCGATCGCGGGCCACTTTGGCGCTGGCGTAGGACGAGCCATCGCACTCGATGCCGAGCAGCAGGCGGCGAGGGTCACGCGGGTGGTGGATCGCGAGGTCGATGCGGTAGTCGGAACAGCCCAGCTGGGCGGTCAGATGATGGCCGCGCGCTTTAAGCGACGCCTGCAAGCGAGCCTCGATCGAATGCTCTCCCTGGGCGTCCCTCACGGTCGCCAGCCTGCTGGGTCCACGTTCGGCATACTCGAGGAACAGGCGCAAGTGCTTGACACCTGTGGCCCGAGTGCGCTTTAGGTCGATCTTGTCGGGGGTCAGCGTGCTGAAGACAATCAATTGTTGGCGCGCCCGGGTTACGGCAACATTGAGGCGACGCTCGCCGCCGTCCTGGTTGAGCGGGCCGAAATTCATCCAGACCTTGCCCTCTTCGTCAGGTCCGTAGCAGATGCTGAAGAGGATCACGTCGCGCTCGTCGCCCTGGACGTTTTCGAGGTTCTTGACGAAGATCGGCTCGGCCACACCGCTGCCGAAGTAGAGGTCCAAATCGGGCCGCTCGTAGCGCATGACCTCGAGCAGGTCCTCGATCAATGCCTGTTGCGGCGCGGAGAAGGTGACGATGCCCAGGGAGCGCTGTCGTTCTTGTGGTGACTCCAGGCGCCGAATCACTTCCGCCACGACGGCTTGGGCCTCCTGCGGATTGACCCGTGCGCCCCGTTGGTAGGCGCCGTCAGGCACGGGCTGGCGCGAGACGCCAATCCGCCCGGCGAGGTTGTCGGCGCTGGGGAAGGTTTGCAGGCGACCGTCGTAGTAATGGCTGTTGCTGAAGGCGATCAGGTGTTCGTGCTGGCTGCGGTAGTGCCAGTCGAGACGCAGCTCGCGCATGCCGGAGGAACGGCACTCGTCGAGGATACTCTCCAACTCCTCGGGCTGGTCGGCGAAGCGGTCGTTTTCGGGATCCGCGGCTCGTTCAAAAAAGCGGGTCGGCGGCAGCTGTTTGGAATCGCCCACGACGATCAGCTGCCGACCCCTGGCAATGGCGCCGACGGCATCGGCGGTAGGGATCTGCGAGGCTTCGTCGAAGATGACGATGTCGAAGCAGGCGTCGGGCGTCAAGTATTGAGCGACGGAAAGCGGGCTCATCAGCATGCAGGGCTTGAGGCGTTGGCGCAGGCTGGGGATCTTTTCGAAAAGGCGGCGAATCGGCGGATGGCGGATCTTCTTGTTCAGTTCGCGGCGCAGGAAATCAAGTTCGATTTTCGGTCCTGCGGGCACCCGGCGACGAAGTTCCAGCTGGGCCATGCGGCCCGCCAGGTCGCCTAAGTCCCGATCTAGTGCGCGAAACTGGGCCAAGATGCGCTCGTGGTTGGCGCTGTCGAATTGATGCAGGTTGGGGTCGGCTTGCCAGACCTGCTGAGTCAGGTGGAACAGGTAGGCGCGCTCAAACGCTGGGGCCAGCTGATCAACCGCCAGCTGGCCGTTCTCGGCCGCCTCGATCACCACCGCCTCGGGCTCGCCTTCGAGCGCTGTCCGGGCGGCCAAGTAGAGACACCAGTCGCGCAGTTGGTTGGCGCCGGTCTGGGCGTGCTGAAGGCGCAACAGCAGGTCGGCTAGAGTCAGCTCGTCCAAGGCTTGCGCGCCGGTTAGGCGGTTGAGCGCGCAGAGCTTGGCGGTCAGGCCCGTCAGCCAGTCATAGAGGGTCTGACTGGCGGTGTGGACATCCGCGGGTACGATGGGTTGGGGCTTGCCGGCGATCCGAGACTTTTCCAGCAGCAGCGCGACGAATTTGGCGGGGCCTAAATGCGGTGTTGTCGTCAGGGCGTCCATTTTGCCAATCAGCAGCGTGCCCTGTTCGATCTCGCTCGCCAGCAGCGCCAGCCCTTGCTCGGTGTGCAGATAGGGCTGAAGATCAGCGGAGGCCTGGTCCAGCTGTTGATCGAGCGCGATCACCTCTTGGGCGCGCTGGAGGTCTTCGATCAATTGCCGATCGCTTGGCAAGGTCGCCGCGTGTGCCACGGCCCGGAGTTGTCGCCGCGGCCCTCGCAGCATCCACCAGGCGACAAGCGCAAAGGCATCGCAAGCCTTGTTCAGGCGGGCCAGCAGGTCACGCAGATCCAGATGATACAGTGCCGGCTGGTAGCGCGTCATCAGGCTGCGATCCAGCTTCAAGCGTTGCAGGGCGATTTTGCCCAGCACCCCCAGTTCATGGGTAAGCGTCGGGCGGTCGGTTGCAAGGACCAGTTTCTGGCTGATACCTCGTATCTCGGCCAGCACCAGCAACACCTCTAGTAATTGGCGCAGCTCGTTCAGGTTGACCAACTTCAGGTCGAGCGCCAGCCAGCGACCTATCGGCTCGGCCGCAGTGGCGAAGCTGTCAAAGTGTCGGCGCAGGTCCTCGAGGTGATTCTCGAAGTCCTCTTGGAAGAATGGGGTCCAGGTCGTCTGGTTCACCCAACGCAACGGGTGGCGGAGCGGCTCGTGGGTTTGGCTGACGCGCGTGGCGTATTGGCCGATGCGCTCCAGCCGAGCAGCGAGATCCGCCCGCGTCAAACTGGGAGGCGCTTGCAGCAGGCCGATTCTCGGGATTTTGGCCAGGTCCAGCATCCGCGCGATCAGCGCTCTCGCCGACCAACCGCTGGGATGCGGCTGATTGATGCTCGTGCAGTAGCCATTGAGGCGCGCCCGTGCATCCGCCAGTTGGGCGCAATGGCTGCGGAAGCGCTGTTCGCTGTCCATATCGGGTGCCAAGTCCAGGGCCTGGCCTAGTTGGTCGACCACCATCTTCTTGTTGGCTGCATGAGAGTGCAATTCAAGGCAGAACGCGTCGACCTGACACTGTTGCAGCCGTTTGTGAACGACGCTCAAGGCCGCCATTTTTGCCGCCACAAACAGGACTGTTTTGCCCATCGCCAGGCAGTGCGTGATCAGGTTGGTGATCGTCTGGCTCTTGCCGGTGCCCGGTGGGCCCTGCAGTATGAAGCTTTCACCGCCTGCCGCTGCCAAGACGGCCGCCAGTTGGCTGGCGTCGGCGTCGAGCGGACAGAGGATCGACTCCGGTGGAAAAGCGCAGTCGATTGCCGCGGCGGCGGGGACGCCCGCACCCTCGGGAAAGCCCCGATCCCGCTGGTCCGTGAGGGCGCTGAGGATCGGCGTCTGGTCGAGCCTTGTCGACAAGCGCTCAAGATCACGCCACATCACTTGTTTGGTAAAGGAAAAATGGCCCAGCAGGGCGCTTTCTTCCAGGCGCCACTGGGGCATTGACTGGATCTCCGCGCGTATCCGGCCGAAAATTTGGGCGACGTCGATGCCGTAGTCGTCGCCTGGCAACTCCTCGGCGAAGCAGGTCAGGTCGATCGCGTAATCGGCGCGCAGTTTCTCGATCAAGGAGGGATTGAAGACGGTGGCCTCCGACTCGCGAGCGATCTTCCAGCTGCTGCGGTTGGTGCGGCGCTGCAGAGCGATCGGCACCATCAAAAGCGGCGCGCAGCGCGGCTGCTTGGTCAGGTCGACCCAGCGCAGCAGGCCGAGGGCGAGAAACAGGGTGTGATCGCCGGCCTCCTCGAAGCTAGCGCGGCTCTTCCGCTCGAGGCGGATCATAGCGGTATCCAGGACTTCGGGGCTGAATGGCGTCGGCAGTATGCCCGAGTCCAAGGGCTCGAGCAGGGGCGTGCTTACCTCGCGAGCGGTGGTCAGCGCCGTTTCGCTGCGAGGTGTGCCCAGGACCTCGAAACTGCGCCCCTTGACCAGAAGATCCTCGAGGTGCGCCAGTCGAGTGACCGTCAGGGGGATGCCCAGACGCTCGACGTTGAAGTGCAGCAGGCGGTTCCTGAGCGTCAGGTCCAGGAGTTCCGCCTGCCATTTGCGGATCCGCTCCTGAACCGGCTGATGCCTGGGCCGCTTGATCGGGTTGGCCTGCTGGTCGGGATCGGTGTCAGGCAAGTTGAAGACCCAGGCTGGTAGCGGCCGATAGCCTTGCTGTCGCGCCGCCTGGAGGTCGAGGGTGAAGCGGTGGGTCACCTCCTCGGCCAGGTAGTCCGCTCCTTGCTTGGTGGCGGCTTCGAAACTCAGTGGAGGAGCCTGACTGGTTGCGCAAGGATCGAGGACGACCAGATCACCCATCTGAACATGAAACAGCAAGGCCGCGGAATCCTGGCTACCGAGATCTGCGATGGGGATTTCGCTCACCCAGAAGCCGATCAAAGCATGGCGATCGAGCAGGATCAGTGCGGTCCGCAAGCCAAGGCGTTCCGCCAGGGCCGCGCTGAAAACTGCAAGATCCAGGCTATTGCCCTGATGGGTGTGCAGCAGCTGTTCGGGACTGGCGATGCAGATGCCGGTGCTCTCCCAACCGTCTGGAAGGGCTGTCTGTCGCAAGTGAAGCTCGTAGAGGATCTGATAAAGGGTGCGGATACATGGGCGCGTCTGGGCGACGGCGGCCCGATCCTCGGCCAAGCGGGCATCAACCTGTGCGGCGACCTCTAGGACGCGTGGGTGGGTAGGCAGGATTTGAGCAGCCAGCGTATGGGGTTCTGTATCGAGGCGCCAGCAATTGTAAGCCGTGATTTCCACAGGCCGTGTCGTGCCGCCGACCAGGTGTTCGCCTTCGTGTACCTTGACCTCCAACTGTCTCTGGCCAAGGCTCTCATTGAGGTGAAGCGCCCGACTATTGATTTGAAGGGCGATATCCTCATGCCGCCAACTCGCGCCTGGCGGCAGAGCGGGCAATTTGATCTGGATGGGTTTCGCCAGGTGGGTCAGTGTTACCTGGGCAATCAAACCCTCGCTCTGAGTTTTGGCGCGATTCGTGACCCTCAGTTCTCGTATGAGCGGCGCATGGCAGTGGACCAGGGGCAGATTCAGAAAATCGAGCGCGGTGATGTCGATGTCGATAGACGCACTCATCGGCACGACCGGGCATCAATGCCTGAAATATCGCCGTGTTGAGTGCAAAGCGGCAAAATCGTTAGGTAGATCATGTTAAACCTTGTAGCTGAAACGGACCCGATGATACTAACAGTTGGGTCACTTCAGTGCAAGATCAATTGGCGGCGGCCATTTTTGTGACCGGCTCCGTGGGCAGGCAAGACCCGGCGGCGGGGATGCTTTGCAGAAGCTCTGTGATGTTGGCTTCGTGCTGCTGAACGAGAGTGTTGCACACTTCCTCGGAAATCAGCCCTTGCGCCATAATGGTCCTGAAAATGGCGATGGAGTCCTTTGCCTGTTTGAGAGCCCCGGTGACTTGGCCGCGAGCCTCACCTTCCGCAAAGATTTCTCTGTAAGCAGGGGTTTCTTGAAGGGGGGTCAAAGTTCCGATCATAGTTTCCAACTTCGTCTTGGCGAAGGAAGACAAATCAGGACAGGTCGACGGGGATGCTTTGCTGGAGCTTTGTGATGTTGGCTTCCTGCTTCTGAATGAGGGTGCGGCACACTGCCTCGGAAATCAGCCCTTGCGCCATCATGGTCCTGTAGGTGGCGATGGAGTCCTTTGCCTGTTTGAGAGCCCCGGTGACTTGACCACGAGCCTCACCTTCAGCAAAGATTTCTCTGTAAGCAGGGGTTTCTTGAAGGGGGGTCAAATATCCGATCATGGTTTCCAACTCCTCCTTGGTGACGCGCAACCGCTGCATCAACCAGTACAGCAACAGTTTAACATAAGATTCCCGCTCCAACTCGCGGCCGCCAGGGACGCCGGAAGCAACAGGCTGATGGCCTTGGGCACGCTGGCAAAGAATTCCGCCAATCCGTGGTCTGTGTACAAGTCAGGTTCCTTATTACGGGCAGGGCCCGTAGGCATCGGGAAGCAACAACAGGTCCAGCAGGCTGGCACGGGCGTCGCCGTCCAGGTCCAGCCCGGCTTCGGCATCCGCCCAGTTCGCCAGCGCTAGGGCGTAGTCGCTCACCCCGACAATGCGGTCTCCATCCAGGTCGCCGGGGCAGGGCAGGACCAGGTTACAGTCAAAGCCGGTGATTGCAACCGCATCGACGGCCGCTTCGACCAGCGAGTCGGTGCCGGTGTCGGAGACGTCAAAGCGCAGTCGCATTTGGGCAGTGGGGGTGAGCAGGTCGGCGATGCGGAAGCGTTTGGCGATCCAGCCGCCGAAACACTCGCCGCCGGTGGGGCCGACGCTCTCCAGCGGCTGCCAGGTCGCGCCATTGTCATTGGAAATCGAAATCACCAGGGTGTCGTCCACCGCCAGGCCGAACTGGTTGTTATACCAGCGGCTATAGCTGAGGTAAGCCTCGCCCGCGGCCGCGGTGGCATCCATGGTTGGCGAGGTCAGTACCGTGTGGCCGCCGTCCACATCTGTGTCTCCGGCACCGGCCTGGGTCATGAAGCATTGGCCCGAGTGGTCGGCGTCGAAGGCTGGCGTGCCGGTCAGGCCGTCGCCGTCAGGCGTAGTGCGCTGCCAGGCGCCATGGGTCAAGCTACCATCGCTGCTAATGCTCCAGCCCAGGTCGGCCTCGAAGTCATCTGCGAAGGCCTGCTCTTCGATGCTGGCGACCAGCACCTGAAAGACCTGATCGCTGTCGGGCAGGAACACCTCCTCGTTGGCCGTCGTCTTGGCCGAAATGCGGAAGGCGAGCTCGCTTAGACAGGTGAGCTCGGGGAGGTTGGCGTCGTACACCCCTGGCGAGACCTCGGTCAGCGGCAGATCCTGGAATCCACCGCCAAGGTCGTAGTGCAGTATGGGGCTAGCGGCCTGCAACGTATGGCCGGGTTGGGCGCTGATATCGACTCTGACCACGCCCTCCTGGGCCGGAAGCGTGAGCGGCGTGCCATCCGGAAGACTGATCGTCAATGGGCGCGGCACACAGACGCCCTGCGGCGCGGCAAGGGCGGCGCGATAAGCACTGTGGTTCGAGGCTGTGCCCTGGTTCGAGCCGCCACCGCTGCTGCAGCCGGCATGGGTGTGAATGCCGATTACTTCACCGCTGTCCTCATGGATGATCGGCGAACCGGAATTGCCGCCGGTAGTGTCGACTTGATAGCGCAGCAAGAAGCCGGAGACCAGGCTGAACGGGCCGGTGTGGGTTTTTTGGGCCTGGTTATAGCTGTTGGGCACGCTGCCGTCGGTCGTGCCGTAGCCGGTAATGCGGATCGTACCCGTGGCACTGACCGGTGGGTTGACCAGGGTATAGCTGACGCCTTGGGCCAGGTAGGCAGACATGCCCGTCTCGGTGTTGTCGAAACAGCCAAAATAAGCCCAGTCATCGCCAGGGCCGTTGCCGTAGCCCTGAGCCGAGGAAGCATCGACGGCGTACTGGTCCTCGGGACCTGGATGGCGCAAGGCACCCGTAGAGGTCGAGAGTGGCACATTGAACTCGACGACCTGCATGCCCGAACCCAGGCAGTGGCCCGCCGTGCCGAAGGTATGCCTTGCGTCGTCGAACAGCCAGCCCGTACAGCCAATGGGGATGATGCGGGCGTTGCGCGGGTCGCTGGAGGGGATGCGCTCATCCGTCAGCCCACAGATCGATTTATCGCGCGGGTCGGTAAAGGGCCCGGCCCAAACGCGTTCGATGGCCAGGCGAATCCCTTCCGCTCCTGGGTCCGCGATCACTTCGAGGCGTAAGCTGTCACCGTTGAAATAAGCGCTCGTATTGCGCCATTGGTCGAGCTGCAGGGCGTTGAGGTTCTGGACGGCACCGTCGTCCAGGGACGTGATGCGCAGCTGGGTCGGCCGACCTGAACGGGGTGTCTGGCCCAGGCGGGCCACGGCGAAACGCAGGCGCAGATAGGCCGCGTTGGGCACCGTGATCTCTTCCGAGAAAATCACCGCTCGGCTCTCTGCCAGATTGCGGAGCTCACCTGAATCCAGGTCGTAGGGCAGATCTTGTTGGACCAATGGTGCGGTCTGGGCGAGCGCGAGGCCCGTAAGTACGAAGAGAGGAAGCGAAAGTGAAAAACGTATGGTCATCGTGGTACCTCGAGCAACAGGCTAAGTTGAGAAGGCCACTGTAGCAGATCTGACCCGACGGTATCAACCTCGGCGCGCAAGGGAACCGTGGCGACTAGGTCTTCGTATAGAGCTGCGGGTGGCGGTAACGCGGGTCGATTGACCACTCGCCGGGAATCGCGGATAATGACGCGACGAGCAGGGAGGCAAAGCATGGAAACGGAACAACAGGTGACAGATCACGGTCAACCCGGAGCGCGCTGGCAATTTTTCGTATTGCTGGTCGGTCTTTGGATGATGAAGAGCATGGGCTTCAGTCAAATGGCCGTGTGGATTGCGTCTTCGGTGGGATGTTTGGCGCTGCTGTTGGTGTGGTTGGCGTCGTTTGGCGCGCAAACCGCCACTTCGCGCAAGCTGAAGTTTTTAATCTGGTACCTGGGCCTGGCTTTGTTGCTGGCGGCAAAATTGATTGGATTGATCTGGCCACCTGCCGAAGTCGCCAGCTGATGTGTTTTGCAAAAGTTGTTGAAACGCGCACTCTCCCTGTGCTAGTGTTGTTTTTTAAGCAGTTGTGCTTTGCTCGGAGACCTTCTAAAATAGGGGGTCTCATAGACTGAAAGTGCAAGGAGTCTGGTATGGCAAGTTTAAATAAAGTGACGTTGATCGGCAACCTGGGCAAGGATCCCGAGTTGCGCTACACCCAGTCGCAACAACCCTTCGCCAAGTTTTCCCTGGCAACCAAAGATGTCTTCACGACCCAGAGCGGCGAGAAACGCGAAAAAACCGAGTGGCACAACATCGTGATTTGGGGCAAGCAGGCGGAAATCGCCCAGAAGTACTTGACCAAAGGCAAGCAGGTCTATATCGAAGGCAGCATCGAATACCGCGATTATGAAGATCAGAACGGTCAGAAGCGCTACACGACCGATATCAAATGCTCCCGATTCTTGATGCTGGGTCGCGCCGATCAGGGCGGCGGTGGCGGCAACTACGGTGACGGCAGCGATTACGGCAACCGCGGCGGCGGTGGCAACTATGGTGGTGGCGGCGGCGGTAACTATGGTGGCAGAGGCGGGCAGGAAGCGCCGCCCACCAATTACGGCGCGCCAATGGGCGGTCATGTGCCCGAAAACGATGATTTCGCCGACGACGATATCCCGTTCTAATCGGTTACCACCCGCCTAGTTTCTGGGCGGGTGCCAGCTTGTCGGCAACTCTGAGGCGCCAAACAAGCGATTGCACCTTCGACTGTGATGGTCTATCTGGCAGATCGTCGCGGCCAATCAGCCCATCAGCGGGCGATTTTCCTTGAAGTTAGGGTCGGAGCGGAGGTCGTTGCGGACCAGATCTACTTGGTCATCCATGGCTTCGACATCCTTGGTCAGCCCCTTCATCTTGCCGAGGGACTCCTCCATCTGTTGAATGTTCTGCTCGAGATCTTTCAGGTTCATGGTTCAACCTCTCCATAATCTAGCAATGGTCGTATTGTATTCTCACGTCAGATGGGCGTCAATGCTGAACTGCGAATATTCATGATGTCCGTAATCTGCTAAATAGCTTGTTTTGATGTACGGCCGCATCAGGTGCATTTTCGCCGCGAGCTTTCCTGCGCTTTTCGTGTTTTTCAGGCGATTTGTGCTTGAAAGCTTCGCCCAGCGCGCTAAAATCGTGCCTCATTGGCCAGGTTCCACTTCGGGGTTTGGCGAAAACAGCGCGCCAGGTGATTCCCTTCAGGGAGCGAGGCCGCACCGCATGGCGGCGGGTTGAACCCTTCCCTGCCATGATCGTTATCAGGAGCCTTATGTCCGTCACACTCGATCGACTCGCCAACGGCATGCAGGTCATCACAGAACCCATGACCGGCGTGGAAACGGTATCGCTGGGGATCTGGCTTCCTTACGGTTCCCGGGACGAGTCCGTCGAAGAGAACGGCATGTTTCACTTTATCGAACATACCCTGTTCAAGGGCACGCCCTCCCTCACCGCCCGCGATATCGCCGAGGTCGTCGAGGGCCATGGCGGCTTCCTCGACGCCTACACGGCCAAGGAAGAGACCTGTTACTCGCTGAAAGTGCGCCACGTACACCTCGACCGCACGCTCGAGGTCCTGGCCGACATGCTCCAGCATCCCGCCTTCCGCGACGAAGATGTCGATCGCGAGCGCCAGGTCATTCTCGAAGAGATCAAGATGGAAGAGGACAATCCCGAGGATGTCGTTTACGAAGATGCCGTGGCACGGTTCTGGTCCGGCCACGCTCTGTCCCGGCCGATTCTCGGCACCAGCGACAATGTCCGCGGCTTTGCGCCGGACCAGGTGCGCGCCTTCCACCAGCGGTTCTACGCACCCGATCGGCTGGTCGTGGCCGCGGCTGGCAAGTTCGACCACGATCGCCTTGTTGCCCGTCTTGAGCAGCTCTTTCCCGCCCGTCGCGCCGAGGGCTTGCTGCCGCCGCGGACCGCGCCAAGGATCTCGCCCCAGCAGGTTTACCTGCGCCGCAAACATCTCGAGCAGATTAACTTTTGCCTGCACTTCGCCGGTTCGACCCATTCCGACGAGTCCCGTCACGCGCTGCTCCTGCTCAGCACCCTGTTGGGCGGGGGCATGAGTTCGCGCCTGTTCCAGAGCGTGCGTGAGGAGGCCGGGCTGGCGTACCACATCGCCAGTTTTATGACGCCCTACAGCGACTGCGGCCAGTTCACCGTCTACGGGGCCTGCTCGCCGGAGAACTACGAAGAGGTCATGCGCCGCGTCATAGGCGAGCTGGATCGCATCCGCCAGACTGCGCCCGAGGAAAGGGAACTGGCGCGTGCACGGGAGCAGTGCAATGCCTCGTTGGCCATGGGCTTGGAGACCACCGGCTCGCGCGCGGCCAACCTGGCCCGCGAGCTGATGACCCTGAACCGCATCTTTTCCATGGACCAGGCGATCGAGGAGTTGGCAGGTGTCACCGCCGAAGACGTGCGCGCCTGTGCCGCCCACTTCATCGACAACGCCCGCTTTGGCATCAGCGCCCTTGGTCGGCTCAAGGGCAAGGCGCCGAAGCCCGCCTGGCGGCTGACATGACCGCGATCTCAGCCGCCGCTGTTCAAGTCGAGGTCGTGGCGCTTCCCCATTACGAGGGTTTACCTCTGCCCTCCTACGCGACGCCGGCCTCGGCGGGCATGGATCTGCGCAGCGCCGAACTGGAGCCGGTCGTACTGGCGCCCCTTGAGCGACGGGCCCTGCGCACCGGAATCCGCATCGCGCTGCCCTTGGGCTATGAGGCCCAGATCAGACCGCGCAGTGGCTTGGCCTTGAAGGAGGGGATCGGCATGGTCAACGCCCCCGGCACGATCGACGCCGATTACCGCGGTGAGTTGATGGTGCTGCTGATCAACCTCGGTCGCGAGCCTGTGCAACTCGAGCGCGGCCAGCGCATCGCCCAACTGGTGGTGGCACCGGTGGCGCGCATCGCCTGGCTACCCGTGACCGAGCTCGAGCACAGCGCGCGCGGGGAGGGTGGTTTTGGCCATACCGGCAAGGTTTGAAGTGGACGCGAACCTGGTAAATGGTTTAACCTTGAAATCATGCTGTAGGGCAGCGCGCATACCCGCCTGCGCCCGGCCGCATGGCTTGGACCCAAATTCTTGATGGACGGGAGCGAGCATATGGAATTGAACGACGATATGAAGTCCCTGCTCAAGGAGTTGGGCATCGCCTTACATCGGGCGCTGACCCGGGATTCCCAGATCAAATCCATCACCGATCGCATCAAGGGCAGCGGTTTCGATATCTACCTGTTCATGGAAGCCAACATCGCGCTCGACCAGCGGGAAGACGAGCAGGAAGGCGAGCTCTTCCTGCACACGCCAGAGGAGCATGCCGAAATGGTCGAGAACCTGCGTTTCAATCGGTTCGACGAGGCGTTTTTGGCTGAGTTGAAGATCCAAGCCAATGACCCCTGAGCGGAAACGCAACTTATATGGCGCCTCGCGCGATGACCTGCGCGACATTCTTTTGAGCCTCGGCGAGAAGCCGTTTCGCGCCAAACAGATCTTTGCATGGCTCTACCGCCGCCGTGTCACCTCGTTCGCGCAGATGAGCGATCTCTCCAACGCCCTGCGCGATCGCCTGACCGAAACCTTTGCGCTCGAACCGCCGCCGGTCCTGGAGCGCCATGTCTCTGTCGACGGCTCGATCAAGTACGTCTTCGAGGTTACCGGTGGCAATATCGAGGCCGTTTTCATGCAGATGGAGAAGGGCGTCACCATGTGCCTTTCCTCCCAGGTCGGTTGCGCCCAGGACTGCAGCTTCTGTCTGACCGCGCGTATGGGCTTCATTCGCAACCTCAGCCCTGGCGAAATTGTCGGCCAGGCCCTGACCATCGCCCGCGAGCAAAACCTGGAAGGGCCGTTCAACGTCGTCATGATGGGCATGGGCGAGCCCTTGCTGAACTTGGCCAATCTGACCCGAGCGCTCGATATCTTCACCGACGAGGAAGGCGTGGCGCTCTCGCCCAAGCGCATCACCGTATCGACCTCCGGCCACGTGCGCAACCTGCTCAAGCTGGCCGAGTACCCGAAGCTGCCGCGCATCGCCATCTCGCTCAACGCCACGACCGACGAGCAGCGCAATCACCTGATGCCGGTCAACCTCAAATGGAATATCGAGGAGCTGCTCGGTGCCTGCAAGCAACTGCCGATCCCGCCCCGCGACAAGCTGACCTTCGAGTATGTGCTGATCCGTGGCATCAACGACAGTCAGGCCGACGCCAAGCGCCTGGTGCGGCTGTTGGCCCACCTGCGCTGCAAGGTCAATCTGATCCCCTTCAACGAGACCGACGGCTTGGACTACCGCCAACCGGAATTGGATGCGATCGAGAACTTCCGCGCCACCCTGTGCCGCTCGAAGATCCTCAACACCGTGCGCTGGTCCAAGGGCCGCGACGTCGGCGCCGCCTGCGGCCAGCTGGCCACGCCCGTCGCCAAGCGCGGCGCCGCCCTGCGTCACGCGCAGTTCCCGATACCCGAGGTAGGGGCCGCCGACTAGGTGCCCCTAGAGCCGCTAGGGAATCAGGTGATCGTCGTCCAGCTGCTCCGTGCAGGGGCAGCGGGCGCCGCCGATCTCGTACTTGATCACGAAATTACCCAGAGCGCGCGTCTCCACCGATCGGCTGGCGATATTGCCGCCACCGCCAAACGTCTCGATCACCTGTTCGTCGCCGCCCTCGAGCGTGATGATCTCGGGCGTTGTGTTGATCACGCGGATCTGCATCGGGGCCTGGCTGCCGACGACGAAGAAGCTCAGCTCCGAGCGCTGACCTTCCACCAGTTCCGACTTGTCCAATTCGGCCTGGATGTCGATGACCTCGAACTCGATCGGCTCCTGTTGGGGGAAACCCGCGGCAGGGTCGCCGGAGAGCTGGTGCACACCGGGCTTCAGGTCCAGCGCAAGAGGTACGAAAAGCGCCTGGTTGCTGGCGGTGATCGGGGCGCCGACAGGGCGGCCGTCGATCAACAGGCCGTTGCGCGCGTTTTCCGGGAACCAGCCGCCGACACAGAGGCCGCCACCCAACACACCGCGTTGGGCACAGCGCGCCAGCCGCGGCGCCTCGGGCGTGCGCTTGGGCGCGGGCACGATGCGGCAATGCGGGTCGTTGGCGACGTCGACGGTGCACAGTCCCGTCGGATCGAAGTATTTCACCGCCACTGGGCCAGCAGCGAGCTCGGGTACCTTAAGTTTGAGCACCCATTTGTTTTCGCCCTCACTCTCGGCCTTGAGCAGTGCGCCGGCGATCGACCAGCTGCCCTCGGGCGGCGTCAGGCGGGGATTGATCAAGCGCATCTCGACCAGGTCGCCCGGGGCGAGCAAGGGCGGTAGTGCCATCAGCCCGCGCAGCTTGCTTGCGACCACCAGCGGACCCATGATCCTGAGCAACATGTTTTCGCGCTGATAGATCGTCTCGCCGCCGCCGCGCACCTGGGCGTCGACCTGCAACGGCGGATCCTGGTACCCCATTTCCAAGCGCGCCTTGAACGGCAGGTTGCGGGGTGGGCCGCTCACGGTGATCTTGTGCCGAGATACTTTTAGTTTCCAGCCCTCAGGCAAGTAGCCCGCGTCAAACAGCGTCGTGTCCACCTCGCGCGGCAGCTTGACCACGATTTGATTCACTTGGCTCGAGCTCGGACCCAGAACCTCGAGGTAGAGCTGGCGCACCCGCGCTGGGGTCATCTGGGTGGCGACCACCAGGCGCGCGTCCTGGGCCATGCCATGCAAACATCCCATTAAGGCGATCAGGGAAATAACCTTCATTTGGCGCTCCGCGTGGGTAAGGTTGAAGGGGAGAGGGCTCCCCTCGCTGATATCACTTCCATGCTGCTTCCAGGCCGACGATGACGCTTCGACCCGAGGCGTAAATGCCGGAGCCATGGTGTTTGTAGAGCTCGTCGGTCAGGTTCTCGAGCGCCAGGTTGATCGCAAAGCGCCGGTCGAAGTCGTAGCGGCCGCGCAAGTGCAACACTTGAAAGCCTGGCGTCCCCTCGGGACCGATTCGAGAATCCTCGATATCGCCGGGACTGAGGCGGTCCTGGCGGCGAGCCCAGCTAAAGACCGAGGAGAGCGTGAACCGATTGAAAGCATAACGCCCGGTCAGATTGCCACGCAAAGGTGGAATGCGGGTCATGGGAACCTTGAGCGTTTGTTGGCTGCCATAGGTCCAGTTGGCATCGGCTGAGAGCGACAGAGCATGGCTTAGTTCGAGGTCCAATGCAGCGGACACGCCCTCGATTCGGGCCTCGCCGACGTTGTCCAGGTAATACACAGGTTCGCCGCCCAAGGTGTCGCTGCCCTGCCAGGTCCCCCGCACCCGCTCGATCAGTTGGTCGTAATCGGCGCGATAGGCCGTGAACTGCGTCGTCGAGCGACTGCCGAAAAAGCGCAGGTCAACTTCGTAGTTCCAGACGTCCTCCGGCGCCAGATCGGGATTGGGCACGTCGAAGCCCCGATTGGCCGGGCCGATGGCAAGGGCATCCTCGAGGTTAGGTGCTCGAAAGCCTTGACTGGCCGAGAGGCCCACAAAAAACGTGGCATACTTCCGTCCCAAACTGAACGTTGGCGTCAGGTGGTCGTAGGTTTGATCGACATAACCAATCGGTGCGACGACCGTTCCCGCCAGGGAGGCCTCTGAATAGCGCAGGCCGCCGCGAAGCTCGATGTCGCCTGGCAGTTGTCGGGTTGCGATCAGGAACGCGCCCAGGGTATCGTAAGTGGCGTCATCGGGGAACTTCCCGGGTTTGGGCGTCGCCTGAGCGGTTGTCAGATCGACCAGCTGACCACTCGTCTCGAGCCGGTCGGCAACCGCGTCAAGGCCGTAAATCAACCCTGTCTTGCCAAAGCTTTTGGTGAAGGTGCCTGACCACTGAAGCGTGTCGACCCTCGCAAAGGTGTCCTCGCGCTGTTGGGGGGTAGAGGCGCCAATCCGGAGCGTTCCTTCCTCCTGGCGCATGAAGGCCAGCCCTGTTTCGATCTGGTCGGCCCAGGCCAGGCCCGCCGAGACCTCATAGCGCAAGCCGTGCAGCTGGTAGTTCTGGGGATGGTAGTCCCACTGGAGGTCGCGACCCGAGGCGACGCGATCGGTGCGCGGCACATGGCGCGCGTGGGAGGCGTAGTTGAGAAGACGCAGCCTGCCGGTTCCAAGCACGAGTCCCAGGTGCAGGCTTCCGCTCCAGGCACCGTAGCCGGTGGCCGGCTGGGCGCCGACCGGAGCGCCGGCCTCGAGATCGGCATAGTCGTAGCGCGTGAAAGCGCCTAGCACGCCAACAGATCCCAGCGCACCCCTGCCCTGCAGGGTGTGTGCCTGTGTGCTGTCGGCACTCGAAACCCAGCCTTGATAGCCCACTTCAGTCTTCGCCGCGACCGTCGGATCCTGGCTGCGCAGGTGCACGGTGCCGCCTAAGCCATCAGAACCATATTGGACACCCGATGGACCTGCCATGACCTCCATCTGATCCAACAGACCGACCGGCACCGTATTCAGATACTGGTTCAGACCCAGGCGAAAGGTGGCATTGTTGACTCTGAACCCGTCGACCATCAGCAAGACGCGATTGCCCGACATGCCTCGAACAATCGGCGATCCCCCGCCGAGATTGGTGCGTTGGACCAAGACCTCGCCCTGTTCCTCGAGCCAGCCGGCGGTGTTGGCGACCACGCGCTCCGGCTGTTCGTCGGGCCGGATCACCGTCAGTTCCGCTGCTTGTAAGTTCGCCTCACGACGGGTGCGGTCGAGCGTGACGACCTCGTGCAGGAATAGGTAGCGCGGAACGATCGTGAGCTCGTTCAAGGAGGGGCCAAGTTGACTGAAAGGTGCGCGGTAATGGACGTGGCCCGTGGCATCGCAGAGTTCGAAGTCAACCGCGCCCTTGGGCTGATCAAGTTCAACCATGCCATCGGAATCCAGCATCACTGTCAGATCACCGCTGCGCAAATACCATCCGGTTGGTGTATCGACACCTTTCAATGTGAAGTGAATGCGAAAGCGGCCTGCTTGCGGGTCGAGCAAGGACCAGAGGAGTACCAAGGTGAGCATCGCTAATCTCCAGACGCAGCTGTGAAATGTGCCTCGGTCAGCAGACCGCCGGCAGCCTTCACCCTTTTAAAACGATCGAACAAGGCATCCATCTTTGTCGGGATGCCACAAGGTCGTGCGCGAGCGTGCCGCAATGCAGATTACCCGCGCACACGCCATTATTTGGCGGGGAAGCTGGCGTCCAGTGTCTTGTTCCATTCGGCAACTCGCGTCGCCAAAGCTTCCAACAAGCCGTCCACATCGCCTTCGATGGTGACCTTGACCATTTTGTCGCCTTGGCCGATGGCATTGACGACCGCCTGGTCGGCGGCTTCATTGACCTTGCCGAAGATGGCGTGCTTGCCATCCAGCCAGGGGGTGGAGACGTGCGTGATGAAGAACTGACTGCCATTGGTGCGGGGGCCGGAGTTGGCCATGGAGAGCAGGCCGGGACCCGAATGGCGCAGTTCATTATGGAACTCGTCTTCGAAGCGATAGCCCGGACCGCCAGTGCCGGTACCGAGGGGACAGCCACCCTGGATCATGAAGTCGGCGATGACCCGGTGGAATTTCAGGCCGTCGTAGTAGCCGCGCCGAGCCAGGTTCACGAAGTTAGCCACCGTCAGGGGGACCTTGGACGCGAACAGGGTCAGCCGGATATCGCCTTTCGAGGTGGCGATGACCGCCTGCAAATCACTTACTGCCATGGTAATGCTCCTTGTTTGAACTTGAAACCCACGAGGGTTCGCGAGTATTGCGCCATTTTAGCACAGGGTCGCCCGCCTGCGCGCTTGACCTGGCGCGGCGCGGCAATGGGCCTTGTTTCCCTCTTCCATGCCAAGTAAAATGAACGGTTCTCCCAGCCTTGCAAGGCTGGGAATTTCGCTCGAAAGAAGGAAGACCCGATGGATTCCCATTTGATATTTTGGCTCTATGCCTATGGCCTGATGTTGATCGTGCTGGTCATCGCCGGCCGCGGCATTGGCAGGGCCAAGGCCGGCGACTATCAGGGGCACATGCGCGCCATGATCCTCGCCTGCAACATCTTGCTGTTCTTCGTGCTTTCCTACGTGGTCAAAATCTTGGCCTTGGGGCGTGAGGATAAATCCGCGTGGAGCGCGCTGCAGCTGGCCCTGCTCTACACCCATGAGTTTCTGATCCTGGTGATGCTGGTCAGTGGCACCTACGCCCGCATCCTTGCCGCCAAGTTCAAGCAGAGTCTATTCAGCCAAAAACCCTCCGCCGCGGACATGGCCGTGCGCGCGGTCCACCGCCGCTGGGGCAAGGTCGCCTTCGCCGCGGCCTGCGCGGCCTTCATCACCGCTACCGGTGTGATCGCCATTCTCTTCCAAGTCCGCTGACGCACTTCGAACCGGGCGCCGCGCGGCGCTGCTGGGGTCGCCTATGATCGATGGGAAAACCTGGCTCGTGGAGGTGGCGGTGCCTGTGCCCTTGCGCCAGACCTTTACCTACCGCGTGCCCGCCGATCTCGACCCCAGCCAGGTCAAGCAGGGCTATCGGGTACTGGTGCCGTTCCGCAACCGCCTGATCTACGGCATCACCAAGAGCGACGCCGTGGCCGTCGACCAGGTCGACGCCAAGATCCGCGCCCTGACCAGCTATGACGGCCGCCAATGCCTGCTGGCCCCCGAAATCGCGGAGCTGTTCGACTGGATGGTGCGCTACTACCGCGCGCCGGTCGGCGAGGTCGCCAAGCTGGTGTTGCCGCCCGGCACCCTGCACGACCGCGACTTTCAGTTTCGCCTGACCGAGCTGGGCCTGGCCCACGTGCGCGACCATGCCGAGGCTCGCATTCTGGGCCTGTTGGGCGCCAAGCCGCTGACCCTCAAGGAGTGGGAGACGCTGGCCCAATCCAAGCTGCCCTGGGCCGAAATCCGCGCATGGGAGCGAGATGGCTATCTGGAGATGGCGGCGCGCGGCAAGGAGCGCGAGAGCATCCCCCACGTCGCCGTGGTCGAGCTGACCCCGAGCGGTGGCGGGGTCGACCTCGACGAGCTCGCCGGCGCGCCCAAACAGCGCGAACTGCTGCGCTGGCTGCGCGCCAGCCACCGCGCCGTGGTCGAAACCAGCGAGCTCAACGAGCGTTTCAACGGAGGCGCCGCCCTGGTCGAAGCCCTGGTCCGCAAAGAATTGGTGCGCCGCCTGCGGGTGCCCAAATACGAACTGGAGATGCGCCAGGCCGAGTTCGAGCCCGACGACCGCAAACGCCTGACCCCCGAGCAAGACCAGGTCCTCGGCCAGGTCGTCGCCGATCTCGACGCGCGCCATTTCGGTGTCAATCTGGTTTTTGGGGTGACCGGTGCCGGCAAGACCGAGGTCTACCTGCGCGCCATCGAGCACTGCCTGCGCCAGGGTCGCCAGGCCCTCTTCCTGGTCCCCGAGATCGGCCTGACGCCCTTGATGCAGCGCCGCATCGTCGACCGCTTCGGCGAGCGCCTGGCGATCCTGCACTCGGCCGTGGGACCGGGCCGGCGCACCGAGAGCTGGGCCCAGGTCCTGGCCGGCAAGGTCGATGTCGTCCTGGGCGCCCGTTCCGGTGTCTTCGCGCCGCTACCGCGTCTGGGCCTGGTCATCGTCGACGAGGAGCACGATCACAGCTACAAGCAGAGCGACGGCATCCGCTACCACGGTCGTGACCTGGCCCTGGTGCGCGCCAAGTTCGCCGGCGCGACCGCCGTGCTCGGCAGCGCTACGCCCAGCCTCGAGAGCTGGCACAACGCCGAGTCCGGGCGGGCGCGCCTGCTGACCATCACCAAGCGCGCCACCAACGCGCGCCTGCCCGAGGTCCAGATCGTCGACATGCGCCAGGAGTTCGTCACCCAGCGCCAGCGGCCGATTCTCGCCAACCTCCTGTTCGAGCGCCTCCAACAGACCCTCGAGGCCGGTCGCCAGGCCATGATCCTGCTCAACCGCCGCGGCTTCCACAGCTTTCTGCTGTGCCGCAAGTGCGGCCTGACCGTCGGCTGCTCCCAGTGCGAGGTCAGCCTGACCTACCACGCCACCGACCAGACCCTGAAATGCCATTACTGCGGCGAGACCCGGCCCGTGCCCCAGACCTGCCCCGCCTGCGCCAATCCGGCCACCATGATGCAGTTCTTCGGCGAGGGCACGCAACAGATCCAGGACCATCTGGCCAAGCGCTTCCCCCACCACGTCGTCGACCGCCTCGACCGCGACCGCCTGGGCGAGAAGGACGCCGCCGCCAAGATCCTGGCCGAGTTCGGCAAGGGCCGCAGCCACATCCTCGTCGGTACCCAGATGATCGCCAAGGGCCACGACTTCCCCAACGTCACCCTGGTCGGCATCCTCAACGCCGACCAGGGCCTGCGGGTCCCCGATTTCCGCGCCGCCGAAACCACCTTCCAGCTGCTGACCCAGGTCGCCGGCCGCTCCGGCCGCGGCGAGAACGCCGGCACGGTCGTCATCCAGACCTACATGCCCGACCACTACAGCATCACCTGCGCCGCCAAGCACGACTTCCTAGCCTTCCAAAAGCGCGAGTCGCGCTTCCGGCAGGCCATGTTCTACGCGCCCTATGCCCATATGGTCGCGCTGCTGATCACCCACGAGAGCAGCGAGCTGGCCGGCAACGTCGCCCAGTGGATGGCCGAGCAACTCCACCATCTTGGCGGCAAGGATCTGGTCGTGCTGGGCCCGGCGCGCGCGCCGATCGGCCGCATCAAGGGCGCCTGGCGCTACCAGGTCGTGCTCAAGAGCGCTCAGCGCGGCAAACTCCACCAGCTCGCCGACCTCGTCGTCGAGGAGTGCGTCGCCCGCAAACTGTTGCCCCGTCAAGCCATCATCATGGATATCGACCCCTACCAGTTCTTCTGATCAAACTCGAGGTGCTCATGTCTCAAGGCTCGCCCAGCCATCGCCCCGATTGGAAACTGCCACTCGGCGCACTCGCCTGCGCCCTGCTCTGGGGCTCTTCATTTCCAGGTCTCAAATACGCTTTCTCCCTGATCGATGGCCACAGCTTTTCGATGCGCTTGGTCTTCGCCGGCATTCGCTTCACCATTGCCGGGTTGGCGTTGCTGGTCTTTGTCAAGGACCGACGCGAGCAGTATCGACGCGCCCCCAAAGCGCTGCTGTGGGCCGTCGCCATCCTTCAGGTCACGCTCAATTACTTCCTGTTCTACTGGGGCATCTCGATGAACTCCGGGGTCGTCACCGCCATCCTCAACGCCACTGGCAGCTTCTGGTGGGTGCTGCTGGCGCCGGTCTTCAACGGCACGCCCTGGTTGCGCGGCGCCCAATGGCTGATGCTGATCGTCGGCTTCGTCGGCGTCTGCACGGCCGTGGCAGGCGGTGGTGACGAACACGGCGTCTCTATTTTTGGCTGTGTGCTGATTTTGATGGCGACCATCTCCTCGACCTTCGCGACCCTGACCGTGCGCTCGCTCAGCCAGGTCGTCGGCACGCGTTTCATCACCGGTTTCGGTCTGACCTGCGGCGGCCTGATGTCGCTGGCTGCGGGCGCGCCGGCGCTGGGGCAGTTCCTCGAAGCCGCCGACTGGCGGGTCTGGCTGATGACCTTGTGGCTGGCGGCCGTCTCGGCCCTGGCCTTCAGCCTGTGGTACCACCTGGTCGCCCTTTACGACGCCACCGCCCTGAGCGCCTATCGCTACCTGATCCCGATCTGTGGCGTGGTCGAGAGCGCCCTGTTCCTGTCGGGCGAGCACCTGGGCTGGTCGAGCGCGACCGGGGGCCTCTTGGTCATGGTCTCCGTCTACATGCTGAGCCGCAGCACGCGTCCTCCGGTTCTGGGCAGAGTCATGACGACGGGCTGACAAACAATCGCCGCATCCGGTCCGTATATGCCTTTGCCTTTACCAAGGCTTCACACAGGAGGCTGTTTGTGAATTTCTTTTAGCATGTGGGCGGCGTCCGGAACTCGGAACGCCGCCTCGCTAGCGCAACCCGCGCGCCCGCGCCAGTTCGCCGTAGAGTGCCGTCACATCAGCCACCAGCCGCGAGACATCGAAGCGCGCCTGAATTTCGGCGCGCAGGGGTTCGGCCAGGCGAGGCGGCCGTTGTCCCCCAGGCAGCAGGCGCGCCAGCTCGGCGCCCATCGCTGCGGCGCTGATGTCGGCGGGCATGATCGTGCCGTGGCGCGGGTCGGCGAAGTCGCGAATGCCGCCGACATCGGTGGTCAGGATCGGCACGCCGTTGGTCAGACCCTCGATCAGGGTCACCGGCGTGCCCTCGTTCTTGCTGACCAGGACATTGAGGTCGAGATCGGCATAGATATCGGGAACCTCGCTGCGCCAGCCGGCAAAAATCAGGAACGGCGCGATGCCGAGGCGCTCGGCCTGGGCTTCGAGGGTCGCGCGCAGCTCGCCGTCGCCGATGATCAGGAAGCGGATGCGGTCAGGTGTGACCTCGGGCGCCAGTTGGCGCCAGGCCGCGATCGCGCGCAGCAGCAGATCGTGGTTCTTGATCGGCACCAGACGGGCGAGGATGCCGACCAGGGTGACCTCGTCGCCCAGGCCGAGACTCTTGCGGAAGCGACCCGGCTGACCGGTGCGCATCTTGGCCAGTTCGAAACCAAGCGGCACGACCGTGGTCTTGCGGGCCGGCGCGACCTTGTAGACCTGGCAGATATCCTCGCGCTGGCGCTCGGAAATGACGACGATGCGGTGCGAGAGCAGGGCCAGGCAGCGTTCGATCCAGATGAAGACGCGGGTCACCAACGGTGAGAAGTAGCCGTGGAAGGTATGGCCGTGGAAGGTGTGGAGGCGGATCGGCACGCGGCAGAGGAAGGCGGCGACCCGGCCGATCGCACCGGCCTTGGCGGTATGGGTATGGACGATGTGGGGGCGGAATTCGCGGATCAGGGCGATCAGGCGCAGCAGGGCGCGCAGGTCGTCGGTCCAGCGAATGCTGCGGCCCATCTCCTCGATCAGGCGCAGGTCGACGCCTTTCTCCTGGGCCAGCGGCGCCATCGTCTTCTCGTCGGGTTCCAGGCGACCGCCGAGGAGGACGGTTTGGTAGTGCTGGGGGTCGAGACCCGCGCTGAGCAGGATGGTATTAAGTGCGGGTCCACCGACGCAGATCCGCGACTGCACGCGCAGGACCCGCAGAGGCTTGGACTGGTTCGCTCGAGCTTGCAAGTGAGGGACCTCGACAGGGGCCAATCTCCAAACGCCGTCCACAATAGGGGTTGGCGACGGCAACGTCAAGTGTTCGCGCGCTTTCTTTGTTAAAATAGCGGGAAGACGGAGGTCAATCCATGGCAATGGCGTTCCCGGCACCCATGTATTTCGAGCTCTTTGGCGAGCGCGAGCAGCGCCAGGAGCAGCGCACCGATCAGGTCGCCAAGCGCCGCAAGTTGCTGCTATGCGTCCAGTGCCAGGGCCCGATCACCTGGGAGGAGGCGCGCATTGAGGTCAACGGCGGCCACCTGCACAGCTTCTTCAACCCGCACGGCATCATCTTCCATATCGGCTGTTTCAGCGAGGCGCCAGGCTGCGTGCCGGCCAGCTTGCCGTCCAAGGAGTTCACTTGGTTTTCAGGCTTCAGCTGGCAGGTGGCGCACTGCGGAAACTGCAACGAGCACCTTGGCTGGAGCTTCCAGGGCGAGGCTGGCGCCTTCCACGGCCTGATCCTCAACCGCCTGGGCGAAAAGGGCGAGTAACCCAGTGGGGCCGACCGCCGGTCGGCCTGTAGGAGTGAAAGTCTAACGGGACCGAAGGAAGGAGACGGCGCAAAGTGGGGCCGACCGCCGGTCGGCCTGTAGGAGCGAAAGTCCAACGGGACCGAAGGAAGGAGACGGAGCAAAGTGGTGCCGACCGCCGGTCGGCCTGTAGGAGCGAAAATCCAACGGGACCAAAGGAAGGAGACGGCGCAAAGTGGGGCCGACCGCCGGTCGGCCTGTAGGAGCGAAAGTCCAACGGGACCGAAGGAAGGAGACGGAGCAAAGTGGGCCGACCGCCGGTCGGCCTGTAGGAGTGAAAGTCCAACGGGACCAAAGGAAGGAGACGGCGCAAAGTGGTGCCGACCGCCAGTCGGCCTGTAGGAGCGAAAGTCCAACGACACCCTCCCAGCTTCGTGACACAGAGGCCGTCGGTCACGAGCGATGAAAGCGAGCCAGGGTACGGGCGAAGTCTTCGCCGACCCAGGTATCGGCGAACAGTTCGGTTTCCAGCTCGCGCGCAGCCTGTTCGCCGTCGCGTTCCAGGCAGCGGGCCAGCGCCAAAAAGGAGCGCACGGCCAGGCGCGAGTTCGCCGCGATCGCGCAAGCCAAGGCCAGAGCCTCCGTGAGCAGCTGATCCCGTTCGACGACACGATCGATCAGGCCGATGCGACAGGCCTCGGCGGCGTCGACCCGTTCCGAACTCAGCAACAGGCGCAGCGCCGTGGCGCGCGGTAGCAGGCGCAGCAGCCGCACGCCGCCGCCCCAGCCGGTAATCACGCCGTTGACGGCTTGTCGGAAGGCGAAGCGAGCGGAGGGCACGGCCAGGCGGAAGTGGCAGGCGGTAAGGATTTCGCAGCCGCCACCATAGGCATCGCCATTGATCGCGGCAATCACGGGCCGCGGCCCATCGTGGAGGCGGGCCAACAGGGTCTGCATGCGCTGCGACATGGCGCGCCCTTCTTCCTGTGATCCAAGCCGGTTGAAGTAGCGCAAGTCGCCACCGGAACAAAACGACTGGCTACCACTGCCGGTCAGAATCACCGCGGGCGCCAAAAGCGCGTCGACCTGGTCGAGGGCAGCTTCCCAGGCGCTCATCAGGCAGTCATCGACCGCATTGTGAACCTGGGGTCGATCGAGGCTCAGAATGGGGATACCGGCTTGGATGTCGAAGTTCAATCCCGTCTCGCTCATAGCCCGATTATCTCGCGAAAAGACAGCGGGATGCAACCGCAAGCGGGCAGGGGCGCGCCGGCCGGCCGACAGACCATGTCGAAGCAGGGCCGCGGTCTTGACGGTTGCCACACTTTTTCCTTGCAAGCCCAGGATCACCTGGTATAGGATGTGGCGCGTTGCCCTTGCGAGGACAACCGTGTCGGGGCGTAGCGCAGCCTGGTAGCGCGCCTGCTTCGGGAGCAGGAGGTCCGGAGTTCGAATCTCCGCGCCCCGACCATTACGCTTTCATCAATCAAAAGGGAACTTCATCGTCGCCAACAGCCGGCAGCGGCGTGATATCAAAGCCATGCTGAGTAAGGGGTTCTGCGTTGTCCCTGTTTTGGTGCTCTGGCAGGCAATCCAGTGGTCGCTGTTCTTTGCGGCAATAAGAGAGCCAATGGTGCCCTGCCGGAATGCTTGTATTCTATCTAAGAACCGTGCCTTCTCCCGCACCTGGCTTCTCCATTACCTGGTTTGTTGAGCGCCTGTCAATTTGGACGTATCAACCTCCATCCGGCTCCCAGTCTTTAAGCGTTGAGAACTCCGTCGGTTCCCCGGATCCTTACCGTCAACCCTGCTCCTAATCGCCCTTTCAAAAATTCAGGAAGTCTATGAATTTGATAGGCTTAGACTGGCTTTTCTGTAGGAACTCCCTAAAAATTTTTTTTTCTTGAGCCAATCCACCATTTTTTCACGCCTATATGTGAAAAGGCCTATTCCATGTACGCGCTTGCTGCGCCTGTCGAAGCCATTGTGAAAGGTACTTTGAATATAGAGTCGGAAGGGGAAATCTATGCCTGCTGAGCTGTTTACATTACAACCCTCTGTTTGCTATCTGCAAACGTGCCTGTTTACAAGGAAACTTCAAGCCTTGTATGTCCGAAAGCCTGAGATTGAAACAGGCTAACCATGCCGACTTCCTCACATTTGTACGATTCGAATATCCCATTAGTGTATTGACTCAGCAATGTTTTGCATAAGCCTGGGCGCCATGTCTATTCAGGTTTCAAGTCAATAATTTTTGGGGATTAGTATAGCTATGTCTAAGTACATCAACCTCGGAAGTCGATCGTGTAACTGGTATGGTCACTTTCGAGCAAGGAGACTATTACCCCATGGAGTCCTCAATCTTGCCGGTCAGTCCGGAGAATCGACGCAAACCTCGTCCCTCCACCGCCACCGAAATGGATATCGGCATATTTGCGCCGCCGTTGGTGGAACCCTTTCAACCGTCGTTGACCTTGCCCTACCTTGGGGCCCAAATGCGTCATCTTGGCTTTTCTCCCGTTTTTCACAACCTAAGCAGTCTGTTTTACATCTGGCTGTTCAGGCGGGTACGCTTGGCTTCTATGTCTCAATACCATACCTTGAGCAAAGCGATTGGCGTCCTCCGGGACCCTGTGAGCTTTTACGATGCGGATCTCTATCATAAAGCGCTTGAGCATCTGGAGGGGTATGTGGAGGAGCTGGCCCAAAAGGACGGCCTACCCTATAGCTTGTACCCGGCCTCCACACCTTCTGCGGTAGCAAGAAGTGGGGATTACAGAGCACTGATTGATGCAATGCCCGGCACCCTCTTAGAACGGTTTCTCCAGGATTACGTTGGTTTCACATTGCAGCTTGAGTCCTATGATGTTATTGCGTTTTCCGCCACAAATGCCTTTCAATTGGCATGCTCTCTTTTTATCGGTCGAATGTTGAAAAATGCGGGCATTCCCGCCCATCTCATTTTAGGGGGTCATGCAGTCTACCTGGCAGGGCGTGGGGTCTTTGATGATCCGGAGCTTTCTCAATGCGTCGATGCGGTGGTGGTCAGTGGTGGGGCAGATGTTTTTGCAACGGTCTGTCATGATCTGTTGACCGGTAAAGAGAAATTCATTTATGGAACTAATGACGTCCTTCCTGAATACAAAACCGATGTTGGAAGTTTTCCCATCGATATGCCATATAAGCTGATGCTCCAGCATGATATTCATGACTTGTATCTATCTTCTTATCAGGTTTTCTCCATATATTCGGCATTGGGGTGTAGCTATGGCGCTTGTACTTTCTGTGGTAGCAATCGTGAAAATGCTCCATACGTCCCTAGGTCCATCAGCGCCTTGGGAAGAGAAATCGACGGTCTTAATGATCGCTACCGGATATCCCATTTCAATATCTGCGACAACAACTTTGACCCCAATCGGGCGGCCGCCTTTTGCGATGAACTGGAGAGACGTGAGCAACGGGTCTTGTGGCAGTGTACCAGCCGTGTATACAAAACTCTTACTGTCGAGTTGCTCACCCGAATGCGTAAATTGGGCTGCGTTTTGGTGAACATCGGACTTGAATCCGGCAGTAACCGCCTTTTGAAGCTCATGCGAAAGGGTTACACGGTCAGTGATGCAGAGGACATGTTGAACAACATGGACGTCGCCGGAATGAATGTGCATCTTTACTGTATATGCGCCTTTCCCACTGAAACGGAGGAGGAAAGCGAACAAACCCTGTCCTTTCTGAAGGCCCATTTGTTTAAGAGCCAGAGTATCTACTTTCAGGATTATGAGGCACAACTGGCGAGCAGTGTCTTTACAAGCAGTATGGGAACCGAAACTAGGGGTTATTCGGCATTACAAATGATTGAGAATCTACTTGCCGACAAGGATATCGCCGCCAAATACACCACTCACGGTAACCTAGTTAGACGCAAGGGTTACCCCTTTATCGAAGACCACAACTTCCTTTACTTGGCCAATGAATACACCCAACTCTGAGGATAAAAAATGAATAAGACCTTCATCTTTCCCATGCTGTTTTCCTTGGCTCTGCTTTCCTGTATCGAGAAGGAAGCCGATCAACCCCATAAAAGCCTACCCAAATCAAAGGTAATCATCAATACCTGGCCCGGTCTCGGTCCATTTTACGTCGCTAAAGCGAAGGGTTTTGATGTCGAAGAAGGAGTCGAACTAACCATTGTCATGAGCGAAAACGTGGATGCGCGGCGCAGCGCACTCCTATCTGGAGAAGCGGACCTGGTAGGAATCACCCTGGACACCATCGTCATTGCGAACAGCAAAAAGGTGCCCATGACCGTGGTCGCAGAATCGGATATGTCTTTTGGTGGGGATGGCATTATCGCCACCAATGAGATACAAACCGTTGCTGATCTAAAAGGGAAAAGAATCGCTTGCGCTGAAGGCCAGCCCAGCCATTTCTTGCTGCTCCATCTGCTCAGAAGCCAGGGACTGAGGCCCAAAGATTTCGAATTGGTACCGGCGGATGACGGCAGCCAGGCAGCCACATTATTTGCAGCGGGTCAGGTAGACGCAGCGGTGACTTGGGATCCCTGGATCAGCCAGGCCGAGAAGCTGACCCCGGGTCATGTATTGGTGACCACGAAAGATGCACCAGGGTTGCTATTGGGCATTCTGGCGGCCAACCGCACCCTTCTTCAAGAGCGAAAAGATCGTATTACGCGTGTTATGCGTGCATGGTTTAAGGCAGTGGAATACTGTCGCACCCATCAGGAAGAGGCCTACACACTGATGGCCTCCCAATACAATGTCCAAGCCGACGAATTTGCCCGTATGATTGCAGGGGCCAAACTTGCAGATAGAGAGGAAAACCGGAAGACCTTTGGCACCGCCTCCTCACCAGGACCGGTATACCAACTTGCCGTTGACGCTTCGGACCTGTGGCTAGAAGCAGGTGCGATTGAGGGATCTGTCAATCCGAGGGATGTGATAGATTGGTCGATCCAAGAAGCGCTGGGCAAGGGAGAGTAGTTCATGACAAAGACCAACTTCAGTGAACGTATCGAAGAGATTAAAACGAGAATAGTGAATGTTACCAACGAAATGTTACGCCGTGCCATGAGTCACGATCCTTTGCGTATTGAGGATGAAAAGGATCCCAAATTATTCAACTCAGAAGGGATCCTTCAAGATTGCGAATTCGGTCTCAACCTGCTACTTGTCAAAGATTGGATGCTTGAAATGCAAGCCCCGCTTAAAGGTGAACTGGCCGACCATGAAAAGATCGAGGAAATCGTCATAGCCCTTGCTAAGCGCATGGTAGACCGCGTTTTCAACAAAACAAATGAAGATCAGGGTGGCAACGATCCCGATAGCCCGGCATTCTTCAGTGGTGACCCCTACACCAAAGAAGAGTATAGGGATGGACGGATGACCGAAGTACGCTTCCGTTCAAATCTCGATGCTGCAATGATCATGACAGCTTTTACAATGAGGGTATTACAGCAGTACAGCCAAAAACTTGTTGCTGAATCATGTATCGTTAAGAGTCAGCTCGCCACCTGGGTAGAAAACCTCAGAGATGAACTGTTGCTTCTTTGCAATGAAGCGCTGGTGTATGCCGACAAGTGTAAAGTCATGGAGAATGGCGTTTTTGCTGGTTTCACCCTCGATCCGACAATTAATACACCTGAATTTGATCCTATTAGTAAACATGACCGTCTGTTTTTTACCTGGACAGCATGTGAGACCATTTTTGATTTAAAAAGTTGGATCCCATATTTGGATAGTATCACTTGTGAACGAGAGATAGCGCTCCAGATTAGCAGGAAGATTAATCGCTTTGATAATTACTTAGCTGATGCGAGTGTTTGGTGTGGTGATGCATTCTTCGATGAGTTTCGTTCTCTTAAGAAGCCAGGAGATATCGGTCAGTATATTTCTGAAATGAAGGGCGTTTTAAGACCGTCTGAAGGCCAGAAAAAGAGAAAGATTGAGATTCAGGATTATATTCTCCATGTATACCATCTTTCTCAATATCTTTCAATTAGGTCGTTGTCGCCCTTGGATATTCAGTTTACTGAGACAGAGATCATCTGTAACAAGTTGAGCTCACTTGTTCTTGAGGATATTATTGCTAGTGGGTTGGATTCTTCAGAGGATAAATTTATCTATCCCATGCTTTCTCGGCTTTATGCCGATAATTTTGATTTCCCCTGCTACCTGGATGACGCCTATTATCCGCTGGTTCTCAGAGCGCTTTCTACCGCAGTCGTCAGGGTCATGGATGGTTTTAATAAAACAAGGGTGGGCAAAGAAAAGAGTGAAGTGTTTTTGGATGAACTGTCGGATAAGCTGGATAGGCATTATAAGAACTTGGTATCTCGTGTCGCGAGTTCGAAAGCTGATACCCATCTCTGGTCATACGCCAGAGGCAATCCTTATACATTCTACGCTACCCAAAGGACCATTTTTAGTCTCATCGCCTATGCTGACTTTCTCATCAAGTTGGGTGAGCGACAAGATGTGTCTTCCCCTATTCCTTCAACTGAAGGCGGTCGCTTCCACGAAAGTATGGCCATGTCGCTTGCCTCTATGAGTCAGGCCATGAATCAGATTGTGGAACTCACCCGGCAAAAGTTGTCACCAGATACCGGCTTAAAATTACCAAAATCATCATGGGCGAGCGAAACCATTCGAAACTGGGTTGGCTGGTTTTCTACCGAATTTGAGGAAAAGGGGTTGGTCAATATCCTCGAAGACCGAGCGGGAAAATTGGTTTCCTTCCACAAATGGTTTCACAATTTCGACGAAATTTCTTTGAAAGGCAAAGGTCAATTAGCAAAACGCATTGATTCGCTCAATAAGTGCCAAGCCGATATTCTGTCTGAACTTCCTTTGCTCAAAGGCCGCTGGGAACAGGATGAACTGGATATCAACCTGGTCATGCCCTTGCTCTTTGACTACCAGTTCAAATATTTTGTCAAAAGCGAAAGCAATGATGTCTCCGCGTTTTTTGGAAGTGATATGTCCCCTTTGTGGGAGTCAATCTCTGCCGCTGAAAAGGCACGCACAGCTTTTGATAACACTGCGAGCAGCTCGATCAAAACCGATTCGGATGAGGGAAAAAATTCATGAAGGTTATTACACTATTCTCCTACAAAGGCGGTTCAGGCCGTACCGTGGCCTCTGCCAATTTGGCTACCTCACTTGCCTCCACAAGGGAAAAAGCTGGCGCTGTCGCCGAACCACTTAATCATAAAGTAGCAATTATCGATTTAGATGTGTTTTCATCCGGTCTACATCGTGTGTTTGGTATCAAAAATGAAGATCTTTCGGATGAAATGTCTATCCAGAGCTACCTTACAAAACATATTGAACCGGCTGAATTTATTGCCCATGGCGGTTTGAAGTACAATCATCCGCTAATGGAAGGTTTTAGAAACCGCATGAGCGGTCGAGATCGGTGCAATCCTTATTTCACCTTGTTTGCCGCGAAGTCCGATCCTCGTGGGTTTAACATTCAAAAGTTTCACGAAAATCTTTTGCTTGAATTGATCATTGAATTGGAGAACCAGGATTACGATTATGTGATTCTTGACGGTGAAGCAGGAAAACGTTCCATGGCCGATATCGCAATTAGGCTGAGCGATGTGGTACTTATGCTGTTCCGTATGACTTGGCAACACATCGACGGCACCATCGGTGCCGCCCATGAGTATTGCAAATCATTCCCGGGCAAAAGTTTCTACCTGATTCCCACCTGCATTCCCTTGGTGGGGAAGGAGTATGGCATCTACCAAGAAAATGGCCCTGGAGTTCGCGAACTTTTGGAATTAACTGAAGTGCTTCCTTCCGATAGCGGTCTCAATCACTACGCCCATGAAAATAAATTCAAAGGCAAGGCTAAAAAGGAGCCGGGACCTGGTTACTTTTGGACCGATGGCCGCATTTGTGTTCATGAAAGCCTGATCCTCAAGGGTGGCGAACGTATTGTCACCTACGAACATCTGGTGCCACCCGACCCGGCCGCCTCTGATTATTACGAGTTGGCAAGGAAGGTCAGTAAGCTGCATCCGCCCCAGGAATAGACCTCTGTTGTGAGCACTCTGACATAAGGAGATGAAACTTGGACAGCAATGTCTTTTTGATGCTTATCCGATTGGATCTGAACAAACAAAACCCAACAAGGATTGGTGAATTTGCTGCGATGGATGAAGAACGGGGAAGTCAGTTTCTGGTTGGCGTCTTGGACCCCCAACGAAGAACAGCCAGCACGCCGCTCACGGCCATCGAGTTCAAGGAAAATAAATGTAAAACCTACAACCGGGCCCTGACCAGGATTCAGGAAATCTCTGACATGTTTTACAATAACGGTTTCCTGCAAGATCCGTCCTCCTATGACCAATTTAGCCAGAACTTACTCTTTGACAAGATGTCGACGCTCGGTCTCCTTATCTACTCGTTTTTTTCGGATAAAAAAACAATGCCTGTGCGGAATTGGCTCGACGACTTGTTTGGTAGAGTCTCCAAGGGGAAATCCCGAAACCGCCAGACCAATGTCACCATTATCACCAATGACTTCTCGATTCCCTGGTTTTGGATGAAAAACGAACCCTTTGGCCCTTCCCTTTGTGAAGTCTGCTCCCTGGGCATGATTCAATTACAAAACACAGGTTTCAATCCAGATCCGGAGGAAGGCGGCTGCGTCAAGGATCGTGCACTACTGGTCCGCGGCACAAAGGAACAACCCTTTCTGGAGGAAGCGTTAGAGATTGTGGATCGCACGCTTTCCACCAGGGGCCACCGTGAACTTATTGAAAATTTTGATGTACATCGGGTTGAAACGGTGGAAGAACTCGAGCGAATCAGCGGAGATATGTCGATTGACCGTAAAAAGGAATTCAAAATCGTCCATTTCGCTGGCAGATATGCCTTGGATTCGTTAACGGTAGGTAGCCGAAATGTTGATTTCAAAAAGTGGGAAGCCTACCTGAAGAATTCCATCCTCGTCTTGGATGGTATGAGCGAGTCGGAAGGCATTGAGGCTTGGAAGGACCTGGAAAAGGTAACGGCCAAATACATCGAAAAGGGCGAAGCGCTCGCCTGTATCCTCCCCGTTCTGCCTATCAAGGATGACCCCATCGCCGCTGAATTCTTTTGGGGTGCCTTCTATAAAGAAATCAAACGAGGTAGCGCTACCATCGGTCAGGCGTTGAACAAGGCCCGCATTATCCTGAAAAATCATTTCAGGGATGCAGGTATCTCCAATTACTCGTGGGCTATGTATCAACTCATCGGGAGTCCGTCTACACGGCTGCGTGACCAAGGTCCCCAAACTGATGACTGAGCTACGAAAAATCCTTCAAGCAGTACGAATTCGCAATCTGGAGAAGCGATTCACCGCCAAATCAGGACAGGTTGTAGCCCTTTCCGAATTCAGCTGTGATATCGCCCAAGGCGAGTTTGCCGTGTTCCTTGGGCCCTCAGGCTGTGGCAAGAGCACTGCCATCCGCATTATTGCAGGCCTGGAAACAGCATCCAACGGCACGGTTTTGGTACACGGCCAACCTGTTCAAGGACCTCATCCTACCTGTACCATGGTATTCCAAAGCTACACAGCTTTCCCTTGGTTGTCCGTGGTTGAAAACATTGCCTTTGGCCTTCGATACGCCGAGCCCGATCTGGGTCGAAAAGCTCGGCGAAGTAGGGCTGCCGAGTTTGCTCGGTTGGTAGGACTGGGCGATTTTCTGGATGCAGGCATTAACGCACTTTCCGGCGGAATGAAACAGCGGGTGGCCATTGCCGGGGCCCTGGCCACCAATCCCGAACTGCTCTTGATGGACGAGCCCTTTGGCGCACTTGACTCTCAAACCAGAATGGTGATGCAAGACCATTTGCTTTCAGTTGTGGAACAAACCAAAAAGACCGTGGTCTTTGTCACTCACGATATCGAGGAAGCCTTATTGCTGGGTGACCGAATCTATGTGTGTGGTGCCCGACCCGCCAAAATCATTGCAGAAATTGATGTACCGTACCCTCACCCACGTACCGCGGCCATCCGCGCACGGGATTCCTTCTTCCACATGAAACTGGAAATATTCAACCTGCTGCGTCAGGATTTTTTTCAACAAAAATTGGAGGCCCACTATGCTGGCCGCAACTGAATCATCGCCAAGGTTTTGGGAGCGCTTCAAGTCGGGTCACATACTCGCCCTTTTGCCCTTTTTGTGCACGGTGCTGGCATGGCAATTACTGGTCCACGTGTTTCATGTTCGGCCCATATTTTTACCGCCCTTAGAATCCTTCCCAAATGCCCTTTGGGAGATGTTTGTGGTCGAGCAGATCTGGCGGGATGTCTTGGTCAGCACCTTCCGTGTCGTCACTGGATTTTTCGTCGCCATTCTGCTTGCCACGCCATTAGGTGTGCTGATGGGTTTCAGCGGCAACCTGAACCGAATGATTGCTCCCTATCTCGGCTTTGTGCGGTACATGCCTGTCCCCGTTTTTATTCCGATCTGTATTTTATGGCTGGGAAGCGGTGACCTGCAAAAAAGTATGATTATTTTCCTGGGAGCCTTCTTTCAGCTCGTTTTGATGATTCAAGATGCCGCGGCCGGGGTACCCAAGGCGTATTTTGAGGCGGCCTCAATGCTGGGTGCTCCCAGGCGGGACCTGTTGATTCGGGTACTTCTGCCGGCGGCGATGCCCCGCATTTTTGAAAGTTGGCGCATTTCCATGGGATGGGCCTGGACATATCTGGTTGTGGCGGAGCTTGTGGGGGCCACCACCGGTGTGGGTTATTACATCGTCAAGGCCCAACGTTACTTACAAATACCAAAAATCTTCGCGGCCATGGCCTTAATCGGATTTCTCGGCCTGATCACCGACGCTCTGTTTCTCTTCGCCCATGGCCGCCTGTTCTCGTGGGACGAAAAGGGCCCCAAAAAGTAAACCGTCGATTAGGAGTTATTACATGAATGCACACAGTAAAGCCTCCCCGCTTGAGACGGTACATGCCGGCTTGAATCGACTTCAAATGCAAATTACTTCCTGGCAGGATAACTATCCCGAACTTGCCGAGCTCAAGGATCTTCTTGACGCCGTTGATCCTCAAGCATTGGCAGCTCGCCCAAATAGCGAGGAAGTGGTAAGGGCCCTGGTCAAGCTGGCACGTGAAACCATGCTTATCCGGCTCAAGGCAAGGAAAACGGACAATTCTTCCCCCCTTGCCCATCTTGAAGTTCCCGCCTACGACCTCTGGCTACCTTTTAAGACCGGTTAGCTTACCAATAAACCCGCAAGAACAATCCGGATGTCAAACGTGCATACAAAATGGTACAAATGTTTCCAAGCGATCAATCAAGTGTTTCCCTTTGGTTATGCCCAGTGGTTGCAGGTTGACCCCAACCTGGATTACCGCGTAATGGCCCAATTATTGCCCCCAGATTCACAAGGGTATGAGGTGGCTCACCGAACCGGAGTAATAGGCCAGGTCTTTCGGCGGCGTCAAACGTTATTTGTGGCCGACGGACCCAAGAACCGACTTTACGATACATTTGACCCAGCAGTCGTTTGGGAATTAGCCGTGCCCTTATTTCAGGCCGGTCGCCTGATCGGTGTCCTCAACCTGGAAGGGGATGAAGCACCTGATCTGGACCAGCATCAATGGGAGGTCTGGAGCTCCGTCGTGAAAAGAATAACGCACCTGGATCCACCAGTGGAGCGCCCAGAAGCAGAAAACAATCATTGGGTGAGAACCCGCATCCTCCGATTTCAACCTTCCTCCCAAATTATAAACGAACTCGAGCTTGCAAGGGCGGCTACTGCCGGAGGCGCAGATATCCTAATGGTTGGTAACGTTCCTCATCTGGACGACGGCAGGTTTCCAAACCTCAAAGCCACCCTGGAACAGCAATTGGCACCCGCCGAATCTGTGCGGGGCCTAGAGCCGGGAATCGATCTCCTACCGACAGGCGATTTGCCGGCGGCGGAGGCGGCGTTGCATTGGGAACCTTTCACGCGGGGGAGGTACCACTTTGTTTTTCAAACGAATCAAGGTTCCATTTCCACTCGGGGGTATGCACCATGAGCCACACCGATATCAAAGCCCTTGTGCGTCGATGCCAAACCATCCATGCCCCCGATTTAAACTTAAGTGGGTACGCACTGACCCAGATTCCTTCAGAAATCGCCAACTTTTTCTGGTTGAAGAAATTGAATCTTTCGACCAATAACCTCACAAGAATCCCAGACTTTATTTTTAATCTGACAGGGTTGACCCATCTTTACCTCAATGAAAACGAGATACATGAAATACCAAAAGAAATTAATCGCCTTAAAAATCTGATTATATTTGAAATGCGAGACAATCAATTGATTGAATTGCCGGATACTATGGGAGAGTTAATTAAACTCAGCCGACTCGTTTTGGATGGGAACCGTTTAGCCGCGGTTCCTCAAAGTTTCAGCAGGCTGGCCGATCTTAAAGGTTTGGATCTGGATAATAATCTCATAGACATCTTTCCCGAACACCTTTGCAATCTACCGGTGCTAACCCGACTCTTACTCAATAACAACCATATCGAGACGGTGCCGGAGCATATTTGTCACTTCAGGGAACTGGAATTTTTTAGCGTTGAAGAAAACCCTATCAAACAACCCCCTCCTGAAATAGTGACCCAGGGATTGCAAGATATCCGCAGTTTCTACCACGAACTCCGAAAGCAAGGGGATGCCCTTCTTTACGAGGCAAAGATGGTGATTCTAGGTGATCCCGGTGCGGGTAAAACTAGTCTGACACGCAAGATTTTGGATCCAAAGTATAGAATAGGAGATGAAGCGTCTACCCTTGGAATTGATATTCATCGCTGGACCTTCCCTACCTCTGATCAGGGTCGTGAGTTTCACGCCAATATCTGGGATTTTGGCGGTCAGGAAGTTTACCACGCGACGCATCAGTTTTTTCTTACACAAAGAACCCTTTATATTTTGGTGCTGGACGGACGAGAAGAACGGGATTTCCACTATTGGTTGTCAGTGGTCAACTTGTTTAGCACAGACTGTCCTCTCATTGTTCTCATGAACGAAAAACACGGCCGCACTTTTGCGATAGATGAACGGGATTGTCGTGCACGGTATACCAATATTAAAGAATTTGCTGTGGTAGATATTGCCCGTAATCGCGGGCTTGAGCATTTTGTGGAACTCGCCAAACTTTATTTATGTTCACTCAAGCACGTTGGAAACCTGTTGCCCAAAACGTGGGCGGATGTGAGGGCCACTTTGGCCAAAGACAATCGTTATTGTATTTCTCAGGATGAATACTTTCAAATATGCAAGCAACATGGAATCGTGGAACCCCAACAAGCGCTTCAATTAAGCGGTTACTTCCACGATTTAGGCACCTTTCTTCACTTTTCCAGGGATTCCCAATTAAAACACCTTGTAATTCTAAAGCCTGAATGGTGTACCCACGCGGTTTATAAACTCAAAGACAATGAGCAAATTGTTGCCAGTCGCGGTTGGTTCACGCGCTCCTTTTTGGAATCCATATGGTACGAGTCCCAATATCGTGATCTCCACGATGAAATGCTTGCCTTGTTAATGAAGTTCGAGCTTTGCTACAAAACTGAAGACGAACATAGTTATATTCTTCCTGAACTGCGTCCAAAATCCCAGCCTGACTATCCATGGCATTTCGAAAGAAATTTGGTGGTTTGCTATCGCTATAAATTTATGCCAAAGGGACTTATTACTCATCTCATAGTGCGCTGCCACCGTTATATACACAACCAGTATCATGTGTGGCGGTCGGGCGTTATTTTGAGACGCAACGACACCTATGCCGAAGTGATTGAGTCAATTTACGATCGGGAAATCAGGATTCGAATCGGTGGGGATGCTCCAGGCAACCTGATGGTACTGCTCACCGAGGAACTGGAAAAAGTCCATGCTCGATTCCGCAATTTGGAAATCGAAAAGGAAATTCCCTGCACCTGCTCTACCTGCATTAACTCACTTAAACCCAATTTCTTTTCTTATGACAAGATCCTTCGAAGGCAAAAAGATGGAAAATCCACCGTCGAATGCGACATAGACTATAAATCAGTCGACGTTCAATCACTCCTTGAGGGTATGATTCGTCCCAAAGACGAAACCCTTGTATTCATCAGCTATCACCCCCGAGACCAGGGGTATCACGACGCTCTTTGTTCCCACTTAAATACATTCACCAATAACGGGTTGCTGAAAAAGTTTTCCCAAATGGATGTTGATCCTGGTGACAATAAAGAAGCCGCCCTCAAAGAATCTCTTGAGAGAGCTGGTGTTGTACTGATGTTGGTAAGTGCTGATTATGTCAACTCTGAATTTAACAAATATCGGCTTCCAGAACTAATCCGCGGCTTTGGCAAGCGCAGCAAGAAAGTGCTTTGGGTGCCTATTCATCCCTGTTTAATTGAGGAATATGATTTCAATGACCTCGTGCCCTGCTGGGGTGGGGAACCTATCTCAACCTTACAAAAGGCCGACCAAGATAAAGCATGGGTAGAGGTGTGCCGGCAGTTAAAAAGGGTAGTCCTGGAGATCTCATGAGCCCAAACTGCCTGATTATGAGGGGGTGTCATTGAGCGACGTCGAACAAAACCCAAAAGCAAGGTGGGAGCCACCAAAGGCCAAACCACCACCTGCTGAAGCAACGCAGTCGGAGACATTGGAGGACGAAAACTTCGACTGGGGTTTTTTGCAAAAGCAAATGGCGAAATACGGCACCCTGCTCTAATCACGCACCTAACTGCGCAGCTTCCGGGCAATGGCCGCAGTCTTCTCCTATTTGGCGCAACTTTCCCTGCGACGGGCGGTTCTGGTTTCCATCGCGACTCCTGAAGGAATCGCGCTCCGCAAGAGAGGAATTTAGAAAGTGTCGAGTTTGAAGACAAGCTTTTATTCCATTCATAGAGGCCGGGGTGAATAATGTCGCCAACTTCAGCGCTTGGACTCCCAGGGGAATTGGCCGGTTTGCACGTAGCGCGTTATCTTTTCCAGGTTTTCCTGGTCCGAAAAGATCTCGAGGTTGGCGGCGACGGCTTGGGCAAGCGGCGCAAGCTTCGTTCCCGTTGAGGGGACAAAGGGCACGCCATGAAGAAACATGATCGTCTAAAGGTCATGCGAGAACAGGCGGAGGAAAACCGTGCCCTGGCATTGGACCAAGAGGGTGGCGGCGTCAATAGTGGGCGCGCTTATTTCGAGAAGATCTTCAACTACGATCAGTTCGGCGCCAAATTCCCGTTCACGGTGCAGCCCAACCTGAAGTTGATCGATGCCAACGAGGGGCTGCAATTTCAAAGGTACGACCTGATCGAACTGGACTCCTTCCACAACACCGGGCCGCATGGCCGCACATCCAGGTCAATACGCTGCGACGCGCCAAGGATATTCCTCTCAAAAAACGCCTGCCACCGATCCATCTCCCCACAGCAGACGAAGAACACCTAGAAGGTCCAAAACCGATAATCGGCCTGATGAAACATACCCGTCATTAAGTTCGAACGCATATCCCATGATTCGGTGCGACAGGTTGATCCATGCTTCAACCTGTCGCGACTATGCGAGTTCGTTGTGTGTCATTTGGGATGTGTTTGGCGGTCGCGTGCTTCCGCGAATTCCGGAATGATAGTGTGGGGTAGCGCGAACGTCGAAGGTTCGGGTTTTACTCAGCGGTGGTGCCCATCAGGTGTGATGTTCGGCACTCGATGCGCCGGACAGGCTGGCCTGCTCTAGCCATCGCCTTAAATCACCGCCGGATGAAGCCAGGCGTTGATTGTTTCTCCAAATCGTGCTTCCAATAGGCTAGTACGACATTGTCAGGTTGCCAGCTCCGCGAACCATACGCGCTCCTTGCGACCAGCCGCGTCTACCTTGAGTCCAACCGCTGTTTGACAAAAAATGGCTATCCTAGCGAGTGCGTCCCCCTATCGAGAGCGGTCGCAAGGACCCCACAGCGGCCCCAGACACTTCCTTTCATTCCTGAAATAACTCACTTTCGCACATCCAAACCGGAGCGCCGTCGCGAGTGAGACGGGTTTTCGGAATTCCGCAAGGACGCCGCACTCGAGAAAGTCGGACTTTCGGAATTCCGAAAGAGACTCTTCCCCGGAACGAGCGGCTCCACGCACTCAAGAACGACCCTCACACCGAGTAAGTGACGACCTCCGGTGAGCAAATACAGCGCATTTCTCGGGAAAGACCTCTTCCGGCACGCCGCACGACCGTCTGACTGAGTGATTAACTTGCCCATGTAACCAAAAACTCTCTCGCTCCCAATTTGGAACAAAGTTTTGATGCCAAAACGAGCCGCCAACTGGGAAAGTCGTTCCTGCGGAATTCCGGAGCAACGCTCGCACTTTGTGTTTAGGTAGCTCCGGAATTCCGAAAGTATGCCATCCCCGCACACAGCGCCTCACGGAACCGCGCAAGTCCATGGAATTCGGAAGTAGGGTCGATCTTGTTGTCTTAGTCTCCCTCGCCCGCAGGCAAAGCTTCCTCGGGCATGCCGCAGCACCAACAAACAAAGGAGCAAGCTCGCCACGCACAGCGAACACATCGGCCCAGCGGCAAATAGAGCGCCATGGTTTGCCGAAATGATCCGCACAGCCATCCAGAACCCGATGAGAATGCAAGGGCTATCTGCCCGATTATTGGCTGGATGTAAACGATCCCTACCCTGCCATTCAGGCCTACGAGGCGCTTTTCAATGAAACGGCAATCCGACTCGGAGCGACCGAGTCGGATTTTCCACGATCACTTTAGCTCGGCGTTTCGGCATTTGAAGGCAATCCCTGTTGCTGAACTAATTGGTAGAAGCATCGCGCCCTATTACTCGGAGTCACCACCGCTGATGATCTTACCGTCTGCCAATTTGATGATCCGGTCGGCGATGCTAAAGTAACGGTCATCGTGTGAGATAACCAGGATGGTCTTACCCATTTCTTTGAGTTCTGGCAGGAGTTTGCGGTAGAACACCTCTTTGAATTCCGGGTCTTGGTCGGCCGCCCACTCATCAAAAATGTAGATCTGGCGATCTTCCAGATACGCTACCACCAGCGCAAGGCGTTTGCGTTGGCCCGTACTCAGGGCGGTAGTCGAGAGACGTCCATCTGATACGGTTACCTTGTGGTCCAATTGCAGCTTTTGCAAATAGCCCTTGGCACGCTCGTTGACCTGTTCGTCGGTGAGACCCATCACATGATCAAACACGTGGAAGTCACTGAAGATAGCGGTGAAATTCTGGCGGTACTGGTGCAGGGTTTCCTCTGTTACGGGCGTGCCATTCCATAGGATGCAGCCATCCAAGGGCCGGTACAGGCCAGTGATCAGTTTGGTGAGTGTCGTCTTGCCACTGCCATTGCCGCCCACAATGAACAGCAATTCGCCTTTGTTGATGGTCATGTTCATGGGGCCCAAGACAAAATGGCGCTCTTCGCGCTCCCGGTAATATTCGTGAACCACGCCTTTGAGTTGGATGCTCCTCAGGGGAGCCACGGTTCTGGCTGCTTTCAGCCGCTCCTCATCAGGCTTCAAGAGTTCTTCAATTTTCTGATCCGGGTCGAGGAACATGCCCACTTCTTGCACTTTTTGGTAGCTGATTTGGGCGTTCTTCAACACGGGGATCGAGCTGACAATAGCGCTCACGGGGCCTATGATATAGAGTGAGGTAATTGAAAAGGCTACTAGGGTTTTCGTGTCGATATCGATCAGCTCAGGAATTAGGTAAATCAGAACGCCCAAAAAGACGAAATAAAGCATGCTGGTCCAACTGGTGAGAAAGGCATAGATCGAGCGATGCCGATAGCTCGCCTTCATGGCTTCGTCCACGACATGTACCAAATCATGACGGAAAAAATGGTCTTGCCTGGGGTAGTTGAGCCGCAGTTCCTTCATGCCCGCAGTCATGGCGTTGAATTGGTAATACATGCGATCTGTCGCGTCGCGGCTCCGGATCATACTGCGAACGGCATAATGATCAGGAATCAGGTAGGTGATGGTGGCAAATACCAGGATTCCGGTCAGCCAGACAAGGGTGCTGGGGGACAAATATCCCAGATACAGCAAACAGGCCAGAGTGACAGCTACGTTGGTTAAGAGAGAAGGGATCTGGGTCAGCGTGCCCGTGATCGAGGCAATATCCTGTGTGAAGGTGGCCAGCAGGCGTGCATGCCCCTGTTCCTCAAAATTGCGAAAAGGAATCTTCATGATCTGGTCGCAGATACTGATGCGCATCAGAAAGGTGAGTCGATTGGAGAGGTGGATAATCATCATCTGGCCCGCAATACTAAAGATAAGCACCACCACGATGGCAAGGATAAACACCTTGATTGAGCCCACCGTTCCCCCCCCCAGAGCGCCAATACTGTCGCTAATCAAGGCAATCAACTTGGCGTTCGCCAATCCTCCGACGACGCCGCAGAGCGTGGCGCCTACAAAAATTACTGGACTGATTCGCATGAGGAAACGAGAGAAATTCATGGGGTCCCTACCATTGGAAACACAGGTTGGCTGTCTGCCCTGGGGCTTCTGTTAAAGTTCAGATGACTGGTGGATAAGTATGTTGGTGGTTTTTTGGGTTGAGGAAGAAGGGGGTTGCAGCGCGTCACTAGTTGTTTGGAAGACGACACGGAAAGCGAACGGATCACCTTGGGCCAATTCTGCGGAAAAGACCATCCTTCCGTCTTTTGCACCCAGGTAGTGAATGAGGCCGTGGAACAGTTCTACCGAACCACCCAAATCAATGGCCCGCAATTTTTGGCGGTCAAAGTAAATCCAGTAATCCCCAATCGCGGCGGGCACCTCCAAGGCTACCTGGAGGACCCTCGTGCTACCTCTCTGCTGGTCTGCCAGAACAGTCGCCTGAACATGCGGGACGGTTCCATCCAGGGTCGTTGAGGTGGCATTTTTCCAGTCTTTTGGGGGAACCTGGATGGCTTGTCCTGGCGAGGGGGCGTTGAGTTGATAGGCCTTTCTGGTTTCTTGGTCCACTACCAAATACTGATTGCTCTCCCGTAAAGCGATTGCGCCATCGCTTTGATTGACTGCGATAAAGGCGATCAATGCCAGGGTGGCAAGCCCCCAAAGCAGATTGCTCACCAGGCCTACCTTTACCCGTCCGCGGTAGGGCGCAAGGACCAAGCAACACAGCAACATCAGCAGCAGCAGGGGCACGGCCATCAGCGACACGGGTAGGCCCAGGAAAAGCCAGTGGATCAGGGGCACCAGCAGCCAGAGACCAGGGACTTGCGCCAGGGCGAGCAAGGGTAGGCCATAGGTGTCTCGCCCTGCGGGTAGCAACTGGTAGGCAAGCAGACCTAAAAGGGAGCTCAACAGCGGTACGATGAGGACATAGGTTGCAAGCGGTGTGCTCTGGTAGAGTCCTAGCGCAAACACCAGGCCCCAACCCGCGCCAACCAAGTACAGGGCTTCCATGCTATCTCTGTGCTTTTCGTGCATCAAAAGGCGCATCCATGTCCCCACCGTAAGTGTTGATGCAAACAGCAGCATCAAAAGGCTGTGAAACGGGTGGTCCAGGGGAAAGCTGTGAAGGTGGCCCAGTACCCCCTTGATGGCAGCCCAGAGGCCGCTGCAGACGACGGCCATACTCACAAACACCATGGGCAGAAAGATCAGGTCGCGTCCCACGTTCTGAAAGGCCTGTTTGTTTTTGTAATGAATGAGGCCTACACATCCAAAAAAGAGGAGCAGGGTGAGCACCATCAAGATCAGGTTGGTTTGGGTGGAGAAGGAGATGAAACCAAGTACCGGCAGGGTGAAATACACTAAGGGCTCGCCTGCCTCGGTGATGGTGTTGCGGTTGCCGAAAAACCGTGCAATCTCCAGTGCCTGTTGCCCGTGATGATACAGCGTCCTGTCCGAAACGCGGTCTGGCGTGTCATAGGGCGTATGGTAGGAAACTGGATCTTGGATATGGGCGAAATTGAGGCCTTGGAGCCCGTCGCGCGTTTTGAAAAGGGAGAAATCCGTTCCATGGGGCAGGTATTGGTATATTTCGGAGGAAAAGGAATCACCCACAGGGTTGGAAACAGCCTTGGCCCAATCTCGAATCAAACCGGTTCCATTGGTCTCGAAAAGGGTCATGGGCCCAGCGGAGCCGCGACCTTCGAAATTAAAGACCATGTCCAATTCCCGCAACACAGGATGAGCATCGAGAAGCGCCCGTGCCCCGAGCATGCCCAATTCCTCGCCGTCTGTGAACATCACCACCAGATTGTTGGTCGGCCGCGGGCCGTTTTTAAGGAGGCGGAGTACTTCCAACAGCGCAACGACACTCACCGCCGCGTCGCCAGCGCCCGGTCCCTGAGCAACCGAATCGTAGTGGCTGGCCAGGCCGATGGTGTAGCTGGGATCCGTGCCCTCTAGGCGCACGATCAGGTTTTGCACATGAGCTGCCACCACAGCCCCTGTAGCGTGGTTGTCAATCACCACTCGGCTTGCCACCTCGTAGGGGATGTCCGCCTGGTCCAGGGTCTGGCGCAGATAAGCCAACACCCGCTCGTGCTCCAGGCTGCCGATTGGGTGTGGCTTGACCGCTATTTGAGCAAGGTCCTGCTTCATCCGGGCCAGTGATAGCGGACTGCTTCCTTCTGGGGGCACGTGCGGCAATCCTTTGTCAAACCATGCGATCCATCCACCAAGGGCAATGACGGTCAAGCTGATGGTGATCCAGGCGCTCGTGGCTCTCATCGTATCCCGGCCCGACAAACTAGATCCCAAGTGTCACGCTCCCAAGAAGTTGAGGATTTTGGCATAGCTCTGTTCCCAGTTCTGACCGGGATTGACAATGCGAAGTTTAGGATTGGGAAAACGATCGAAGAGTTTTCGTCCCAACTGGCGATAGGTTTCAAACAACATCTTGAAGGCCTCGGCGGGTTGATGGGTAGGGGGTTCGAACAGCACACTTGGCCGGAGCCATAGGGAGGGCCGTCGCCAAAATTGGTGCTTGAAGAAGATGCCGCGTTCGCGAAACCACCGTGCGTGAAGCAGGGAGAGGATCCAAGGCTCGGTTTGGATACGTCCTTCGAAGTTTTGAATGTACGTGTCGAGGTCATCTATATCCAGGTAGATCAACACAGGATACATGGGCGCAATCACTTCTAAGAGCATGTCCACATGGGCGAGGATGGCCGCCTCGTCGTGGTTGTCCAACAACATATCCAAGGCACTGTTTTGAAAAAGGCGGCTCTCAAAAATAAAAAGGCGCCCCATCACCAGCGCCCGCTCCACAAAACTGAGCCACGCTTTCTGCATGCGTCGCGAATAGGAGGGTGAGCGCGTATCGATCAGGCGCCGGATGGGGTGGCCTTTGTCCATTTCATGATGCCAGCTGCAATCCACCCCTTGAGCTTTGAGGTGAATGAGGAGGTTTTCCGAGTTGGTTGTTTTGCCTGAGGAAGGGAATCCCTCGAAATTGATCAGGCGAGATCTATTGATCCATCCTTGTGCTTCCATTCAATACCCTTCCTCGTCGCACACACAACCTTCAGCAGCTTGCACGGCTCGTCACAGCTCGATCGTTTTGATCACTACGGTGGCGTCTTGAAACCAGTTATACAGCGTAGAAGGTGTCATCTCCCTAGCGCGGGGTTGTAAGCCAAGGGTGTTCGGTAGTCCGGCGCCAATTTCCACCAGTTTTACCTTCAGGGGGACGCCGGGTTCCAACTCCAAACGCATCGTAATGCCCTTTTCAGCCAAGCCAAAGGCGAAAATGCGCTCGGTTTCTCCGCCCACATACTCGTCCTCGGAATAGGCGGCTTGAATTTTGGCTCCTGAGAAAAACATGCGAAGAGCTCCGGCACCGGAAGGGGATGAGATGTAGAGCTCAAGGATGCGGCGTTCGCCCTCTACGAAATCTTCAATCACTTCGACGACAGTGTCTAACACCTCAACCGGTGGGGCGGGCGTGGAGATCACCGGATAATCCGCCGGTGAGAAGAAGTCCTTTAGCTTGCCATGGCTCAACTCGCCCTTAAGCACTTGAGAGGTCCAGGCATCAGGTTGAGGGTCGGTGGACACCCAATGCTGTTCCGCGGTGTCGCGATTCATCACGTAAATCAAACTGTTCTGATTGGGGCTGTCCGGGGTGGGCTCCATGTTTTTCATGCCCGTTACGCCTAGCGTCAGAACCCCGAGGCCCACCAGTGCCAGGGCAGGCATCCAGGCCTTTTTGGCAAAAATGGTTTGCCAGGGATAGATCACTAGGGCCATCATCAGCGCGGTGAGCACGCCAAAGACCGGCATAAAGACGCCGGCCAATTCGTTGTAGATTTTGCCTATTGACGGCAGCCATAAAAGTATACCGGGAACGGCAAACAGGGCGGTGATCAATACGCGGCGCCCCTCGTCCAAGCTACCGCCCACAATCACGATCAAGCCTGCCACCAGAGCGAATAACAAGGGCACCACAAACACATGGCTGAAATTGGGTGCTACCAAGCTCGTGGCGATGGCCGCGAGGACGATAAAGACAAAGGCGCCAAGGGTCAGCTCCATCGGTTTGGTAAAGCCCTGAAGCAGGCGAAACACCAGGCCTGTAACGCCAGCGGCCGTGAGGATTTGCCCCACCCTATGCCATTGATCGTAATAGGGATGACCCATAATCAGCTCGTCGGCGTTGGGCATGAAGAGCTGCATCCCCTGCCATGCCAGCATGGTGAAGAGCCCCGTGACCAGGAGGCAGGCGATGAAGCCGAACATGCTCAGAGCCGTGCCCTTGATGGACAAACTCTTGTTGCGAATGCCCATCACCAGGCAAGCGAGCAGCAACACGCAGGCAAGGCCACTCAGGAGAATCGCCATCCCGGATTGATAGTGCAGGGTTCCCATTAAGGGCAATGTCATAAAAACGCCGCTTTCCTCTGGGATCTGGGTCAAATCCAGCTTGCCGAAGCGCCGCGCACAAGCCAAGCTGTAGCTTCCGAAATGCTGGAGCGTGCCCTCGTCGACGGAAGCCAGGTTATCCAGGGGGGTGCCGTCGTAGTTGGGTGATGGCCGGTTAGAAAATTGCAGGCCCTGTGCCTCGCTTTCCTCCCGAAAAATGGTGAAGTTGGAATACTCATAGAACATGGCGCCCAGCTCAAGGACGGCACTGTCCACGACCACATCCGGCAACTCTCGACGCAGTTGGCTGACCAGCCACTGGTTAGCATGGGTGGACTCCACGATCTGTACAGGTCCATTGGGGCCTCTGCCTTCAAAGGCGAATACAAGTTGTACCTTTTTGGCCCATTCGTGCTGTTTCTTAAAAACCTCGGCGCCGAAGGAGGATACTTCACCACCATCGGCAAAAAGGAAAATGAGGTCGTTAAGGGGCGCTTCCCCATTTTTCAATACGCGCAGAGTCTCTAAAAATGCCGCAACGGGCATGCCGGACTTACCCGCGGCCGCCACATTTGGAGCGGTGTCGTAGTGGCAGGTGAAGAGGACAGCTTTTTTGCCATCGGAACCGGGAATGCGCACCACCAAGTTTCGGACCTTCATCAGGTCTTGATTGCGAAAAAAGGAGCGTGTGGCAACCTTATCCTGGATGTCGTGCTCCAAGCCCATTGCTGATACACTTGAAACTAGGTAGTCAAAGGCTTGGTCATGTGCCTTTGATCCTGGAGGACGAGGTTGGGCGGCAATTTTAGCGAGATGAGTCATGGCCCTGGCAGAGGAAAACTGATCCTGGGCAGCATTGGCATCTACGGCTGAAGGCAGAGGCGAGGAAAAGGAGGCGATCAACACCGCTAGAAGCAGAATGACGAGAGCGCCAAAATGATAGGAATTTTGTATTTTCATGAAGACTCCTCTTCTTGTCTTGAGCCAGTATGATCCTGGAATATTAGCCGGTTTGCGATGGTTGAGGCAAGGGTTTTGGCCCCATCGCGCAGGATGCTGTAGTGATCTCCGGACAGTTCGTAGGTGTGGAAATGGAGGTGGTCGTTCCACTCGCTTACCTGTCGAATGCTATCCCCGGCCCTGATAAAGCAAACCTCGCCCGTAAAAGTGGACGGTAGATGTCCATATGCGGCGGTGAGTAGGGTACGGTAGGCGGACCACAGATTCCCAATGGTTTCCCGCTCAGCGCCAGGAGGCAACAAACCGGCTTTGCTCACGCGTTCTGCCAGTTTGTCCAATAGGTGCTCGCTGTGCGTGAAGAGCTGCCGGAAACCGCCTACGGAGAGCGATCTATTGAACAACCCGCTCAAGTCCTCGGTGAAGGCGATCATCATTTTCTTTTCTTCCGGGGGGGGGCCGAAGGCGACAGGATATGCGTCCACCATGAACAGGCGCACCTCCGTCTCTCCCTCCGCTTGCAGCCTAGAGGCCATTTCATGGGCGATGAGCCCACCCAACGACCAGCCGCCAAATTGGTAGGGGCCTTTAGGAGCAACACGCTTGATGGTCTTGATATAACGTTCCGCCAAGGCGCTAAGGGTCGTTTCATCACCCGGCACAAAGCGCAGGGTATAGAAGGGTTGATCCTGCGGCAAATGGGCGGCCAGCTCGCGATAACACCAGACCTCGCCACCTACAGGGTGGACAAAGAACAAGGGCACTTGAGTGCCATCGGGCCGGATCGGCACCAGCGGGTCGCGTTCCGCATCGGGATCCAGGGGGGGCGCGTGGCGCAATACCGATGCGAAGGCTTCGATCGTGGTGGTTTGGAAGAGCGTGGCCAGAGCCAACTGCTTGCCGAAGGCATCGCGAATCTCTTGCACGAGTCGGACGGCTAACAGGGAGTGCCCACCGAGGGCAAAGAAATCGGAGGTCACCCCAATGGGGGAACGGCGCAACAGCCGCTCCCAAATGGAGACCAGCTGCCATTCAACCGCATCTCGAGGCGGTACATAATCCGGGCTATCCTGTTTGGCCTCTGGCTCGGGTAAACGTCGCCGATCCACCTTGCCGCTCGCCGTTTTAGGAAGGGCCTCCAATACCATCAAGGTGGCAGGCACCATATAGTCGGGCATTAGGCTCAACAGATGGGGCCGCAGCGTGCCGCCAAGGTCGAGGGGCACCTGAGTACCCTCGGCTAGAATGAGATAGGCCGTGATGCTCTGGTCGTCGCCATGGCCATGGAGCACGGCCACGGCCTCGTCAATGATTGCATGGGCGCAAAGCGCTGCCTCAATTTCACCCAACTCAATACGGTAACCGCGCAGCTTCACCTGAAAATCGATGCGACCCATGAAGATCAAAGACCCGTCTGGGCGACGGCGCGCAAGATCGCCGGTACGATAAAGGCGCAGTCCTTCGGTTGCGGTCTGGGGGTGGGGCACAAAGGCACGGGCCGTTTGGCTGGGTCTTCCCCAATAGCCCATCGCAAGACCTTCCCCAGCTAGACATAGCTCGCCGGGAATGCCGTCGCCACAGGGCTGTAAATGGCGGTTCATGATCAGGCTTTGAATGTGGTGCATGTCTTTGCCGATAGGCACTGATGCCCCGTTTGGAACGAGGGTGTGAACCGGCTCATAAGTGGCAAAGACCGTGGCCTCGGTGGGCCCGTAGGCATTGATCAACCATTGGGGGGCCTTGCCCTGAAGCACTTTCAGCACGCGCTCCGGATTGGCGGCTTCCCCTGCGAAGACCACTCGTGCCACTGTTCTAAACGCATCTGGGTCGGCTGCGGCCACATGATTGAATACAGCCGTAGGCAGGTAGAGCTCGGTGACCTTCTGGTCACGGGTACGTTTCACGAAGTCCTTGGGTGAGAGGATTTCCTCTTCGGTGAAAATGACCAATTCACCACCGCGGAGGAAGGTGCCCCAAATCTCGGCGACTGCCACATCAAAGACCGGCTTGCACACTTGGCCCACCACGGATACCTCCTTTGGGAATACGCGTGTATCGTGAAGCAGACCAACCGCGGCCTGGTGAGCCACGGCGACACCCTTGGGTTTACCCGTTGAACCGGAGGTAAAGATCACATAGGCTAACTGTTCAGCATGCGTCGTAAGGGTTGGATTCGTTGTCGCGCACGCGCGGATCTCGGCCTCATGTTCGTCCAGCAACACGCGATTTGGGCCGCTTCTGGGCAGGTTGACGGCATCTACCCTGGTGCTCAACACCAGTGGGGCGCCGGTATCCTTGACGATGAACTCAAGCCGGTCCATGGGATAATCCGGCGCCACGGGCACATAGGCTCCGCCGGCCTTGAGTACGGCCAGAATGGCGACGAGGAATTCTATCCCGCGTGGCAGGCAAACAGCAATTGGCATGCCGTCGAGGACGCCATGGGCGCGCAGATGGTGGGCCAACTGGTTGGCCCTCAGATTGAGGTCGTGGTAGCTGAGTTTGGTCTTGCCGAAAGTCACAGCAATTCGTTCGCTTTCCCGTAGCGAAACCTGCTCCACGAGCTGGTGAATACAGGCCCGTGGCCTGTAGGTCTGACCGTGTATAACGGGGTGAATTGAATCCACGGTCAGGTCTTCGATGCCGCAACGAGGATTCGCCACCAGTGCGGAGGCCAGCGACCGCAAGCGGTCTGCAAAGACAGCTGCTGAGTCTTTTTCGAGGAGGTCGGAGCGGAACTCAAAAGAGGCTACCAGACCATGGGGATCATTGGACAGGGTGAGCGCCATGTTGAGCTTGACCACGGTGGGGAAGAACTCGGGTGCCGTCGCCAGCAGCTGCTCCTGAACTACGTCTGCGTTCCCTGCTTCGGCCTGCATTTCGGCTTCTTGAAAGTTAAAAAGAAATTGGAACAGTGGGCTCTGGCTCATGTCGCGCCGTGGCTGAAGCTCTTCCACCAGCTTTTCGAAGGGGATATCCTGATGTACATAGGCCTCGATCACGGTTCTTCGCACCCTGGACAGCACCTCTAGAAAGCTGGGGTTGCCGGAGAGCTCGGTGCGCATCACCAAGGTATTGATGAAGAAGCCGATCAGATGCTCGGTTTCGCGGCGGTTGCGGCCGGATACAGGCGTGCCCACGCATAGGTCGGTCTGCCGAGTATAGCGGGCCAAGAGCACCTTGATCACGGACAACGTCACCATAAACATGGTGCAGTTGTGCTCGTTGGCCAGCCTGCGCAGGTGTTCGCTAACCTCCTTGGTAAAGCGAAATTCATAGCTGAAGCCATCGTAGGTTTCCACCGCGGGCATGGGAAAGTCGTAGGGCATGTCGAGCACGGGCAGATCGCCAGCCAGTTTTTCCCGCCAATAGGCAAGTTGCTTCTGGAGGACTTCTCCTTGGAGCCACTGTCTTTGCCAATGGGCGTAATCAGCATACTGTAAGGAAAGTTCGGGCAAGGGGTTGCCGTGTCCCTGGCTAAAGGCCTCGTAAAGGGAAAAAACCTCTCGCGAGAGCAGCTCCATGGAGAGGCCATCGGTGATGATATGATGGCAATTGAGGACCAGGAAGTAGTCCTCAGGCCCCAAACGCAAAATGCGGCAAAGGAAGAGCGGGCCATGGACAAGGTCGAAACGGTGGTGGTAGGCCTCGAGGCTCATCGCTTCCATCAGCTCGTTGTGGGCGGCTTCGTTCAGATGAGATACGTCGGTGAGCGCCAGCATCCGGTCGTCGAAATCTAGGATTTGCTGTCTAGGCCTACCTTTCACTGACGGAAAGACCGTGCGCAGTACTTCGTGGCGCCCCACCAGTTCGCGGAATGTCTGCTTCAGCACCGTTTCGTCCAGAGCTCCGGGGATGCGGCGAATGAAGGGGACATTGTAGGCCGGGTTGCCTGGATCCATTTGATCAATGAACCACAGCCGTTGCTGGGCAAAAGATAGGGGCAATTCCGCGTCGCGGGGAATGGCCACGATGGGTGGGCTGTTCAAATGAGCCCCGCGGCGCAAGCGCTCTTCGACCTCGTCCGCCAAGTCGGCCACAAACGGGGCTTCAAAGATCAACCGTAATGGTACATCCACCCCAAAGGCATCACGCACCCGTGAAACAAAACGAGTTGCCATCAGGGAGTGACCGCCAAGTTCAAAGAAACTGTCATGAATGCCCACGCGGGGCAAATTGAGCAGGTCTTTCCAAATGGCAGCAAGTAGGGATTGCACGGGCGTGCTAGGCGCCACATACGTGGTGGTCTCCCATTCGATTTCCGGTTCGGGCAATCGCTTGCGGTCGACCTTGCCGTTGGGGGTGAGAGGTAGACGCTCCATGATCACAAAGGCGGTAGGCACCATGTAGCGGGCCAGGCGCTCGCTGAGATAATGACGTAAACCAGCGGCATCCACGGGGGCGACGCCGGCCTCCAGGGCACGGCGGTCCAACGCCACATACGCCGCCAGATATTTGCTCGTCCGCTCGCTATCTCTGGCGGTGACGACGGCCTGGCCCACAACCTCGTGGGCCAGCAGGGCCGATTCTATCTCGCCAAGCTCGATGCGGAACCCGCGGATCTTCACCTGAAAGTCGATGCGGCCCAGAAACTCGATATTGCCGTCGGGCAGGAGGCTGGTAAGGTCACCCGTGCGATAGAGACGGGCGCCGGTTGTCCCACTGAGGCTATCTGGTACAAAAACCCTGGCGGTGAGGCGAGGTTGGAAGAGGTAGCCACGACCCACGCCATTGCCCCCCACCAACAATTCGCCAGGCACCCCAATAGGGCTGAGCATCTGACCTGCGTCGGTGATGTAGATGCGGGTGTTTTGGATAGGTTTGCCGATGGGCATGTTGGTGACGTCTTTCGCGGGCGCCTCGGTGAACCCATAGTGCGTCACATCATCGGAGCATTCGGTGGGTCCATAGGCGTTGAGCACGGCCACGTGGGGAAAGCCCATCACCCACCTGCGTGCCAGTTCGGGTGGCAGCGCTTCGCCAGTGGGCACCAGCCAGCGCAAGCCGGAAAGGTCGGGTGGGGTATTTGATTGGCAGGCCTCCAACATCGCCTGCATCACCGATGGAACCACCTCCAAAATGCTCACATCTTGGGCACGAGTCATCAGCCGCACCGGGTCGCGGGCCACCTCGTCGTCAAAGATATCGACCTGGCCGCCTGTCAACAGCGCCGCCAAGAATTGCCAAACGGAAATATCAAAGCTTTGGGGCGCGTTTTGAGCCACCACATCGGTGTGGGTGATCGCCAAATCGCGGATTTTTGCTCGAAGGTGATTGACCATGCCCATCTGAACCACCATAGCGCCCTTCGGAAGACCGGTAGAACCGGAGGTAAAGATGACATAGGCCAGGTTGTGCTGAAGTGTTTCATAATTCAGTCCACAGCGCAGCGCCTTGGGCGCATCGTTCAGGTCCTCGATGCAGTGCAGGTCAGCCTGCTGCTCAGCGCGCATTTCAGCCAGAATCGAAGCCCCCTTTTCAACATAGGAACGGCTGACCAGCAGGAACCGAGAGCGGGCTTGCTCCAAAATGACCTGGAGCCGGGCCTGTGGTAGGAAGGGGTCCAGGGGCAGATAGGCACCGCCCACCTTAAACAGGGCAATGATGGCGGTGAGAAAATCACATCCCCTTGTGCCCAGGATCGGTACCAGACATTCGGGGCCTATGCCCAGGCGTTTGAGTTGCCATGCCATGCGATCGGCTCTATCGGCAAGCTGCCGATAGGTCCAGAAGACGGTGGCTACATCATCACCGGGCCGCGCCTCGCGTACCGCGATGTGTTCGGGGGTGAGACTAAGCTGATGCTGGAACCAATGAGTGAAGTGCTGTGGCGGCGGATCTGTCACGCCCGTGCTGTTCCAAGCCGTGAGCAGGGTCGCTCGCTCCTCTTGGCGCAACCAATCGAGTCGGCCGATCTTCTGGGTCAAAGCGCCGCACATGGCTTCCGCAAGGCCGTTTAGATGGCCGATCATACGGAAAATCCGCTGCTCGTCAAACAGGCGTATGTTGTAGGTGAGGCTGCCGGCAATACAATTCTGATCTTCGGCCGCGGTAAGCGCCAAGTCGTACATTTCAATGCCGCCCTGCTCCGGTAAACGGGTAACCGTTAGGGCTTCATCCAGCTCAATGCCTTCGTCGGCAATCTGGGCGTTTTGCCAGAGAAACAGAACCTGGAACAAGGGCGTGTGATCCAGGCTGCGCTGAATGTCCAGGGCGTCAACTAAGATTTCAAAGGGCAGATCCTGATGAGCAAACGCACCCAAGGTCGTTTCGCGAACCCGTTCCAACGCTTCGGCCACGGTAAGGTCACCCGACAGATCCGTGTAAAGGACCAAGGTATTAAGAAACAGACCGATGAGAGGTTCTACTTCTGCTCTGTTGCGGTTGGCAATGGGGGTTCCCACGGCGATATAAGGTTGTCTGGCGTACTGTGCCAGCAGGACCTTGAACACGGTGAGTACAGTCATGAACAAGGTCGTGTTGCTGTGGTGGCTCAGAGCCCTCAGTTTCGCGGAAAGCTCCTCATTGATGCGAAACTCAAGGGTGGTGCCCTCATACTGCTGACCGGACACCCGCGGATGGTCGGTGGGCAGGTTGAGCAAGTCCGGACAGCCGGCCAATTGGTTGCGCCAATAGGTCAGTTGCAGGTCCAGAGGATCGCCGCTCAACCAGCGCCGCTGCCAGTGAGCAAAATCGAGGTATTGGTGTTGGAGGGGTGCCAACGGCACGGGTTGGTGCTTGGCCAAGGCCTGATAGTGCAAAATCAATTCTTTGGTGAGGACACCAAGTGACCAACCGTCGCAAATCAGGTGATGGAGCACCCAGACGAGAATGTGGGAGTGCTCGCCGACCTGTATCAGCTTGAAACGCGCCAGCGGTTCGTGTTCCAGGTCGAAGGTATGGCGCCACTCGCGTTCGATGACGGTTTCCATTCGCGCTTGTTGCTCGGCTTGATTGGGGCGGCGCACATCCTCAAAATCAAGGGTAATATGGCGGTCAGCGCAGAGTTTGATATGGGGCTCGCCATCTAGGGTAACAAAGGCACAGCGCAAGAGCTCGTGACGGGCCGCCACAGCCTCCACACTCTGGCGGAGGAAAGCAGCATTCAACGGGCCGTCCAGTTGCAGACCCGTGGGCATGTTGAAAGTGGCGCTGGAGACGCTAGACGTGTCGTCGTTCTCCAGTTGTACCATAAACCACATGCGTTGCTGGGAGAAGGAAACGAGCTGTGGGCGGTCGCGGTTGACCACTTCCATGGGCGGCACTTTCAAGCCACTCTCGGCCAGGCGAGCGACTTCTATTGATCGGCTCAACGCTCGCACGGTGGGGGCCTCAAAGATTTGTCGCAGCGGCAACTCTACCCCAAAGGCATCGCGCAGGCGCGAAATCACGCGGGTGGCCAGCAGGGAGTGACCGCCCAAATCAAAAAAGCTGCGGTCTAGGGGCACCTTGTCGCGGTTGAGCACGTTTGCAAAAATGGATGCTAACAGGGCTTCCACCTGACTTTGCGGCGCTGTGTTCCCAGATTCGAAGAGGGCCGTGGAGGATTCGGCAAGTATCCATTGGTCCAAGCGGCGGCGGTCTACTTTGCCATTGGGCGTTTGGGGGAGCTCCGGCAGGATCACATGACGGGATGGCACCATATACTCGGGCAACTGCCGTTTCAAGCTCTGGGCCAGGGCCGCCTCATCCAAAGGTGGCGTATCTTGTTTGCCGACCACGAAGGCCACCATGGCCATACCCAAACCTTCTACCTGGCGCACGATCACGCAAGCTTCAGCTACCTGTTCGTGGGCACGTAGACGGGTTTCCACCTCGCCCAGTTCGATGCGGAAGCCGCGCAGTTTTACCTGGTGATCAACCCGGCCCAGGAAGTCGAGCTCGCCCGAGGCGGCCCAACGCACCAGATCGCCCGTGCGATACATGCGTGCGCCCGGTTGATCGCTGAAGGGATTGGGCAGGAAGCGTTCGGCGGTTTGGCCTGGTCGGTGTTGGTAGCCTCGGGCTAGCCCATCTCCTGCCAGCCATAGTTCACCTGGCACCCCAGGGGCCGTGAGTTCCCCAAAGCGACCCAAGACATACGCGCTGGTTCCATCCACGGATTTGCCCACTCGGGGCGAGAACGGGTCTTGGGCACCAACCGCGGCATAGGTCGAATAGGTGGTGTCCTCAGAGGGCCCGTAGAGATTGAAAAGAACCCGTACCTTGGTTTGGTCGTAGACTCGGCGCGCCAATTCAAGGGGAAGCGGCTCACCTGCGAGATTGATGACGCGAACGGATTCGGGGACAGCCTTCATGTGCAACAGTTCACTCATGGCCGAGGGGACGGTGTTGATGAGCGTAATGGCGATGTTTTGGGCCGACTCTGCCAGTGCCAGCACATTGGGGACCAGCACGATGCAGCCACCTCGGTCGAGTGTTCCCAGGATCTCGAAGATATGAAGGTCAAAGCATACAGAGGTACCGGCCAATACTGCTTTTTGATCAGCCTCTTCAAAGCAGGAATCAGCCCAGCGCAGCAGCGCCCAGACGGCGCCGTGGCGAATAGCGACCCCCTTGGGCTTGCCGGTGGAGCCCGAGGTGTAGATGATGTGGGAGAGATGGTCAGCACACACCTTTAGGGCGGGGGGCGCCGTACCGGTCGAGGTTGCGTATGCTGGGTATAGAATTGCGGCGTCCGTGGCGGGCAGTTCCATTTGGCTGGATGCCAGGAGAACGTTGAGCCGGGCGTCCTGGAGCATATATTGGATGCGTTCGGATGGATAATTGGGATCTATGGGCACGTAGGCGGCACCGGTTTTTAACACCGCCAAAATCGCTATGATCAGGTGCTCGTCGCGCTGCATGCAAATGCCAACCAGATCTCCCGGCCGCACGCCATGGTGAGTTAGGAGGCCAACCAGAGCGTCGGCCCGGTCATTTAAGAGGCTGTAGCTGAGTTGGGTCTGGCCACGGTCGGTCTCTAGTGCTAGCGCCTCCGGCCTGCTTTGGGCCAGACGCTCGAAGCCCAGGTGGGCAGCTTGTTGGGAGGCGGCATCCAGGTCGCGACCCTGGCCCATCTGCAACAGGTCTTTGCGCGCTTCCGGCGAGAGAATAGGCAATTGGAAACAGGTTCCCTGCGGATCAGCCACCACAGAAGCGAGCAGTACCACCAGATGGCGAGCCCAGGCGGCAATGGTTTCACGTTCAAACAAGTCATGGCGGAAATCGAGGGAGCAAGCCAGGGCCGGCTGGTTGACGATGGTGAGGGCAAGGTCGAATTTGACGGTAATATTGTCTTCGAAGAAGGGCGCTTCGACCACGAGGTCAGCTGTTCGTTGTCGCGTTCCGTAGCTCGCTTTGGGACCGACATCCTCTTGGAAGTTGAACATCACCTGGAACAGCGGTGTCTGACTGAGGTCTCGCTCCGGTTTCAGTTCCTCCACCAATTTTTCGAAGGGGATATCCTGATGGGCAAAGGCCTCCAACGTCACTTGGCGGACCTGGTCCAGAAATTCAGTGAAACGCAGGTTGCGCACAAGGCTACCCTGGATCACGAGCGTGTTGACAAAGAATCCGATAAGATGTTCCGTTTCGACCCTGTTTCGCCCGGACACAGGCACCCCGATAGCTACTTGACTTTGATGGCAAATTCGAGCGAGGAACACCTGGAGCGCGGCGTTGAGCAGCGTGAACAGGGTTGTCTGGTTTTGACTGGCCAAGGCACGAAGGTTGTCGGAAAGGGGCTGTGGGAGCACAAACTGGAGACCGCTGCCTGAGGCGGACAAGGTGGCAGGGCGCGTGTGGTCGAGCGGCAGGGCGAGTATTTGAGTGTCCGCAAGGCGGGCACGCCAGTAGTTGAGCTGCCGCTCCAGCTCTTTCCCAGTCAGCCAGGTGCGTTGCCATGCAGCAAAGTCGACATACTGAATAGGGAGTTCCGGCAATGAGGGCGGCCTGCCCGTGACCAAGCCAGCGTAATGTTGGCTCAGCTCCTCCCGCAACAGGTGCATTGACCAGCCGTCGGTGACGATGTGGTGTAGGTTAATAAGCAGCACATGACCATGGCGCATGCGCGCTAGGTGGAAGACGGCCAGAGGCCCGGTGATCAGGTTGAAACGATGGTTACCGTGCGCGACGGTGAGCCGAGAAAGGCAATCATCTGCCAGATGTGCTTCCAGAGCCCGCAAATCGAAGGTGGTCAATTGCACCTGCCAGGTTTGATGGATTGCCTGCCTGGGCTCTCCATCCTGTGAGGGGAAGGTGGTACGCAGGGTTTCGTGGCGATTTACGATAGCCTGAAGCGCGAGCTCGAGGGCGTTCACGTCCAAATCTGGGGAGAGGGCCTCGGTGGTTGGGACGTTATAGATCGGCGAACCCGGATCCATGCGGTCGATGAACCACATGCGCATTTGGGCAAACGAGAGGCTTAGCGTTTCGTCACGGCGAACAGGTTGCAAAAGTGCATCACCGGCTTGTTCGCTCGAGTAGTTTTGGTCCAATTCCTCGGCCAAGGCGGCGATCGAGGGATGCGTGAAGATCAAGGGGAGCGGCACCTGGCTGCCATGAACTTGTTGTACTCGGGCCATGGCGCGAGCGGCCAGCAGGGAGTGGCCCCCTTGATTAAAGAAGTCAGTGTTCACACTCGCAGAGGTGATACCTAACAATTCCTCCCAAATGCGTGCGATGAATTTTTCGGTTCGTGTTTGTGGCAGGCGTCCCTGGTCGGATGTCTCACCCAGCAGGGCCTTGGGATCAGGTAACCGCTTGCGGTCCAGCTTGCCATTGGGCGTGAGCGGGAGTTGATCTAAGTAGACATAAATCGAGGGGATCATGAACTCGGGCAAATGCTCTCGAAGGGCGTCGGAGGGCCGAGTTCGTCCAGACCTTTGGGCAGACGGTGTCTCGATTCCTTTGTCTTTGGAAACCAGGAAGGCGGTAAGGTAGCGGGCCTGATCATCGTGTGCATCGAGCGGCCAGACCTGTACAGAAGCCTTTCGGATCTCGGGTAGCTCCTCCAGGCGCGCCTCGATTTCTCCTGGCTCAATACGGAACCCGCGCAATTTGACTTGTTGGTCGATGCGGCCCATAAAGGCAAGGCTGCCGTCAGGACCCGAACATACCAGATCGCCGGTTCGGTACAAACGGGAGCCAGTCTTTTCGGAAAAGGGGTTGGGAATGAAGCGTTCCGCTGTCAATGCGGGGCGGTAGAGATAACCTTGTGCGAGTCCGGCACCGCCCAGACAGAGTTCGCCGGGTGCTCCCAAGGGCCGCAATTGAAGGTTGCGATCTGTGAGGTAGGTGGTGGTGTTGCTAAGGGGGCGGCCTATCGCGGGGTTGCCCTGAAGGTCCCGCGGCACGCGCTCCCAGGTGGAGTAGGTAGTGTCTTCAGAGGGTCCGTAAAGGTTGTAGAGTGCTTCAATCGAAGTTTGGGCATAGATATCGCGGGCGAGGGCGCCAGGTAGGGGTTCGCCTGCTAGATTGATGATACGTACCGAATCAGGCACAGCGTTCAGGCGAAGCAGTTCCGTCATGGCCGAGGGCACCGTGTTGATGAGCGTCACCTGGTGGCGCACGGGAAGATGCTGCAAGGCCAGTGCGTTACTGACCAGAATGACACATCCCCCCAGACTCAAGGGAAGGTAGAGCTCATAGACGGAGAGGTCAAAACAAATCGAGGTGGCCGCTAGGCTCCCGGTCAAGTGTTTGGCACTGTACAGGTCGCTCGCCCAGGCGATCATCGCGGCGGTAGCTGCGTGGGAAATGGCCACGCCCTTGGGTTTGCCCGTGGAGCCGGATGTATAGATCACATGGGAAAGGTGTTGAGGTTCGCAGGTCAGCTGGGGCGCCGCCGGTGCGGTAGCGCTCGGCCAATCGTCGGAAACGCACAGTAATTGGGAAGCACCGCCTTTAAAATGCTCGACCAGTGAAGCGTGAGTGACCACCACTTCGAGTCGGGCGTCTTCCAGGGTGTAGCAAAGCCGTTCCCTTGGGTAGTTAGGATCCATGGGCACATAGGCGGCGCCAAGCTTGTGCACCGCCAAAATCGCGATGACCAGATCGGCGTTGCGCTCTAAACAAATGCCCACTAGCGCGCCTAGCGTCACGCCATACTCGCGGAGACGGCTGGCCAGACCATTGGCGGCGGCGTCCAGAGCGCCGTAGCTGTATGTTGACATTTCGCCGTGTTGGCAGATGAGAGCGGTGGCTTCCGATTGAAGTCGGGCCTGGTGCTGGAAGCGAACCAAAACAGGTTCTGGCCTGAAGGGAGCCGCTGTTTGGTTCCAAAGTGAGATCCGCCGCTGTTCGTCTTCCGTCAAGAGCGTCAGAGCGCCAATGGGCAGGGTCGGTCTTGCCGCCAGATCTCGCAAAAAAACATCAAAATTGGCGGCCAACCGCTCAATGGCTTCGGGGTCGAACAAAGCGTCGCGGTAGTCGAAAAAGGCTTCCAAGCGGCCGGCCTGTTCCTTCACTGTCAGGGTCAGGTCGAATTTTACTTGGGCTGCCACATGATTTTCGTAGGTAGGTTCCGTGGCAGGGATGCCCGGTTCAAGTATGTAGTTGAAGAACACCTGGAAAAAAGGCGTGTGGCTCAGGTTACGCTGAACCTGGAGGTCTTCTACTAGTTTTTCGAAGGGAATATCCTGGTGAGTCAGGACTTGAACCATGTATGACCGGTTCCGTGCTAGGACTTCTAGGAATGTCGGGTTGTCTTCGTAACGGCCTCGGATGACGAGGGTATTGACGAAGAAACCAAGTAGATGCTCCACTTGCGGATGGTTCCGGCCCGCTACAGGCGTGCCGATGGATACATCATCCTGATTACAGAGTCGAGAAAGAAATGCACCAAACGCGCTACAGAGGACCATAAAGTGGGTGCAACCCTGTGTTCGAGCCAATTCCGAGAATGCCGTTGACCAGCTCTTTGGCAAGGTGGCATGGTAGGTCTTCCCCAGTGCCGAGGGGTTTATTTTGTGAGGGCGGGAGGTGGGTAGCGACAACACGGGGGTCGCATCGCCCAGGCGGTCGCGCCAAAAAGCTAGTTGACCAAGATAGGTATCTCCCTGCAGCCATTGCCGTTGCCATGCAGCATAATCGGCATATTGGATCTCCAAGTTGGGAAGGGAAGCGGGTCGGCCAGAGAGGGCACTCGCGTACAGTGCCATCCATTCGCGCCGCAGGATCTCCATTGACCAGGCGTCGGAGATAATGTGATGGCAGTTCACCATGAGGAGGTGGCTATCAGGTCGCAGACGCAGCAGGTGCGTGCGAATGAGGGGCTGCCTGGCCAGGTCAAAGCGATGGCTGGCGTCTCGAACGCCGAGATCTTGGGCCAACGCAGAGATACAGTGTTCTTCTAAACCGCTTAAATCCACGAGCACCAGGCAGTGGTCGACCACCGGGTCGATCACTTGCAAGGGGCTTCCGGCCTCGTTGGGGAAGCGGGTGCGTAGGCTCTCGTGGCGCACTGTCAGGGTGTGCAGTGCCTTTTCTAGCAAGCCAGCGGCGAGGGGCTGATCGATAAGTTCCTGAGTGGGAATATTGTAGGCCGGTGAGCCGGGATCCATGAGATCCACGAACCAGAGACGTTGTTGCGCGAAAGATAGAGGCTGGGGATGGGAGCGGTCTGCAGGCTGGATGATGGGCAGCTCTCTGTCCTTGTCCATGAGTTGCGCGGACTTCGCCAGTGCCGCGACGGTGGGGTGCTCGAAGACCATCCGAGGGGTCAGGGCGACGCCCATCTGGCGGTTCGCGGCCGAGATCAGGCGCGTCACCAGCAAGGAGTGACCGCCAAGCTCGAAGAAATCCGCGTGGATTGAGGGCGGAGCGATCCCCAGGGTTTGCGCCCAGATCATTGCCAGCATTTCCTCGATCTGATTGGTGGGTGCCACGTACTGGGCAGTGTGGGCGAATTCGGGTTTGGGCAATGCCTTGAAGTTCACCTTTCCTCCCGGTGTCAGCGGGATATCGTCGAGGAATATGAAGATCGCAGGCACCATGTATTCTGGTAGTCGATCACGAAGGTGTTGACGCAGGTGATCTGCTTGGCGCTCGTGTCCTTGCTGGGTCACCACATAGGCCGCCAACTGTTTGTTGCCACGATCTTGAAAGACGTTGACGATGGCGTGGCGCACATCCTTGTGGCTAGTAAGCACATTCTCGATTTCACCAATTTCGATGCGAAATCCACGAATTTTGACCTGTGCATCGATGCGTCCCAGGAACACTAATTGACCCGAGTCGGTCCAACGCACAAGGTCCCCGGTGCGATACAACCTGGTCCCGCTCTCACGAGCAAAGGGATTTGGCACAAATGCAGCAGCCGTCAAAGCGGGTCGATTGAGATAGCAGCGTGCCAGATTAACACCACCCATGAGCAACTCGCCTGGGATGCCCAAAGGACAAAGTTTGAGTGCGCCGTCCACCACATAACCTTGCATATTCTGAACGGGCGTGCCGATGGGGACCCGATCGCGTATGGGTTTTGCGTCCAGATGCAATCTCGCAACCGTTGCCGAAATGGTGGTTTCAGTAGGGCCGTACGCATTGATCAGGCGGATATGAGGCGGGACAGAGGTACGCCAACGCTCTAGGGCCTCGAGCCGCACGGCGTCGCCGCCGGTGACAAGACAGCGCAGAGCGGACGGCAGACTCAGAGCGCCACGGGCAATTTGGTCTGTCAGCTCATGCAATACTACAGTGGGGAGAATCAGATGGGTCAGTCCCCAGCTTTCGGCGTTGGCGATCAGGGCCCTAGTATCCACCATATCGTCGGAGCGCATGAACAAGGTCGCACCCTGAGTCAAGGTGGTGAAAATCTCTTCACAGGCCACGTCAAATACTAGCGAGGTGTACTGAAGAACCCGATCGCCACGGACCAATCCAAAGGTTTTTGCAATGCCCAGGACATAGTTCACAATCGACCGGTGACCAATAGATACCCCTTTGGGATTGCCGGTTGAGCCGGAGGTATAGATCACATAGGCCAGCTGAGTGTCGGACACGATGGGTAGGGGCCTTGGGTTTACAGGCCACGCTTGATCCACGCAAAGAAGGTGCTGAGTTTGGGGCGCCAACTTCGCTTTCAGTGCGGCTCTGGTGATGAGAATGGGGCTACCTGTATCCTCCATGATAAAGCGAATGCGGGCGTCCGGATAGGATTCATCCAACGGCACAAAGGCCCCACCGGCCTTGAGAACTCCCATCAAGGCCACCAGGAGCATGGGGGATCGGTTGAGGCATACGGCCACGGGCATATCCGGTTGGACACCGGTGGCGATCAGGTGCCAGGCGAGGCTGTCGGACGCCTGGTGCAGTTCGTGATAGGAGATTTGTCGGTCTTCGCCCACTACGGCTATGGCATTGGGGTCTTCTGCAACTGCACGCGCGAAAGCAAGGTGCAGAGCCAGGTTCTGGTCCAGGCTATGCAGGGTTTGATTCCAAGTATGGAGCAGCGTTTGCCGCTCCGTCTCGTCAATGAAGGAGAGTCTTCCGATCGGCTGATCTGCTTGGTTGCTCACGGCCCAGAGAAGCTGCTCGAAGTGATGCAGTAGCCGTTTGATGGTCACACCGTCAAAGAGTTGGGTCATGTATTCAGCTGCCACCAACAGGTTCCCCTGGTGATGTTCCACGGTCAATGTGAGGTCAAACTTGGCGGTCGTTACCATTTCCTCGAAATCGTCGCTCTCAGCCCCGCCGGGCTCACCCAGAGGGGTCCCCAACTCGGCGCCTTGATAGACGAACATCACCTGGAACAGCGGTGAGCGCGACAGTTGCCGTTCCGGACGCAAATGTTCCACCAGTTTTTCAAAGGGGAGGTCCTGATGAGAGAATGCGGCCAAGTCCAATGCCCTCACTTTGCCAAGCAAGGTCGAGAAGGTGTCGGACTCGGACAAATGTAACCGCAATACCAGGGTGTTGACAAAAAAGCCGATCATTCTCTCTGTCCAGAGCTGGTTGCGTCCCGCGATCGGAGTACCAACACACACATCGTGCTGACGGCAGTAGCGTGAAAGCAAAAGCTGAAAGACCGCCTGAAACAGCATGAACGAGGTGCAGCCGGATGTCTTGAGCATAGCCGCTAGCGGCGAGATCAGGCCGTGATCCAACTTTCGTGACACCACAGCGCCGTCGCCGGAATTCTCGACTCTATAAGGACGATCCGTAGGCAGGTCCAGCGCTGGAGGACCGTCTCCCAATTGTGTCTCCCAAAATGCCAACTGTTGGCTAAGACCGCCTGACTGTTCCCAGGCTGATTGCCAGACGGCAAAGTCCACGTATTGAAATGCTTGAGGTTTGAACGCATTCGTCGAGCCGTCCAACACCGCGCGGTAATGTGCGCGAATCTCCTCAGCCAAGATGCCCATCGACCATCCGTCTGTAATGATGTGATGCAGGTTGATCAAGAGCAGGTGGTCATTGGTGGCTCGGCGCACTAGGCAAAAATCGTATAAGGGTCCGCGATCCAGTCTGAACGCCCTCAGGGCATGGTCGCCAATTGCTCTCCTGCCCGCCTGTTGTCGCAGGGAAGAGGGGAGTCCACCGAGGTCAACATAGGCAAGACGAAGCGATTCGGGGGGCGGGTTAATGTACTGTACAGGACCATCACCGGGATCGGGAAAAGTGGTGCGCAAAATCTCGTGCCGAGCGATGACATGCAGAAGTGCTTTTTCAAGGGCCGCAACATCCAGGGCGCCAGTGAGTGCCTCTACTGCCGGCAGGTTGTAGGTGGGTGATCCTGGATCCAGGCGGTCGAGGAACCAGACTCGCTGCTGGGCAAAGGAAAGCGGTGCCCCTAGGTCTCGTGAAACTGCTTGAACGGCTGGATAGGCAACCTGCACGGCGGTGTGAAGGGCTCCATCAACCCAGCGGGCCAGGCCCTCGATGGTGGGGTGCTCGAAAATCACCTGCAGGCCCATATCCAGGCCAAAAACTTCACGTACCCGTGAGACGACCTGGGTTGCCAGCAGGCTATGTCCGCCCAGCTCAAAGAAGTCGGCCCGTGTTGAAATGTGCGGCCTAGCCAGCAATTCTTGCCAGATTTGGGACAGCAGCACCTGAGTAGGCGTTGCCGCCGCGCTGATCGCCTCCGGCGAAGGATCTTCCAGGTTTGGAAGTGGCAACTCTTGAAGGGCTTTGCGGTTGATTTTGCCGTTTGGGGTCAGAGGCAGTGTCGGCAACACTAGGTGTCGGCTTGGAACCATGTAGCCCGGCAATACGGATTTCAGATCCGAGGCAAGGGTCTCCTCTTGCAACCCGCCGAATCCTTCGCGAGCAACAACAAAGGCAACCATGGAACGGCCAAGGCCGTGAAGGTGGCGCACGACCACCACTGCTTCGGCTACGCCTTCCTGGGCTCGCAGGATGTTCTCTACCTCACCCAACTCAATGCGGAACCCGCGCAGTTTTACCTGGTGATCTACCCGCCCCAGGAACTCCAGCTGTTGATTGTCCCGCCAGCGCACCAGATCGCCCGTGCGATACAGGCGTGATCCTGGCTGATCATCAAGGGGATTGGGCACGAATCGTGCGGCGGTTTGTGAGGTGTTTCCGTAATAACCCCTAGCGAGGCCGACGCCGCCAAGATAGAGTTCGCCTGGTACGCCAGGGAGAGCCAGTTCGCCGAAGCGTCCCAGAACATAGGCCGTTGTACCGTTTAGAGGGCGGCCAATCAGTGGTGAGTGTTTGGCTCGGGCTGCCACCTCGGCAAAGGTGGAATAGGTGGTGTCTTCACTGGGCCCGTAAAGGTTGAAAAGCGCCCGCACTGAAGTCTCGGCGTGGATCTGCTCCGCAAGTTCATGGGGCAGGGGCTCGCCAGCCAAATTGATGACTCGCACCGAATGGGGAACGGCCCGTAGCCGCAAGAGCTCTGTCATGGCCGAGGGCACTGTGTTGATCAGGGTCAGGCCGGTTTCGGTGGGAAGTTTTGGCAGTTCGAGTATATTGCGCAGCAGCACCGCATGCCCGCCGCGGTGGAACGTGCCAAAAATTTCATACACATGCAAATCAAAGCAAACGGACGTGACGGCGGCTACCACTGCCTGATCGGAGGCTTGAAAGCATTGGTCCATCCAGCCGAACATGGCGGCCACGCTACTGTGGCGAATCGCGACGCCTTTGGGGCGGCCAGTCGAACCCGAGGTGAAGATGACGTGGGAAAGGTGATCGCCCAAGGGACGTAGACCGAGAGGTTTGTCGGATATGTCTCCTTCCTCCCTCTCCTTGGGAAAGACCTTGGTGGCGCTTACCTCGGGCAGGGCAATGTCACTGGAAGTTATTAAGATAGGGGTTTTAGCGCTCTCGAGAATTGTGGCAATCCGTGACTCCGGGTAATCCGGGTCTATCGGTACATAGGCCGCCCCGCTCTTGAGCACCGCTAACAGAGCGATCACCAGGTGGACCTCCCGATGTAGGCAAACGCCGACCAAAACATCCGGACCGGCCCCGAGTTTGCGCAGGCGGTGGGCGAGCTGATTGGCTCGACGCTCCAGGCAGGCGTAGTCCAAGGTGGTGAGTAGCAAGTCGGCACTCAGGGAGGGCATGTCGGGGTGGCTGGCGACGTGTCGCTCGAAGTGTTCATGCACATAGCCAGGGGTAGAACAGCTGAGGCCTTGGCCCTGACATATGGCCAGCAGACGGGTTTTGTCCGCATCCGCCACCATCGGCAGATAGAAACAAGCCCGGTTTGGATCTTCGGCGATGGCACCAAGCAGTGTTTGGAGGTGGGAAGCCCATCGAGCAATCGTCGCCTGCTCAAAGAGATCAGTGCGGAAATCAAGTGAAAGTGCCAAGGCCTCTAGGTTCACTACGGTTAGCGACAGATCGAATTTGACTGCCAGATCTTCCTCGAAGAAGGCCTCTAAACGAGGATGCGACATGGGCTCTGTACGAGGTCCCAGCGGAGGCTTTTCCGCCTCTTGAAAGTTGAAGAGCACCTGGAACAGAGGTGTTTGACTCAAATCTCGTTGAGGCTGGAGTTCTTCCACTAGCTTTTCGAAAGGGATTTCCTGATGAGCGAGGGCCTCAAGTACAATGGTCCGCATTTGGCCCAGAAAAGCTTTGAAGGACGGGTTCCCGGTAAACATGCCGCGCACGACCAAGGTATTGACAAAAAAGCCGATGAGCCCTTCGGTCTCCACCCGGTTGCGGCCAGCGACGGGAACGCCCAAACTTATATCGTCTTGGTGGCACAGCCTAGCAAGAAAAACCTGGAAAGCGGCGGCTATCAGGGTGAAAAGCGTGGTGTCGTTGTCCCGCGCGGTGGCGCGCAAGCCTTGCGATAGAGTTTTTGGCAGGATGAAGTGATAGCCTGCGCCTTGAGGACTGGGTTGGACTGGGCGCGGTTTGTCCAGAGGGAGGGACAGGGTTCCCACCTGCGCCAATTGGCGACGCCAATAATCGAGCTGAAGCTCCAATTGTCGGCCGCTGAGCCAATTCCGTTGCCACACGGCGAAGTCCGGATACTGAATGGGCAATGGGGCCAGTGGCGAGGGTTCTCCTCTGCGGATGGCTTCGTAGAGGGTGGTCAACTCCTGGCGAAGGATGTTCATGGACCACCCGTCGGTGACGATGTGGTGGACGTTGATGAGCAACAGATGCCAGTTGTGGCCACGCACGAGCTGGAAGCTGGTAAGCGGACCCACCCTCAAATTGAACCGGTGGCGCCCATGACGTTGTGCCAGGGCGGCCACATGTGTCGCGGCGATTGCGTCGTCCAAACCCGATACATCAATCAACGGCAGGTGGATGGGGCTGGCTTCCTCAAGATACTGGTAAGGCTTACCTTGATCGGTTGGAAAACTGACCCTCAATACCTCGTGGCGCATGAGCAGTTCGTTCACGGCGCGATTGAGGGCGACTACATCCAAATCACGCAACAGCGGTTGGCTGAGGGGCACATTATAAGCGTCGCTTCCCGGGGTAAGGCGGTCAATGAACCACAAGCGCTGTTGGGCAAACGAAAGGGGTAGGCGGTCGTCTCGGGAGACCACCCTAATGACTTGGTCGGATGTCGCGTCCGCATTAAGACGACGTTCCTCAATATACTTGGCCATGGCGGCAACTGTGGGCCGCTCGAAGATCAAGGGCATGGGCAGGACGAGTTCGAACCTACGTCCAATCCGTGCGGTGGCCTGAGCGGCCAGCAGCGAATGACCTCCCAGCGCGAAGAAGTCGTCGTCCATGGTAACCCGTGGCAGGCCCAATAGGTCTTCCCATATGCCGGCCAGGACCTTTTCAATTTCCGTACCCGGTGCACGGCCTTGGGCCGGGCCCTCCAATAATAACCCCTTGGGATCGGGCAGACGGCGGCGGTCCAGCTTGCCATTGGGGGTTAAAGGCAAGGCATCCATGGAAACGAAATAACTAGGCACCATGTAATCGGGAAGGGCCTCGTACAAGGGCTCCGCCAGGCGGGCCTGTTCTGCCCGTTGTGCCACCACGCGGCCTTGGGCATTAGTGGACGCTACATAGGCCACAAGGAACCGCTCACCTCCTAAGGTTGGCCCCTCAATCGGCCAGGCAACCACGGCGGCTTTCCTTACCGAAGCCTGACGTTCCAATATCGCCTCTATTTCGCCGAGCTCGATGCGAAAGCCCCTGAGTTTGATTTGGTGATCGATGCGGCCCAGGAAAACGATGCGACCGTCTTCACAATATCGGGCCAAGTCACCTGTTCGATACATCCGGGCACCGGCTACCATGCTGAAGGGGTTGGGCACAAATCGTTCGGCAGTCAGGGCGGGACGATGAAGGTATCCCCGCGCCAAACCCGCGCCAGCAAGGCTTAATTCGCCGGGCACGCCCAAGGGCCTGGGCCTCAGGAACGCGTCCAGCAAGTACCCTTGTGTGTTGTCGAGGGGCCGCCCGATGGTTGGATTGTCCTTTAGGTCGCGAGGGACGCGCTCCCAGGTGGAATAAGTGGTGTCTTCGGATGGCCCGTAGAGGTTGTAGACTGCCTCTGCCTTGGTTTTCTGATAGATGTCACGAACCAGGGAACCGGGTAGGGGCTCGCCTGCTAGGTTGACCACTCGAACCGAATCAGGAACCGCCTCCATGCGCAACAGCTCCGTCATGACCGACGGGACGGAGTTAATCAGGGTTACTTGGTCGCGGTAGGGGCTTTGCCCTAATTGTAGGGCATTGTCCACAAGAATGATCGTGCCACCCTGGCTCAACGGCAGGAAGAGTTCAAAAACAGAGAGATCAAAGCACACCGAGGTACCGGCAAGAAGTCCGGAGAGATACGCTTGGGGGAAGACTGTTCCCGCCCAAGTGAGCATCGCCACGCTCGCTCTGTGACTGATAGCAACGCCCTTAGGTTTGCCTGTGGAGCCAGAGGTATAGATCACATGCGAGAGACAGGCGGTGGGTAGATCCTTCTTTGAGCCAGAGGGTCGACCTTCAAACAGGGCCTCAGACATTTCAAGGATTCGCGCTTGGCAATCGGGAAAACGTGGGAGAAGTGTTGTCTCCGTAATGAGCAGGGGAGCTCCGGCATCGGCGACTGTATACACCAGTCGCTCTTGAGGGTATGCGGGATCCATGGGCACATACGCGCCCCCGGCCTTGTGGATGGCGATCAGGGTTAGCAACAGCCGAGGCGTACGGTGCAGACAAACACCCACCGGTATATCTGGTCCGACGCCCATAACCCGCAGGCGATGGGCCAATTGATCGGCTGCACGCTCGAGGTCCTCGTAGGTGTAACGCACTTTGGCACCATCGACTACGCAGTGCAAAGCGAAGTGGTGTGGGGTCTTCCTTGCCTGGCTCATGAACATGCCATGAATTGTTTGCCACTCGTCTATAGACGTGGAGGTATCATTCCAATGCACCAATAATTGGGATGTTTCCGCTTGGGAGAGCAGGGGCAGGCTGTCAATGGGCTCATCGGGCCAGCACAGCATGCCTTCCAACAGGCGCTCCAGATGGCCGAGCATTCGTTCGATCAAGGCGGTATCGTAGTTGGCGTTGTTGAAGGAGATGCACGGGGTATCGTCGGCGCCAAAGCGAACCAGTAAATCCACCTGTTGGTCGAGGACGTTTAGTTCCGCGGCGTCCTCGGCCACAACAACTCTCACGAGATCTTTAACGGAGAACCCGTGGTGCTGTTCCAAAAGGTGGTGGGCTGTTACTTCTCCGAGAGGCCGATGAATCAGGGCGGCGGTCAAATTCAGGTGGGTCCGTCGAACCATTTCACCGGCGCTGGGTCTGCCAGATGCATCCAAGCGCAGTGGCAGGCTCCCAAAGCCGCCTGAGACAGTGAGTATGCTTTGGGTTTGGTCCGTGTAGCGAAACAACAGAACCTGCCATGCGGCTAAAAATACCTGGAAAGCATCAACGCCCCAGTGAGCGGCACCTTCATCGAGGCGTTGCACGAGGAACGACTGGAGTGGGCGGCCCAGTCTTTGTAACTGTGGCCGTGCATCGGTGGCTGCGCGAGGAAGATTGGGCGCTTCACAGCCCTGTGGGACATAGTTCTGCCAGAACGCGCGAAGTTCGGCAACCGGCTGGGTATCGGCTTCGAACATCAAGCATCCGTCCTCCTCCATCCAGGCTTTGAGGCCCGTATGGAAGCAGCGATCCCCAGGACGAACACTCAAGGGGGAGGGTCTAAAGCGTTCTGCGGTCATTCTCGCGTTTCGCCAATAGCCCTGAGCCAGGGCAGCTCCTTGGATGGATAAGTGCCCGGTCACGTGCAGGGGGCGGGGCAGACCGACGGGATCTATGGGGACACAGACGGCATTCCGAACTTCTGCTCGAACCAGCTGATTGTGTCTCTGAAGCTGCTGTGCAGCTGAGACCTCGGAAAAGGTCAACCGGCAACAGAGCTCTTGGCTTAGACTTAGGGCTCTTGTCAGTTGGCCGGGAAAGCGCTCGTCTAGGAGTACGTTGGATGCGGCGTTGTGCAACAGATCATCGATCCGACCCTCCGCTCGTCCGGTTGGGGTAAGGTTCAGGGTCCCTCCCATTGCGAGAACAGAGATACGCTGCAGAGCTTGAAGAGTGGCGGCGTCGCGAGGCATGAACACAATGGCCTCACGGCTGTCCCAACGGAGCGTCGCCAGAAAGCCATGATCAAGCACCACGGCTTGGAATGGCGTTCCGGGCGCAATATCCAGGAGCACGGCATAATCCTGTGCATCTACTCGGGGAAGTGGGGTCCCTTGAATCTGGCTCGCGGGTGGCGCAATCACCGTCACTTCAGAGCCCAAGTGTCCGGTCGCATGGGTGCCAGCAATAGCCCACTTGAAACCGGAGGCTTCATAGACTGCTTTGATGTAGCCTTGAGAAGCGGTCTTTGCCAGAGGGAGTAGCACGCCACCAGCCTTCCAAATCCCAATAATTGCAGGCAGCGTATCGTGCATCCGCTCAGCACTCAGGGCCACTAGGTCACCGGGTTTTAAACCGTAACGAACCAAGTGTTCCGCCCAGCAGGTTGCATCGTCAAGAAGTCGGCCGTAGGTAACAGGTTCGTCCGCGCCGTCGACGGCGAGCAAATCCGAGCGTTGCCGGGCTATTGCCGTCAGTAGGGTATCTGGTTGCCCCTTGGGCAGGCAATTTGCCAAAACCGGCTGCAACAAGGCGGGGTCAAGCAACTGAAACGCGGATAGACGTAGCTCTGGGTTTTCTAAGGCCTGGCGGCATACGTGCGCATAGGCTGTGCCGATGGATTGGATGACTCTTTCATCAAGGGTACCGGCGGGCCAGTTCAGGCGGCCTTCGTAACGGTTTTCCCTGCGGATCACCTCCAAGCCCAGACGCAGCCAGTGACAAGCTCCAAACCGATCCCGTAAGGAAACCGATAGTTGGGCGCCAAGGAAGGACTCCGGCCAGCGTTCAAAGGAAAAACCCAGACCCGGCTCGGACTCTGGTGCTGCCTCGGCGCTCAAATAATCCAGCCAGGATTGCAACCCTTGCTTGGCCTTGGTCACGGCCGTCATATGATCGGCAAAGCGGGTGGCGCCGCCAACAGTCATGGTGAGTGGTGCAACGCTGTCCAGGAACCCCATGGTTTGTGCCAGCTCGTCATAGTGACGGCCATCGCAAACCAATTCGAGGCGAATGGTTGTTCGGTCCGATAGGCGGCGCAGAACAAGATGCCAACATGCCAAGAAAAAGCTTTCTTCGTTAGCTTCAAAGGCCCCGGTCAATTTGTCCAAACCGTCGGAAGAAAGGCACGTCAGGGGAATGTTGTGCCGAGACAGTTGGGCGCAAGTACCTGACGTCCCCAACTCTTTTGGTAGGGGCGTTTCAGGGTGAACCTGCGGGATTTGCTGCCAATAAGCTCGGGCCTCTAAGCCGTCCAAATCCTCCTCATCCTCAATGAGATTGCGGCGCCACTGAGCATACTGAACGTAATCCAAGGCTTCTTCACCTAGTGGCGCGCAGGCTTCGTGGTACAAGCCGCCGAGTTCGTGGAGCAAGAGTTTAAAGATATGCATGTCCCCACAAAGGGCGGGGTAGGTCACGATGAGCAGATGGCGGCTTCCTGCTGTGCGCAAAAGCAGGAAGCGTGTGCCCGTCTCGAGGGTGGGTGCAAGTGGCGGTTGACGTGCCTTTTCCGCATATTTGGGCCACTCCGTGTCGAGATCGGCCTCGTTCACGGCCTCTACCTGGAGATCGATATCCGGGCGTTCGCAGACAAGCTGGTGAGGTGTCGACCCGGCGTCGGCCTTAGGGAAACGCGCGCCCAGAATGGGGTGTCGCTCCATTAAGGCTGAAAGCGCAGCGGTCAGTCGTTCCCACTCCAATTCACCTTCAAGGTCCATCACGCCCTGTAGCGTGGGCACTACCTTAGACTGTGAATGCACCATTCTTAATTGTTGTGGCGAGAGTTTGTAGGCTGAGAAAGATCGTTGAGTCATTATGGGTCCTTAGGCAAGTTCTTGATCGATGCCCCTTATGGGGTGCCTCACTCTTTGGGGAGTGACTCAGCTTTGACACTCTTCAGCTTGCCCAGTCGGGATGCCTTGCGCTGCGAATTCTTTTGATCGTCCTCGACCATTTCTTCCTCCGTTTTATACTTTATTCGGTCGATGCGGGTGCCTGGACTTTGAAGGATGCTCTCAAGCAATACCTTGAAGCGCTCAGCCATGGTAGCGATGGTTTCGGCCTTGAACAGTCCGGTATTGTATTCCAAAGACACTTCCAGCCGGTTACCAAACCAGGTCGTGAGCATGAAAAGATCGAAAGGTAGATCAAAATCTTGTCGATCCTTTGTTTCCTTCCCCATGTCCACGGCAGCGAATTGATCGGAAGTTTCACCACCGAGGAATTCCTGATAATTGAACATGACCTGGAACAACGCGCCGGTGCGCTGGCTGGGTAGGGCCTTGACCAGTTGATCGTAGGGTACGTCCTGGTTCGCATAGGCATCGAGGGCGGTTCTCCGCACAGATGCCAGAACTTCTTCGAAGGTGGGGTTGTCGTTGAGTCGATTGCGCATGACCAGGGTATTGACAAAGAAGCCGATCATGGGTTCAACCTGACGATGTCGACGTCCGGCAATGGGAATCCCCACCGCGATGTCTGTTTGGCCCGTGTATCGGTAGAGCAACACCTTAAATGTGGCGAGCAGACTCATAAACTGGGTCGCATGGTTTCGTCGAGTCAGAGTTTTCAATTCCTCAAACAGGGCACCTTCGACTTGGAAGGTGTAGCTAGTAGCGCTGAAAGATTGTCGCTGCGGTCGCGGGTGATCAAGGGGTAGCAGCTGGGCCTGGGGAAGGTTGCTCAACTGCTGTTGCCAATAGGTTGTCTGACTGTCAAAGCGCCCTTGTTCAAAACCGTCGCGTTGCCAAGCGGCATAGTCTGCATACTGCACTTCGAGATCGGCGAGTGGCGATGGATTGCCGTCTACAAAGGCTTGATACAGAGTTCCTAGCTCGCTTTGCAACACCTTCATGGACCAGTCATCAGTGACAATGTGATGCAGGGTGACAGCGAGGAGGAATTGGTTATCCCCCAGGCAAATCAACTTGTAGCGAAACAGTGGGCCTTGTGCGAGGTCGAAGGGTAGGCGCACAAACGCTTCTGCTTGGGCGCGGGCATGTTTCATCCGTTGGGTCTTAGGCGTGCCACTGAGGTCTTCCCGCTCCAAGGCGCGGATTTCGAAGGGGAGAATTTCCTGCACTGGGACATCATCGCGCAAGGGGAATCTGGTCCGCAAAACCTCATGGCGGCGCACGATTTCGTTGAACGTGCGGGCCAGGGCTTCTTCGTCTAAAGCGTCGTTGATCTCATAGATGACGGGGATGTGATAGGTCGTCTCGCCACCTTCCATGCGGTCGGCAAACCACATGCGTTGCTGGGCGAACGACAGTGGCAGGAAGCGGTCCCTGGGACAGGGCATAATATCGGCTAGGGCAGTCGTGCCACCTCTGGCTTGCTCGATGCGGTGGGCTAAATCTTCCAGGGAGGGGGACTCAAACAGCGTGACCAGGCTCAGGTTCACATCGAACACTTGTGCAATGCGCGAGATCAGGCGCGTTGCCAACAGCGAATGGCCGCCGTGCTCGAAGAAGTCGTCTTTGGGCCCAAAGCCCTTGCCAGGCAAAAATTCTTCCCAAAGGTCAGCCAGCAATTGTTGCACCGGGGTCAACCCAGAGTCGGGTATGGTCTCGGCATTCTTGGTGGGCGTGTGCAATGCCAGAAGATTGCGATCGATTTTGCCGTTGGGGGTGCGGGGCAAGAGAGGCAGTGGCACCAGCACCGAGGGGATCATAAACTCGGGAAGCGCGGTTCTGAGATGCTCGATCACGGATTGGCGATTCAGGGGTTGATCGTCCTTGGCAACCAAGAAGGCGACCAACAGATCTTCTCCGCCTTCCTCGTGTTTTTGAATCATTACCACCGCTTCTTCCACCTGGGGGTGCCGATCCAAGGCCGCCTCGATTTCTCCCAGCTCAATGCGGAACCCACGCAGCTTCACCTGATGGTCCATGCGACCCAGGAAATCGATCTGGCCATTGGCCAAGAACCGGGCAAGATCCCCGGTGCGGTAGAGACGTTCTCCCGGTTTGCTTGTATGGGGGTTGGGAATGAATCGCTCCGCCGTCAAACCTGGCCGGTTGTGATATCCTCGGGCCAGTCCCTCACCTGCCATGCACAGCTCACCCGCAATGCCAATGGGCTGCACCTGAAGGTCTGCGTCCAAGAGCAATGCCTTCGAACCGGCAACCGCCTTACCAATGCTCGGTTTGGCGTCACTACCTCGCGGCATCAAACCGAAGGTTGAATAGGTGGTGTCCTCCGACGGCCCGTATAGGTTGTAGACACCCTCGACCGCCGTCTGTTCGTAAATATGGCGAACCAGTTTGGCCGGCAAAGGCTCACCCGCTAGGTTAATGATTTTCACACCTTGGGGAACCCCGTTCATTCGCAGCAACTCCGCCATGGCCGAAGGTACCGTGTTGACCAGAGTCACGCGCTCGCGCTCGGTATGTTCGAGCAGTTGCAGTGCATTTTCAGCCAAGATCACGGCACCACCGTAGGCAAGTGTACCTAAAATCTCAAAAACAGAGAGGTCGAAGCAAATGGAAGTCGAGGCGAGCACGCCGTCGAAGTACTCCCGCTTGAATGCGGTTGGAATCCATTCCAAGAGAGCGCCCGTTGCGTGATGGCTGATGGCGACACCCTTGGGTTTTCCGGTGGAGCCGGAGGTGTAAATCACGTGGGAAAGATGTCCTGTGTCGTCGATGGTGATGGGCGCCGCCGATTCCTTTGGATCAGCCAGCAGGGCCTCAATGGCGATGACGTCCACTTCTTCCAGTGGCAGTTTCTCAGCCACGTCGCCATGACACAGCAAAACGCCAATTTGTGCGTCCGTGAGGGTGTAGATGATACGTTCTCTGGGATACTTCGGATCCAACGGCACATAAGCTGCACCGGCCTTTAATACCCCCAAGATGGCAGCCAACATTTCCGTTCGGCGCTTCATGCAAATGCCCACAAGACTACCAGCGGTCACCCCACGAGCAAGAAGGCTGTGAGCGACCTGGTTAGCGGCTTGCTCGAGATGGGCATAGGTCCAAGGTTTTGTTTCGTCACTACCATGGATGTAGATAGCCGCGGCCTCGGGTTGGTGGCGTGCCTGCCGCTCGAACCGGGTGTGTGCCTGAGACGGGGGATAGGCAGGCAGGGCCGAGCCCTGCCATTCCTCGAGCACGAGGCTGCGTTCGCGCTCAGCCATGAGAGCGATTCGCTCAACGGGGGTTTCCGGTGAGGAGGCGATCCCTCGCAGCAGTGTTTGATAGTGCTGCAACAGCCGTTCAATGGTGTCGTGGTCGAATAGGTCGGTATTGTACTGAATGGCACCTTGAAGACCCTGTTCCGTTTCGCCCATAGAGATCATGAGATCAAACTTGGCCGCCTCTAGGTCGCTGCTGAGCGGGCATATTTCCAAGCCGGGCAAGGCCAAGTTGTCGGTTGGCGCGTTTTCAAGGGAGAACATCACCTGAAACAAGGGGTGACGGCTCATGTTCCGGGTGGGTTGCAAGGTCTCCACCAAGCGCTCGAAGGGTACATCCTGATTGGCATAGGCCTCCAGAGCTGTTTTGCGGATCCTTGTCAAGATCGTGTGGAAGTTCGGCTTTTCACTCACATCGATGCGCATGACCAGTGTATTCACAAAAAGGCCGATGATGTTTTCTACTTCCCTGCGATTGCGATTGGCGATTGGCGTGCCGACAGCGAGTTCCCGCTGGTTGCTGTAACGTGACATCAAGACGCCGAAGGCACCCAACAAGCTCATGAAAAGGGTGGCTCCTTGAGCAAACGCAAGCTCTTTCATGCGGTCACGAACCTCGGTGGGGATGACAAAGTCAATACTCCGACCCGAATAGGTCTGCTTCGGCGGGCGTGGGCGATCCGTGGGCAGGTTCAACTGTTGGGGTAGGCCGCTGAGGTGGTCGGTCCAATAATCGATCTGGCGCTGCAGGCGCTCACCGGTCAACCAGCGTCGCTGATGTACGGCCACATCCGCATATTGGCGTTCGGGCTCGGGTAACGGTGAAGGCAGGCCCTTGGCAAATGCCTGGTAGAGTGTAAGGAGTTCGCGTACGTAAATACCGATAGACCAGCCATCGGAGATGATGTGGTGCATGTTGACTAACAACAGATCGTGGCTAGGGAAGCGCACCACCGAGGTTCGCATGCAGCTCTTCTTTAGGTCGAAGGGTTTCATGGCGTCTTCGGCTACCAATCGACGCTGAACTACATCTACCTGGTCGGCTGCGAGAAGACGCTGATCCAGCACTTCGAGGGTACGGTGCCTGTATTCATCAATGACCTGGTAGGGATGACCGTCCCTTTCTGTGAATGAGGTGCGCAGCGATTCATGACGCCGCAACATTTCAGAAAAGGCGCGCTCCAGCACTGCCAGGTCTAGGTCACCTTTGATGGTGAGCGCAGCTGGCAGGTTGTAGTTGGCGCTTTCCCCTCCCTCCAACTTGTCAATAAACCATAGGCGATGTTGGGCGAAGGAAACCGGCACATTGTCCCAATGAACCCCGCGTGTGATAGGAGGCAGTGCATCGAGGTGAGAGGCTTCCTCTACCAGGGCGGCGGCACCGGCAATTGAAGGCGCCTCGAAAAAGCGCGGGAGCGAAAAGTCCACGGAGAAGGTCTCGCGAATTCTGGATACTACTTGGGTGGCCATGAGTGAGTGTCCGCCCAATTCGAAGAAGTTCTCGTCAACTCCGATGCTCCTATCCACATCCAAGCCCAGGACTTCAAGCCAGATTTCCGCGATACGCCGCTCAGTTTCCGTGCGGGGGGCCTCGCACTGAGCCACCTGGTCACGGTCAGGTGCAGGCAGGGCGCTATAGTCGATCTTGCCATTGGTGGTGGTAGGTATTCGATCCAGGTACACGCAATGTGCGGGCACCATGTAGTGCGGCAGCCGCGAGCCAAGGAAGCGTTTCATTTCCGCAGTTTTGGCCTGTTGAGTTCCAATATCTCCAGCGGGCTTTTCCAACTGGAGATATGCCACCAGACACAGACCGCCGGGCACATCATCCCTAGCCATGACGGCTGCTTCCACCAATGCTTCGTGCTGCCTAAGTGCGTTTTCCACCTCGCCAATCTCGATGCGGAAGCCACGGAGGCTGATTTGCCGATCCTCGCGCCCAATGAAGTCCACATTGCCGTCTGGCAGCAGATGTACCCGGTCTCCTGTGCGGTACATGCGCCCACCGGGAGCAGTTGAGAAGGGATCAGGAATGAAGCGCTCGGCGGTTAGTTTCGGTTGATTGACGTAATTGCGGGCGAGACCTAAGCCGCCTAAGCACAATTCACCTGCCACCGCCAAGGGTTGAGGCTGCAATTGACGATCAAGGACGTAGGTCATGTTGTTAGCCACGGGCTTGCCGATTGAGAAAATGGAGCGCTCGTGGTCTTTTTCCGTGTATCGCAGCGGGAAGTTCAGCGTATTGGTGATGGCTGTCTCGGTGAGGCCGAACACCATTACGATTGGGATGTTAAAACGAGACCAGTAGGCGAAGTGTTTTTTACTTGGTTTCTCGCAGCCTACGATGACAAAACGCAGACTTTTTGGCGGTGCGGCGTGGTGGCGTTCCAACTCGGCCACCCATTGACTCCAGCTGGAAGCCGGCAATTCGAGGCCGGTGATCTGTTGAGAGGCAATCAGTTGTTGTAAATCGGACCCGGAGATCAGTGCGCCATCGCGCCGTATCATCAGTTCACCGCCCACCAAGAGGGTGGGCAGAGTCTCCTCGAGAAAGACGTCGAAGCTGAAGGAGGCCAACTGCAGTATGCGGTCATCGCAGGTTGTGCCAAGAGCCTCGATCATCACTTCCGCGTAGTTGGTCATTGTCTGGTGGTCTGTTACTGCTCCCTTGGGGACCCCGGTGGAACCCGAGGTGTAAAAGACGCAAAAAGCCTGGATGGGATTGAAGGGCAGCGCCAGCCTGGTGGCTCGAGAGGTGGCAACTTTCACAACAACCTCGGGCACGACGATGATCTCGCCCATGAAATCTAGGCCGTCAACGGGCTTGGAGGTTAACACCAAATCCACAGCGGCGTCGCCAAGCATAAAGTTAACCCGATCAGTCGGGTAGTTGCGGTCAATCGGAAGGAACGCGCCTCCGGCCTTCAGCACCCCCCACATGGCGATCAGCATTTGAGGTTCGCGCTCTAAGTACAGAGCCACCACCCGTTCGGGGCCAACGCCCTTCTCCCTTAGGTAATGCGCCATCTTGTTGGCTTGTTGATCGAGTTGGGTGTACGTCAGGGTGTTGCTGTGGTCATTCATGGAGACGCCGGTTTTATGGGGGAAACGATCCACGATCCGCTCAAACATGCTGACCAAGTGGGCTTCGCCCAGCGCTCGTTCGGTTCGATTCCAGGCTTCCAGGATGTGCTTCTTCTCGGTGACTGACAACACACCCAATTCGCCCAATCGACAGGTGCTCTTCTTCGTCATTGCCGCCAGAAGGTTGCCTAAATGACCCAACATCGCCGCGACCGTCTCTTCTGAGAATAGCTGTGTGTCATACTCCATGCGCAGGCTCATCCGTTCACCCATTTGTGCTGAGAAGGTGAGGGGATAGTTGGTTTGTTCGTAGTTATCAACTTGGTCTACCTGGACCATGCCCCGCTCTTCCTTGAGCGACACGTCGATGGGGTAGTTGATAAAGACAACCAAGCTGTCAAACAGCGGTATCACAGAGGACAAGCCACTCCATTTCTGGATGCTTACAAGCGGCGTGTAAGCGAAGCGGTCTTGGGTGAGGTTCTTTTCTTGTAATGACTGAAGCCAGTAGAGAAGGTCCTCGTCCGATGTGATTCGCACCCTAACTGGCAAGGTGTTGATGAACAGTCCGATAATCGACTCAACGCCTGGCAATTCACCGGGACGGCCAGAAACTGTTACGCCAAACACGACATCATCTCGGTCGGTGTAACGAGCGAGCAGCAAAGACCAGCAGCCCTGGATCAGCGTGGCGTGGGTGAGTTGGTTGCGGCGCACAAACTCTGTAATTTGGGTCGTGAGGGCGGCACTCAAGGCGGTATCCATGGTACTGCTTTGTTCGACAGGCTCGCGATCCCGCAGTCTAAATTCGAGCGCAGTTTCCTGAAGCAGTGAGAAGGGCAGGTAGCCGGCCATCTCCCGACGCCAATAGCTTTCTGCTTTGGCAAGGTCTTGTTGTTTGAGCCAGGAAATGTAATTGCGGAAGGGCACGACCTCTGGGTATTCCGTGAGCATTTGGGTGGCAACCCACTCATAAATCTTGAACAATTCTGCGAGTAACTGCGAAATCGACCAACCATCCAGCAAAATGTGGTGGTGGCTCCAAACAAACAGATGATCCGTTTCAGTTACACGCACGATTTTCCAGCGCATCAGCGGCGCCTTGCTCAGGTCAAACCCGCGGCGCCTGTCGGCCAGCAACAAGTCGTGGAAGCGGCCGTCTTGTTCGTTGGCACTGTAGTGGCGCCAATCCAATTCTTCCCAATCCATTTGCAGGTTGGCGTAAACGACTTGTCGGGGCTGTTCCAGGCCTTCCCAATAGAATGCCGTGCGCATAGGGGCATGGCGCTCCAAAACCTTTCGCCAAGCGCTGCGGAAATGTTCGGGATAGAATTTGCCCCGCACACGGCAGTGGAGTTGTTCGAAATAAGCTTGGGAGTCAGGCTGCAAGAGGCTCTGGTAGAGCATGCCTTCCTGCATGGGGGTGAGTGGATAAATGTCCTCAATTTCCATCTGGGCTACCACCAGTCGGTCGAGGGCATTTTGTTGCAAATCTGCCAAGGGGAAGTCCGAAGGCGTGTAGCCCCCTGCATGCGGTTGAATACAGTGTTCAATTTGGGCTTCGAGGGCACTTAAAAAGTTATTGGCCAGGTCCTCCACGGTGGCCGGCGTGAAACGCTTCACATCGTAGGACCAGGATGCTTTGAGACAACCTCCGACAACCATGCAATTGACGGCAATCGCGTGCGTTTGGACGTCTCCCTCACACTGGCTAGGGCCTACAGATTCGCCCGCCAATTTGAACAGTGTCGAACCGGAGGCCGCCCGGTCGATTTGACCGAGATAGTTAAAGCTTACTTCCGCGTTGGGTTGTGCGGCCAAAAGCCCGGCAATTTCCTGGTCCTCGCAGCAGTGCGCCAGCAAGCCATAACCAATGCCGTTCTTGGGCAAAAATCTGAGGGATTCCTTGACGGAACGCAGCACATCGGCGGGGCCGGTCGTATCGGGATGGACCAGCAACAAGGGGATTTGGGTGGTGAACCAACCAGCGGTTCGCGACAAGTCCACATCCTCAAACAACTCCTCCCGCCCGTGGCCTTCAAGGTCCACCAGGAGATGGGGACTGCCCGTCCAGGTTTTGAATCCGGAGAGCAGCGCGGCCAGCAGAAAGTCGTTGATTTGTGTGCGGTAGGCCTTGTGGACCTTGGTGAGTAGCAGGCTGGTATGGTGTTCATCAAGCACCACTTGATGATCACCGCAGCCGGGTTCTCCAACCGCTTCAGACGGCAGGGGTTGAACGTTGGATCGGTTGGGGTGAGTCCAGAATGAAACTTCCTGTGCAATTGCGGCCGAATTGGCGTATTGAGACAAGCGAAGGGACCAGTCTTTGAAGGAGCTGGTCTTCAATGGGAGGTCGAGCTCGCGACCTTCCACACGCTGTTGATAGGCGGCCTGGAGATCCTCGAGGATGATGCGCCAGGAGACGGTGTCCACCACCAAGTGATGGGCAACCAGCAACAACCGGCCCGAGCGAGTATCAAACCGATACCAGCCTGCCCGCAACATGGGCCCATTTTCAATATCCAGACTCGTTTGGAGTCGGGTACCGGCCTTTTCCAGGGCTTCACGGGCCTTGTCCTCAGGTAGCTCGGAAAAATCATCCGTCTCCAAGTTTGGCGCTTCCTCTGCTGGAAGGAACGTCATGATACGGCCCTGCGCTTGATGGCGGAAGCGACAGCGCAACACGTCGTGATGCTTTAACAGGGCTTCCAGAGCATCACGTAAATGAGCTTCGTCCATATCCGGCGGTGTTGCCAGCAGGACGCTTTGGTTGTAGTGATTGGAGCCGCTGTGATGGAAAAACCAGTGCTGCACCGGCGTCAAGGGCGCACTGCCGATTACGTCCTCATTCGATGCCTGAGCCTGGATGGAAAGCTCCAATTGTGGGCTGAGGTTAGCAATGGTGCCGGCTTCAAAAATCTGCTGAGCCGTCAACTTAATACCGGCCCGGGCCGCGCGCGAAATAACCTGGATGCTGAGAATGGAATCACCGCCCAGGTCAAAAAATCCGTCGTGAATGGACACGTGTTCAACGCCCAAAACATCTGACCACACTTGTACCAGCTTTGCTTCCACCGGGTTGCGTGGGGGCTCGGCCTTGCTTGCACCTGAACGTGCATCCGGACTAGGTTCCGGGAGCGCTTCTCGATCTACCTTGCCGTTGGATTTTAAGGGCAATTTTTCCAAGATTTCAAAGATGGCGGGGGCCATATAGGCAGGCAGCTTCTGCTTGATGAACTGTCGCAACTCATCCTGCCGGGGTTTGTCCTCACCGTTCCCCACCACATAGGCTACCAGGCGCCGGTCCCCAGGTTTTTCCTCAAATACCTTCACCACACTTTCTTTTACCTTGGGGTGTTGGGTGAGCGCGGACTCCACCTCGCCCAATTCGATGCGGTAGCCACGAACCTTAACCTGGTCGTCGACGCGTCCAATGAACTCCAAGGTACCATCTTCAAAATAGCGCACTTGATCGCCGGTGTTGTATAGACGAGCGCCCGCTGTCACATCCGGATGTGCACCGGCAAAAGGATTGGGAATAAAGCGTTCGGCGGTCATGGCTGGTCGTTTCAAATAGCCCCTGGCCATGCTGTCACCGCTAATGAAGAGCATGCCCTTGACCCCTCGAGGTACCAATTGCAACTCATCATTGAGCACAAAACACTGGGTTCCTTGGATGGGGCGCCCAATCGAAGGCTGCCAATCTGGCCCGTCGCACAAGGCGCTGGTAGCGGCAACGGCGAATTCGGTGGGGCCGTAGGAGTTGTATAGCTTAACCTTGCCGGCTAATCCAGCCACCAGGTCGGGTGTCAAGGGTTCCGCAGCCGATGTAAGAGTTCTCAAGCCGGCAAGGTTTTCATGGTCCAGGTTGTGAAGCACCGTAGGCGGTAGCGCCGCGTGGTCGATGTTGTAATCTCTGAGGATGTCCTCCAGCCCAGAACCAGGCAGCAGACGTTCCTTCGGGGCCATCACCAGCGTACCGGCCGAACCCAGAGCCATCAACATCTCCCAAATAGAGCCATCGAAACTGCAGGTATAGAACTGCAGCTGGCGCTCACCGGGGTTCACGCCATACTGGTGGCGTTGTTCGCGGGATAAGCTGGCAGCGGCTTTGTGGGATACCACAACGCCTTTAGGCTTACCGGTTGAGCCAGAAGTAAAAATGGCATACAAGGCTTGATCTGGCGAAACGGCAAGGTTGGGGTTGGCCGCTTCCCCCACTAAGGATTCCTCATCGAGAACAATGACATTCAGGAAGGAAAGCTCGAAGGACGGAAGGGCGTCGATGGCGGCCTCACAGGTAACCATGGTGGTCATGCTCGAGTCCTGCATAGTGAACGCGAGCCGATCGTAAGGCGTGGTGGGGTCGAGCGGTACATAACAGGCGCCCACCTTCCAAACGGCTAACATGGAAGCAACCAGATCAGCACAGCGAGGTAGGCATACGCCTACCATGGATTCCCTACCCACTCCGTAGTCTCTCAGACATTTTGCGATGTGGTTTGCTCGCTGGTTGAGCTGTCTGTAAGTGAGCGCTTCCGGCTCCAGTCCAAGGGTGGAATCCCCAACAAAGCGCACTGCGGCCACATCGGGATAGTGCTCAACATGATTTTCGAAGGTCTGGTGCAAACAGGGCAAACTGGGGTCCGCCACGGATGTGTCGTTCCAAATCCGCACATGCATCTGTTCCTCGAGTTGGGAGAGGAGTTTGATTTCCCCCAGCCTACATTTGGGGTTAAGCGCCATTCCTTCCACCACATTGTGGAAGTGATTGAGCATTCTGGCTGTGGTGGAGCGATCAAAAAAGGTATCGTCATAGGTGATGGACATTTTAATTTCATCGTCGGGCTGTACCGAGACAGTCAGGGGGAAATTGGTGTGTTCGTAAGAGTTGAGTTCCTCCAAGCTTAGGTCGTCGTAAGCTTTCGCCAGTGCTTTTTCTGCTGGATAGTTGTCGATGATGATGATGCTTTCAAAAAGCCGGTTACCGCTTGGGATATCACTCCAACCCAAGATGCTGACCAGCGGACTGAATGAAAACTTCTCCCGTGCAAGCTGTTCACGCTGTAGCTGGTTGAGCCAGGGAAGCAACCTTTTCTCTCGTGCGATCGCCACCCGCACGGGCAAGGAATTGATGAACAAACCCATCATGGTTTCAACGCCTTCCAGCTCCGTGGGGCGGCCGGAAACCACATTGCCGATGACAATATCACGTTCCCCGGAATAGGCGCTCATGACCAAAGACCAGGCACCCTGTAACACCACCCCTAGGGTTAGGCGCTGTTGCTTAAGCACCTGGCGCAGACGGTCGGAAATATCCTTCGCAAGCACCAATTGATGTTTGTGATAAACCTCGGTGCTTTGGGGTAGGGGATCCAACTTGCGGGTCGTGGGGAGGTTGGGCGCATGAAATCCCGCGAGGGTTTCATGCCAAAACTTGGCCGCCGCGTCCTTGTCTTGTGCCATGATCCAGGCGATGTAGTCCCGATAGGGCCTAACCGCAGGCAATTGCACGGGTCGACCGCGATCAATGGCTTCATAGGCAAGAAATAGCTCATCAAAAAGCTTGGCTCGCGACCATCCGTCGATCAAAAGGTGATGGTGGCTCCACAGGAAAAACCAGCGGTCCTGATCCAGTCTCAGCAAAGTACCGCGTTGGATGGGAGGGTGGTTTAGATTGAAGCCCCGCTTCCTGTCTCGAGCAAGTAAGGACTCTATTTCATGCTGATGGACTTCACTGGGGCGATCGCGCCAATCTTCGTCTTGCCAACTCATGGGGGCAGAGGCATGAACCATTTGCAAATGCTCATCCAGATTGTCCCAATGAAAGGAAGTACGCAGTAAACTGTAGCGCGCACTCATATGATCCCATGCTTCCTTGAAGGCCTGAACGTTGAAATTGCCTCGGAAAACGCAGGTCACCTGTTCGAAATAGGGGTCGAAGGTGTTGTCGTATAGATTGTGGAACAGGATCCCTGTTTGCATGGGCGAAAGCGGATAAACGGCGGTCACGTCGTGAAAACCTTTGGTTAGGCGATCTAATCCTTCCTGATCCAACCCTGAAAGGGGGAAGTCGGACGGCGTGTAAGCTCCCACGCCCGGTTTCAGGCAGTGATCGATCAGGGCGCTGAGGCATGACAGCATTCCTTCGGCCAGACCTTTGATGGTTTCGGCACGATGGAAGGCGGTGCTGTAAGTCCACTCCAGGCGCAGTTTGCTCTCGGCCACTACGGCGTTGACCTCCAGTAGGTGCTCCCGGCGTTCTCTGCCATCGAGCATTGCTCCAGGCGATTCGGGCGCCGGTGCTAACGGACCTTGATCTGAGAGATTGCCGTCTATTTGACCAAGATAGTTGAAAGCGAGGGGCGCACCGTGGAGTGGACGCAAGCCCGCACGTACGCGCGCGCCTTCTTCGCCATCGACAAGGCTCAACAAGCCATAGCTGAGGCCGTTTAGAGGAATGCCACGCAAACATTCCTTAACAGCACACAACAATGACCGTGGTTCATGACTTTCAGCTTTCAAAACCATTGGAAATTGCGCTGTAAACCAACCTATGGTTCGGGTTGTATCCAGCTCATCGTTGATCTGCTCACGGCCATGGCGCTCTAAATTTAGAAATAAACTTTGCTTCCCACGCCACTGATTAAGTGTTTGCAACAAAGCAGCCAACATGATGTCGTCAACTCTCAGGCTGTACGGTTTGCAAGCCTGTCCTAGCAAACGACGGGTTTGATCCTGGCTGAGAACCACGGTCGCTTTGGCGGCGGAAGCCTCTGTATTGGCTTGGGCTGGGGCGTCGAAGTCGGTTGGGAGTGGCTCGGGGTCCACCTGTTTGCCCAATTGCCTCCAATACTCCAAGGAGGCAAGCACATCAGGGGTCTTGGCATAATCCTTGAGCAAGCCAGCCCATTGTTTGAACGAGGTGGTTTTCCCAGGTAATTCCAGGTCCTTGCCGGCCTGCGCCTGCTCAAAGGCTGCTTGCAAATCCTCCAGCAAAATCCGCCAAGAAACCCCATCCATGGCAAGGTGGTGCACAACGATGAGCAGTCGGGCGTCCTGGCGCAGGCGGAAATAGCCGGCTTTCAGCAGTTGACCAGCCTGCAGGTCAATACTTTGCTGCATGTCTGTTGTGGCGGCTTCCAGTGCTGCCTCGGGGTTCGCGGCATCACTCAGGTCATGCAATAGCAACGACACCGTTTCTATGGGGGCGCCATGGGTGGCGGTCATGGCAGCGCCTTCATAGGTGAATTTTAAGCGAAGTGCGTCGTGATGGTTGATTAGGGCTGTAAGGGCGGCCTCCATATGCTCTTTTGAAACACTGTTGGGCAGGCGAAACATGAGCGCCATATTGAAATGGCTTGGTTTAATGAGCTTGCGATTGAAGAAGTGCTGCTGAATGGGCGTGAGTGGCATTGAGCCCAACACCGGACCCTGCGACCCTGAAACAGTGCTCTTGCGTGCCTTTTCCGCTAGCAGGGCAATCGTTTGGCAATCAAAAAGCTGTTTAGGGTTGAGCTTCAGGCCTACTCGTGCGGCCTTGGCGATCACCTGGATACTGAGAATGGAGTCTCCGCCCAACTCGAAGAAATTGTCAGTCACGCCAACTTTCTCAAGGCCAAAAACTTCCGCCCAAATCTCCGCCAATAGCGATTCCTTTTCATTGCTGGGCGCTTGGTATTCGCTGCTGAGGCCCATGCGCGTGTTGCTAGGATCAGGTAGGGCGCGACGATCTACTTTCCCAGTAGAGGTTAGGGGAATGGCCTCGAGAAGAACCAGGCGGGCGGGTACCATATGGGAAGGCAACCGCTCTTGCAGGTAGGAGGTGAGCGCGGCAATGAAAGACTTCGCTTCAACTTGAGCTCCGGGCACCACATATGCCACCAACACCATGTTGTCGGAGGGGGTTTCGCGGGCTATCACTACGGCGTCCTTCACGCGCCCTTCCGCGCGGAGGCATGCCTCTATTTCGCCGGGTTCGATGCGGTGACCGCGGATTTTCACCTGTTGGTCCGCACGGCCCTGGAAGTTTAGGGTTCCGTCGTGAGCGTAGGTGGCAAGGTCCCCGGTGCGATAAAGCCGGGTTCCATTGCCAAAGGGGTCGGGCACAAAGCGCTCGGCGGTCAGTGCTGGACGGTTGAGATAGCCGCGTACGAGGCTATCGCCGCCAATCATCAACTCTCCCGTAACCCGAGCAGGGACAGGTTCCAGTTTGTTGAGAAGGAAGATCTTGGTGTTCGCGATAGGAGTGCCGATGCTCACGCTTTTTCGAGATTGCAAATTTGCAGCGTCCCAGGAGGTCACATTAATGGAGGCCTCGGTAGGGCCATAGAAATGATGGAAGGCAACATTGAAGCGGCTGAGGAAATCGGCACAAAGCTCTGCGGGCATGGCTTCGCCGCCGCAAAATACCCATTTCAAACAGGAGAGCCGTGCCACATCCTCCTGATCTAGCAATGCTTTCATAAGCGTGGGAACGAAGTGAATGGCGTTGATTTCGTGGGTAGCAACCAGTTCTATGAGGCGGTCGGGATGCTTGTGGGCATCCTGGTCGGGTAACACAAGGCGACCACCAACGATCAGAGGTGCCATGAGCTCCCAAATAGAAATGTCAAAGGTGAACACTGCAGTTTGCAGGAATGCAACGTCTGATCCAAAGGGGAAGGCCTCCCTGGCCCAAAGAATGCGGTTGCCGATAGCTCCGTGGGGAACCGCTACACCTTTGGGCTTTCCTGTGGAACCAGAGGTGAACATGATATAGGCCAAGTGGTCGGGTAATACTTCCGTCAGGGCGGTCGTTCCTGGTTTGTCATCTGGGAAGTTATGGACATCGTCGAGGGCCAAGCAATTGCGACCTGACTTTTCAGATATGGCATTGCCTGCATCGTAGGTGAGCACCAAACTGGCTTGGGTTTCGTCCAAGATATAGTTGATGCGCTCTGCGGGATCGTCAGGGTTGAGGGGCACATAGGCTCCGCCTGCTTGTAAAATACCAAAGATACCAAACACCATTTCCGGCGATCGCTTACAGCAAAGACCCACCCGGCTATCGGGGCCCACGCCGAATTCCGCGAGTCGCCTTGCCACTGCATTGATTTTGCTGTAAATCTCGCGGTAGGTCAGGTTCACGGGACGCTCGCCACCCGTGAACGTGAGTGCCACGGCATCGGGTGTTCTTGTCACTTGTGCGGCCAACAGCCCGTGCAAATGGGTTTTGTCAGGAAACGCGCGGTCAGTCTGATTCCATTCATGAAGGACGCGTTGCTTCTCCTCATTGCTCATGAGCGACAAGTCGCCAAGGCGGGTGTTCTCGGTGTCAATCATGACCTCAAACAAGTGGGCGAGGTGTTTGAGCAAACCGTCGATCAGGTGGGCATCGTAGGTGTCGGCTTCATAGCTGAGACGCAGCTTAAGCTGTTCGCCGGGGCCGAACACCATGGTGAGTGGGTAATTGGTTTCTTCAAACCCACCCACCTCTGTCACTTTGATGCCCACATGATCGGGTAGCGATATTTCCGAACTGCGGCTCGCAATGATCAGGATACTTTCGAACAGGTCTTGGCCCGTAGGGATTTCACTCCACTCGCCAATTTTGGTCAGGGGCGCATATGCGTATTGTTCTCGCCGTACCTGTTGAGATTGAAGCTGACTCAACCAACTTGAAACGAGTTGGTGATCGGAGGTGTTAACGCGAACGGGCAGTGTATTGATACACATCCCCACCATTGACGACACGCCTTTCAGGCCAGCGGGGCGACCTGAGACAGTTACGCCCATCAAGACCTCGTCGCTGCAGGTGTAACGGCTCAGTAATAAGGCCCAGACGCCTTGGCAAATAGTACCTAGGGTCACCCTTCGTTTCCGGGCCAACTGAGTGACCCCTTCCGTTACTTCCGATGACAAATACAAACACTTTTCATGGCGGGAACCCATGGTTTTCCCAGTGGCGACAGTTTTCGGTTTGAGACTTGTGCTCTCAGTGAAACCGGCCAGGGTCTCGCGCCAATAGCGCTCGGCTGTTCCCATGTCCTGGCTAGACAACCATTGGATGTATTGGCCAAACGGAGGCGACTTGGGCAGCACTGGGTTTTTTCCATGCTTGAAAGCCTCATAACAGGTGAAGACCTCCGTCAGGACAATGGGCAGGGACCAACCGTCCAAGAGCAGGTGATGGAAGCCCCAAACAAAACGGTAACAGCCTGAACCACAGTCGACGAGGGCCGCCCGGACGGGTGGCTTCTTGTCTAGGTTGAATCCTAGTTTGCGATCGTCTTCCAACAGCTTTTCCCAACGCGCGGTCCTACTGGCCTCGTCAAGCTGAGACCAATTCAATCGCTGAAAGGGCATTTCGAACGTACGCAACACCACCTGAAGCGGGCTTTTCACATTTTGCCACGCAAATAAGGTTCGCAAAACAGAGTGCCGAGCCACCACAAATTGCCACGAACTGATGAAGGCGGTAACATCCAGCTTTCCCATCAACAAGCAGTGAAACTGGTTGTAATAGGCCTCTCCACTGCCGTCATAAATAGCATGGAATAGCATCCCCAACTGCGTTGGCGTAAGCGGATAAATGGCTTCGATATTTTTTTTCATGTCTTGGGTGCTCAAAGAAACTCCTCTCTAAAGGTCGATCTGGTCCATCAAATTGCGAAGGTCATCCTGGTCCACATCAAAGTCCGAAAACTTCGCTGTTGTACTCATGTGTTCCTGGTTTCTAGCCGTATCGATCAGGTTGCGGAGAGCTTCCATGAAAGCTTCAGCAATCTGCTCTACCGTACTGCGGTGATGGAGGTTGCTTGAATAGTTCCAGGTCATCTTCAGGCGCTGATCAACGAATATGCCTGAAACCTCGAAAAGGTGCTTTCGCAGGTTTTCCAGTGCTCTGGAGGAGCCTTTTGCCTCTAGGGCACCGCGCATTTTCCCTGCTTCTGAAAGCACCTGGTCGACCTGACCCATGTAGGTGAAAACCACATCTGCGACAGGTAACTGCGCGAATTGCGAGCTATTTCCACCCAGATAGCGAACAAGGCCGTAGCCCAAGCCCTTGTTGGGTACGCGCCAGAGGCGGTCCTTGACCATGCGCAGGGTGGTTAGCTGGTCTTCGCAACCCGGAATAGCGTCCAACTCGAGGAAAACCGGATAGATCGCCGTGAACCAGCCAACGGTACGTGACAGATCGACATCATCGAAAACTGGCTCACGGCCATGGCCTTCCAAGTCCACCAAAAGGTAAGACATGCCGCTCCAGCCGGCAAAGGCCTGAAGCAGGGCAGTCAATAAAATATCGTTGATTTGAACATCCAGGTTGGTGGGCAGCTCCTGCAGCAGCGCGGCGCTGTCCGCCTCGTTCAAGCTGAGTTCAACGGTTTCAAGAGAGGCCACTGTGTTTGTGGATCGGTGGTTGGCGCGATCCAAGGGTAGGCCATCGATATCAGCCCATTGCCAGTCTGAGGAGGGCGGATCCAGCCAGAATTCTCGCTCGTCGGCCACCACTTCCGGCACCCAGGCGTGGAGTTTTTCCCCCCATGTCTTGAAGGAGGAGGTTTTAGCCGGGAGAACGGGTTGCTCACCTCGGGCCAGCGCTGCGTAGGTGTTTTGAATGTCTTCAAGGATGATCCGCCAGGATACGCCGTCCACCACCAGGTGATGAATTAGGATCAGGAGGCGATTGCGAATGTCCTGCGGCTCTGCGACCGCCTCTTTGTTGGTGTAATACACTGCACTGATAAGGGGGCCGTGGACAAGATCGAAGGATGCCTGTTCTTGACTGGCATGGGTCTTGAGCGCCTCGTTGTAGCTCATGGCGTCGGCTGCTGGAAGCTGGACGATTTTGAAATGGCCACTCATTTCAACGGCATGAAATTGGCGATAGCTGCCGTTTTCAGGTGCGAAGCGCAGACGCAGGGCATCATGATGCGCTACCAACAAGTCGAAACACTTGGCAAGCAGCTGTCCGTCGAAATCGAAGGGTAGCTCGAGCATGATATCCTGGTTGAAATGATGCGGGGCGCTCAGGTTCTGTTCGAAGAACCAGTGTTGAATTGGGGTCAGGGGTGCATCGCCTGCGACCACTGCCTCTTCTTCAAGGACGACACCCGCGCCCATATCGGCCAGCTCGGCGAGATGGGCAACGGTTTGATTTTCAAAAACCTGGCGCGGGCTCAACAGAATGCCGCGCTGCTTGGCTCGTGCCACAATTTGAATACTGAGGATAGAATCTCCGCCCAGGTCGAAGAAATTATCGTGAATGCCCACGGATTCCAAACCGAGGATCTCACAGAAAATTTCGGCCAGTTGGCGCTCGCGCTCGTTGCGGGGTTTGGCGTCCGTGTTGCTTTCCACGGGGGCTTCTGGCGCGGGGAGTGCTTTGCGGTCCAATTTACCGTTTGATGTGACGGGCCATTGCTCGAGGGTCACGATGGCAGAGGGGATCATGTATTCAGGGAGGTTTTGACGGAGGTAATCCATCAATGCGGCCCCTTCCATACGATCCTCTTGGGCCACATGCCCGTAGTATTGAACATAGCCGACCAGGCGTCGATCGCCGGGCCGATCCTCCCGTACGATGACCACGGCTTCGCGAGTCTGCTCTAGGTCGGTTAGCAATGTTTCGATCTCCCCAAGCTCCACGCGATAACCGCGGATTTTGACCTGGGCGTCCAAGCGACCGAGAAACTCCAAGTTGCCGTCTTCCATCCAGCGGGCTCGATCACCCGTTGTGTAGAGTACAGAACCAGGTTTTTCGATATAGGGATTGGGTTTATAGCGTTGCGCGGTAAGTGCCTGCTGATTGAAGTAGCCCCAGGATAGGCAGTCGTCGCCGATGTAGAGATCTCCCGGAACGCCTACTGGACAGGGATTCAATTGGGCGTCTAAAACGTAATAACGTGCGTTTTGAATGGGTTTGCCATAGGGAACGCTGCGCCATTCGGGTTGGATCTTGCCGATGGGGAAGAAATTCGACCAGATGGTGGCCTCGGTTGCACCACCTAAACCAATCACCTCCAGATTGGGGTAAGCCAGCTTCATGGCCGGAGGGAGCGAGAGTGGAATCCAGTCGCCGCTGAGGAAAACCAGTCTAAGCGCCGAGCTGCCTTTCCCCTTTTCCGGTAAGAAGGGCGCCAATTGCTGCAGAGCCGCGGGAGCGGAGTCCCAGAAGGTGACCCCTCTGGTTTCGATCAGCTCCAAAAGCCGCAGAGGATCTTTGATATCGCCCTCGGGAACGATGTGGACCATACCGCCAGCATCCAGGATGCCGAATACATCGTAGACGGATAGGTCAAAACACAGAGACGTAATAAACAGTAGGCGATCGTGGGGTCCTACCTTGTAGGTGTGGTTCACCCACTCGATTAGGTTGATGACGGGCCTGTGTTGCAAAATCACACCTTTGGGTTTGCCTGTGGAGCCGGATGTGAAGATGATATAAGCCAAGTCATTGGAAGCTACTTTGGTCTGTGGGTTCTGCTCGGAATAATTGGCAAAGAGTGCCTGGTCCAGGTAAACAATCTCGGCGCCAGTATCGGGCAGCTCGTCTGCGACACTGCTCACTGACAGCAGGAAGCGGGCGCTGATATCTTCCAAGATGTAGGCCATGCGGTCCTTGGGGAAAATAGGATCCATGGGCACATAAGCGGCACCGGATTTAAGGATGCCCATCAGTCCCACTACCATTTCCAAGCCACGCTGGAAACATACACCTACCAAGTCGCCAGGGCCAATACCTCGTTCCATCAGGAAATGAGCGAGGCAGTTGGAGCGCCTATTGAGCTGGTTATAGGTCATGGTTTGATTGCCGAATTCCAGTGCGACCGCATTTCCGTCACGCACTACCGCGGCCTCGAACAACTGGTGCATGCATTTTCCCAACGCATACAATTTAGGCGTGTCGTTCCAATCGTAGAGAACCTTGGTGCGCTCTGCTTTCGAGAGCAGGGGGAGGTCGGCCACCCAATCCGCAGTGCTGAACGTATCCAAGAGCTCGCAGACAAAATGGTACATGTTTTCAATGGCACGATCTGTGAATTGGAGTGCATCGTATTTGAAACGCAAATTGATTTTGCGACCCGGCCCAACCTGGAGTACGAGGGGGAATTCTACTTTTTCCAGAACGCTGAGGTTGGAAGCTGCAAATCCGGCCCAGTCCTTGCGCACGGTTTCTTCAATGGGGAAGTTCTCGAACACTAAGATGGATTCAAACAGGTTCCGGCCGCCTGCGATATTGCTGACTGCCTGGATGACGGCTAGTGAGGTTGTCTCAAAGGCTTGGGTTTTCATCTGTTGTGCCTGCATAGCACTTGCCCATTCAAGAAGAGATGTACGCGGACTGATGTGGGTATAAACGGGCACTGTGTTGATAAACAGGCCGACCATGTGTTCCACATCCGGTAGCTCGGGCGGGCGACCAGAAGCTGTGGCGCCAAAAACCACTTTGTCTTGACCGCTGTAGCGACTCACCACAAAGGCCCAAGCACACTGAAAGAGACTGTTGAGGGTGAGGTGGTTTTGTCGCACAAATGCGTCCAACCGGGATGACAGCCCTTCCTCAATGGCGAAGGAGCGGTTCTTTTGGTGGAATTGCTTGGTTGTTTCGGCAATCATGGACAGCTGGTTCGGTGCGCTGAAATCTTTGAGCAACTGATGCCAGTAATTCCTAGCCGCTAGCTTGTCTTGGCGTGCCAGCCAGGAAATGTAATCTCTAAAGGGCGCCATCTCGCGTAGATCCGGCTGGCGATTGTCTTGGAAGGCCCTGTAGTATTCGCCGGCTTCGGCAAACAAGATTGGGATTGACCAACCATCCAAGAGAATGTGGTGGTGGGTCCAGATGAAATGGTATTGCTCGGGGTTCAATTCCACCAGATGGAATCGTTGCGGCACTTCCTTGTCCAACTGAAAGCCTTTCTCCAGTGCTTCGTTGGATAGGGAAGCCAAGGCGCGCTCCTGCTCCGCATCACTTAAACCTACCAGAGAGTGATAAACCCACTCCAGCTCCGGACTTGGTAAGACAACTTGCAAGGGCTCGTTGCCGTCTAGGACGAAGAGGCTCCGCAATATGGCCCAGCGACGGCATGTCGCCACCCAAGCCTGCTGGAAGACAATGGTATTCAAGCGACCATGGAAGGTCATTCTAATTTGCTGCATATAGAGTTTGGAAGTGGGTGCATAAAGGGTGTGGAACAACATACCCTGTTGCATGGGCGAAAGGGGATAGATGTCTTCAAATTTCCCGATTCTGGTCCAAAGTGCATCAATGAGTTCCTGACTGACTTTGGCAAGGCGGAAATCGGAAGGTGTGCGGCCCCCGGCGCTTGCTGAAATGCAATGGGTGATGACATCGGTTACGGCCGCCATGTAATCTTGGGCCATTTTCTCCACGGTTTTCCGGTCAAAACGCTGATGGCTGTAGCGCCACTGAAGGCGCAGTCGTCCTTTGTAGATGAGCGCATTAATTTCCAATTCATGCTCGCGCTGATCATCAGGGGCCTGTTCATGGCCCACGGATTCATCGGCCAGGGAAAACAGCCTTGAAGCGGCACCTGCTTGGTCCACCTGGCCAAGGTAGTTGAACGACAATGCTGCTCCAGAGCGACTCTGAGAGAGGGCGTCATGTTTTGTCTGTGCACTGTACCTTAAGAGGCCATAACCAATGCCGTTGGCCTTGATGAGTCGGAGCTGCTCCTTTACCGACTTGAGCAAGTGACCAGGGTTTTGAATCCCACCGGATTCTAAGCGCACGGGGTAGATGGAGGTGAACCATCCCAAGGTCCTGGAAATATCCACGTCTTCAAACAAGTCCTCACGACCATGGCTTTCCATGGTCAAGGATATGCGGCCCTCCTCATCACCCAAGGCACGTAAAAGGGCGGTGAGCAATACGTCGTTGATCTGAGTATTGTAGGCTCGAGCCACATCGTGCAAGAGATACTGGGTCAGTTGTTTTTCCAGGTCCAGGGCAACGGTTGCGGTAAACTCGTTGCGGTTTTCTCCTTTTGGAAAATCCACTTCAAAGGGGAGGGCTTGATTCTGCTCGATCCAGAAGGCTGATTCTTGCCCGACCACATCAGCGGATGCATAATCCGACAGTCTTTCGGCCCAATACAGCCAAGAAGTTGTCTTTTTAGGCAGGTTGCGAGCCTTGCCGGCCTTTCGCTGCAAATATGCCGATTCGAGATCTTCCTGGATGATTCGCCAAGAGACACCGTCCACCACAAGATGGTGAATAGCCAACTGGATCCGCTGAGGTTGTTCGGCCATTTGGTAGATGACGGCATAAACCAAGGGGCCCTGAGTGATGTCAAGACGAGATTGAACCAAATTGGCATAGCTTTCCAGCGCCTCAGTTGGGTTGGCTGTCTCTGCGAGACTCACCACCTCCAAGGTGAAGAGGTGCGGGTCGGTAGGCTCGGCGAAGTGTTGCCGCCAAACGCCTTGCTCTTGCGTGAAGCGCGACCGCAGCACGTCGTGATGCTCCAGGAGGTCGAAAAGCGCCAGCTGCATGACCCGTTCATCCAACACCTGTTTTGCCTGCAAAATAACAGATTGATTGTAGTGGGAGGGGCGCTTGCGATTCTGTTCAAAGAAGGCAGCCTGTGCTGGGGTGAGGGGCGCCGAACCCACCACAGCGCCCTGTTCGGTATGAACGGTGGTGGCGGTTCCGGCCACTCGTGCCAGACTGCGCACCGTTTGGTTGGCAAACACTTGGTTGAGCGTGAAGTGTAAGCCCTGCTTCCTCGCCCGACTGATGACTTGGATCGTGAGGATGGAATCTCCGCCATATTCAAAGAAATTGTCTTCCACGCCAATCTGGGAAACGCCCAAGACATCCGCCCAGATTTGCGCCAACACGGTTTCGGTTTCTGTTTCAGGTCTAGCATCGGATGTGCTGCTTTGGTGGTAAAAGGTTGGGGCTGGCAAGGCCTTGAGGTCAATTTTTCCGTTGGGGGTCAAGGGCATTTCGGGCAGGGGGTGAAAGGTCGCGGGCACCATGTACTCCGGCAGTTCCCGGCTACAAATTTCGCGCAGTCGCACAATCGTGTTTTTAGAGGACGGATCATTGGCGAAGCGGCGCCAACTGCGTGTGGCCACCGCACTCTTGTCGACCTCTCGCAACGCGGGCAGCTTTACTTTGCCCAGCAAAGGCACCGGCACAAAGCGTACATCTACGCAGCCTACGCGCCCGCTGCCGGCCCATTCGATCAACGCATAATGATGGTGATTTTGAGCTAGAGCCCAGATGTCTTCCACATCCACCCACTCATCGGTGGCGCTGGAACCTCCCGCTAAGATGTGCCGCAAATCCCCGATAGTATCGTAAGGCTGGGAATCATAGAGTAGTCGCATCTGTCGGATATCTTTCTGCTCTCGATGGTTGGGGATATTGGTCACTACCACCACCCGATCGGAGCCACTAACCAGCAGGGCATGCATGGATTTTAAACTGCCGACGGTTTCCCACGGTATGGGCGCAGAAGGTGGCATCGTTTCAAGCTCGTCATTAATGCGCAGCACGGTGTCATAACGGTATTTCGTGAACTCGTTAATATGGCGACCGCCCTTGAGTTGGATCTCGACTTGGGTGATATTGGGTAGGTAGTCGCGGAGGATCTCGAACAAGACGGGGTCCACCAACAATTCCTTCTCGCCCTGCAGACTCAAGCTCTTGGCCTCAAGGAACGACCCCAGGGTTTGGCTGTCACTTTCATGTGCGAAGCTGACCGTGGTATGAAATTCGTTCATTCTGGCAAAGTTACGCAAGCCGCCCAGAAAGATTTTCCCGCCGGGACAAACCCTTTTTATGGCGCCCTCCAGGACTCGGACCAGGTAGTCCACGTTGGGGAAATACTGAACAACTTCATTGATTACCAGGACATCGAAATGGCCCTCAGGAATACCTTCTAGATTATCGGCAGCGCGAACCATCAAGTCGAAGGGCGGTAACTGCTTATGTGTGTTCTCCAACGCCTCACGCAGGTGGTCGATGGCTACTTGGCTGATGTCAGTGCCCAAGTAATACTCACAATACGGCGCCACCCGTGAGAGGATCAACCCCGTGCCACAGCCCAGCTCCATAAGCTTCTTGGGTTTGAGCATCAGAATGCGTTCCACGGAGCTGTTGATGCTTTCGAAAATCTCTGGATCGCTGAATGCCTCTTTGGAGTAGCTGTTTATCCACACCCTGCGGTTAACCGCGCCGTCCAGCTTCGAATAGTTCTGTTGCTGTTCGTATGACGTGTCAAAGATGGTTTTCCATTGGCCTATCATCTCAGCATCGGTGCTTATCTCATCGGTATGATCTTCATCCTGGAGAGGATGGTTTGTTTCCGTGGTGAAATAGGCGACCAAACGTTTGACGCCCAAGGTATCCTCGCGCACGACCAGGCAGGAGTCGCGGATGAACGGTTGTTTTGAGATCACTGCATTGATTTCGTCCAGTTCGATGCGGAACCCGCGAATCTTCACCTGAGTGTCCACGCGGCCTAGGAATTCAATGTTGCCATCGGGAAGATATGCAATCAAGTCGCCGGTTTTGTAGAGTCGGCTGCCAGGTACTTCGCTAAATGAATCGGGGATAAAAACGTTAGCCGTTTTGGACGGGTCGCCAAGATAGCCACGGCCCACACCCTTGCCACCCACATGACCTTCACCCAAAGCACCCAGTGGGGCTAGGTTCATATGGGCATCCAGGATATAAATCTGAGTATTGGCAAGGGGCTTGCCAATGGGAATGGTTGAAAAATCGGGCCCAATAGGCTTGCTCAAGCAGAAATGGGTGACGTCGTCGGAACATTCGGTGGGGCCGTAGGCGTTGAGGATCGGGATTCTGGGGAATAGCTTCAGCCAGCGGGTGCTTAGCTTGGGCGGCAGCGCTTCACCGGTGGGAATCAGCCAGCGTAATTTGGACCACAGGCCTTCGGTTTTGGAATGCTCAATTTCCTCCACAATCATGCGCAACAGCGATGGTACTACCTCAAGGAGGGTGACATCAAGCTCTACCTGCTCTATCAGTTGAAGGGGATCGCGTGAGGCATCCTCATTGATGATGCGTACCCCGCCACCTACCATGAGCGCGGCCAGGAACTGCCATACGGAAATGTCGAAGCACTGAGAAGCGTTTTGGGCCACGATGTCGGTGTTCATGATATCCAGGTCGCAGACCTTGGCCGTGAGGTGGTTGAGCATGCCTCGATGGTTGACCATGGCACCCTTGGGCAGGCCTGTGGAACCGGATGTGAAGATTATGTATGCCAGTGAATCCATCTCCACTGGTACCTCATCAAGGTTCGTGTCCTTAAACGAGCCACATAGCAGGTCCTCTAAGATAAGGATGCGCGGCTGCTGATGCTCCTCCATTTCGGCAATCGTGGCTTCCAACTTTTCGAATAATTCGCGAGAGACGATGGCAAAAGTCGGCTTGCTCTGTTGGAGGATCACGCGAATGCGGTGAGGTGGGTGTGCGGGATCCAAGGGAAGGTAAGCGGCGCCACTCTTGAAGACGCCGAGAATTGCGCTGAGGAAGTCGATGTTGCGAAGCGACAAAAGCGGAATGGCCATATCGGTGCCAATGCCCAGGGCGCGGAGTTGGTGAGCCATCACGTTGGCGCGCCGATTGAGCGTTCCGTAGTTAGAGATTTGTTCACGGCCCTCAAGGTTGATGTACCGAGCTGCGATTTCCTTTTCGCTGCGAGCAGCCACATTTTGAAAATGGTGGTGGAACGGCAGATGCTCCGGAATTGCCATGTAGGTATGGTTCCACTCTTTCAGTAATTTCCGCCGCTCCGCCTCTGTCAGCATATCTACTCGAGAGAGGGGTCGATTTGGGTGTCGCGCCAATTCGCGGCAGAGATTCACAAAATGACCTGCCATTTGCTCGATGCGTTCTGCGTCAAACAAGTCGGTGTTGAATTCGATAGTGCCCCTGCGTGCGCTCTCATACAGGAACAGCGTCATGTCAAACTTGGCGGTTGTGTGCAGGGCCGTCAGAGGTTTAATGACCATGTTTGGCAGTCGAATGGGTTGCATGGGCGCGTTCTGCAGCGCCAGAACCACCTGGATGATGGGGCTATGGCTCAAATTGCGTTCTGGCTGGAGGTGGTTCACTACCATACCGAAGGGTACGTCCTGATGTTCAAAGGCCTTCAGCGTGATTACCCGCACCCGGCCGATAAGTTCGGTGAAGGTCGGATCTCCGCTCAGGTTCGTGCGCAGGGCTAGGGTGTTGACAAAGAAGCCGATAATACCTTCGAGGTCCTGGCGATTGCGATTGGCAATCGGCATTCCGATTACCACATCGGATTGTCCACTGTAGCGTTGCAGCAACACGGCGTATGCCGCTTCTAGGGCCATAAACAGCGTGATTCCGGTGGTTCGACAAATGTCTTCCAAGCCCTTGACGATGTCTTCGCTCATATCGAAATCGAAAACACTGCCCTTATACGTCTGCACCGGGGGGCGTTTCCGACTCGTGGGTAAGTTGATGAGGCTAGGGGCGCCGCTCAGGTGGTCGTACCAGAACTTTAACTGCTCTCCAATAGTTGATTCGGTGAGCCGTTCTCGTTGCCATACTGCGAAGTCGGCATAACTGACGAGCGTTGGTTTCAATGGGTTTGGCTCGCCGGCACTGAAAGCGTTGTAGAGTTGGGCAAATTCGTCGCACATGACGGTTAAAGACCAGCCATCGGAAATCAGGTGGTGCCCATTGAGTAAAATGATATGGCGAGCATCGCCTAAATAGAATAGGGTCACACGGAAGAGGGGGCCGCGATCGAGGATAAACGGTTTCTCCACTTCCAGGGCGATCATGTGATGGATGTTCTGGTCGATCATCTCTGCGGGTTGGCTGGATAAATCGGTGTATGACAGGTGAACCCCATGAGGTGGATCGATTACCTGCACCAGCTCATTGGTGTCTTCAATCATGACAAAGCGCGTGCGCAACGATTCGTGACGTTCGATAAGCGCGTCTAAGACCGATACCACGATTTGTCGATTCAGATCACCGCGGACCTCCAGAATGGCGGGGATATGATAGGCACTGCTGTCGCCCGTAAGCTTGGTGGTGAACCACAGGCGTTCCTGCGCTAGGGACAAGGGCAGGGGGCGATCTCTGGGCGCACGGGGTATCACGGACAGTGATCCGCGATTTTCTTCCTTGTCGACCTTCTCTGCTAAGCCCCGAACAGTCGGCGAGGTGAACAGATTCTGAAGGGCAATGTTAACGCCAAAGTGGTTGCGGATGCGAGAAATTGCCTGGGTAGCGAGAAGTGAGTGGCCGCCGAGTTCGAAAAAGTTCTCGGTAACGCTCACTGTTTCCAAGCGCAGCACCTCCGCAAAAATCTGGGCCAACACCTCTTCCGTGGACGTCTGAGGTGGGACGAATGCCACTTGCTCCACAGCGACGGTAGGTTTAGGGAGTCGCGCGCGGTCAACTTTGCCATTTCCGGTAATGGGCAAGACATCCATGACCACGAAATAGCTGGGCACCATGTATTCGGGAAGTGTTTCCTGTAGGAATTGCGCGAGTGTCGTGCGATCGGGTGCCACTCCTCCGAGGTAGGGTGCCACATATGCCACAAGTCGCGTATCCATACCTGGTTCGGAATGCACCATGACCTCGGCCTGACCCACTGTGGGGTGCTCGCTCAAGCGCAAGCGAATCTCACCTAGTTCCACACGAAAGCCGCGAATTTTGACTTGATGGTCCAGGCGACCCGTGTAATCCATGCCGCCATCCCTGCGATGGCGGGCCTCGTCACCGGAGCGATAGAGTCGTTCACCTGGTTCCTTGGAGAAGGGATTAGGCACAAAGCGTTGAGCCGTGAGCGCTGGACGACGATAATAACCGCGGGCGAGGCCCAGTCCACCTACGTAAATTTCGCCAGGAACCCCGATCGGTTGAAGGTTCATAAATCCATCGAGAATATACATGGTGACGGTTGGCAAAGGCACGCCAATCGCACCACGATTCTCCGCGATGACCGCTTGATCGACTTCCTTGAAGGTCAGGTGAACCGTGGTTTCGGTGATGCCATACATGTTTACAAGGGTTACTCGAGGATAAGCAGCCTTCCATTTGTCAAGACGAGCGGGCGTGAGGGCCTCTCCAGCAAAAATGACATAACGCAGGTCAAGTTCTGGTTTACGAGTCAATGCTTCGTCAATGAGATTGTAGAACACGGAAGGGGTCTGACTTAGCACCGTAACCTTTTGGTCCATGAGCAGCGCCAAAAACGCTTGGCTATCCATGGCCACCTCTTTTGGTACCATGACCACCTTTGCGCCATAAAGCAGGCCGCCGTACATTTCAAACACAGATACGTCGAAGCTGTAGGAATGGAAGAGGCTGAATACATCGGTCTCGTCGAAGTGGAAATCTAATGCGTCATTCATCAGCAGGCGCACCACATTGCGATGAGTGAGCATGGCGCCTTTGGGCCTACCGGTGGAGCCTGAGGTGTAGATGCAGTAAATGAGGTTGTCGGGCGTCGTCTGGTTGGTGATCGGTTTAGGGGTGCCATTCCAATCGATTGCGTCCATGGTCAAAAGACAGTCCAAATTCTTGGGAAAGACATCCGCCATGTTTTTTGAGGTCAAGGCATGGGATACACGCGCATCCTCCAACATATAGGCAAGGCGATCCTTCGGCGTGGCCGCATCAATGGGAAGATAGGCGGCGCCGGCCTTGATCACGGCCAGGATGGCGACAAGGGTTTCGTTCGAGCGTTCAAGGTATACAGCAACCAGTTGATCCGGCACCACACCGAGCCGCTGCAGTTGGTGGCCAAGCAAGCCGGCGCGACGATCCAATTCGGCATAGGTCAGCGATTGATCTCCACAGGTGACAGCCACACGCTGGGGAAAGCGTCGGGCGGTTGCTGAGGTCAGGTGTTCGATGGTGGCATGAGCTGGATAACCCGCCATGGGTTTGTTGAGTTCGAAGAGCTGATGGGTGCGCTCCGGTTCAGCGAGCAGGGGTAAGCGGTCAATCACGGCCTGACTGTCTACTACAAACAGCTCCAGAATTCGGACCAAATGCCTCACCATCTGAGCAATGGTTCCGCTGTCGAAGAAATTGGCGTTGAAGACCAACCGGCCGTCTACGCCCAGCTGATGAGGGAACATCATTAGATTCAGATCATACTTGCCATAGCCCAGATTGCGCTCTAGCAGATGGAGATGAAGGCCGTCGAGGTTTGCAACGGGAAGCGCGTCTTCATAGCGGAAGAGCGCGTCAAATAGGGCGGTTCGACTCAGATCCTTGCTGGGATTGAGCTCTCGCACCAGATCATCAAACAGTAGATCGTGGTGGGCAAAGGCGCTAAACACGACCTCTTGGAGTATGCGGATATATTCGAGAACCGATAGCTCCCGCTTGATAAAGGAGCGCAGCACAAGCAGATTGGCAGTTGGTCCAAACAGATAGTCTGTACTGTTGGGGTTAAGGGGCTGGGTATGGGTAGTGCCCACCACAATTTCACTCTGTCCACTGTAGCGGTGCAAGAGTACCTTGAACCCAGCCAGTAGGATGGTGCGTGCTTCCAGACCCTGTTCCTCGCATAGCGATTGGAGGCCTTGCCACAAGCCACTGGAAAGGGAAAAATCGGCCTGACCAGCGCTAAAAGAATGAAGGGCGGGACGTGGGTGATCCAAAGGCAGTTCTAGTGCAGCCAGCTTACCTCGGAGTTGATAGCGCCAATAAAACAGCAGTTGTTCCCTATAGTCTTTACTTTGCCTGCTCTGGCGGTCAGCCTCATCCAGGTAATGCACGTACACCCCTGGAAGAGGTACCTCGGAACCTTGGCGTTCGGCGCGATAATGGGCGACGAGTTCTCGGAACATCAGCAGCATGGACTGACGATCCGCCAGAATGTGGTGCATGGTGATCACCAGCAGACAGCCGCCCTGGGGCAAGCTCGCCATCTCCCAGCGGAAGGGCGTCTCCTGAACCAGGTCGAATGGCCGAGTGGCATGGGCCACCACGAAGGCGACCTGCGCATCGAGATCACCTTCAGGTAGGCCTTCTAGAACCTTTAATTCAGGTGGTGCATGGTCGTGGATGCACTGGAAACCCATGCCCTCGAAAGTAGCAATGCGCGTGCGCAGGGCCTCGTGTCGCTGGAATATTGCCCTCATGCTCCATTTGAGGGTTGCCTGGTCGAAAACACCATTCTCACAATGAATGACCAGGGGGATGTTGTGGTATACAGGCGCGAGGTTATAGACATTGTTGCCTTCGAAATTGTCCACAAACCACATGCGCTGTTGGTGCGGGGTGAGTGGGTAGCGCGCCTGGTCGCGGGGCATTCGTGCAGGTGCCGGAGGCAAATGGCCCATGTCGATATGCAGCAGAGACAACGGTACTTTGGGCCGATGGGTCACATGCTCGATCAGCATTTTGAGCCGAGCAGCAAACCGTTCAATCGTCTGATCATTAAACAGGACCCAGGGGTACATGAAGAAACCGGAGAGCGTGCCTTCGTCCTCCCACAAATACCAGTCCAAATCACTGCGGACCACTCCGTTTTGGAGTTGGAAAGGCTTGATTTCCAAGTTTGGGATGGATGCCGCCACGTTAGGTGTGTTCTGGAAGATGAACATGGCCTGAAATAGCGGGCTTCTACTGGTGTCTCGTTCGGCCCGCGATTCGGCTACCAAGCGTTCAAAAGGAAGATCCTGGTGCTCATAGGCGTCGAGAGTAACCTTACGCATCCGGCCGACCAGTTCTTCGAAGGTGGGGTCTCCGGTCAGGTCTGCACGCAGGACCAGAGTGTTGACGAAGAAACCGATCAAGGGCTCAATTTCCATGTGGTTTCGATTGGCGATGGGGGTCCCGATAGCCAGTTCGTCCTGGGCGCTATATCGGGACAACAGCGCTGCGAAAGCCGCTGTCAGCACGGAAAAAAGCGTGGTGTCCAATGCCAATGCCATGGCTGCCAGTCTGCCCGTGGTGCTCTTATCTAAGGACCATCGCAGTACTTTTCCCTCCGTGCTTTGCACGGTCGGTCGCGGGTAATCCGTAGGCAGCTTGAGGGGATTAGTAGCCAAACTGACCAATTGTTGTTTCCAGAAATCCAATTGGCGATCCAGGATCTCGCCGGCGAGGTAGCGGTGCTGCCACATGGCAAAATCAGCGTATTGGATGGCCAGGGGCTCCACCTTAGGAACTTCCCCGGTGCTGAACTTTTGATAATACAAGGTTAACTCACGCACCATCACGCCCATTGACCAGCCATCAGAAATAATGTGGTGCATAGTCAAGAGGAGCACGTGTTTTTCGCCATTGAAGCGCAGGATCTTCAACCGCAGTAGCAGGTCATTTTGAAGGTCAAAGGGGCGCAGCTCCTCCAGCCCAGCCAACTTGGCAGCTATCGTATCCTGTCGGTCATTGGGCAGGTCGCTAAAGTCAACGAGGCTCCATACGGCGGACGCGGGTGGATGAATCAACTGTGCGGGCGCATCGCCGTCTAGCACAAAATTGGTGCGCAGCGATTCGTGCCGGGCCAAGACGTACTCAAGGGCTTTGTTCAATGCCTGTAACATCAATGGGCCCTGCATTTGTAGGGCATAAGAGATGTTGTAGGCAGCGCTTCCGCCCTCTAGTTGATCGAGGAACCACAAGCGTTGTTGTGCGAAGGACAGTGGGAGCCTTCCATCGCGATGCATGGCCTCAATAGGGGGCAGGAACACTGAACCTGTTACCTTGGAGGCCCTCGCACTCACCACATAATCGGCAAGCCCTTTGACGGTTGGGGTAATGAAGATTCGATCCAAACCAATCTCGACCTTCATCTGGCTGCGGATTCGGGAAATCACCTGGGTCGCTAACAGAGATTGTCCACCGAGGTCAAAGAAATCGTCACCGAGGCCAACGCGTTTTACATGGAGGACTTCTTCCCAGATTTTTGCGACCTCTAGCTGCTCAGGTGTTTCCGGTGGGAGAAAAATATCTTCATTCGACAACTGTTCCGGTTCGGGAAGTGCGCGTAAATCCAGTTTACCATTCGCCGTAAGCGGAAAAACTGAGAGTGAAATCAGAGCGCTGGGAATCATGTATTCGGGCAGCCGATCACTCAGATAGTTGTACAGTTCGAGTTGGTCGGGAGCCACTCCTTCCTTCTCGGCCAGAAAGTAGCCGATCAGGCGATGGCGCGGCGTACCCGCGCCCTTGGAAATCACCACAGCGGAAGCGATGCGGGGATGAGCGCTTAACACTTGTTCGATTTCGCCCAGCTCGATGCGAAAACCACGTAACTTAACCTGGTTGTCGATCCGGCCGAGGAAGGTGATCGCGCCGTCGTGCAGATAACGTACCAAATCGCCAGACTGATACAAGCGTGCGCCTTCAGGAACTCCCGCAATGCCGGAATAGGGGTTTGGCACAAATCGTTCGGCCGTGAGCGCCGGCTTCCCTAAATAGGCTCGAGCCAAGCCATCACCGCCGATCAGCAGTTGTCCGGGGAGGCCTGGGGCAGCCAGGCGTAAATGGTTGAGCACATAGGCTTGAGTATTGCACAGGGGCGGACCGATGGGAATTGCCGCGATACCATCGGGAATAGCAGTCGGAATGGGGTAGCAGCAGCTGAACGTGGTGCCCTCTGTGGGTCCATAACCATTGATCAAACGGGTGTGAGGCAATGCCTGCGAAGCTTTTCGAATGTGGGGTACGGAAAGGGCTTCTCCGCCCACCAGGAGCTGCTTCAAGCCGGCCAAGGCCTCGGGCTTTTCGTCGATGAAGAGGTTAAACAGTCCCGCAGTCAACCACATGGTATTGACCCCGTGCGCCTCAACGAGTTGCACAATGCGGTCCAGCGCCGGCTTGCCTTCTGTATACATGACGCAGGAGCCGCCGTGGAGCAGCGAGCACCAAATTTCGAAGGTTGAGGCGTCAAAGTTAACGGGTGCCAGCTGCATGCTACACACTGTCTCGTCCAAATCGACATAGGACTGATGGGTCACCAGGCGAATGACCGCACGATGTGGCACCTGTACGCCCTTGGGCGTTCCCGTGGAGCCAGACGTATACATGACATAGGCAATGCAGTCGGCGGTGAAACAAACTTCGGGATCGGCGCTCTCCTGGAGCTCGAGTGCATCCGCATCCTGGTCAGTTAAAACGGGCTGGATGAACATCATCTGCTGGATAGGCAGGTATTCCAACGAATCATTGTCGCTGATGACCAGGGTGATGGCAGCATCGTCCATCATCAGAGCTAGACGCTCTTGAGGATAGTCGCAGTCTAGGGGCAAATAGCCCGCTCCAATTTTGAGGGCCGCCAGAATCGAGACAATCAGGTCGCATTTACGATTTCGGTAGCACACTCCGACCAGATTGTCTGGCCTTACGCCCATCATTAGCAGGTAGTGAGCCAGTTGATTGGCCTTCACATTGAGTTCTGCATAGGAAAGGCGGGTCCCACTTGCGACAAGGGCCAAGGCATCGGGATGCCTGCGCACCTGATATTCGAAGGCACGATTGATGGTTTGGTCCCGGTCGTACGGCACCACATTCGTGGCCCAGTTTTCTAGAATGTTGCGCTTTTCTGATTCGTTGATCAGCGAAAATTCAGAGAGTGGTAGTTCGGGATGTAAAGCAACACCCGTTAGAAGGGTTGTGAAATGTCCTATCATTCGCTCAATCGAGGCCTGCTCCCAAAGATCTCGGGCAAAAACAAAGAATCCTTCGATGCCTTCAGGTACTTCTTTGAGGTTCAACGTTAGGTCGAACTGCGAAACCACTCGTAGCAGGTTCATGGGTTCCATATGCAAGTGACCTATGCCATGGTCTTCCTCGCCGACATTTTGCAGCACGAGCATCACTTGAAACAATGGATTGAAGTTGATGTTCCGATCAGGTTTGAGTGCCTCCACAACCAGCTCCAGCGGAGCTTCCTGGTGGTCAATTCCCTCCAGGGTATTGGTCCGTACTTGCGTCAACAATTGCTTGAATGAGGGGTCCCCACTCAGATCGGAACGCATGATCAGCGTGTTGACAAAACAACCTACAATGTCTTCCAGGTCGGCGTGGTTGCGGTTGGCGATAACAGTACCTAACAGCAGGTCCTTCTGGCCGCTGTAGTGATGGAGCAGGGTAAAAAAGGCCGCTTGGAAAACCACAAACAGAGTGGCATCCGCCTCACGGGCTAGGGCCGTCAGAGAATCGGTCAATTGTCGATCTAAATGAAAATCAATCAATTGACCCCGATAGCTCTGTACGAGAGGTCTGGGATGGTCATAAGGAAGCTCCAACACTTGGGGCGCGCCGGCCAAGTTGTTCACCCAGTATTGGACCTGAGCATCCAAGTATGGGCCGTCCTGGTAGCGACGTTGCCAGTGGCTGTAGTCGCTGTACTGAAAGCGGACGTGCTGTAACTGACTGTTGCGCTCTTCATGAAGCGCGAGATAAATCTCACCAAACTCCCGAATAAGGATGCGGATGGACCAGGCGTCTGAAATCAGGTGGTGCATCGTTACCAAAAGCACATGTTCGGCCGGCCCCAGGGTTACCAGTCTGAAAAACAAAAGGGGGCCCTTCTCTACGGAAAACGGCCGCACTGCTGCCCGCTCCGCCAGTGCGTGCGCAACAGAAAGGCGACTTACCGCCGGAATTCCTGTCAAATCGAGGGTCGGTAGGGCGATATCCTTGTATGGGGCATATACCTGGCGCGGTACGCCGTTCTCGACCGGGAAGGACGCGCGCAACACGTGGTGACGACCCACAATCTGGGAAAAGGCCTCTTCCATCAAGACACGGTTTAAAGGGCCAGTGATGTGCAACGCGGTGAAAATGGTGTAGGTTGTGGTTTTTTGCAGTTGATCATGCAGCCAGATCCTTTGCTGAGCAGAGGATAGCTGTTCCCTATCTTGGTCCACTGAAACCAGAGGAGGCAAAATTCGCCTTGTTTCCCCGTTGCATTCCGTAACCGCTGCTGCCAGCCCCGAGACCGTGGCCTCCATAAAGAAGCGCTGTAAGGAGATGTCGCGGCCGTAGCGTTCCCTTACACGGGAGATAACTTGGGTGGCTAACAGGGAGTGACCGCCACAGTCGAAGAAGTTGGCCGTGGTACCCATTGTTTCCAAGCCGAGTACCTGACACATAATTTCATGGAGCTCTTCCTCTAGTTGCGTGGCCGGCGCCACGTAGGCCTGAGTCACCACTATTTCGGGAGCAGGCAATGACCCCTTGTCGACTTTGCGGTTGGCTGTTAACGGGAAGGCCTCCATGGAGACGAAAAGCGACGGCACCATGTAATAGGGGAGCTGTTTGCCCAGTAACTCGCGGAGTTGGCCATAGTCGTCCGATCGCAATGCTTGAGCATGTGCATTGTCGGTAGGAATCACATAGGCAACGAGGCGTTTTTCACCCGCCGTATCACTGCTCTGCACCACTACCGCAGATTTAACGGGTTCCATGGCTTCAAGGGCGGCTTCAATTTCACCCAGCTCAATGCGGAAACCACGCAGTTTAACCTGGTGGTCCATGCGAGACCGATACTCCAAGGCTCCGCTGGGAAGGTGTCGTACGCGGTCGCCACTGCGATAAAGACGCTCGCCGTGCTCTGTACTAAAGGGGTTTGGCACAAAACGTTCAGCCGTAAGCATGGGTCGGTTGTAGTAACCCTGGGCAAGTCCCAACCCGCCAATGAAGAGTTCTCCTTCAACACCCAGAGGCACGGGCCGAAGGTTGCGATCAAATACATAGAGAGTAGTGTTGTTTAAGGGTTTGCCGATCGGGATATTGGTCGTTTGTTCTGTGACGTCCGTGATGGTGTGCCAAGCGGCGAACGTAGTGCTTTCTGTGGGGCCGTAACCATTGAGCATTCTTTTGGGCGGCCCAAACTGGGCAGCTCTCAAGACGCTTTTGGGCACCACGGCTTCGCCGCCTATCAGCACCTCTCTCACAGAGGAAAGCGCGTTTGGAACCTCCGCAATGGTGGCGTTGAAGAGGGCCACTGTCATGAACATGGAGGTGACTTTGTGTTCCTTTAGCCTCTGGGCGAGTGCTTTTGGTGAAAGGATGACCTCTTGAGGTAGTACGGCCATTCGTGCGCCGTTGAGCAATGCGCCCCAAAGCTCAAAGGTTGCGGCGTCGAAGGCAATGTTGGCTATTTGGCCGGTCACATCACCTGGTTTGAGGTCTACAAAATTGGTATTAACCGCCAGACGCACTACCGCCCGTTGGGGAATGGCAATGCCCTTGGGACGTCCAGTTGAGCCGGAGGTATAGGTCACATAGGCAAGATACTCGGGGAAAAGGGCTAGCATGGGCGTGGTTTTGGGCAGTGTAAGCCAATCAGGTTGGGCCAAATCCACGATGCCCTCAAAGGAAAAAGGCAGCTGTTGGGGCGCGTCGGTGCGGGTGATAATCAAGTTGCTACGGGCGTCTTGGAGCATCGTGCACAAACGGGTCTCAGGGTAGGTGAGGTCTAAGGGGAGATAGGCACCACCGCCTTTCAGAATCGCCATGATCGCAACCAGCATGTCAGTGCCGCGCTCAAGAGCAACACCCACTAGGTCTCCGGGACGTAAACCTCGGGCCAAAAGGCCGTGGGCAAGTTGGTTGGCCTGTGCATCGAGTTCTCCATATGTGAGGCTGGAGAGGGCGCCGGCGTGATCCTCCGCCACTACGGCCAGGGCATCGGGCTGCTTTTCCACCCAACGCTCAAAAAGCACAGAAATGACTGCCTTGGGAAGGGGCGCAAAGGTGTCGTTCCAGGCGTAGAGCAGGCGCTGCTGGGCCATATCGCTCATGATAGGCAGCTGTGATACACGCATTCGAGGACATGCGACCGCACCTGTCAGCAGAATTTGAAAGTGCTCGATCATGCGGCTGATGGTGGCGGTGTCAAACAAGTCGGTACTGAAGTTGATCGAACCGTGAATGCCATCGTCGTCGTCAGACAGCAGCATGATCAGGTCGGTCTTGGCAGTATGCTGATCGATTCGAAGGGGTTTGAGGCGTAAGTCACCCATGAGCGTAGTGGTCACGGGCTCGCTTTCCAAGGAGAACATCACCTGGAATACAGGGTTGTAGCTGGGGTTGCGAGACAGACCGAGAGAATCAACAATCTGCTCGAGGGGGATGTCTCTGTTGCGAAAGCCTCCCACATTGACTTGGCGCACGCGTTTGAGTAGTTCTTCAAATGTGGGGTCGCCTTCAAAGTCGATGCACAAGGGCAGGGTGTTGACAAAATATCCGATCAAGGACTCTAGTTCACGACGGTTTCTGGTGGTCACCGGTGTACCCACTACCACCTTGTCTTGATTGCTGTAGCGGCTCAATAGGGTCGCAAAGGTGGCTTGCATGACCATGAACAGCGTGGACCCGGAAGAGCCGCTGAGTTGGTGCAGGTCGCGGCTCAGTGCCTGGTTCAAGCTGAGCCGTTCAGTTCGGCCCCGAGAGCTGGCTACCGCTTTTCTGGGCCTATCGGAGGGCAGTGTCAACAACGGCGGCGCTCCGGCAAGATGGGTCTTCCAATAAGCCCTTTGTTCGTCGACAAGGGCAGGTAGTACCTTGCGTTGCCAAGCAGCAAAATCTGCATATTGCACGGCAAGCGGGGTCTCATTCAAGGGTTTGCCTTCGAGCCCGCGGAGGTAGTTGGCGGCCAACTCCGACACCAGGATACCAAACGACCACCCGTCTGAAATGATATGGTGCATGACCACTAACAACACATGCAGGTCTTCACCTAACTTGGCCAAATGGGTGCGAATCAGTGGCCCATTGCCGAGGTCAAAAACGGTTTCAGCTTCCAGTCGGGCCAGAGCTTGGAATTGTTCTTCAGGATCGCCTGTCGTTGAAAAATCTCGCTCATGGAGGTGGATGCTGGCACCTAGATGGCCTGATGACCCTATGGGGTTTTCGGAAGGGGTGACAACTTGAACTGGCACCCCGCTCAGTGCCGGGAAAGAGGTGCGCAAGATGTCGTGTCTCGCAATGATCGCCGCGAGACCCTGAACCAGGGCCGTCTTGTCAATGCAGCCTTCAAGGCGTACTGCGGCCGTCATGTTATATGTGCTGCTAGGGCCTTCGAGTTGATTGAGGAACCACAAACCGCTCTGGGCAAAAGACGCCTGCAAGGGTTTGTCTCTGGAAATCGCTTTCAGGGGTATCTCATCTACGGATAACCCTTGCGCTTCGTCGATTAATTTGGCCAGGCGAGCGATGGTCGGCTGGGAGAAGACCTCCTGCAGGGGTAAACGCACACCGAATTTCTCGTGAACACGGCTGAGCATGCGCGTGGCAAGCAGAGAATGGCCACCGAGCTGGAAGAAATCCCGAAGACGGCCAATGACCGTCACGTCCAAGAGGTTGGACCAGATTTCGTGTAACAGCTTTTCGGTAGTTCCTTGAGGTTCGCCTCCACAAGCGTCGGACGCTCGGTCGTCGGGCTGGAACTCGGGTAACGCGCGGCGGTCAACCTTGCCATTGGGGGTCAACGGCATTGCTTCCAGCAAGACAATCCCAGCCGGAATCATGTAGGCTGGTAGCTGTTCCCCAAGTTCACGTCGGAGCTCATCGGCGTCGAACGCGTCCTTTGTAGTGGTAACATAGGCTACAAGGTGTTGCTGACCGTGGGCGTCCGTGCGCACCATTGCGGCGCTGTCCCGCACTTGGGCACTCGTGCTGAGCCTTGCCTCAAGCTCCCCCAGCTCAATGCGGAATCCGCGTAACTTGACTTGTCCGTCCAAACGGCCCAGATACTGAATTTGACCACTCAATAATTGGTTTCCAAGGTCGCCAGTATCATACAGGCGCCCACCGTGACCTTGGGCGAAGGGGTTGGGCAGGAAGCGCTCCGCAGTTTGCCCAGGGCGCCCTTCATAGCCTATAGCCAGACCTGCCCCTGAGATATACAAGCCGCCGGGAACCCCTCTGGGAACCAAGCGCAATCGGTTATCAAGAATGTAAATTTGGGTATTGGTGATGGGCCTACCAATTTCTGGTTCAGACCGGCTGTCTCGTTCAACGAGACGCCAACTGCTGTAGGTGGTGTCCTCAGACGGACCGTAGAGGTTATAGAGACGTTTGACGAACGGTTGGGCGTAGATAAGGTTTGCCAGTGACCGTCGCAGGGGTTCACCAGCTAGGTTGACCACTGTCACCGCGGATGGCAAATTGCCCAGCCGCAGGAGTTCGGTGATTGCCGAGGGAACTGTGTTAACCAGGGTGACTTGGTTTTTCCAAGGCATTTCATGCAAATACAATGCGTTTTCTGCGAGAAACACTTGGCCACCGAAAGCGAGCGGGCCTAGAATTTCAAACACAGAGAGGTCAAAGCAGATGGAGGTAGCAGCCATCACACCTGCGAGATCCTCAATCGAGTAATGTTCCTTCACCCAGGCAAGGAGAGCCACAACGCTGCTATGGCGAACGGCCACGCCCTTGGGGCGACCGGTAGAGCCGGATGTGTAAATGATGTGAGAAACGTGGGGGTTAATGGGAAGCATCGGCGTTTCTATTGAATGGCATGCTACCAAGTCATGCCAGTCGCGATCCAAACAAAGCACCTTCGCACTGGTTTGAGGGAGGGAGGGCTCAATCCCTGCAAGGGTCAAAATCGCGCTTGGGCGTGCGTCGCCAAGGGTGAAGTCGATGCGTTCTTGGGGGTATTCGGGGTCCAACGGAACATAGGCGGCACCGCTCTTGAGTACACCCAGTATGGCAATCAACATCGGCATGTGCCGATGCATCAAAATCGCTACCTTATGACCCGGCTCTATGCCGCTCGCCCTAAGTGCGTGTGCCAACTGATTGGCTCGCTGATTCAATTCGCGATAGGTCAAAGAAGCCCAATCATCGTCAACCCTTGCTGTAACCGCGGGTAAGTTTGGATTTACAGTCGCCAATGTTTCGAAAAGGCGATGAGCCTGGGAACTGTGAAGATAGGGACAGCTGCCGCCGTCGGCTAGATTAAGAAGACGTTGCCGCTCTTCCTCGGTCGTCAGGATCAAGTCGTCGATGCGCTGGTTAGGGTCCGTCATCACTTGTTGGAGGTAATGAGTGAAATGGCCCATCATCTGAACGATTGTGGCCGACTCAAAAAGATCCGTGTTGTATGCCATGGACATTTCAACACCAGAGCTCAAAAGTCTCAACGACAGGGTAAGGTCAAACTTGACGGTTGCGGATCCGATTTCAAACGGTACCATGACCAACCCTTCCAGCTGATGAGTGGCTACGGGTTCGTCGTCCACAATCAACATCACTTGGAAAATGGGATGGTGACTCAGGTTGCGATGGGGTACCACCCTATCCACGACTTGCTCAAAGGGGAGCTCCTGATGTGGGAAGGAGGCAAGATCGAGATGGCGAACGACGGTCATTAACTGTAAGAAGCTTTGAGTGCGATTTACATCAATTGGCAGAGCAAGGGTGTTGACGAACAGGCCGATAATGCCTTCCAGCGTCTGATGGCTACGGTTGGCAACCGGTGAGCCGATGACGATTCGAGTCTGTTGTGAATATCGTGAGAGAATCGCGGCAAACAGGGCCTGTGCCACCATAAAGGGCGTGCTGTAATGCTCGCGGCAAAATCGCTTGAAACCATCTGATAGGATAGGGTTTATCAATTTTCGGAGGACGGCGCCGTGGTAGGTCTGTCGGCTGGGCCGAGGCCGGTCGAGGGGCAGTTGTAACAGCGAGGGACTCCCCGCCAATAGTTTTTGCCAGTAATCCCTAGCGGCGGCTGCCATGGTGCCGGAAAGGTTGGCTCTTTGCCACCAGGCATAGTCGGCGTAGGAAAAGCTTGGCGGCTCCGCCGTCAGTTTACCGGTATAGCCTGTTACCAACTCTTCCATGAATAGCGCTAGCGACCAACCATCCGAGATAATATGGTGCATGTTCACCAACAACACGTGGTGATCTTCTGCCAGCGTTATCAGATTGACACGAAAGAGAGGTCCGTGGGCTAGGTCAAAAATATGACCTGACTCTTCCTTAGCCAATGAATCGAAGTACTTCTCCGGCTCGGCTTGGGAACGCAAGTCCGTATGGACCAGAGCGATCCCCGCGCCAAGATTGTGCTGCTCGTTGTCGTCCCCAAGCTGATGAATGTCCAAATAGGGCATCCCTTCGATTTCTTTGAACCTTGTGCGTAAACTTTCGTGCCGTGCAACCAGGGTTTTTAAAGCAGAAGTGAGGGCGGGTACACTTAAGATACCCTGCATGCGGATTGCCGCTACCATGTTATAGGCGGATCCAACATCTTCCAACTGGGACAAAAACCACATGCGGCTCTGGGCAAAAGACGCTGGTATTTCCTGAGTGCGATCTACCGCAAGGAAGGGTGTATGCTGTCTGCTGGGGTGGTGGGCTCCATCTAATTCAGCGGCCAATTCTGCAATGGTAGGATTGACGAAAATGGAGGCAACGGGTACGTCTACTTGGAACACTTCGCGAATGCGCGAGACCAGCCGGGTTGCCAGCAGAGAGTGGCCCCCAAGGTTAAAGAAACTATCCCGAATGCCAAAATGGTCCAACCCCAGCAGTTGGGACCAGATGTCTTTGAGCATTTTTTCTAGGGGCGTGCGCGGAGCAATCGGCGTGCTGGTAAGCAAGTAATCGTCGTCGGCAGGCTCCGGCAGTGCCTTGCGGTTCACCTTGCCGTTGGGCGTGAGGGGGAAGCGATTCAAGGCCACAAATGTGGAGGGTACCATGTATTCGGGCAGCGATTCCTTGAGATGGGCACGCAGTTCTGCCACTTTCGGGGCCGTACCGGTCGGCTGCACATAGGCCACGAGGCGCGGCTCACCGGCTCGGTTGTCGCACATCACCACCACTGCCGCTTCTAGGTCAGGGTGTTCCGTGAGACGGGCCTCAATTTCGCCCAATTCAATGCGGAATCCTCGCAGTTTGACTTGATGATCCACACGACCCAGATAGGCCAGTCGACGGTTAGAGAGATAGCGCCCAAGGTCACCTGTCAAATAAACGCGCGCGCCTTGCTCCCAGCCGGTTGGATCTGGTACGAAGCGTTCTGCGGTCAGGGCTGGGCGACCGTAATAGCCGGAGGCAAGGCCCCGGCCACCTACCACCAATTGACCGACCAGGCCAGCGGGAACCAAGCTCAAGTAACGATCGCAAACATGCACATGGGAACCAGTGATCGGCCGGCCAATGGTGGGTTCACCAAGATCTTCTGCCGAAACTAAATCAAACGTGGTATAAGTCGTGTCCTCCGAGGGACCGTACAGGTTGTACACACGCGCTACCTGAGTTTGTTGGTAAATGCGACGAACCAGGTCGGCTCGCAATGGTTCGCCCGCTAGGTTGATGACGCGCACGGAAGTCGGCAACTCGCCAAAACCGAGCAGTTCATTCATTGCGGAGGGAACAGTGTTGATCAGGGTTACATCATGGGCAAAGGGGCAGGCCCCGAGGGAAAGTACATCCTCCACCACAATCACTTGCGTGCCGTGGGTCAATGGACCAAATATTTCAAAAACCGAAAGGTCGAAACAGATGGAGGTGGATGCCAGTGTTCCTGTCAAGTCACGTTCGGAGAAGACACCGCCAATCCAGGCCAAAAGAGCGGCCACACTTTCCTGGCGGATGGCCACACCCTTAGGTTTGCCAGTGGAACCGGAGGTATAAATAATGTGGGAAAGCTGATGATTGCTCTGCACGGGTTTGGGTAGCTCAAGGGCCGGCGGCGAGAGACTCAGAACCTCATCAATCAACAAGGTGTCGCCTACAGGGAGACGAGCTGCAACCGATGCGCCGCAAAGGATGAGGGCTGGGCACGCATCACCGATGGTGTAAACAATGCGTTCTTCAGGATAATTGGGGTCCAATGGTATGTATGCAGCGCCACTGGCCTGGATAGCTAGCATGGCCACTACGATGTCCACTCCTCGCTCGCAGAAAATAGCTGCAGTTTGGCCCGGCCCAAGTCCACGTTGGGCAAGGGTTGCAGCCAGATGAGCGGTGAGGGTGGCGAGTTCACGGTAGGTATAGGTGAGCCATTGGTCGCCACGACGTCCTGAAAGTGCGACCGCTTTTGGATGCTGATTGACGTGGGCGGCAAAACGTTGGAAACAAAAGGTTGCAGCCTCGGTCGGCACGGTCTCATTTGCCGCCAAGTCAAGCAGCAACTGACGCTGTTGGTCGGACAAAATCTGGAGTCTAGACACGCGTTTGTCCGCTTGGGTCACTGCCTCACTGAGGAGGGTGCTGAAATGCTGGCTCATGCGCTCGATGGTAGGCTGTTCAAAAAGGTCGGAATTGAATTCAATGCTGCCCTTAAGGCCCGTGGCAGTCTCGACCATCGCCAGGGTTAGGTCGTATTGCGCGGCATGTTTGACAACCGGGTATGGGGATAACTCTAGTGCGCCTAGACTCACCTGCGCGCAGGGTTCGTTGGCTATGAAGGCAGCACTCTCTGCCAGCATATGTGGCTGCTGCAAAATGAACATAACTTGAAATAGCGGCGGCATTTCCGGTGACCGAACTACGTTGAGACGGTCCACAAGAAGTTGGAAGGGGTAGTTACCGTAGCGAAGCGCTTCCACTACGCCCTGCTGAATTTGCTCAACCAGCTGGTTGAAACTGGGATCTGTTTCAAAGTCAGCTCGCATTACCACCGGGTTGACAAAGAATCCGACGGTGTCGCCAAACCCCGCTGAGCGGCCCGCGTAGGGGCTGCCCACTAGCACGTTGTCCTGCCCGCTGTAACGATGAAGCAGTGTTTGGAAGCCTGCAAGCAACAGCGTGTAAAGGGTGACGCCCTTCTCATGCGCATGCCTGGTCAGCGCCTGGGTTGTTAATTGATCCAAGGAGAACGGCTGGGTTTTACCTCGGTAGGTTTGGATCCGGGGCCGAACACGGTCCAGAGGCAACTGCAGAGTGTGAGCCGCCGACTCCAAACCTCGCCAATAAGCAAGTGCATGACCGCCCTCTTCGCTGCTAACAAAGGCCCTCTGGTCTTCGATGTGATGGAAGTAATCGCGTGGAGGTTTCATCGGGCGGCTCTCGGGCACTCCGTAACACAAGCCCAACTCATTCATTAATACTAATACCGACCACATGTCGCACACGATGTGGTGAAGGTTGAACAGGACCACCGCCGATTGGGGACCAGTGGTGACAACGGTCACCCGTAGGGGCAGTCCGTGTTCCAAAGCGAAGGGGGCGTGCGCCCGGTTTTCAAGAAACTCGTCCATGCGTTGGGGAGACCAAGAAGCACCGTCGTGAATTTCCAGTGGCAAAACCGAGTCGTTCTGCACAACTTGTACTGGTTCGCCCTGTTCCTCGTGGAAAGTAACGCGCAACTGCGGGTGGCGCGCTAGTAGTACGGTCAAAACGCGTTTCAGTTCGACCGCATCAAAGCCCTGGTGTATCTTCGCGGCAAAAAATACATGGTAAGCAGCGCCACTCGCATCCAGTTTGTGCAGGAACCATAGAGATCGCTGGTTATAGGAAAGGGGAAACGGCGTGCCTGGTCTGGGTACATTGATCTGTGGCGTGGACACGTCCATTTTTCCACTGCGTAACTTTTCGATAAGCGCGCCGATGGTTATGCCAGAGAGAAAATCGGCGAAAGAAATGGTGAGCCCCAAATCGAGCTTAAGCCGGTGTTGTAGTTCAATGGCTCGCAGTGAGTCCAAGCCCAGACTGGTGATACTGCGGTCTTCGGTTACCTCATGAATACTCAGGTTGAGTGTGTCCGCGACTTGAAAACGCAGGTAACTCAAGAGGAGTTCTGCTCGTCGATGTGGGGGAGCAATCGCCAATTCTTCAGCGCTCACGGCAATCGCGAGGTCGGCGACCTCGGCAGCGACAAGAACATTTGAGGCCAGAACATCTAGTTCCCCTCTGGTGAAAAGGTCGAAACAATGCCTGCGGCGAATTTTTCCGCTAGAGGTTTTGGGGACCTGTCCCGGCTTCACTAAAACCACGCTGTAGACGGGTAGTTCGTGTTTTTCTGCCACAATTCGACGTACCGCGTCAACAATTTCCGCAGTGTCAAAATTCCGAAGGTGAGCGCGTTTGAGCTCCTGAACTACAATGAGACGTTCCTCGTTGTTATCAGCCTCCACAGAGAACGAGGCGCCGGCACCGGGTTGAAGCGCCGGGTGTGCCTGTTGGACAGTGTGTTCGATATCCTGAGGGTAGTAATTTCTCCCCCGAATTATGATCATTTCTTTAAGACGGCCGGTTACGAAGAGCTGGCCCTTGCCCCAAAAGCCCATGTCGCCTGTGCGCATGAAGGGCCCTTCCTCGCTGTCGACGAGCTCAGCCTGGAATTGGGACCGGGTAAGTTCCTCATTTCTCCAATAACCCTTGGCTATGCTAGGGCCGGAAGCCCAAATTTCGCCTACCGTTTCTGGTGGGCAAACTTTTAAGGTGACCGGGTCTACAATTACTACTCGATGATCGGGTGCCGTGATGCCGCAGCCAACCAAGGCGATGGCGTCGCCGTCGTCGGCAGCGATTTCCTGGACTGAATGCTCGGCAATTCTCCGTTTGGAATATTTGACAATGGTCGGCGGTTCATCCAGGGCCGCGCCCGATATAAATAAGGTTGCCTCTGCCATGCCATAGCACGGGAAAAATGCCTTGGGGTTAAATTGGTAAGGCGCGTAGCGCTCTGTGAAAACGGTGAGGGTGGCAGCATGGATAGGTTCTGCACCGTTGAAGGCAACGCGCCAGGAGGAAAGATTCAGACCGGCCAAGCGTTCCTCGTCCAGTCTCTGCGCCAACAGGCTGTAGCAGAAGTTGGGGCCGCCTCCCAATGTGGCTCGGTATTGTGCAATGGCCTCTAGCCAGCACAGGGGATCCCGGGCAAAGGTTAGCGGGGACATAAGTACTGACAGGAAGCCCTTGTAAATGGGCTGCAGCACAGTGCCGATCAAACCCATGTCGTGATACATGGGCAACCAGCTTACACACACATCGTCACCTTTGGTCCCAAATGCACCTGCAATGGCTTTTTCATTGTGCATCAAGTTGCCGTGACTGACCATGACTCCCTTGGGGGCGCCCGTGGAGCCGGAGGTGTACTGGAGGAAGGCTAGGTCGTCGGATTGCAGATCAGGCAGCCGCCAAACCTTGCCGTATTCAGAGGCCAACTTTTCCACAGATGTGACGGTGAGCGTGTCGAGCACATTTTCCTGTGCCTGGGCAAACTGTTGGATGGCAGGTTCCAAGACAGAGGTGGTGAGTGCGAGGCGGGCGCCATTGTCCTTGAGGACGCTTTCTAGGCGATCAAGCTTCTGATTAGATCGTGGTGGATACAAGGGGACGGCTACGGTGCCTGAGTACAAACAGCCCAAAAAGCTGACGAGGTAGGGTAAACCCGGAGGGAAGAGCAATACAACCCGGTCACCTTTGCGGGTCAAGGATTGCAAGAAACCTGCGACGATGCGGGCGCGTTCATCAAGTTCGCTGTAGGTCAACTCGTCTAAACCGTCCGGCCCACCCAAAAATACGAACGCCTTGCGGGTGGGCTGGTGGTTTGCGCGCCACAAGAGCACCTCGACCAAGGTGTTCGCGGCGATTTCCATTGACTCGCCGGCACTTAAGTCATTTCCTTTCACATCCATAAGCTACACCTGTTAAATTTCGTTTGTCCTATGGCGAGTTAGAGCTGCCATAAATGCAGTAAGATCCACATATTAAAACCCATAAATGATTGGACGGTTCCGTCTGACTCGAAAGTTCTAGGAAAAAAGCTCCGTCACTGGCCGTGCGGAAGCCGCTCTCCTCGTCCTATTTATCCATTTTTCAGTTCAAGATAACGCCTCGCTTTCCCAATGCTTACCATTACTATGTTACCACAAGGCAATAATCCCCAAAACCCAAAATTGGTTGAAATACATAAATATTGATCCTGTGCGAGTATGTCTATGGTTTGGTGGCAAGCTTGAAAAAAAATGCTGGTCATTCACCCTCGGCAAGGACATCCGACCCTGTTGAGCAGTTGGCATGGTGTGGCACTTGTCCGGCAGTGACGCTGGCGCTGGCAAGGGGTAACGGGGCCGCCATTTATTTCGTCAACAACTGAGCTTCCCAGCCTGATAACCCTTTGCTCAGCTCGAACTTGCTTATCCCTGGGTAAGCTCTGGCTAGCGTTAGGGAGTGCTATTTGCTATATTAGACTGACAAGGCACGGGTGTGGGGGAGCAATTGGCCACAAGCATTTTGATCTGCGGTATGGATCGGTCTGGAACATCCCTTCTGGGTAACTTGGCCTCCTGTTGGGGCGCTTATGGGGGGGATCCAAAGGACTTGCCGCCGGGCGATGCTGGCAATCCGAATGGTTATTTCGAGAATATGGAGATGCAGAAGTTCAGCGGAGCCGCCATGGATGGGGCGGGTGTTGGGTTCTGGCATGAGGATTTCCAGAAGCACCTTTTTGAGACATTGGACACACCTAAATTTTCCCGTTGGTTCGACAAGTTAGTTGAAAATATGGCCGCCAAAGGAAGACCCTGGTTTTGGAAAGAACCGCACCTGGCCACTATGTTGCCTTGGCTAGACCAGCGCCTTGGGGATGTGGTGTATGTGATTCCAGTGAGAAACCCCTACGATTCGGCGGTTTCTTGGAATCGCTTTCGCGTTCCCGAAGGGTATCGTGATCAAATCGACATAACCGCCGGCGCGCTGTTGCGATGGGAGTGTCTGCTGAAGATGGTGCTTAGGGACAGCGGGGGTCTCCGGAAGGTATGCTTTGTGAATTACGAACGGTTGGTTGCCAATCCCGAGGAGGAGTGTCTGAAACTGTCCGATTTTCTGGATCAACAATGCAACAAGGCTCAAGATAAGGAATGTGTCTCGCGGATGGTTGGAGCTGTGAGTGAGAAATTACGGCGTAACCGGAGTTCGCAGCCATTCGCAGATAATCCCCTGGCGACGCAGGGGCAAAAGGACCTCTATGCATTCTTGCTGCGCAAGGTTGATGATCCAAGCATCGCCTACCATGAAGATAGCTACCCCTGGATGCCTGGCTGGCGACAGCATCTCGGCAACACGGAACTCATGATGCACTCCTTCCAGGTCTTGATGGAAGTGGAGCGTTCCTGGTTTGCCAATCATTACCTAGGTGTCAAAAGAGCTTTGAGGAACATCTTTTTTAAGTGAGTCGGTTACTTGGGTCCCAGATGGCTACCGGTGGTCAAGCATTAGCTTTGCAAAAGTGTGACGCAAGTCGCCAAAGCTTGCGACGAATGACGTCGTCTATGGGGACGCCCAGGCTATTGGTCCTCGCTCCGACTGTTTGTCGCCTTACGCCTGCCTCTCGAGATGCATTATGGCCGCCCACAGACATGAAGAGACATGAAGAGAATTCGCTTGGGATTCGTAAGTTCGACTGTGGTACAATGATGGCCCTTGTTAAAAGGGTAGCCTGTACTACAGACTAGTCAAAGGGGAAGAGAAATGAAGATAAAACTAATTGCCATGTTACTTATTGCCGGATGCGCATGGGGAGGCGACAAGGTAAAGCCCTTGTGGGAAATTTCCAAGGCCGAGCTTTATCAACCACTCCGCCTGGACGAAGTTTTCGTACGCCCTGATGGTTCCTTTTATGTGCTCAATTTCAAGGATGCCTACATCGAAATCCACGATGCCAAGGGCAAGGTTATCGGTAAATTTGGCGCTAAAGGTAAAGGTCCTGGCGAGTTTGTGTACCCGACCAAATTTTTCTTCCAGGATAATCAGGTTTTCGTGTTCGATCTTTCAGAAGCTTCCTTTACCATCTTCAGTGCGGACGGCAAGTTTAAGGACAGGGTGAAGCTGCCCTCCCAGGAGTTAAGCCTGGGCAAGGTGAAAACAGGCTGGGTGTTTGGTTCCTGGGATCAGGCTGGCCCCACCACGGCGGCTGAACTTGGCTGGGCAAACAATAATTTCTCTGAGCGCAAGTCATTGTACAAACTTGCGAAGAAAGCCTATATGGGTCAAGACGGCTCGCGCATCATCCAGTTCAACCCTATCAACGACAAGCCCATCATGCTTGTGGATCCGGCCGGCGAGCGGGTGTACCTGGTGGATTCAGAGGAGTTCGAGGTCAAAGTTTTTAGCGCTACCGAGAAGAAGCAGGTCGGCACTCTGCGCAGGCGTCAGGCGCGCATTCCGTTTGATACCGATTGGGGGAACATGCAAATGGCACCCCTGATCAAGCGCATGAAAAGAAATGGTTTTGAGGTGAAGGCCAACTTCCCTTCCCATTTCCCCGTAATTCGGAATATGGTTTGGGGCCCTAATAACACGCTACTTTTCAACCTGTGGCGCGGTAATCCCGACGATCACGACTATCCCATGGCTCTCAACCTCAAGGGCGAACAGGTGGATATGCCCTACTCGTGGAAAGCGGCTACACGGATCGTGGGCGTTCATGGTACAAATGCCTACGTAACCACTTTCAATGATGACCGGCCCGGTGTGGCACTCCTTCCCTTCAATCAAGTAGATGCATTTGTGGTCCAAAACCCCGAAGTCTACGATGGCCCTCGAGGTCGCGAGATCGTGCTGGAATGATCAAACTTGGGGGCGTTTGAACTGAACGCACCCAAGTTTCTTTCTGGCAATGGGTTGAAAGGGGTCCTAAAGATAAATCTCTTTTTTGGCAAAAAGGCGCTCCGCCGAGCGCCCTTCGCTTTTTAGTCGCTCGATGAGCTTATTGGATTCTACGATCGGTGTTGATTCGTCAGTATAGGTGATGGAGGACACGAACTTGAGCCAGGGCTCCTGGCCCATGGCATAAACGTACACTTCTTCGGATTCCAAGCTTTTAAGCATGTGGTAGGCTTTCTCAAAGTTGGACGCGTCCAAGCGGCGCGACTGATCCTGTTTGCGGCCGAGCGGTTGGGTGAGCAAGGGACCATACAGCCAGGATAATGGCGCCCCAGCGCATTCCATGCCGACAAAGGCCGCTTTCACCGGTCCGAAGAACTTGCGAACGTAGGTGTAAACCTCGGGCATGAGGTTGTTACTGTCCGCCGCCGCCATTAAAGTTCGACCGTTGATGCGGAAGTGGTAGGCCAGTTTTGAGCGGATATGCAAGTCTCCGTGTTCGCCAAAAAAGGGGATGCCGGTAATGAAACCACCGGGAATGGGCAGCTCTTCCATCTCGTCCAATTCAATGATGCTTTTGAAACCGGTTGCCTCCAACATCAGCTTAATGCTGGGGTCTTGTAGGGAGCCGCCACTGCACTTTGGGACCACGATGTGTTGGATGCGATGACGAAGAGGTATCAGAGTTTCCCAAAGGATGTGATCCTGATGGTTGTGGGTGATCAGCACATAGTCAATGACCTCGGGAAGGTCTTCATAGGTGAAGCGCGGTACGATCGTATTGGGTGTCGAGTAACTGACGACGGGGTCGGTGAGGATAGTGACGTCCTTGGATTCGATGCATAATACTGCGTGACCGAAATAGCGTACTCGCACCTGAGTGCCAAGGGCCGCCTTACCTTCGTGGCGAAATGCGGGTGCCTCAGTGGTGAAGAGACTGTGAAAAAAGGACTGTTGCGCAGCATCTTCCGGCATGAATTCAGCGATGTTGGCAAGCGGTGCAGATTCCCATTTCATGCGGAACAAACGGTCCAGAGACTCAGATGCGTAGGGTATATGATAGTGCAAATGGGTATCATCGGCAAACAGGGGTGAAGTCAGCAGGAAAGAGCGGTAGTCCTCTTGGTTGATGGACAGGCGGATAGACTGTCGGCTGTCACGATGGAGCGGGCTTCGGTACAACATTCTTTCGATAAAGCGGATGGACGGGTGACTGTTGAGATCGTAGCCGAGCTCCACGAAGCCCTGGAGCTCGGGGGGAACCCTTTCATATATTTCTTGAAGGGAAGCACCTAATGCCTCTGTGCGCAAAATTTCATCCAGTGCCTTGACTGCGCGGGCAAAGGCAACCAGATCCGCCTCTGCCTCCAATGTTCGTTTTAAAAGGTCCTTAATCAGCCCGGATTGGTCGCCGGGTAAATTGATAAAGGGTCCACCCAACATTTTAGGATTGTTGACCGCACGCTCATGCATCTCCGGAGACTGGATATAGGATTCCATGGTCTTGCTGTGGAGGTTGAGCATGGTCATGGCATAAGTGTGGGTCGGAATCAAGTTGCCCCAGGCATACCAATGATTTACCAGTGGCTCCATAAACACATTTTGCTTGAGAAATAATTTCTGTTCTGTCATTTTTCTCCCCAACAGCATGAAACAAATACCTTGGACATTGGTCTTCAATACGCCAGCATAACATGTTGTATGCTGGCGTTGCTCAATAATCAGCCGATTTTGGGCTGGGATCCCATTCTCAGGGTTGCGATGGGAAATCGCCAACCTTAACGAGGGTGAAGGCGTTGACATTCAAGAATTCGCGGACCACGCGGTTGACATCCTCAAGGGTCAGATTCGTGATTTTTTCGTTTAATATCAGGTCTTCTTCAAAGGTCTGTCCTTTGCCGCTCAAGTCCCGGAGTGTACTGACCAAGGTGCGATCGTGGGTGAGTGCCAAGGCCCGTTCCTGAAGCAGCCCTGTTCGAGCCTTGTTCAATTCCTCTTGGGTGTATCCATCCTCGGAGATACGGGTCACTTCCTCCTTGAAGGCGCGTTCCAAGAGGGGCATATTTTCTGGAGCACACTTGGCCGTTACAGTCAGCGATGCAACGCCTTGCTTTTTGGGAACGTCCAACACCGAAAAAATGGAATAGCTCAGGCCTTCCTTCTGGCGCAAGCGGTTGGCGAGTCGTGAGTTCAGCCAGCCCCCACCCAACATAAAGTCGGCTAACAGTATGGCAGGGTATTCCTGTTGGCCGGTCCACAGAGGGAAATTCGTTTGTGCCAAAAAGATGGCGTTCGCTTTCCCTGGGGTGAGGATGGTTGTGGTAGTGGGTTCAAGGATGCGCTTTTCGAATTCCAACTCACCAAAGGGCTGGGGCGAGACCCAATCGCCGAAGGCCGCAATGACTGCGGCTTTTGCCGATTCCGGGTCGAAGTCACCGGCTATGGCAATTTCCATGTTGGAGGCACCCACAAATGCTTGGTAATAGTCCTTGACCTCGGCCAATGTTGCATTTTGGATATGCTCGATCTCTTCATCGTAGCCGGCCTCATAGAAGGGGTTCAGGGGGTCCCTGGGTTTGAACAGGCGTCCTAGTTCAGTCAGGGCGATGCTGTCGGGTTGGGTTTTGCTTGACGCGAGCAGATCAACTAATTCGGCCTTGAGGGCCTTGAAGTTTTCTTCCTCGAAGATGGGCTCGCGAATGATTTCTCCGATCAGTCGAATGACTGTGGCCACATCGCCTTGGGTTTTCACCATCGCTTCGGTATAACCCACCTCGCCACTAATGCTGAGGCGAGTTCTCGATTCATCCAGTGCGATCATAAGGTCTTGCCATGCTCGCTGCTTGGTACCCATCCCAAACATATTATTAAGCAACATGCCGTGTACACGGTGACCTCTCAAAGAGTTAATATTGCCGTAATTCAGTTTTAAGCTGATTTCTGCTGAGGGTTGTTCTCGAGGCACAGGCAAAAGAGAGAGCCTGATTCCTCCGATTGAAAAGCGCTGCACGCGTTCCTCAATGGATTTCAACGTGGCCACAAAGGTCTCGGAGCGGAGTACTTCAGTGCTCTCCGTGAAAACGGGCAGGCTGTTTTTGAAATCTTGAACTTGGGGCATGGACACAGGGGCATCTTGCACGTCGCCGACAAAGCGACCCACGGTGCGGTTGGAGGGTTGTAAGTACTTCTTGGCAACCGCATGCACCTGATCCAGGTTAGAACCCGCCAAGCGGTCGCGATAGAGCATGATCAGACGCCAATCACCACGACTTTCCCACTTGCTGAGGACCGTGACTACCTGTCCGCCCTTCATCAGAGATTCAAAATCTCTTGCAATCCTTAATTGAGCCGCCTTTAATTCCGCTTCGGTAAGCAGTGCCTCGCCACTTTCGAGGGTGTCGATGATGACCTTGCGAGCGGCTTCAATATTAGCAGAACTGCGCACACTCACCTGTACCCCGAAGATGCCAGGCTCACTGCCCAGAATTCTCTCGGTTTCAACGTCAATCGCTAGACCTGTGGGCACTAGTTTCTTGTACAGAATACCCGAAGGTGCCGCGGTAATCGTCTCGAAAAAAAGGTCGATGGCAGCGGTGTCCTCATGCGTAGCGGCAGGGCTACGGTAGACAACGGATAGCAGGTTTTGGGTGTCCTGGCCATAAACGGCGACTTCTCTGGGGCCCCTTTGGGGCGGTTCTTCGGTGGTCATCTTGGGTAGGATTCGCGCGGGTTTTGGGAGGGCCCCAAAATGGTGCTTTACCTGTGCTAGGGCCTTGCCCTCATCGATTTTGCCCACCAACATCAGCACTGCATTGTCGGGCTGGTAATAAGTCGTGTAAAAATTTTTGAGATTGGCGATGTCGACATGTTCGATATCGTAGCGGTTGCCCAGCACTGTCTTGCCGTAGTTGTGCCAATGGAAGACGGTGGCATTGACGGCCCGACGTAGGTTAGACGAAGGGCTGTTTTCGGCGATCTCAAGCTCATTGCGAACTACCGTCATCTCTGTTTCAAGATCCTTTGCGGAGATAAAGGAATTCAACATACGATCGGCTTCCATGGATAGTGCCCAGTCGAGATTCTCATCTGTGGGCAGAAAGGTCTCAAAATAATAGGTACCTTCCACCTCGGTGATGCCATTGGCCAAGCTACCATGCAGGGTCAGCTCTTCTGCTATGTTCTTGCGATTGGGGGTACCCTTGAACAGGAGGTGCTCCAGCAGGTGGGCGTTACCTGTTTGTCCGTAGGATTCTGAACATGAGCCCACGCGGTAAAAAATGCAAAGGGTCGTGGTTGCCTGGTTTCCGTCCTGTCGCAGCAACAGCCGGAGACCGTTGTCCAGCTTGTATTCAGTAATTCCCTCGAGGGTGCCGATCTTTTGAATACCTTCGGGTTGGGCAAGGATGGATGAACAAACCAAAAAGAACAAGCAGGCAAGAGGCGTTTTCATATTTTTCCCCTCGGGATAACAATGCAGGGCGTACTCCCCGCGGCTACTGCACAGCCCTGTGGGCACTCAACTGTTGCGGAGAAAACGAGACAGCCTGGAGAGTCCCTCCCGAAAAGTCTCGTGTGGTCCGCTAAACCCTAAACGAACATGGTGTGGATTTTTAAAGCAAGTTCCTGGCACCATCATGACCCCTTCTTGCTTCAGAAGCGCCCGACAGAATGTGTCTGCACGTACGCCGCTTTTCAGGCGCGGGAAAGCCGTCACGCCGCCCATTGGCCGAACCCAATCCAGGTAGGCATCATGTTCAAGAATCCACCGGTCTAAAAGTGCTAGATTGGCACTTACCTGGACCATGCGATTGGCCATGAGCTGGTCGGCATATTGAATCGCCTTGAGTCCTACCGTCTCTATCAATGGCGAAACGTAGAGATTGGTGTAGTCCTTAATGAGCGCCATGTTCTCAAAAACCTCGGTAGGGCAAAGCGCCCAGCCAAGGCGACTTCCCGGCATCCCGTAGCACTTGGACATGGTGTAGATGGTGCAACAGCGGTCATACCTTTTGCGTGGGGAGGGTAGTGGTTCCCCAACATGCACCAGATCTTCGAAGGCGGCATCCCAGACGAGGTAAGCGCCAACACTTGCCACCATGTCAATAAGCCGATTCTGTTGTTCCGGGGTGAGGCTGATACCGGTAGGATTGTGGGGGAAGTTAACCGAGACCATCTTGGTTTTAGGTGTTAGCAGGTGTTCCAGTTCTTCGAAGTCGGGTTGCCAGCCGTTTTCGTAACAAATAGGCCATCGCTTCAGTGTGCAGCCGATGGCCTGGGGCAAATTGTCCATCGTGTGGTAGATCGGCTCCATGGCAATCACTTCATCGCCGGGTTCCAGAAGAGCGTACATCAGATAGAAGCCAATCTCGTTGCTGCCGTTGGCAACGACGACAGATTCTGGGTTGCCATCGCCCCATTTGTCGGCAATCGCCTGGCGGAGGGGGTTACAGCCGAAGGTAAGGGAGTCGTCAAAGGTGACGCTCTCCAAATCCTGTAATGAGAACCCGGTAATCTGTTTGAATTCTTGGAAGGAATAAACAGCCATTCCGGAAGAGCCCAAGTCCAATTCACAGGAAAAATAGAATTCCCGCATCCAATCTTCAAGTGGGACTCTGGGCAAATTCAGTGGCATGGGACCCCCAGGAGGTTTCTAGAGTGTGTGTACTCTGTTGGAAAGTGACGAGCCAATCATCGCTTCAAATGGGGCGGGAAGCTCGGGCGACCAAGCGCCCCTCACTTCCGCCCCGGAATTCTGTTAGACGATTTTGCGACAGGAGGCTTCTCTGCGGGCATCGCGAGATTTTCTCAGGTCGCGGGCAATATTAATGCGTTTGAGCCACCGGTCTGTACCGTCGTAGCGTGCTTGGAAGGGAGCACGGCCGTGAACCATACGAAAGTTGTCGACAAACACAATGTCTCCATCCTGGAGCACCAGGGGAAACAATTGGTTTTCGAACTGGCTCACCAGGTCATTATAGGCTTCTTTTGCGGCCGGTTCGGTGGGGTCCTCCATGTAGTAGGGATCCAGACGAACGTAGGGACTTTCCTTGCTGCCGAACAAGACGGCCTTTTTTCCAGGATTTTCGAAATGTTGGGCCATGATGTCAAAGCTGGAGCCAAGGGACGGGTCAGTCTGATTTTTGTCGTTGTTTTCCTTGAGGTGTGATTTGTCGGGTTTGATGCAGAATTGCGGTTCGAAAAGCTGGTCCAGATTTTCCTTGGAGAGGTTGATGTCAGCGACGCTACCCAACATGGTGGGCACTTGTTGGGGGTTGCGAATACACATCATGCCCAGGTAGTCACCACGGTATTCATGAAAGGCATCTTCCACGTGCCAGTCCAGATTCATGGTGCTATTGAAGCCAAGTTGCTCATTTTCGTACTGCTTCATGGGTAGAATGTTGTGCACCAAGGAACCGTCTTGCTGCGTAGCCCAGGCGAGGGGGTCGCCCAAAAGGGAGCCACAGAGCATCAAAAAGATCTCGTGCCGGTTGGTGGTGGAAACTTCCTCACTTCGTGCCCAATGTGAGGGCGTAGCGCCGACAGCGTCTTGGTCAACGGGAAACCCGGACAATACAAAGTACCCTTTACCAGCTTCCTTGAAGCGAAACTCGTGAAGCGCCGCGCGGAGGCGGCGCGGGAGTTCTTGGGCAAGCAGACCCACATCCTCCGAGAATTTCAAGTCTTCTACATTGGTGTAGCTATTTTGGATGTTGTCGACAAAAGTGTTAATTTCGGAAATTTCGTTCTCATTAAGAAGAAGCGTGCACATATTTTTTACCCTCTGCCCAAAGTTCTGGATCATCCGGGAATACCACGCTACAGTGCGACTACACTGTAGCTTGCACATTGAAATCCGTAAGTGTAAGGGCTATATATTTCAACGGCAGTGGCAATCGTGCTGGATATGTCCGGCTAACATGGTGCAACCATGCCCTGGCCATTATTCAACATTTCTGGATGGAGGTCAAGCGTTGAAAAATGGGTTTCTGCGGTAAAGTGCCCCATTTTGGCATCTGTCTGAGATCTGATGAGGAGAGAAATTACTCTGAACAGTGAAGCTGGCCTCATCTCTGTGACGGCAAGGACTTCTCAAGGTAGGCACCGGCCTTTGATTAGGTGAATACGACCAGTGGGAACTCGCTGGGTGGCCTGATCATACAGGTGATTCAGCAGGTGTGTTGGGTTGTTCCTGGGGTGTGCAACACTCATGTTGAGATGACGCGGCCGGCATGCCCTAACAGCGCGAAACGTCGGGGGGTACATTTTTCTTGACGCCGTTACTGCGGGGGTTTCAAGAATGACCTATTTTACGAAACCTGAAGAAGTCGATGTGGTACACTTTAACAGGGCAGCCTCCAGGGTTTTGGACGGTTCGCCTGATTTTTTGGGAATCATCCTGATCGTGGATCCAAGTCAAACTCTAAAAAAGCTTGAGGACTGCTCTTGTTAGAAAATCTAAACGGAAAATTTAGTGTTCATTGCCTAAGTGGGGGAATATTGAATGCTATAGGTGACACTCCATTGGTGCGCCTTGATCGACTTATGCCCGATAACAGATTTAACCTTTTTGCCAAATGTGAATTCAGCAACCCAGGTGGGAGTGTCAAAGACAGGCCGGCCCTCAACATCTTGCGGGAAGCAGCCCGTCGGGGCGAAATCACCAAGGCCACCACGGTGGTGGAGAGCAGTTCCGGCAATTTCGGTATTGGCCTAGCCCAAATCTGCGCCCGTCTTGGCCTTCGTTTCATTTGTGTCGTGGACTCGAGGGCCAACGATTCCAACATCAAATTGATGCGCACCTTCGGCGCCCATGTGGAAATCATTGACCAACCGGACCCAGAGTCCGGCGAGTTGTTGCAGGCCTGCCTCAAACGAGTGCAACAGTTGCTTCAGGAAATTCCCAACTCGTTTTGGCCCAACCAGCACGGTAACGACGATAACCCCATGGCCCACCACCGCACCATGGCGGAGATTGCCAAGGCATTGGACGACAAGGTGGACTACCTTTTTTGTGCCACTTCCACCTGCGGTACCTTGCGGGGTTGCGCGGAATACATCAAGGCCAACCATTTGCCTACCAAAGTGTATGCTGTGGATGCGCTGGGTAGTCTGATTTTTTCAACCCAACAAGCCAAACGGATTATTCCCGGCCATGGAGCGGGCAAGCCGCCGAGTATTCTGCGCGAAGGACTTTGGGACGGTCTCTACCACGTTTCCGCAAAGGAGAGCGTGATCGGTTGTCGCATTCTACTCAAGCAGGAAGCGATCATGGCGGGAGGTTCGTCCGGTGGTATTGTTTACGCTGTTTTGCGACACGCCCCCCACATCGAAGCGGGCGCTAATTGTGTGATGATCATTGCGGACCGTGGCGAGCGCTATTTGGACACCGTCTTCTGTGATCAGTGGGTGCGGGATCAGATACCCGACTTTTTCGATGAAGTGAACGCCCACTTGACGTTTGGTTAACCCTCCGGTAAGAAGCCGGTTAACTCAGGAAAAGTTGGAGAGGAGGGAGTGCGAATGAATCAGACCGGGTTTTTGCTCTTGAATGGCAACCAAATAAACGAGTTGCTAACGGGAAAGGAAGAGGCGATTCTGACTGCCGTCAAAACCGCTTACGTGGTTCATCGTGGGCAAGACAGTTGTCTGCCCCATTCCAGTTTTATACGCTTCCCCAATAAGGAAAAGGAACGGATTATCGCGTTGCCGGCCTACCTAGGCGGTTCATTCAAGATTGCGGGTATCAAGTGGATTGCCTCCTTTCCGGGGAATCTGGACCTGGGTATGGAGCGGGCGTCCGCTCAATTAACCCTCAACTCTCCGGATACTGGCTACCCCGTGGCCTATATGGAGAGCTCCATCATCAGTGCCAAGCGCACCGCTGCCAGTGCCGCAGCCGCAGCCGATGCGCTGCGGGATAGCTTGCCGGTTCGCACGGTGGGATTGGTGGGCTGCGGCTTGATTAACTACGAAACACTCCGTTTTTTGCTGGCGGCCCGACCAGAGCTGGACACAGTGAAGGTATTTGACCTTAGCGACGAACGTGCTGCCCAGTTTATCGGCAAAAGCAGCGAGTTATCGGACCAACTGGTTTTCCAAAAGGCCGCGAAAATGGAGGATGTGTTTGCCAACTGCGATGTCGTAGCGCTGGCCACAACAGCTGTTAACCCGTTCATTGACAACCTTGATGGCTGCGACAAGAGCACGGTCATCCTGCACACCTCCCTGCGTGATATCAAACCAAATGTGATACTCGAGGCTGACAACCTGATCGATGATTTCGAGCATGCCCTGCGAGCCCGAACCTCGTTGCATTTGGCGGAAATGGAAGTGGGTCACCGGGACTTTGTGCGATGCGAAATCGCCGATGTCTTCACGGGCGAGCAAGCACCGCGCCCACTCCCCGACAAACACCGAATCTTTAGCCCGTTCGGCCTGGGCGTGCTGGACTTGGCGGTGGCCACCATAGTTATGAATGAAGCAAAAAGACAGGGGGTTGGTACGATGATCGACGATTTCCTGCCGAAACCCTGGTTCGAACGCTAGTCACTACCCAATATTCGCAGACATCTCAAAGCCAAGGACCACTTGTGTTGGCCGCTCGTTCGACCTCAAACCGTCTGTGGTTGAAGAGCTCCTCCGTCACATCGAATCCTGCTTGCTCGTTGGCCTGATCCAGGGCAGCTTGCGAGTAGCTCGTGAAGCGGCCAATCGAGAAATGACTCGCGCATAGCGCCAAGGAGCACTTGAGCTCTGGACAAAACCGAGCCTACCTTGCGTATACTCTCTCTGCGGAGGTACCCTATGAGCAGTTCCGGTTTTTTAGCGGGTGTGCTTGACCCCCACCTGGTGGAGCGTTTTAACGAGGGATGCGCCTGTGTGACGCTCGATCGCGACGCCCTTTTCCGCGCTTTGAGCGCAGACCTGGCCGCGGCAGGTCATACGGACCAGCAGGCCGAGCGACTGCAGAACCTGTTCGCACCGGTGCCGCTGTTTGTCTCCCGCGCCCATGTGACGCAGCTGGGTGACCTGGTGAGGGCGATTGAGTCCGCTGCCCGCACTCCTGCCTGGGAGCGGGCGGTGGCTGCCTGGGCGCCGGAAATCGCGCGGCCTGGCGGTGCGCACAAGGGCGTTTTTTTCGGCTATGACGTGCACTTGAGCCCACAGGGTCCGCAATTGATCGAAATCAACACCAACGCTGGCGGCGCCCTGTTCAACGCCTACCTGGCCCGCGCCCAACGGGCCTGCTGCCCGCCCGTTGCCCAGGCATTGTTCAATGTCGTCGACCCCGGGCAGATCGAAGCTTCGTTCATGCGCATGTTTTTACGAGAGTGGCAGCTTCAGCGAGGTTCACTACCGCTGCGCACCGTGGCGATCGTGGACACCCAACCGGAACGACAAGGTCTTTACCCCGAGTTCATCCTGTTTCGACAGTTTTTTGCCCGAAATGGGATCAAAGCGGTGATTGTCGACCCCTCCGAGCTTGAGATGGAGCGCGACCTGTTGACCCACAAGGGAGAGCCCATTGACCTGGTGTACAACCGCCTTTGCGATTTTTATCTGGAACAGCCCGAACATGCGGTCCTCGCCCAGGCCTACCAAAGCGGCTCGGCGGTGATCACCCCGTTTCCCAACGCCTATGCGCGCTTTGGGGACAAGCGCAATCTGACGCTGCTTTCTGATGCCGACTGGCTGCGCCAAGCCGGTCTGGACGAAGCGACCGTGGCGGTCTTGAGCGCTGGGGTGCCGAGGACGGTCCTGGTCACGCCGGCCCGTGCCGAGTCGCTTTGGGCGCAGCGCAAGGGTCTGTTCTTCAAACCCGTCACCGGCTATGGCAGCCGTGCCGTGTATCGCGGTGCTAAGCTCACTAAAAATGTCTGGTCGCAGATCGTCGGCTCTGGCTATGTGGCACAAGCGGAAGTAGCACCGTCCCAGCGCACCGTCCGGGTTGGCGAGCCGGAGACGCAACTCAAAGCCGATTTGCGCGCCTATGTCTACGATAGCGAAATTCAACTGCTCGCCGCGCGCTTGTACCGAGGTCAGACCACCAATATGAGCACGCCAGCCGGTGGCTTTGCCGCGGTTTTCACAGAGGCGCCTTAGGCGATTATAGCGGACCAGGGCGTCTGTGCCGTGACGGATGCCCTGTCCAACGAGGTTTACACCGACGAAGCTGGCCGATCGGCTTTCCTTGGGCGCCACGTTGCGGGGCCACGTCTGTTCCTGGCATCCAGCGGACCCACGGTGCCCGTGCTCTCGCCCGTGGGCCTGGTCGCCATGACGGTGCTATTGCTGATGGCCGCGCTCTTTGTGCGGCGTTCGACGATCTGAGGCCCCACCGCAGGGGCGGCGCACCCATCCTGGCCCGCGCGGGCCAGGTCGATCCTCATACCAGGAGCGCCTGGCACTCGTACGATAGGGGGTAACTATCTCATTCAATCAGGGAGGTCGGCGATGCGGGGCTTGTTATTAGGGCTCTTGGCGGGTGTAGCGGCGTTTGGTCAGGATGTGAGCGTGTTCACGAGCAAGCTGGACGCAACGGTGCCAGGCTTTTTGGCGAAATACCGGGTACCCGGTGTAGGCGTGGCACTGATCAGCGGCGGCGAAGTGATTTACCTGCGCGGGTATGGGCAGGCCGACGTGGCAGCGGCGCTGCCAGTGACGGCGGAAACCGGTTTCAATATTGGCTCGATTTCCAAGACCGTGGCGGCCTGGGGCCTGATGAAGCTGGTCGAAGAGGGCAAGTTGGATCTGGATGCGCCGGTCAGTCGCTACCTGACCCGCTGGCAGATTCCCAAATCCGACTTCAATCCCGACGGCGTGACCTTGCGGCGGCTGCTGAGCCACACGGCCGGGCTGTCACTCCACGGATACCCTGGGTTTGGGCCCGACGATACTTTGCCGAGTATTGTCGCGTCGCTCAATGGCGCCACCAATGGCTCGGGGCCGGTGACGATCATTCACGAGCCGGGCTCTAAGTGGAAATACTCGGGTGGTGGCTATACCATTGCCCAGCTACTGGTCGAGGAAGTGACGGGCATGTCCTTCGAGGACTACATGCGCAAGTCGGTACTTGGGCCGCTCGGCATGAGTAACAGCGATTACGCGCTCGGCCCGGCGATTTTGGCCCACTCGGCCAAATGTTACAACGAACTGGGCGGCGAGACACCCAACCCGCGCTTCACTGCCATGGCCGCAGCCGGTCTGCACACGACGATTGAGGATCTGGCCCACTTCGCCTGTGCGGCGCTGGCCGACGGCAAGGGCAAACTGGCCGGTCGTGGTGTGCTCAAACCGGAAACGATCCAGCTGATGATGAGTCCGGCGACCAACTCGCCGAATTATGGCCTGGGCTACTCGGTCGATCGGCCTAATCCGTCGGTGACGTTCAACGGTCACGGCGGCTCCAATCGCGGCTGGCAAGCAGAACTAAATGTCGCGCCGGCGACGGGCGATGGCCTGGTTCTGGTAACCAATGGCAGCAATGGCTGGGCGGTCAACGCGCGGATCCATAACCTATGGACGGACTGGCGCTACGGCTTCAAGCGGGACTTCGAGGACCCGCTTGAGCTGACGCTTCTCAACGAGCTGGACGCCCACGGCCTGGAGGCCGCGGTGGCGCTGTACCGCAAGGCCAAAGCGGAACCTGGCAAGGCCGAAGGTGTGCGTGAGTCCATGCTGAACAACCTGGGCTATCAGCTGATGGGTCAGCGCAAGTTGGAGGACGCGATCGCGATCTTCAAGCTCAACGTAGAGGCCTTTCCCGAGAGCGCCAACACCTACGACAGCCTGGGCGAGGCCTACATGAACCACGGCGACCGCGAACTGGCGATCTGGAACTACAAGAAATCCCTGGAACTGAACCCGGGGAACGACAACGCCAAGGTGATGCTCAAAAAGCTCGAAGCGCCCAACTAACCCGATGAGGGGAAGCGGGCGCTCAGTTTCATGGCGTGGGTGAGCGCCCTGTTTGGTCAGGGCGCTGGGCTTCTCAAAGGAACCGCTTGTTGTTCTGGACCATGGTGCCGCCGACCTTGAGTGAGGCAGGCACCTGATCCTGGGCGGCCTTGGCTTCCGCTTCGGTCGCGAAGCTGCCCCAACTGATCGTGTGACAGCTGCGGCCCTTGAAGGTTTTGGGGAAGATATAGAGTTCTTGGTCGGGGTTATGAGTCATGAACTCGTCGATGGTCTCGCGCTCGCAGGCCACCAGCAAGGCGACCGTAAAGGGTTTTCCCTGGGCCTTGAAGCGCTGTTGCGACTCGCTGACGTAGGCCTCGAGGTCGCCGCTGAAGGCCTTGGCGGGCTGAGCAACCGCCTTGGGGGCCTCGGTCTTGGCAACCACTTCGTTCTTGGCGGCCGGCTTGGGGCTCTCTTGTTTGGGCGCGGGTTGCGGCTCGGTCTTCACGGGCGGCTCGGCTTGGGCTTGGCTTTGCGGGGGCTCGGATTCCTGAGGTGCGGCGCTTGCGGGCTCGGGCTCCGCGTCAGCGACTTGATCGCTTGGGACCTCAACAGATTCGGTGGGCATCTGGGGGTCCTCGCTTTGTGACGGCTCGGCTTCGGGCTGACTGGCCGCTTGCTCGCTGGCCGACGGGGCGGAACTTGTGCTCGAGGCGCCAGGTCCCATGAACTTGTACCAGCCAAAGCCGGCCGCAGCCAAGATCAGGACGGCGACTAGTGCGGGCAGGGCACTGCGGCGCTTGGGTGGGGTGGCTGGCTCCTCGGTATCCTCTTCCTCGTGGCGGCTTGGCATGATGACCTGCTCGCGGGCGCGGGCGCTGGGCGGCTCCGGCTCTTCTTCGATGGCCTGCGGGGTGTTCTCGTCCTGCGCGAAAGACTGCGGCAGGTAGCTGCTGGGGACGTCCTCTTCTTCCGCGAGCGCCTGTTCGAAGGCGGCATCGGGCATGGCGGCCTCAAGGTCGTCGGCGCTGAATTCACCGGTGTAGTTGGGCGTATCCTCAACCATGTCGAACTGGCCCAGCTCGGTGCCGGTGCCACCGAATTGGCTCTCCGGTTCGTCGAAGTCGAAACCTTCCTGTTCCAGTTCGCGGGCGGCCTGGTCCATGGCGTCCAGACCCAAATCGTCTTCATGCTCGGCGAAGGGATCGGCGGCGACCTCGTCTTCGGCGAAGGGGTCATCGACCTCCTCATCGCCAAAGGCGGCATCGTCCAGGGCGTCGAGTCCCAAGGCGTCATCGCCCTCGTCGAAGCCGCCCGGCGGGGTGCCGTCGCCGACTTCATCGGGCTCTTCGTCGAAGGCATGAACGGAAGGGGCCCCATCGTCAAACCCGTCTGTTGCTAGGGGTTCGTCGTTGAAGGGCTCGTCGGCGAAGGGCTCGTCGGCGAAGGGGTCGGAGGGCTCTGCGTCCGGCGTTTCTTCCGCCTCCTCGGGCGCTGCCGGCTCGCTCAATTGGTTCCAGATATCGTCCTCGCCGGTTTGGGCCTCCGGTTCCTCTTCGTCGAGGGTGTCGTCCAACGCGGCGGCCAGGATATCGGTTTTAGGTCCAGTGCTAGGGAGCCCGTCCTCATCCTCGAATTCCAGCTCGCCGATGACCTCGCTTTCGGCCAGTGCCGGCACTTGCTCGTCCGCTCGATCGAGCTCAATGTCGTCCAGCGAGGCGGCCAGCAGGTCATCCGGCTCGGGGTGGCGGTCGGTGTCTTGCTCGTCCTCGCCGTGGTCCTCAAGTTGGAAGTCCATGTCGTCGGCGGCGGGATTCTCGCCGGTCGGTTGATCCCAGGAGGGCTCATCCGCGGGCTCGGCCTCATGGAGCGAGGGCAGGCCTTCGATCAGGGTCGCGTCCTCGTCCTCGTCGGCATGGTCCTGCATGCTGAGATCGAGCGGGTTCTCGCCATCGAGGGCGGTGGCGTCCAGGTCGTCGCTCTCGCTGTCGGCATCAATGCTCTCCAGGCCGAGAGGGGCAAACAGTTCGCCCTGGCGCTCGCGCGGTTCGCGCAGGTGGACGGCGCCCAACAGGAGCATGACGTAGAGCGCGCTCTCGACCAGGCGCGGTTCCCATTCAAGTTCTTCGGCCAGTTCGGCGGCGGTCGATTGCCAACCGCGCTCGAGCAGGTCGACCAGGGCCTGGTACTGGGCGGGCAGGGGCGTAGCTTCCAGCGCTGCCGTGAAGCTGCTGGAGGCAAAGGCGATTTGACCCTGCGAGACTTCGGCCAGCAATTCCTGGTTCTCGAGGTTGGCGAAGGTGCGGATCACCAGGGCCAGAATCTGGATCTTGAGCTTGGGCACACGGGCGGTCAGCGGGCCTTCCTGGACCTCGAGGCTGCCTTCTTCCAAAGCGAAGACGCTGTCGACCACCGTCGAAATCTGCTGCTTGAGCGCCATCGCCAGCTGGTTCGGCGTCGCCAACCCCAGTTCTTTCAGCTTGCGGCCCAGGCTCTCGCCTTGCGGCGTGCCAGCGCGCAGTTCCTCGAGGGATTCACTGTCGAGCACGTCCATGGTCACGAGAATGTCCGTGAAATGCTCGCCCTGTAGTTCAGAGCTGGCAAAAATCAGATGCCCCTCTTCGAAAAACAGTTTGCGCGTTCCTGGATGGAATGTGATCGAACCACTCTTCTTATTGATGACGAAATCGAAGATAACCGCGTGGGAACCATAATGGGAAAAGTTTTCGATTGCCATGCCTGTCCTCAAGCTATGTATTGGATAACCGCCTGGATAGCCTTGAAAATTCTAGCATAGCAAAAGTCAAGGTGTAAACTGTTGAAAGGAAATAACATACCAAAAACGCAAAAAAATGCCTTAAAAAGGGGGAAATTAGTACGAATTTATCAGTGGAAAGACCCAGCTAACGGCCTGGGAACCGGTCTTGCTTGTCCAAATTTTAGCAGTCGGAGCCGCCAATCTGGTGAGCTGCAACACGCTTGCGCAATACTTGAAACCCAGTTGGGATAGCGCCCGGATCAGGTTTGGCGATGATAGCGCATCAACCACTCGCGCACCGCTGGCGCGAGGCCTTGGGTTTGCCGTGTGAAATAGTCGAACCAGACGAGCACCACTTCGGCCTCGGCAGCCGGCTCGGTCAGGCCGTTGCGGTACAGCACCTGGCGCAGATGAAACGAGCTGTGCCCGACCTTGGCGGTGGTCGTCTCGACCCGCAACTGGTCGCCGCACGAGAGCTCCTGGCGGTAATCGCAGGCCAGCCGCGCCAGGATCGGACCCTCGCCCTGGGCGCGCATTTGGTCCAGTTCGATACCCAACTCCTTGAAGAAGACATAGCGGGCGTGCTCGAAATACGTGGCGAAGCAGGCGTGATTGACGTGGCCAAAGGCGTCCTGGTCGCCCCAGCGAACCTCGAGACTGGCATTAGAGACAAGCGATTCACTCATGGATTACCCCTTCAAGGTCGTTTCATCCAAGATACAAGAGCGCGCCACAAGATACAAGCCCTGAAGGCGGGAGGGATGGCACAAGCGAGAAATAGTGAAAGGCGCTGCGGGCCTGTGCGGAACCAGATTCAGCGTTTGAGGTTCAGCGCTTCCTGGAGCAACTGATCGGCCGTGGTGATGGTGCGCGAGTTGGACTGATAACTGCGCTGGTAGACGATCATCGAGGTGAACTCCTCGGCAATGTCGACGTTGGAGGATTCGAGGCTGGAGGAAATGATCGTGCCGCGACCGCCAGTGCCCTCGCCGTCGATCGAGGCCGGTCCCGATGCGGCGGTTGGCAGGTAGAAACCGCCGTCGACCTGCTTGAGGCCCTGCTTGTTGTTGAAGGTGGCCAGGGCGATGCGCGCCATTTCCAGCGTCTGTCCGTTGTCGAAGAAGCCGATCATGGTGCCGTTTTGGTCGAAGTCGATGTCCTGCAGTACGCCTGTGCCATAGCCGCTCTGATAAAGTGTGCCGGTGCTGTTCTTGTTGCCGAAATTGGTGACCAGGGCGCTGTTATTGGTGGGGTCGGCGCTATCGAATTCGATCAGGTCCCACTCGAACTGAAGATCGGCTGCGCCGCTGTTGAGGTTGGTGATGGCAATGGTGCGGTTGGCGGCGCCTACGACATTGATCGGGTTCCCGTCCAGCAGGGACAGGACACCGTTGCTGCCGAAGGTGATGACGCCGTCGCCCTGGGTGGGCGCGGTCGAGGAAACGGTGCCATCGTCGAAGCCGAACTGGTAGTCCCACTCACCGGTATTGGCGGTCTTGGTGAACAGCAGATTCAGCTGATGGGCGACGCCCTTGGAGTCGTAGACCTCAATGCTGGTGTTGTAGGTATCGCCAGTCAGGGCCTCGGCGTTGAGGTTGGAAATGAAGCGTACCGAGTCGGTGGCGCGGGGCTGCGAGGACTGGCCGAAGTCGACCTGGATGTCGGTCAGGCCGTTGGCGAGGATGACTGTGCCGTCGGGATTGGTGCCGACGAAACCCTGGACCACACCACCGTTGGCCGTGATCAGCTTGCCTTCCTCGTCGAAGCCGAAGTTGCCGGAGCGAGTATAGTGGTTGTTGCCCTCGATATTGACCTGGAAAAAACCTTCGCCCTGGACGGCCAGGTTGGTTTTGATGCCTGTGGTCGCAATGGAGCCTTGCTCGAACTTGGTGGCGATCTCTGAAACGCGCGTGCCCAACCCCGTTTGAATGGGATTGCCGCTTCCCGAAATTCCCGCCACGCTGTTGGACATGACCTGGCTGAAATTGGCTTGGCCGCGTTTAAAGCCGCTGGTATTGATATTGGCGAGGTTGTTGCCGACGACATTGAGAGCGGTGGCGCTGGTTTGAAGCCCGGCGAGTCCGGTATAAAAGGAGCTGGTGAGCATGGACCACCTCGAAACAAAACTAGGTCGCTTTCTGCTTGGCAAGGAGTGTGCCAAGTAAACGCACTGGTATTAAAAGAGATGGCGTTGGCTTTCGGTGTTCGTGCTAGGCAAAAATTGCCAATCGTGCCGCGTTTGCCCAGTTTAGACGCTGCTTGGTGGCGTGTGCTTTGGATTGGCAAACGGTTGTTACGTGTATGTAAAGCTTCGATAAAATCGCGGGAAGGGGGGAACTTTTCAAACCTGGCTCGCGTTATATCCTATTGAACAACGAACACTTCTCCTTAAGATTCTGCACAGCCGACCCACTGGGTCGGCTCTTTTTTTTTGCGCAGAACTTGAGTGAAGCTCAGTTGGACCAACCCTCGATGACTTCGACGAAGCGGGCCAAGAAGGTATTGCAGTGCCAGGCGTCGAGCGCGCGATGGTCGATCGAAAGCGTGACATAGCACATCGGGCGGATCTGGATGGCGTCCTCACCGTCGCGCTCGACGACGATCACGCGCTTCTGTAGCTTGCCGATGCCCAGGATCGCCGATTGCGGTTGGTTAATAATGATCGGCGTGGCCATGAGACTGCCACTGACGCCGTGATTGGAAATAGTGAAGGTGCCGCCCTGGATATCGGCGGGCTTGAGTTTGCCCGTGCGCGCCAGCTCGGTCAGTTCGCCTAAGCGGGCGGCGATGCCGCGCAGGCCGAGGTTCTGGACCTGGCGGATGACGGGCACGATCAGGCCCTTGTTGCCGAGCGCGGTGCCGACGCCGATGTTGATGTCGGAGAACAGCTCTAGGCCGTCGTCGTGCCAGCGGCTGTTGATCTCGGGCACGGCGCGCATCGCCTCGACGGCGGCCATCAAGAAGTAAGCGGTGAAGGTCAGCGGCACGCCCTCAGCCGCGAAACGTTCCTTGTGGGCGGCGCGGTGGCGACTGACAGCGGTCATGTCCATCTCGAACAGGGCGGTGACGTGGGGCGCGGTCTGCAGCAGGCTGGCAACCATATGGCTGGCGATGCTTTTGCGCATGCCATTGTGAGGGATAAAGGTCGAGCCGGCGACGGGTGCCTGCGGCGCGCGCGCTGGTGCGGGCAGGGCGGCTGGCGCGGGTGCGTTGGGTCGTTGCGCGGCGGGTGCCGAATTGCCGGCCAGGTACTCGAGGACATCCTGCTTGGTGATGCGACCCCCGCGACCGCTGCCGGCGAGCTGGCCTGGGTTGAGGCCGTGTTCGGCACACAGGCGGCGCACGGCGGGGCTGAGCTGCTCGCGTGCGCCCCTTTCAGCGGCGGCGGGCACGGGCTGGCTAACGGCAGCCGGCACCGGCACATTCGC
>CAYRFM010000003.1:3942-5302 GCA_964423555.1 uncultured Holophagae bacterium | reverse complement strand
TGATGGACAGCGGCGCCGACCTGAATGCGACCCATGATTTCGCCTGGCACGACCGATTCACCCGGTTTCTTGAGCAGTTCGACGAGGACGCCGCTGGCGGGGGCGGGCACCTCGACATTGACCTTGTCGGTCTCGAGGTCGGCCAGCGCTTCGAACTCGGCGACGATATCACCTGGCTTGCGCAGCCAGCTCGTCAGTACCGCGGTGGTGCCCTCCTGGGAATCGGCGGGCAGGATGATGTCAACCATTTGGGCCATGGCTCAGAACTCCAGGATTTCGGTCATTTTCGCGGCGATACGGGCGACGGTGGGGACGACAGCATCGAGCAGGGCGGGATTGTGGGGGGAGGGCACATCGGGCATGGTGAGGCGCTCGATGGGGGCGTCCAGGTCGAAGAAGCATTCCTTGACCAGGACGGCGGCAATTTCGGCGCCGAACCCGGCGGTCAGGGTATCCTCGTGGACGATCAGGCAGCGGCCGGTCTTGCGCACGGAGGCGAGCACGGCCTCGCGGTCCCAGGGCATGAGCGTGCGCAGGTCGAGCAGCTCGACGCCGGGGCCGAGCTCGGCGGCGGCCTTCTCGCAGCGCTCGACCATGGCGCCCCAGGTGACGACGGTCAGCTTATCGCCCTGGCTGAGCAGGGACGCTTTGCCAAAGGGTACGACGAAGTCGTCGCCGGGCCAGGGGCGGCGCGCCCAGGTGCCGTCGAGCAGGCTGCGGTGCTCGAAGAAGATGGTGGGGTTATTGCCGCGAATGGCACTGCGCAGCAGGCCGGCGGCATCCTCGGCGTTGGAGGGGAAGGCCAACTGCCAGCCCAGGCCGTGGAGCCAAGCGACCTCGTTGCACTGGCTATGCCAGGGGTCGCCGCACTTGAAGAAACCGCCGGGGATGCGCACCACCATCGGTGCGGCCCAGCGGTTAGCGGTGCGCCAGCGGATCGTGCCGCAGTCGTTGAGCTGTTCGGCAGCGGGGTCGGCATACTTGCGGAACTGGATCTCGGGCACGGGCATCAGTCCTGCCAGGGCCAGGCCAACCGCGCGGCCGATGATGCCCTCCTCGGAGAGGCTGGTATCGAAGACACGGCCCTCGCCAAAGCGCTCCATCAGGCCCATGGTGGCGGCATGGACGCCGCCCTTGGCGCCGACATCCTCGCCAAAAACCATCAGCTTGGGAATGCGTTCCAACTCCGTTTCGAGCGTGCGGCGCACGGCGGTGACGAGGTTGATGCGGGCACCGCTGGGGTGGGGCACGAGCTCGCCGGCGGGCGCTTGCCAACCCTCGGCGGCCATGCCGCCGGCGACTTGTAGCTCGGGCCGGCCTAGATCGTCGGTTTCGGCCAGGACGTGGCGCAGGATCGTCT
>CAYRFM010000003.1:0-3914 GCA_964423555.1 uncultured Holophagae bacterium | reverse complement strand
CGGGCCGAGCCAGGGCGGCGGCCAAGGCGCTGGCGACGTCCGCCTTGGCCTGGGCTTCGAGTTCATGCCAACGGACCTCGGAGAGGAGGTTGGGTACGAGGTAGGCCTGCAGGCGCGGCAGGGGATCGCGGCCCTGTTCGTCGGCGATCAGCTCCGCAGGCTTGTACGCTTGGGTGTCTTGCCCGCTGTGGCCGGAGAGGCGCGGCACGGTGAGGTGGAGCATGCAGGGGCCATGGCCGGCGCGCACATGCTTGACGGCGGCGGCGCTGAGCCTGGCCGCATCCTCGGGGTCGGTGCCGTCGCCGGAGAGGATGTGGAGATTGCCGAAACTGGCCAGGTTGCGCGTGATATTGCCGCCCGGCGTTTGCTTCTCTGAGGTCACGGAGATACCGTAGCCGTTGTCCTCGATGTAAAACAGCATGGGCAACTTGAGCGTGGTGGCCATGGTCAGGGCCGACCAGAAGCCGTTGGTGGCGACGGAGGCGTCACCGCCGAGGACGGTGGCGATGGCGCCGGTCCAGCCCTTTTCACCCAATACGTCGCGGCGGTAAGTGATGGCCTGCGCCCAGCCGGCGACAGGCGTGTACTGGCTGCCGACACTGCCGCTCATGGGCAGGACGACGGCGCCACTGGCCTTTGGCAGATTGCAGACGACGCCGATATCGCGGCCGTCACTGAAGCCACCGGATTTCATCAGCGGACCGGCCAGGGCGTCTTCGAAACTCAGACCTAGCGAGAGCAGCATCGGTCGGCTGCGGTAGTAGCCACTGAGGGCGTCATGGGCGTGGGTCAGCTGCGAACCCAAAATGATTTGAGCCAGATCGTGGCCGCGAGCAGAGAATTGATACAGCACCTTGCGCTTGGGCAGGAGGTCGGTTTCCTCGACGAAGTCCATTGCGCGGGAGACGTGAAGCAGGTAGGCGATCCGTTCCCAGCTAAAGTCAGCCTCCCCATTTTCGGCGTGGTTGGTCTCATTCATGGATCTGTTCCTCTCTGTCTGGTGTTGGCAAGCGTGGCCCGAAAGTGCGCGAAAATATCATCTCGGCACGGTGGCGAACCGCAGCGTGGCGATTCAAGCCAGGGTGCGCTCGAATTCAGCTGGACACACGCTGGATGTTGAGCTGAGCTCTCTTCCCGATGACCCATTATAGCGGTAGGTGTCGGTCAGGTGAAGGGGACAACGGCAAAAGTGCCGGCGCGGGCTGTTTTATGCGGGTGCCGCCGGAACATCGCGCACGTGGAACCGGGCCCTGCCAAGCGTGCGGTATGCGCAGGCTCGCGGACCACCCGCGCACCACATGCCAGGCGTGTTCGGAACCTGGCATGCGGTGCGCAAGGGCCTCAGTAATAGCGCAACCAGATGTAGGCGGTGGAGATGACGAGGGTACCGAGCGTGATCGGGATGCCGTATTTGAGGAAGGCGACAAAGCTGATTTTGTGGCCGGCCTTTTCGGCGATGCCGATGACCATGACATTGGCCGAGGCCCCGATCGGCGAGCCGTTACCGCCCAGGCAGGCACCCAGGGCCAGCGCCCACCAGACCGGCATCAGGGCCGGATTGTGCAGCGTCTCGGCAGGCAGGTTGGTGGAGCCGGCGCTATGGGCACCGCCGTGGTAGAGGGTGTTGGCCATGTCCTGGATCAGAGGCGCCATGGTGGCCACGAAAGGGATGTTGTCGACGATCGCGGAGGCGAAGCCAGAGAACCAGAGAATCACCATTGAGGTCATGAACATATTGTCCGGCTGGGGGTTGGTCAGTCGGATCATCATGGTGGAGAGATCCGAGATCAGGCCGACCTTGACGACGCCGCCGACAATGATGAACAGGCCGATGAAGAAGAAAATCGTGCTCCACTCGACATTGGCAAAAACCTTGTGGGGGTCCTTGCGCGAGATCAGCAAAAGAATCGCGGCACCCAACAACGCCACGGTTGCCGGCTCTAGGCCGAGCGAGCCGTGGACCGTAAAGCCGATGATCACCAGACTCAGCACCGCGATGGATTTGCGGGCCAGGCCCTTGTCCTTGATCAGACGCTTGGTGTCCATCATCATCACGCGCTCGCGCTTTTCTTCGGAGACCTTGAGCGATTTTCTGAACATCAGCCAGAGGCAGAGCACGAGGCTGACCACCATGATCAGCACGACGGGCGTCAGATGCTTGAGGAAGTCCATGAAGCCCAAGGAGGCACGCGATGCAATCAGGAGATTGGGCGGGTCGCCGATCAGAGTGGCAGTGCCGCCGATATTCGAGGAGATGGCTTCGAGCAGCAAAAAGGGAACGGGGTCAAGTTCCAGCTCATCGGCGATCAGCAGAGTCACGGGCGCCAACAGGATGACGGTCGTGACGTTGTCCAAAAACGCCGAGGCAAAGGCGGTGAAGACCACGAAGATGATCATGATGCGCAGGGGACTGCCATGCCCGAGCTTGGCGAAGGTGATCGCCATCCACTCGAAGATGCCCGACTCGCCCATGACGTTGACCATGATCATCATGGCGATCAGCAGGAAGATGACGTTGTAGTCGATGCCGTACTCGATGGAGTGGAAGGCGTCGTGTTGGGTGACGACGGAGAGGGCAATCATCAGACTGGCGCCCATCAGGGCGATCTTGGTCTTGTGGATCTTTTCAGACATGATGATCGCGTAACTGAGACCGAAGATGGCGGCGGCGATCCAGTAGTGGGCGGCACTTGTTCCCGCATCGAGGGCTTCGTGCATATCAGACCTCGTTCATAGCAATTTTTGTCTTAAGGCGTTGGAGGATGCTCTTGCGGGTGATCATGCCCATGACTCGGCCCTGGTCGTCGATGACGGGCAGACTGCGGTGGCGGTGCTGGACCAGCAGTGCCACTGCGCGAATGACGTCGTCCTCGTGGTGGGCGGTGTCGACCTGAGAGCACATCAGGTCACCGGCCGTCAATTGCGCGATCCTAGGGAAATGCTCCTCGAAGTAGCAGGGGTGCATGACTTCCATGAGCTTCTCGTCCATCGCCAGGTAACTGGGCATGAGACGAGCGAATATGTCGTGGGTGCTGACCATGCCAACCAGGTGGCCGGCGTCATCGACGACCGGAGTGGTGTCCTGGGAGCTGGCCAGAATGGCATCGATCAGGGTCCAGAGCAGGTCCGTCCGATGGACCTTGAGGTAGTCCGGGGTCATCGAGTTCTTGATCTTCATGGCAGCCCAATCCTCTAGCGCGCGAATGAGGCCTTATCGCATCTGCATGCCCACCAGGATAAGGAGGGCGGGCTTAGCTGTCAATCCTATTCTAGGGCTAAGTATTTTGTTTTCAAAAGAAAGTCATGCAGAGAGCGGCCGCTCATCCGGCTCGGCCTTCCGTGCAAGCTCAAACGCTCGCCGCGCGAGCCAGCCGATCCCGCAGGCGCTGTAGCTGCTGTAGCGCAAGATGCAATCTTGCGCCGGGCGGCGGGTGAATAATAAGGCGGTCTTTTCAGTAGCGCGTAACTCCGGGAGCGTCCTGCTGAAATGATTCTGTTTTTTGCCGAACGTCGAATGGGGACGCTAGGCGACCAGTCGCGTCTAGTTTGAGCCCAACCGCTGCTTGGCAAAAGGCAGCTATCCTGGCGAGTGCGTCCCCCTATCGAGGGCGGCCGCAAGGACGCCACAGCGGCCCCAAACACTTCCTTTCATTCCTGAAATAACTCACTTTCGAACATCCAAACCGGAGCGCCGTCGCGAGTGAGACGGGTTTTCGGAATTCCGCAGGGACGCCGCACTCGAGAAAGTCGGACTTTCGGAATTCCGAAAGAGGCTCTTCCCCGGAACGAGCGGCTCCACGCACTCAAGAACGACCCTCACACCGAGTAAGTGACGACCTCCGGTGAGCAAACACAGCGAATTCCTCGGGAAAAGCCTCTTCCGGCACGCCGCACGACCGTCTGACTGAGTGATT
>CAYRFM010000002.1:183557-183780 GCA_964423555.1 uncultured Holophagae bacterium | reverse complement strand
AAAGGTCCCGCAGGCGCTGTAGCTGCTGTAGCGCAAGATGCAATCTTGCGCCGGGGTCGATGAAAGTTCAACGCCGATTAGCTTTTTCTGCGGATTACTGAGGGTCAAAGTAGCGTTGGGAACTTTGTTCCTCGGGCTAATGAGGGGCAAAGTAAGTCTGGTAAACTTATCCCCGACGCGACTGAGGGGCAAAGTAGGGCAGGCAATCGCCTCTCGTCCACAA
>CAYRFM010000002.1:136243-183457 GCA_964423555.1 uncultured Holophagae bacterium | reverse complement strand
TTTTTGGTCCCTGTCGTTAGGACAATCGCCTCACGTCCACAATTTTTGGTCCCTGTCGTTAGGACAATCGCCTCACGTCCACAATTTTTGGTCCCTGGCGTTAGGACAAACGCTTCTCGTCCACAATTTTTGGTCCCTGTCGTTAGGACAATCGCCTCTCGTCCACAATTTTTGGTCCCTGTCGCTGGACTTGCCGCGCTTAAAATCTCTGTTCTCCCTTGTCATCTCACCGTCAAATTAGTTTTGACGACTTGGATAGTGCCGGAGGTGTTCAGGGAAGTCGATTTTGCCTTTTCGGCTAGGCTCTAACTAGAGCCCCTCCGAAAAGGTCGTCATATTCGACGTTTGGCAAAAAACAGAATCATCCCATTGGGACGTTCCCGGAGTTACGCCCTACTTAAAAGGCCGCTTTAACATGTACCCGCCGACCGGCGCAAGATTGCAGCTTGCGCTACAGCAGCTACAGCAGCTACGGCGCCTGAAGTGCCCAAACAACGCATGACCCGCCGTTTTGACAAGGGCGCCCGTAGCGTCAGCCGGTGGGCTGGCGTTTCATGTGCGGCTGTCTCTTGGTGAGCCGAGGTCGCGCTCGCGACCTCGGCTGCTTCAGTCGATCACGAAATCCGCGCTCGGTGTCAGCGCATCCTCCATGGCCGCCATGCCCGCCGCTACGTCGACGTTGGCGCCGAAGTGGTTCATGCTGACGCCCAGTGCGTAGAGCGTTTTGAACAGGTTCTGGCTGCGACACTGCTCGCCCATTTGGCCGATGCGCACGATGTCCAGGCCGAAGGCGCCAGCGATTTCGACGTGGAACGTCTCGGCCATGTATTTCCGCATCTCGGCGCTGGGCACGCCCTTGGGCAAATTGATCGCGACCACCGAGCGCAGCCGGTAGGCGGCTGGCATCAACAGCTCCAGGCCCATCTTCTCCAGGCCTGCCTGCAGCGCCGTCGAACAGATCTTGTGGCGTTTCCAGCGCCGCTCCAGCGTCTCCTCGCAGATCAGCCGCAGCGCCTCGTGCAGGGCCAGGATCCCGGAGACCGGCGCGGTGTAGTGATAGTTATGCTCGCCCCAGAAGCCCCAGGCGCGCTTGGCGTCCAGACACCAGTGCGGCATCGGCACCTTGCGCTCGAGGACGACCTGCCAAGCCGCGTCGGAAAAGCAGATCAACGAGACGCCAGGGATCGACGACAGGCCCTTCTGACCGCCCGTCAGCAGCACGTCGATACCCCAGTCGTCCATGTACATCTTCATCGTCGTCAAGGTGCAGACCGCGTCGGTGATCACCAGCGCGCCGTGCTCCTTGCACAGCCGCACCTTCTCGGGCAGCTGGGCATTGACCATGCCGCAGGAGGTCTCGCCCTGGACCATCGTGACCACATCGTAGTGGTCCTTTTTCAGCGCGTCCGCCAGCCTCTCCACCGAGATCGGCTGGTTCTCCACGACCGGGTCCAGCACCGTCACGTCGGCGCCGACACCCGTCGCCATCTGCAGGAAGCGCCCGCTGAAGGTGCCGATGCGCAGCACCAGCACCTTGCGACCCGGCCAGCAGAGATTGGACACCGCCATCTCCATACAGGCCGAGGAGGGACCGCTGACGCCAAAAATTTTCTCGTTCTTGGTCTGAAACACATATTGGCCCATGCGTTTGACGTTTTTGATGACGGCGTTCATGGTGGGCCCAAGGTGGTTGATCACCTCCATGTTGGCGCGGGCGACCACATGGGGGACCGGCACGGGCCCGGAACCCATCAGCAAGAGGGGTTCCTCTGGCAGAATATCGGTGATGCGTTGGATCTGAGGCGGGGTAAAGGGCATGGTGGACTCCTGAGCAAACGAGGTACAGACAATGTCGGTAGGACTTATCGGAATTCAGGGAATTCGTGTGAGAGGGTGATTTGCCATTTTTTTCGAGAAACGCTTGGGTGAGTGAATGAGCAAGGCTGTGCAATCGCCCGGAACCGTCTTTGCGGTCAGCAGATGGGTCTCGAGCGGGCCTGGCCTGGCGCTGTATTTTGCCAAGGCAGCGCAAATTTTTTCGCGTCAATTTTGGCGAGCTCGTGGGCTAAAGGCTTGCTTCTGGGTGGGTTGATAATTTGTTGTGAATTCTCGTCAAGCTGTGGCCCTGGTCGGTCGAAGAGATACTCGATACTAGGGAGAGATCTGCGTCGACGCAGCTCTCGCGCCATTTGGCCCAGCCGGGTGACCCGCGTCACCTCTATCCCATACATCAATGTCTCACCAAAGTTTTTAGTCACTCGGCCTACGGTCAGCAAGTGATCTTCACGGTCGCTGAGGCGATCTGGACTTGCCAGATTCAGGCGGTTCCTGGTACAAAGACAGTGATCATTCAGTCTAAGGGGTACGTTTTCCATGAGTAAATCCAAGTCTACCGTCTTCATGGCGGTCTTGGCAGTCATTGGCTGTTTGTTTAGTCAGCCGCAGTTCTCTGCCTCCCACTCTTCCACCGCGGTTAGAATGCAGGTCATCATTCAGGGTCAGGACTACGAGGCATTGCGCGCCCTCGTTGTCGCAACCGGTGCCACTCTTACTCACGAACTGCCGATGATTCACGCCATCGGCGCAGAACTCACCGCCGCTCAGCGCGGGCAACTGGAAAAAACCCCTGGGCTGCGCTTTTACGAGGATCGCCAGCTCCACAGCAGCACCACGGTTCACCCCTACGGCGATCAGGGCATCCGCTTTCCTGGCGGCGCGGTTGTCGAATGGGGCATTACCAACAAGACCCAGGCGCCGATCACGATCGCCTCGATCGAAAACACCTGGCCCTCTTCTTATAACGGCAAACTCAAGCGCGTGCTGCTCGACGGCACGACCCTGATCACCAAGAACTACAGCGGCCCAACCCAGGTCATCAACAGCGGCTGGCACGGCGGCAATGCGGCCCGCACGATCGCGCCCGGCCACACTGCGCTGCTGCGCTTCGAGTACCAATTTGGCGCCAAACTCTACCCCAGCTCCTACCATATGCGGGTCAACTTCACCAATGCCTCGCCGGTCTCCTTCCCCCTGCGCCCCTATGGCGGCACCCTCGATGGCTTCAGTGTCAACGACACCGTCTTCACCCGCCAGATCGGCGCCGACCTGCTCCACGACGAGGGCGTCATGGGCGACGGCGTGACGATCGCCTTCATCGACAGCGGTCTGGCCGATATCCCGGCGCTCAACTACGACGCCGATGGCAACTTCCGCACTTTGGCCGCCTATGACGCGATTCACGACGTGCTCCACACCAATCTCGAGACCACGCGCTATGCCGACGACGACCACGGCCACGGCACCCACCTGGTCAGTCTGGCGATGAGCGCCCGCTCCGAGTTCGCCAAGGGCATCGGTTACAATGGCGTGGCCCCCAACGCCAAGCTGGTTTCGGTCAAATCCTTCACCGGCGGCTTGGGCACCTATTCCGACGTCCTGCGCGGCCTGCAATTCGTTCTCGACCACCGTGTCCAGTACAACATCCGCGTGCTCAACCTCTCGTTCTCCGCCGACGCCCAGTCCTTCTACTGGGACGATCCCATCAACCAGGCCGTGATGGCGCTCTGGCAGGCCGGCGTCGTCGTCGTCACTTCCGCAGGCAACCAAGGACCCGACCCCATGACGGTCGGCGTGCCCGGCAACGTCCCCTACATCATCACGGTCGGTGCCTGGACGGACAACTTCACGCCTGACGACGACAGCGACGACCGCCTGACCAATTTCACCGCGGCCGGCCCCACCGTCGAGCGTTTCATCAAGCCCGACCTCGTCGCCCCCGGTGGCCACCTGCTGGGCCAAATGGGTATCAACAGCGACCTGGCCCAGGAATACAACTTCTACGACACCTACCCCTATTACCGACTCTCCGGCACCTCTCAGGCCTCTGCCGTGATCACCGGCGCGATCGCCCTGATCCTCGATCAGAACCCCTTTCTGACGCCCGACGACGTCAAGTGCCGGCTGATGTCCAACGCCCGCCCCGCCCTCGACGCCAGCGGCCATTTGGCCTACAGCGTCTTTCAGCAAGGCGCGGGCCTGGTCTCCGCCTATGACGCCGTTCACGGCAGCCAGAGCGGTTGCGCCAATGTCGACATGGACATTGCCGCCGATCTGGCCGGCACGTTCCACTACGCCGGACCCGCAGTGCGCAATGAGGACGGCAAGTACGAGATCCCCGGCTCCGAGTGGGACGGCAGCTACGTCGAAGGCGAGGGCTACCCCTGGACCGACCGCTTCTACTGGGAGGACCGCTTCTATTGGGAGGACCGCTTCTATTGGGAGGACCGCTTCTATTGGGAGGATCGCTTCTATTGGGAGGATCGCTTCTATTGGGAGGACGTCTACGTTTGGTCGATGGCCTCCAGCCAAGGCTCTTCTTCCTGGCGCGGTCGCCCGCAGGATCGCGCCGCCATCCCGCCCGTGGTTGTGGGCGAGTAGGTCACCTCGGTCCACAAAGTCCGATTTCAAACAAAAATCAAAAGAAAAGGAGTCTTACGGGACTCCTTTTTTGCGTTATCTCGCCGAGCAAGATAAAATGGTTTGATTTTGTGAGGCGACCGCATGTCCCTGCCTTTGGATGCGCCTTAGCTACGCCGCATGTTCGATTGCCAATGCGACTGACTGGAGATGTCTTTGAAGCTTGCGAACCTGATCGGGTTCCTGGGAACCTGTCTATGCTGCCTTTGGCTCACGCCCCTGTGGGGTGGCGAAGGCAACTTGCGTTTCCGCAACCTGACCATGGAGGACGGTCTCTCCCAGTCCTCGGTATACGCCATCGCTCAGGACAGCTTGGGCTATATCTGGCTGGGCACCTTTGACGGACTCAATCGTTTTGACGGCTATTCCTTCAAGGTCTTCTACCACGATAGCCACGACCCCGACAGCCTTGTGCACGACTGGATCAGCGACTTGGCTGCCGGTGACGACGGCCAGCTCTGGGTCGGCACGGTGGCAGGGCTCGATCGCTACGACCCGCGCACCCGTCGCTTCCACCACTACAGAGCAGGGCCCGGTGCCCGCGACCTGGCCTCGGATCAAATCACCGCGCTGCTTTTCAGTCGGTCCGGTCTGCTCTTTGTCGGCACCAGCACAGGTCTGCAGCGCCTCGATCCGAGCACTGGCCTATTCACTACGTACCAAGTCCCGCCGGGTGCCCGCGAGGACAGCTCCGAGGTCCAGGCCTTGTTCGAGGACGGTCACGATCTCTGGGTCGGCACCAAAAGCGGCCTGCTGTGCTACAACGCCGATGGCAAGTTGACGTTTCGCATCGCCGTCGGCGACGAGCCTGGCAATCTGACGGGTTCCGTGCGCGCCCTCATCCGCGATGGCGAGGGTCAGCTCTGGATCGGCACGGAAAGTGGGCTGGAGTGCTTGAACTTGGCGAGCCGGGCCCTTCGCCCCTATCGTGCCAATGGTCAGCCCGGCGCAATCAGCTCCGATGTCGTGCGCGAGCTGCTTTGCGACCGCGATCATCGGCTCTGGATCGCGACCGACAAGGGTCTCGACCGCTACGACCCCAAACTCGACCAGTTTCAGTCCTTCAGTGCCGACCCCGCCTCGCCTTATAGCCTCTGCGGCGATGACCTGCTCGCACTCCACCTGGACCAGACCGGCGTGCTCTGGATCGGCGCCCACGGTGGCATCAGTCGCTGGAACTCCGGTTCCAGCGTCTTCCACCACTACGCTCACGAGGCCAACCGACCGGGCCTCTCCGAGAGCTCCGTGACCGCGTTCACCGAGGACCCCGAGGGCCGGATCTGGATCGGCACCCACGGCGGCGGCGTCGATCGCTTCGACCCCGTCAGCGGCGAATTCAGCCACATCGGCGCCACGCCCGGCGGTCTGCTCGATGACCGGATTGGCTCGCTGCTGTTCGACCACAGCGGCATCTGCTGGATCGGCACCTTCTCCGGACTGAACCGCTACGACCCCCGCAGCCGCAGCTTCGAAGCCTTCCGCGCCAACCCCGGCAATCCCGAGGCCCTGGCCTCGGACGGGGTCACCTCGATCCTCGAGAGCCGCAACAACAGATATCTCTACATCACCGCCTACCGCGGCGGCCTCCATTTGCTCGACCTCGAGAGCCGCCGTATTCGCCAGTTCCGCCATGACCCACGCCTGCCCGACAGCCTCCCATCCGAACGCCTGATCACCCAGCTGCTCGACCGCCGCGGCCAGCTCTGGCTGGGCACCAACGGCGCCGGCATCTGCGCCTTCCAGGAGAGCTCCGGCACCTTCGTCAGCTATCACCATCGGGACGACCAGCTCGACAGCCTCAGTTCCGACAACGCTTACTGTCTCCACGAGAGCGAGCGCGGCGACCTCTGGATCGGCACCCATACCGGCCTCAACCTCTGGCTCGAAGCCGACCGCGCCGCCGGCCTGGCGCGCTTTCGCCACTTCACCCAGCGCGAGGGCTTGGTCGACAACCTCGTCATCGGCATCCTTCCCGGCGATGCCGACGTGCTCTGGATCTCCACCGGCAAGGGCCTATCGCGCCTCGATACCAGCGACTACAGTTTCCGCAATTTCCACGCCATCCACGGTATCCAGCCCGAGTTCAACGCCGGCGCCTATTTCCGCAGCCGCGACAGCCGCTTGTACTTCGGCGGAACCGATGGCTTCAACGCCTTCCACTCCCGCGAGATCCAGCCCAACCCCTTTCCTCCCAAACTCGTGCTCGAGGACCTGCTGCTGCACAATGACCCCGTCGTCCTGGGCAGTGCCGACAGCCCGCTCAAAACCGATCTGCAATACCAGGACGAAGTCACGCTCGACTACCATCAGAACGTCTTCGCCATCGAGTTCAGCGGCCTGCACTACATCGACCCCAACAAGAACCGCTATGCCTACAAGCTCGACGGACTCGACGACGACTGGGTCCAGGTCGACCACGGCAAGCGCTTTGCCTCTTACACGACCCTCCAGCCGGGCCGATACCGTTTTCATCTCAAGGCCAGCAACAACGACGGCGTTTGGAGTGACGAGCGCACCTTGGCGATTCGCGTCTTGCCGCCTCCCTGGCGCACCTGGTGGGCCTATGCGCTTTACCTGCTGGTCGGGCTCGGCGTCCTGGCCGCCTATGTGGCCTACCAGCGCCGCCGCCTTGAGGCCAAGCAGCGCCTGATCGAACAGCTGACCAAGGTCGACCGTCTCAAGGACGACTTTCTCGCCAACACCAGCCACGAACTGCGCACCCCGCTCGGCGGCATCATCGGCTTGGCCGAGTCACTGCTCGACGGCGCCGCCGGATCGATCAACGAAACCCAGGCCCGCCACCTCGCCATGCTCGTCGCCAGCGGCCGCCGCCTCTCCGTCCTCGTCGACGATATCCTCGATTTTTCCAAACTGCGCAATGCCGAGGTCGAGCTTCAGCTCAAGCCCGTCGATATCTACACCCTCGTCGACGTCGTGTTGACCCTTTCCAAATCGACCCTCGGCGGCAAGGACCTGACCCTCGTCAACGAGCTCGACCCCAACCTGCCCGCCGTCACCGCCGACGAGAGCCGCCTCGTTCAGATCCTCCACAACCTTGTCGGCAATGCGGTCAAATTCACCGAGCGCGGCACCGTCACCGTCGCCGCCCGTCAGGTCGACGAAACGCTCGTGATCAGCGTGCGCGATACCGGGATCGGCATCGAGCCCGAGGACCACGCCCGTATCTTCGACTCCTTCCAGCAGCTCGAGTCCGCCAACGAGCGCCTCCACGGCGGGGCCGGTCTGGGCCTGGCCATCACCAGCCACCTCGTCCACCTCCACGGCGGCCGCATCTGGCTCGAGTCGACGCCGGGCTCGGGCTCCACCTTTTCTTTCTCCTTGCCGCTCGCTTGTTCCGCCGACGAGGTCCGCGGCCTCGCTTCCGGCCTGCTCTCCAGCACCCGCATCCAGGTCCCCGAAACCGAGCTCGAACTCGGTTCCTTCCCGACATCCGTGCCCGCGAGTGGCACCCGCTTCACGATCCTGATCGTCGACGACGAGCCAGTCAACCGCCAGGTCCTCGTCAACCACCTCAGCACGCCCGACTATCAGCTGCTCGAGGCCTCTGACGGGCCCGAGGCCCTGGCCGTGGTCGCGGCGCGTCCCGTCGACCTGATCCTGCTCGATATCATGATGCCGCGCATGTCAGGCTACGAAGTCTGCCGCCAACTGCGCGAGCAATACCACATGCACAGCCTGCCCATCATCTTCCTGACCGCCAGGAACCAGCTCTCCGACCTGGCGACCGGCTTTTCCTCCGGGGCCAACGACTATTTGACCAAGCCTATCGCCAAGAAGGAGCTCGTCGCCCGCGTGCGCACCCACCTGGCCTTGCTGGATATCACCCGCACCCTCGAGCAGCGCGTCGCCGAGCGCACCGGCGAGCTCGCCCGCCGCAACGAGGAGTTGCGCACGCTCGACAGCATCGTCACCACCGTCAATCGAGAGTTCACGCTGCAGCGCGTGCTCCAGGTCCTGCTCGAACAGGGCATGCGCTTTTTTGAGAACGCCGATAAGGCCGCCTTCGTCCTGCTCGACCACGCTTCGCAGACCTTCCGGGTGACAGCGGCCGTCGGCCACGATCCCGGTGCCGTCGCCGACATGAGCTTTGGCCGGGACGAGCTGATTCGGCGCTACACCAACGACACCGAGCAGGTCGAGCCCGGTGTTTATCTCGTGCGCGACGTGCCCGATCTGCCCGGCCGCGACCTGCCGCGGCCCGAGTGTCTGCTCTCCATGAAAATCAGCCTCGAGGACCAGCTCGAGGGCTTCCTCGTCATCAGTAACTTCTCCGACCGCCATGCCTTCGACCGCTCCGATGTGCACAAGCTGGTTCGCTTCCGCGAGCACGCCGTCTCGGCCCTGGCCAAGGCGCGCATGCTCGAGGAACTGCAGGAGAAGAACAAGGAGATCATGCGCACCCAGAACCAGCTGATCCTGCGCGAGAAAATGGTCAGCCTCGGCACCCTGACCGCCGGCATCGCCCACGAGATCCGCAACCCCCTCAACTTCATCAACAACTTCGGCGTGCTCAACGCCGACCTCGTCCACGAGGGCTTGGAGCTGTTGCGCGAGCGCGGCGAGGGGCTGGACCCGCTCGTGCTCGATCATCTGCGCGAAATACTGCAGGGCCTGGGCGAGAACTGTACCCTGATCGACAAACATGGCAAAAAGGCCAACCACATCGTGCAGTCGATGATGATGCTCTCGCGCGGGGCGGTGGGCCAGCGCGAGCCCTACTCGATCAACAACCTGGTCGAGGAATATGCCAACCTCGCCTATAGCGGCATGGTCGCTCGCGGCGAGTTGGTCCATCTCAGCTTCGACCGCACCTACGACGAGGCTGTCGGCCGCCACGATGTCGTGGTGGCCGACCTGGGCCGCGTCATTCTCAGCCTCGTCACCAACGCCATCGAGTCGCTGCTGGACAAGCAAGCACGGGCACGCGGTTTCGTGCCGATGCTGTGGATTTCGACCAAGCTGGAAGACCACCAGGTCGTGATTCGAATCCGCGACAACGGCGACGGCATCCCCGAAGCGATTCGCGACAAGATCTTCACGCCGTTTTTCACCACGCGCCAGGCCGACAATCATATCGGTCTAGGCCTGTTCATCAGCTACGATATGGTCGTGCAGGAGCATGACGGCAGTCTGACCCTCGATTCCCAGTTGGGCGAGTACTGCGAATTCACGATCCGCTTGCCGGCATGAAGGGGTTCAAGGCGATGCTTCGCTCCTGCCGGTGGACGCATGTGCGATGGTTGCGCTCAACGGGCGCGCGGGTCAGGGGACCACAGCGCATCCCCATGGTTAGACACCGCTCCGCGCGGGAGCGGTCGGGTTCAGCCCAGGTAGGTCGTCGCGTCGCGATTGCCCAGCCAGGTCTTGAGTTTCGATGGCGTGGCCGACAGCATGCCACTTTTGTGGAAGCTGTCGAGCAACTGCAGGTAGGCCGTCCGTTGCGGCGATCCACCCATTTCCCCGTGAGCGGACGCTTCTTGCGGATGACCGGCACTGCACCACGGATAGGCGAGGGGAGATACATTTTTCCCCGCACGTACCGCGCTGCCGTCCACGTAAAGTCTTCTTGCCAGCACATCCATGTCTGTCTCCAAGAACTCGGCCTTGAAGCGGTCCCGCCAGACATGGCCCTCGTGCGAGAGCTTGACCTTGACATACTTGGCGATCGACTGGTTGAGATATTTCATGAACTCGGAAAGGTCCGTGAACTTGCGCGACCACTCACGGGTGCGCCAGCTATACCACTTCGTCGGATTGCGGCGGCCCTTCTGCAGCGCGTGGAAGCGCCACTCCAGGTCGGCCTCGGTGAACTCCGGAAAGTTCATGGACACGATCATGCGATAGCTGTCGTCCGTGATCGCGACGGCATGCAGGGTGACACAGTAGATGGATCCCATCCACTGAATGTGGCGGTAGAGCCAGGACTTTATGTCGTCATCCGCGAACAACGGCGTCTGGCTGTGGGTGCGGGAGCGCACGTAATAGGTTGCACCGTTTTCATGGCGAATAATGGATCGCCGGCTTTCGCGAGGCATATGCAAGGCTCCTTACGACATCTCGACTACAAAAGAATAAGCTACGAATATTTAAAAGTCAAGCTCTCAAGAAATAACCAAGAACTTTACAGGATGTTGACCCCGAGTGTTTGCTTGACGCGGTGATTATTTGTTTGCCGGGGAAATAAATTTTGCTCCTTGGGCTCCTTGCCGAATCTGGTCAACAGGAAAAACTATAGCCGAACGTCAGCATTTGACAATCTCACGCGAGCTCGCCACCTGTTACAAAAATTCGGAACCTGACCCTCCTGCTCAAGTCTCCGATCTTTCGTATCGACCCGCTTGCGCGTCTCTCCCCTCCGTCTTAAAATATCCCCATGAGCTGTGTGCGCCTCCTCCTCCTTGGCCTGCTCTTCTGCAGCGCCACCGAAGCCTCGCCCGAGGCTACCACCAACCGTGCCCAGCGCTATGCCGCCTTCAAGGCGCACACCATCATGCCGCCCAGTCTGCGCCAGCTCTTCAAGCGCGAGGGTCGGGCCATGTTCACTGGCCTCGATCGCGGTCTCAGCCAGAACCCCGCCACGGTCGACGACGCCCTGATCATGCGTGAGACTAAGAAGATCAGCGCCATGATCGACGGCCATAGCTCCTTCAAGGCCGTGATCCAGCAGATGGGCTACGTCTCGGGCTTGGTCGGCATCTACACCAATCCCTCGCTCGAGGCCGACAGCCAGGTCCGCAAAGGCTTCCAATACTACCTCAACCTCAAGCTCGACCGCTGCCTGTTTGTCTTCGACGGCCACGAGGCCTTTCTCAGCGATGCCGACCTCTCCGTCCGTGAGCGCCAGCTGACCGAGGAGTTGCGCAAAATCCCCGAGCTGCGCCGCGGCTATTCCCACCTGCTCGCCGACCGCTACGGCCAGGTCCGCAACGACTGGCGCTATAACTTCGACGAGCAGTCCGCCGTGTTTGGCGTGACCTCGATCTATTTTTCCAATATGGCTAGACTCACCGCCCATCTCTGGTATTATGCTTGGGCCTCGGCGCACGGCGACCTCTCACGGACGCCCTTGCGCGGAAATCAGAACCACCCCGGTGCGCGGAAGCGCAGTTGAGCGCCGCCCACGAGCCCGCCTCCCGCGCGGTTCCGCCCACCGCGGCCATCACAGCCGGGAGATTTGCATGAGCACCAAACGCGTCCTGATCAGCGTATCCGACAAGACCGGAATCACCGAATTCGCCATGGCCCTCGTCGCCCGCGGCTTCGAGATCGTCAGTTCCGGCGGGACCTGGAACCACCTTTCCGCGGCCGGCCTCGCCCCCATCAAGGTCAGTGATGTCACCGGTTTTCCCGAAATTCTCGACGGCCGGGTCAAGACCCTCAACCCCCGCATCCACGGCGCCCTTTTGGCCCGCTACGAACTCGCCTCTCACCGCGAACAGCTGGAGGCCCACGGCATCGCCCCGATCTGTGCTGTCGTCGTCAACCTCTACCCCTTCAGCCAGACCGTCGCCAAGCCCGACGTGACCGTGGCCGATGCCGTCGAGCAGATCGATATCGGCGGGCCCGCCATGGTGCGCGCCACCGCCAAGAACTTCGCCAATGTCTCGATCCTGACCGATCCCGCCGACTACCCGGCTTTCCTCGAGGAACTCGACGAACGGGGCCTACCCTCCCTGGCCCTGCGCTTGCGCCTGGCTCAAAAGGCCTTCCAGCACACCTTTGCCTACGACATGAAGATCGCCGATTGGCTCGACGGTGTCCAAGTCGAGGACGAGCGCCTCGTCCACCGTCCATCCGGCGAATTGCCGGCCACGTTCCGGCTCTGCGCCACCCTCGACGAACCCCTGCGCTACGGTGAGAACCCCCACCAGCGCGCCGCCGCCTACCGCATCCATGGCAGCGAGCTGGGCGACTATGTCACGCTCCACCAGGGCAAGCAGCTCTCCTACAACAACCTCGTCGACATGGAAGCCGCCTGGCGCTGCGTGTGCGACTTCGCCGCGCCCACCGCGGTCGTCGTCAAGCACACCAACCCCTGCGGTGTCGCCAGTGCCGAGCGCCTCGTCGATGCCTTCCGCCGCGCCCGCGCCGTCGATCCCGTCTCCGCCTTCGGCGGCGTGATCGCCTTCAACCGCCCCGTCGACGGCGCCGTCGCCGAAGCCATCAACGAGGGCTTCGCCGAGCTCGTCATCGCCCCCGCCTTCGACGATGCCGCCCTCCAGGCCTTCCGCAAGAAAAAGAACCTGCGCCTGCTCGAGATCCACCTGCCCGAGGGCGGCCTGCCCAAGTCCCTGGAGTTCAAGCAGCTCGACCACGCCCTGCTGGTCCAGGACAAGGACAGCCTGCGCGTGCCCTTTGAAAACTGGCGTCTGGTCTCCGAGCGTCAGCCCAGCGCGGACGAGGTCGCCGCGCTCAAGACCGCCTGGACGATCGTGCCCCACGTCAAATCCAACGCCATTGTTTACGCCCAAGCCGACGGCGCTGTCGGCATTGGTGCCGGTCAGATGAGCAGGGTCGACAGCGCCCGCATCGCCATCGAGAAGGCCAAGGAGGCGGGCCTGCCGATCGCCGGTTCCGCCATGGCCTCCGACGCCTTCTTCCCGTTCCGCGACTCCGTCGATGCCGCCGCCGCCGCTGGCGTGACCGCCATCGTCGAGCCCGGTGGCTCGATCCGCGATGAAGAGGTTATTCAGGCCGCCAACGAGCACGGCATCGCCCTGTTCTTCACCGAGACCCGCCACTTCAAACACTGAGCCCGAGCCGCCCGGAGGGACCCATGGCCAAGCCCAAGACCTTCTTCCGCTGCAGCGAGTGCGGGCATCAGGCGCCCAGGTGGCTGGGTCAGTGCCCCGGCTGCGAAGCCTGGGGCACGCTCGAACAGCAGTTAGGCGAGGAGCGCAAGGCCGTGGCCGCCGGGCCAACCATGTTGACCACTTACGGTGCCATCCAGGCCGCCGCCACCGCCCGTTTCGGCTCCGGCTTCGCCGAACTGGACCGCGTTCTCGGCGGCGGCTTTGTGCCCGGCTCGCTGATCCTGTTGGGCGGCGATCCCGGCATCGGCAAGTCGACCTTGATGCTCCAGGTCGCCTGCGCCCTCGAGGGTACCGGCAAGCGCGTGCTCTACGTCTCTGGCGAGGAAAGTGCCGCCCAGATCAAAATGCGCGGTGAGCGACTCGGTCTGCGACCCGACGGTCTCAGCCTGCTCACCGAAACCAGCTTCGAGGCCCTGGCCCAAGTCCTCGACCAACTGCCCTTCGACCTCGTCCTCATCGACAGTATCCAGACCATGTACTGTGCCGATCTGCCCTCGGGACCCGGCAGTGTCAGCCAGGTCCGCGAGATCGCCAACCGCCTGTTGGTCCTGGCCAAGAGCAGGATCATCACCGTCGTCCTGATCGGCCACATCACCAAGGACGGCGGCTTGGCGGGACCCAAGACCCTCGAGCACATGGTCGACGGCGTCTTTTATTTCGAAGGCGACAAGTACCACCGCCTCCGCCTGATCCGCTCCCAAAAGAACCGCTTTGGACCAGCCCAGGAGTTGGGCATCTTCCAAATGGAGGAGCGCGGCCTGGTCGAGGTCCCCAACCCCTCGCAGTTGCTTTTAGAGCAACGGCCCAAGGCCGTTGCCGGCAGCGTCGTCGTGCCCTGCCTCGAGGGCACCCGCCCGCTGATGGTCGAGATCCAGGTCCTGCTCTCCACCTCTACCTACGCCTCCCCGCGCCGCGTGGCCATGGGCGTCGACAGCAACCGCCTGGCTCTGATCATGGCCGTCCTAGAAAAGCACGCTGGCTGTCAGCTGCAGGGGCTCGATGTCTTCGTCAACGTCGTCGGTGGTCTGACCATCGGCGAGCCCGCCATCGACCTCGGCCTGGCCCTGGCGATCTACTCCTCGTTCCGCAACCTGCCGTTCAGCCCCGAGGTCGCCCTCTTCGGCGAGTTGGGCCTGGCTGGCGAAGTGCGCGGTGTCAGCCAGGGCGAAGTGCGCCTCAAGGAGTGCCGCAACCTGGGTTTTACCAAGGTCATTTGCCCAGCTAACCTGGGCCACGCGCCCAGCGGGCTCCAGCTCGCCAGAGTCAATACCCTCGTCGAGGCCCTCGAACAGGCGCTCTAGCTGCGGGTGCGTGTTCTCACCAAATGCCTCTTGGCGTGCCGGCCGTTTTTCGCTAGAGTGTTGGCTTGGTTGGTCCCCATTGCAGAGGAGGTCACTATGACGAAAATACGGCTGCTCGTTTTGGTCGTGCTGGCGAGCTTGCCCTTGTGGGCGGGCGTCACCTATGAAGCGGAAACCAAAACCACCATCGAAGGTTCCAAACCGCACAAATCCTTGGTCCGCGCCTACGTCGACGGCGACAAAGCGCGCATCGAATTTCTCGAGTCCGACAACCCCACCGCCAAATCTGGCACCTACCTCTTGACCGAGGATGGGGGCAAGAACATGGTGCTTGTCAATCCAAAGGACAAGTCCTACATGCCCTGGAACATGCAGAAAATGGTCGCGGTCCTGGGGGGCGGCATGGGCGATATGCTCAACTTCAAGTTCAGCAACGCCAAAATGGAACCGCTCGAGGACAGCGCCGGCGATGCCATCTTCGGCAAAGCCACCCATCGCTACAAGTACCACGCCACCTATGACCTTGAGATGAAAATCCTCGGCATGACCCAGTTTCAACATGTGGACACCGTCCAGGAAACCTGGAATACCACCGCCATCGGCGACCTCGGTATGGGCGCCTGGCTGCGCTCGATCCCCATCACTGGCCTCGAGGAACTGGACAAGATGATGGCCGACAGCGCCAAACTCATCAAAGGGTTCCCGCTGAAAAGCCGCACCAATACGGTCACGACCCAGCTCGACAAGAAGGGCAAAAAGAAGCGCGATCAGAAGTCGATCACCGAAATGACCGTGCTGAAGCTGGACGACGGCGCCATTGATGCCGCCAAGTTTCAGATCCCCAGCGACTACAAAAAGGTCGAAATCCCGGACACTCAGGAAGGTATGCCGTCCTTCAAGAACCTGTTCAAGTAAGGATGCCTCAGCCGCGACCGGTTCTTCGCTGGTCGCGGTTCGGCGCGCCACCTTTCAGCGCGGCTCGGTGATGTACTCGAAGCGGCTCGATAACTCCGCCCGCGCTAGGAGTGCGAGTTGCCAGCGCCATGGGCCATAGGCTAGCCAGACGTCGTCGTCGCAGGTGTCGAACGCCAACAAGCGGAGATCGTCGTCGTGGACCAGGCCGATGCCGAGCTCGCACAAAAGGTACAAGTCGTCGTGCTCGTCGCAATATGCCGCTGTTGGGGCCTGGATAGCGCGACCGGTATGGGTCGCGATCCCGCCCTGTGCATCGAGTCGTAAAATCCAGGGCGTGCGCTCCAGGCTGACATAGACCCGCTGAGGCCCATTTTGGAAGAAATAGCGACCCACTTCGTCACGTTCGTAGTTGGCGGCGATGAACGCCCGCGAACCGGGGTGGCGCACTTCCTCGCCGCGCAGCAGCCAGGCACCGCGTCGGCTCAACCGCAGCCAGCCACTTAGGGCTGGCACCTTCGGCCATTTTGCCATTGCCGCCAGGACCGATGGTTCCAGGGTTACCTCCGCGGCCGATGAGAAGGTTGGACTGGGTCGATTCACCCCGGCTCAGCCCAACCTCAGGCACCCGCTTGGTTGAAACGGCTGCGAGACTCGATCCACATTCGATGTCCCCACCCCGCCTCGGATTCACCCCCCGAAACTGGTCAGGCACCAAATGGTTGGTCGCGGCGGATTCACCCCCCGCCGAGTACCAATCACCATTATACGCCAAAAAAGTGCGTCGAGATGCGCGACCGGCGATGAAAAGCGAATTCGGGGAAATCTGCTCGCTGCGGTAGGGAAGTGGCGCTACGCCCATGCGACAAGGCTGAACTCGTTACATTTCCCAGCCCCGTTCCGCGCCTCTCTCGAGCCCGGACTACGGCGTCCGAGCCTTACGCCTTCTGGCCTCCAGCCATGCCGCACCGCTTCCGCAAAAAAAATCTACGGCCCTCCTGGGTGCGTATCGGAGGTCGTTCGTTTTCTCGAGCAGGATCAGCAAGCGGCTGATCCCATGAGACTTGATCTTCATTGGTTGTCCATACTCCGCCCCGGGTTCACCCCCCAAAGCGGGTCATTCCAGATATCGAACGCCTCTGTCGGTCCGACCTGCGCGCGGGTTCACCCCCCGCTCGCTCTCCGTCTGCCCACAGGGCGTCGTTGTCCTTTTACGGGAGAAAATCTATGAGACATTCGTTCACCCGAATCGCTCTGTGCACCCTGATGTTCAGCCTTGCCGGCGCCTTTGCGGGTACCACCGGCAGTATCAGTGGCACGATCGTCGACAACAGCGGCGATTCCCTTCCTGGCGTCACCGTCCTGCTCACCAGCTCCGCCATGATCGGCTCGCGTTCACTCGTCACCGACGCCACCGGCAAGTACCGCGCTGTCTTCCTGACACCAGGTACCTACGAAGTCACCGCTACGTTCAGTGGCTTCCGCACCCAGAAATCGACCGTCAGAGTCGAGATCGACGGCAATCAGGTCGTCGACCTGCGCATGGAGCTCGAGGGGGTTGGCGAAACCCTGGTCGTCACCGCCGACCAGCCGACCATCGATCCCTCCAGCACCGAAATTGGCGCCAATATCGGCGAAGAGGTTTTTACCAAACTGCCGGTCGGCCGCCGCGTCACCGCCGTCATGGAACTGGCACCCGGCGTCTCGACCCCTGATGTCGACGGCTCCTTCCGCGTCAATGGCGCGTCTGGCCCCGAGAACCAGTACATCATCGACGGCGTCAACACCACCGCCATCGAGAGAGGTGGCGAATCCGCCAACCTCAACTTCGACTTCGTTCAGGAAGTTCAGGTCAAAACCGGCGGCTACAACGCCGAATTCGGCCGCGCCACCGGCGGCATCCTCAACGTCATCACCAAGTCTGGTGGCAACGAGTTCGAGGGCAGTGTCTACGCCTACAATGACACCCGCGACAGCGTCGCCCATGCGGAGAACGAAGGTGTGACCGGCTCGACGGCGCTGGGCCTCGACCGCTCCGACTACGGCGTCACCGTTGGCGGCCCGATCATCAAAGATCGCCTGTGGTTCTTCACCGGGCTCAACCCCCAGACCAGCAAGTCTTACAGCGCCACGCCGGATTCCGTTTTGCCCAGCACCTACGATCCCAACCAGGGCTATGGCGGTTACGACGGCCACAGCACCTGGCAACAGCTGCGCGGCGAGGAGGAAACCGTCAGAACCGAGCGCGACATCCTCGCCTGGGCCCTCAAACTGACTTATCAGGTCAACCAAAACAACACCCTAACCCTCTCGGGCAACGGCGATCCCCAGGAAATCATCGGCCGTGACCCCAGTGGTCTGGCCAGCACCGACAGTTTCCAGGATGTCGAGTCCGATAACTACATCCTCAAATGGAACAGCATCCTCAACCATGTTTTCACCCTCGACGCCTCCATTTCCCGCCACGAGGAATCTCAGAACGTCCGCGCCCGGGATGGCCAGAACCTGACCCATGTCCGCCACGGTTATGCCAATCCCAACACCGGTGATATCGGTGGCTTGGGCCTGCGCCAAAACCAGGATGGTTCCCGCGACGACTATAACTTCAAAATCGGTGCCTTCCTCGGCAACCACGACATCAAGGCCGGCATCCAGTACGAAAAGACCAGCTTCACCGACAGTCGCGGCTATACCGGCTACGGGTTCGTCACTTACGACCCTCGCCATTTGTCTGCCTACCCCCATGGCTTCCTCTCCGTCAGAAACTTCGGCGGCATTGAAAACGACGATGTCGTGCCGATCGATGCTCAAATCGCCACCACCCGCAACAATTACACCTCCTACTTCATCCAGGACAGCTGGTCCGTGACCCCCAACCTCACCGTCAATCTCGGCCTTCGCGATGAAGTCCAGGAACTGCTCAATTCCGAGGGCGGCACCTTCCACAAATTCGACGGCAACCTCGCGCCTCGCCTCGGCTTCACCTGGGACCTACTCGGCAATGGCCGCTCCAAGCTCTACGGCCACTGGGGTCGCTTCTACCAATCCCTGCCCATGGATATCAACAACCGCGCCGCTGCACCCGAAATCATTCTCACTCGACTTTACGCGATCTCCGCCGGCACCCCCGCCGACATCCTCCAATGGGACGAAGCGACCATGGACCGCCTGATCGGCCAAACCCAACCTGCCGATAGCTACTACTACGGCAATGGTTCCACCGCCATTGACGCCAACGCCAAAGCCACCAATCACGACGAAATGATTCTCGGCATCGAGTACGAGTTTAAGGACAGCTGGATGGTCGGCTTCAAATACGTCGGCCGCAAAATCAACGATGCCGTCGAGGACATCTCCTTCGATTCCGGCAACAACTACATCATCGGCAACCCCGGTGGCGATATCACCTTCACCAACGGCCTCGACGAACCACTCGAGTTTTACGACTACAACGACGAGCTGGTGCACGTCGACGCCGGAGCCACCTACACCCTGGCCGCCAGCGCGGTTGGTTTCCCTAAAATCAAACGCGACTACAATGGTTATGAGTTCGTGCTGCGCCGCGACTATCGCGACAACTACCAGTTCCAATTCAGCTACGTCAACTCCGCCACCCGCGGCAACTATCCCGGCGGCACCGTCACCGATGGCCAAGTCGATCCCGGCATCACCGCGCTCTTCGACCTGCCCTCGACCACCGTCAACGGCGATGGCTTCCTGCCCCAGCACACCCGTCACCAGTTCAAGTGGGACGGTTCCTATGAGACCGATTTCGGCCTGTTGATCGGCGCCTCTTACCGCTACACCTCCGGTGCCGGCATGGACGCCCTCGGCAACCCCGACGTCGGTACCAACAACTATGTGCTGCCCAACGGCACCGTTCGCAGGGTCACCAACGGCGGTTACTCCGACTTCAACCTGCTGCCCCGCGGTACCGCTGGCACCTTGCCCGCAATCACCTCCCTCGACCTGCATCTGGACTACCAGATCAAATTCACCGACCGCATGAACCTCTCGCTCTATGCGGACATCTTCAACGTCTTCAACTTCCAGGAAGCGACGGGTTACTCGAACCAGTTCTCCGACGACACGCCCGACGTCTTCGACCCGAGCGCGCCCTGGAACGTCGGCAAACCCGAGATCCACTCCGGCGACCCCAACAGTTCGGCTGCCCGTCGCACCGATGCGATCCGCTATGCCAACCGCTACTACACGTGGATCAACGGCCAGTTCAGCAACCTCAACGAATTGGTCGATTACTACAACGACAATGGCCTGACCTGGAACGCGGACAGCTACGGCAAACCGACGACCTACCAGCTCGGACGCCGCACGCGCTTTGGCGCGCGCTTCCGCTTCTGATCCAAAATCGTCCTCACCCTCCAATTGCGGGACTTCGGTCCCGCTTTTTTTTTGTGCGGACTCGGAGGAAGCTTCGACAGAGTGACGCAGATCACGTTCAATATTTTGAATTTTGCGTTCAAGTGATTGAACCTTTCGCGGCTCGTGTGAGTGTTTTATGAGGTCTGTGTGCCGTAGGTGTTGTCTTAGAATCTATGTAAACTATTAATTTCAAATGCCTTGTCTTGCACTGTTGAATTTTTATCGCGTTGGCTCGCTTCTTGCTGTCTGGTGTGCGTGCCTTCCTTTCATGGTCTTACGATCATAAGGAAACGCTTCATTGCAGAGCTCACGGGTCGAGTTCATCTCCAGTTCCCGGAGAGTCTCCAAGCAATGTAAGTAGCAAGGAGAAAATATGAGAAACTTGTTCAACAAAGTTGCCTTTTTGGCCTTGTTCCTGCAGCTCGCTACGGCAGCATTTGCAGGCACGACCGGCAACATCAGTGGCACCGTTACCGATGGCAACGGCGATCCGTTGCCCGGTGTCACCGTGTTGCTCACCAGCCCCAGCATGATCGGTTCCCGCTCCTCGGTCACCGATGCAAGTGGTGGCTACCGCGCCGTCTTCCTGACGCCCGGTGTCTATGAAGTAACGGCTACCTTCCAGGGCTTCAAAACCCAGAAAGCTGCTGTTAAAGTCGAAATCGACGGCAACCACGAAGTAAACATGAAGATGGAAGTGCAAGGTTCCATCGAAGACGAACTGGTCGTTACCGCTGACCTGCCCGTCATCGATCACTCCTCCACCACCGCTGGTGCCAACATCAGCGAAGACACTTTCACCAAACTGCCCCGTGGTCGTCGCGTTTCCGCCATCATGGAACTGGCGCCTGGCGTTTCCAAGACGGACGTCGACGGTTCCTACCGCATCAACGGCGCTTCCGGCCCCGAGAACCAGTACATCATTGACGGCGTCAACACCACCTCGATCGAGCTCGGTGGCGAGTCCGCCAACCTGAACTTCGACTTCATCCAGGAAGTCCAAGTCAAGACCGGTGGTTACAACGCTGAATTCGGCCGCGCCACCGGTGGTATCCTCAACGTCATCACCAAATCCGGTGGTAACGAGTTCGAGGGTTCCGTCTATGCCTACCAAGACGATCGCGACTCCGTCGCTCACGCCGAGAGCATCGGTGTGACCGGCTCCACCGCTCTGGGCACCGACCGTTCCGACTACGGCGTCACCCTCGGCGGTCCGATCATCAAGGACAAACTGTGGTTCTTCACCGGCATCAACCCCCAGGAAGTCAAGGTCTACAACCGTACCCCCGACGACCTCCTGACCGGCTTCGGCTATGACCACTCCCAAAGCTGGGCCTCGATCCGCGGCGAAGAAGAAACCGTCACCACCGAATCCGACATCGTTGCCTGGGCTCTGAAACTCACCTGGCAAGTCAACGAAAGCAACACCCTGACCTTCTCCGGCAACGGCGACCCTCAGGACCACGTTTTCCGCGATTCCTCCGGTGAAGCATCCACCGACCTGGCTCGCGACGCCGAATCCATCAACTACATCGTCAAATGGAACAGCATCCTCTCCAACATCTTCACTCTGGATGCTTCCTATGCCTACCACGAAGAAACCCAAACCGACACCGCCGCCGACGGCCAGAACATCAGCAGCTGGTACCACAACACCGACGTTCCCCGCGGCAACGCTGGCGGCCCCGGCTTCATCGAAGACTACGACGCCTCCCGCGATGACTTCAACTTCAAAGTCGGCGCCTTCCTCGGCAACCACGACCTCAAAGCCGGTATCCAGTTCGAGAAAACCAACTTCTCCGACACCCGCGATTACTCCGGCATCGGTCTGGTCCAGTTCCTCCCCGGCTCCGCCACCTATCCCTACGGCCGCATTCAGATCCGCAACTTCGGCACCACCTCCAACACCCCGCTCCACCCCCAGTTCGCTTCCACCGACAACGAGTACACTTCCTTCTTCATCCAGGACACCTGGTCCGTGACCTCCAACCTGGTCGTCAACCTGGGTGTTCGCGACGAAGTTCAAGAACTGCTCGACTCTTCCGGTAACTCCTACCACAAATTCGACGACAACCTGGCTCCCCGCCTTGGCTTCACCTGGGACTTCCTGGGCGATGGTCGCTCCAAACTGTTCGGCCACTGGGGCCGCTTCTTCCAAACGCTGCCCATGGACATCAACAACCGTGCGGCCGCTCCCGAAGTTCTGTTGTTCCGTCTCTACGTCCTGACCGCCAACGATCCCTCCAACATGTTGAACTGGACGGAAGCCGACCTTCAGCACGTCATCGACAACAACACCCTGCAGCGCACCCTCGGCCTGGGTTCTGGCTTCACCTCCATCGACCCCAACGCCAAAGCCACCAACCATGACGAGATCATCCTCGGCGTCGAGTACGAGTTCAAAACGGACTGGACCTTCGGCTTCAAATACGTCGGTCGTTCCATGAACGAAGCAATCGAAGACATCTCCTTCGACTCCGGCAACAACTACATCATCGGCAACCCCGGCGAAGACGTCACCTTCACCAACGCCGACCCCAACAACCCCCTTGAATTCTATGACTTCAACGGCGACTTCGTCTCCGTCAACCCCGGTGAAACCTACACCCTGACCGCCGACCGCATTGGTTACCCGAAAATTGTTCGTGACTACGACGGTTACGAGTTCCTGCTGCGCAAAGCTTTCCGCGACAACTACCAGTTCCAGTTCAGCTACGTGCAGTCCACCACCAAAGGTAACTACCCCGGTTCCACCGTGCAGTCCGGTCAAGTCGATCCGGGCATCACCGCCCTCTTCGACATCCCCTCCACCACCGTCAACGCCAACGGTCTGCTGCCCCAGCACACCAAACACCAATTCAAATTCGACGGTTCCTACGAGTTTGACTTCGGCCTGCTGACCGGCATGTCCTACCGCTACACCTCCGGTGGCGGCATGGACGCCCTGGGCAACCCCGACGTCGGCAACGGCGCCTACTCCGAATTCCACCTGATCCCCCGTGGTTCCGCTGGCTCCCTGCCCGCGATCACCTCGGTTGACCTGCACCTCGACTACAACCTCAAGTTCAGCGGCAAAATGAACCTGTCCCTGTATGCCGACGTCTTCAACGTCTTCAACTTCCAAGAAGCGACCGCGGTTTCCCGCACCTTCTCCAACGACATCCCCGACGTCTTCGACGCCGCTCAGCCCTGGAACGTTGGCAAGCCCGCCATCGACACCGGTGACGAGCACAGCGATTCCGTCCTCTACGCCAACCGCTACTACGCTTGGATCGAAGGCCGCTTCACCAACGTCAACGACCTGGTTGACTACTACAACGAATCCGGTCTCGAATGGGAACAAGATACCTTCGGTAAACCGACCAACTACCAGCTCGGTCGTCGTACCCGCTTCGGCGTTCGCTTCCGCTTCTAATCCAACCTTCACCGGTTGACAACAAAGGCGAGACTTCGGTCTCGCCTTTTTTTTGTTTGCCCGGCAAAGCCGGCAAACCCACGCCGCCGGACTCGCGATGAACGGTGGACAGAGCGAAAATCGCGTACTTGATTTGATCTTTACAGGTTGCCATCAGACGCGCTACCCGATGGGCGAACCGGCTGAGCTTGGCGTTTCGCGGCCTCGTGTCTCCGTGTGAGCTCCCAACCGCGATGGGGCATCACGGCACTTGCGGGAACCAACGTCAAGTGCCAATATTTTTTGGTGTATCACACGAAGGCACGAATGACACGAAGCCCCATGTCGCACTTTAAACCTATCAATGAACGCGGCTGCTTGGTCGCACCTCCGTTAGGGGAACACGAAGGCTCGTGCCCCCTATAGCCACTAGCTCAGGCCTTGAGCACACGAACCTTTTTAAACCCTTTATAAAAAACCTTGCCCCAGGCCCACTTCCCGCTATGGGATCAGGTTACACATCGTTTCAGAGGCGGAGGTGCAACGGTACAACCAACTGTCCGCCGCCGTGGTTAGTTAGGGTGGGATCAGGTTACTGAATACTTCGTGTCATTCGTGACTTCGTGTGAGCTCCCAACCGCGATGGGGCATCACGGCACAGCAGGAACGAACGTCAAGTGCCAAGATTTTTTGGTGTATCACACGAAGGCACGAATGACACGAAGCCCCATGTCGCGCTTTTAACCTAACAAAGAACGCGGTTGCTTGGTCGCACCTCCGTTAGAGGAACACGAAGGCTCGTGGCCCCTTTAGCCACTAGGCGCTCAGATCTTGAGCATACGAACCTTTTTAAACCCTTTATATAAAGCCTTGCCCCCAGGCCCACATCCCGCTATGGGATCAGGTTACTGGATACTTCGTGTCATTCGCGTCTTCGTGTGAGACCCTGAACGGGACTACGAAGTTCACACCTGGCCTGACTATAGCCGGTTTTTTCCCTTGGGGAGAGCTGGTTAGTTAGGAGGTAAAATACGGTAAGCTGAAGTTCACAAGAGGTTGGGTTAGCACGGCAGGTGATCGCCTCTCGGCCACCAGATGAGCGACGCCACAAAGCCGCAGCGGAACAAGGCTTCTACCTCGTTTCAGAGGCGGAGATGCAAGGGTACAACCAACTGTCCGCCGCCGTGGTTAGTTAGGAAGTGAGCTCCCGCCTAAACAAGGCTCGCGGAGGACGGGGCCGTGCTGGCCCCGGCGGCCTTACAACTCCACGTGGCGGTTGGGGTGTTCGGGTCCGGAGATCGAGAAGACCTCCGTAATCCGCCAGTGCAGCCACTGTTTGGCGCGGAAGAAGACCGCATAGACCATGGGAATGACCAGCAATGTGGAGAGCGTCGCTGTCAACATCCCACCGACGGTCGAACGGGAAAGGCTGCCAAACATCTTCAAGGTGTCCTGCAGGCCGTAGTTCTCGGCATTACCGGCGGCGACACTGATGTTGAGCTGCGTCATCACCCATGCAAAGATTGGATTTCCGAACAGCCAGTTGACGAACTCCTCTAACAAGGGCAGCAAACCGACAATCGTCGTGATGGCCGTCAGCATGATCGGTCGTAGACGATCCTGGGCTGCCCGCGCAATCGCTTCGTTGAAGCTCAGGCCGGACTGATCCATGTTGTGAATTTCATGGTTGATGTGGCTGACCAGGAGGATCGAATTGTTAACCACGATCCCCGCTAGAATGATCAGGCCAATATAGGCCGTCGAATCGAAGCTGTTGCCCGTCTTCCAATAAATCCAACTGACGCCCACGAAGGATAGGGGTATCGTCGCGAAGATGACGAGTGGATCGACAAAGGACTCGTAGAGCGCGGCGATGATCATGAACACCAGTACCAGGGCCAAATAAATGACGAAATGGAGATTGCTCGTCTCCTCGTCGCTAAGGCGGTTGTCCTCTTCGCGCTCGGCTTTGAAGCCAGAGGGCAAGGCAAGGCTATCGAAGATCTTGTCATTGTAGTCTCGCGCCTTTTTGGGCGAGCCCTTGTAGTCCCACTTGACGTTGACCATGTATTGCTGGTCTTTGCGGTCGATACCCCCTGGCACCGTGCGCTCACTGATGGTGACCAGGTCGGCCAAGCGAATGCGCTGATTGGAAGGCGTGATCACGATCAGGTTCTCGAGCGCTTTGATGTCAAACTCTTCGTTGTCCTCGAACTTGACCTCGACCATCATCTCCTCGCCCTGGTACTTGGTGAAGCGGCGGGTCTCTTCACGCAGGTTGACCTGGAGGAAGCCCATCAAGTAAGCGACGCTGATGTCGTACTGCCGCAAGGCCTCGCGGTTGATGATCAGCACCGTCTCGGTCTGGTCGCGCTGGCGGAAGGTACGGCGGCTGGTCTCGAGCTTGGTCGCCTTGACGCGGCGGTTGCGTTCGACCAGGCGCAACAGGTTCTCGCCATAGTCCATCAAACGCTTGTAGTTGTATCCCAGCACGCGGATCGAGCTGTTATAGGATTCAAAGCCGGTACTGCCCGACGAGAAGTTGTCGTCGCTGGAAATGCCGCCAACGTAGATGCCTACCCCAGCAAAGCGTTGCGCGATCGAAATCAGTTTAGATTTGAGCGCGAGCGGGTAAGCCGAAGCAAGTATCTCGGGCGCGAAGGTGATTTCCATGATGGCGCTGGTGTTGTAGACGGTCACCGACATGTCCCGATAGGCCTTCTTTTCCAGTTCCAGCAGGGGCGTTTCGAACTGGCGGATAACGTCGTCAGCCGTTTCCAGCTCGGCGCCTTCCGGCATGCGCACGTAGACCATGACTTTGTCGTCTGGGCTGAAGCGGAAATTGAAGTCGCCCGTATCGATCTCCGTGCTGAATATTTTCACGAACATGAACAAAAAGGCGCCGACGACCACGAAGACCAACATCTTGTGGTGCAAGGTCCAGAGCACGGCCTTGCCATAGAGCCCGGTGGCCCGTTCGAGTGGTTGCGTGACCAGGCGATTGACCAAACTGGGCTTGTCCGTTTTTTTATGCTCCAGGTTGGAGCCGCGGATCAATAGGCTGAGGAGAGGCGTGAACGTGAAGGAGACCAGCATTGAGGCCGACAGCGAGAAGGTCACGGATAACGCCAGGGGCCAATAGGTCACCGCCAGGCGATCTTCGAGGAAGACCATGCAGAGAAAGGCCGCGACCGTGGTCAAGGTAGCGGCCAAGACGGCCCAAACAATGTCGCGCACACCCTCGATCGCCGCATCCATGCGACTGTAGCCCATTTCCCGGAAGCGGAAGATATTTTCGAGCACGACGATGGCGTTGTCGACCAACATCCCGAATCCGATCGCCAGACCGGAAAGCGTGATGATGTTGAACGTGACCTTGAAGTAGTACATGAAGTTGATCGTGATCAACACCGAGAACAGGATGTTGAGCGTGATGACGACGGCCGCGCTGAGGCTCTGCAGGAAGATCAGCAGGAGCGCGATGATCAGGACGATACACCAGGAGCTGCGCTCGTAGATCGAGCTCAGCTGCTCCTCCATCATTTCGCCCTGATCGTCGTGGAACTCAAGCCGGAACGTGGCGGGCAGGGAGGGCAGGACGGCCTTGATCTTGGCGCGGACATTGCGTGCAGTCTCGATGACCGAGGCGCCGACCTCCTTCTGAATCGTGACCTGAAGGGTGGGGTTGCCGTTCAAGCGCGAGAGGCTGAGCACGCGGGCATGGCCAAGCTCGATGGTGCCAATGTCCTTGAGGCGGATCAGCTGATCTTTATACTTGGCAACCGCGAGATTCTCGACGTCCTGGGTCGAGAGAATCGAGTTCATGATGGTGATCGTCAGTTCCGTATTGTTGTAGGTGGTGCGCGGTGCCTCGTAAACCTGGGTCAGTTCGGCGACCCGATTTGCGACCGTGTCGGGGATCAGACCATAGAGGTCCATGGCGGTGCGGTCGAGCTTGATGTTGAGGGATTTTTCCCGCTCGCCGCGCAGTTCGACTTCGGCGACACCGTCGACGGAGGATATTTCATCGCGGATGAAGTCGTTGTAGAGATCGGACAGTTCCTGCATGTCGAAGGGACCGGTGATATCGAAGCGCATGAAGCGATCCGTGTTGGTCTCATCGGTTTCGATCATGGTGATATTTGGCTGCTGGGCGCCTGGCGGCAAAGCAGCACGCAGGTTGGAGAGGCGCTCGTTGAGGTCGAGTCGGGCGAACTCCATGTCGGTGTCGCGGGTGAAGCGCAGCGTGACCTCGGAAATGCCGCTGGTGGAACTAGACTCCATTTCCTCCAGTCCCTCGATCTGGGCGGCGACTTCTTCGATGGGTGAGGTCAAAAAGACCTGGACCACCTCGGGCGAGGAGCTCCCCCAGCTGGTACGCACGACCAATTGGGGTAACTCGGTGTCGGGCTGGCCCTCGACGGAGATGTTCTGGTAAGAGATCACGCCCAGGACGATTAGGGCGATGTAGAACATCGACATGGCGACCGGGTGAGAGAGGATGAAACGGAAGAAACCGTTCATGCGCTGGCCTCCTCGCTGGGAGCGGCCTTGATCGGGTCACGACCCGAGATGACTTCATAGAGCAAGGGGATGAGGACGAGCGTCAGCATGGTGGCGAGGCTGATGCCGCCGATGATGGCGATCGCCAGCGGCTGCTGGATTTCGGAACCGCGCGGGCTGAATAACTGTTCGAGCGGTGTCAAACCCAAGGGCGCAAGCCTTTCGTCGATGACCAGAACGATGGCGTGGATGAAGCTGATGTTCATGAATTTCGGCACGACGCTGAAGGCCATGGGCCAGAGGCCGAGCACGGTCGTGACGGTGGTCATGAGGATGGGGCGCAGGCGCACGCGACTGGCGGTGAAGATCGCATCGCGGGTGGTCGAGCCGGCGGCCCGGGCGTTCTTGATGAAGTCGACCTTGACAATGGCATCGTTGACGACGATGCCGCTGAGGACGACGAATCCGATCAAGCTCATAATATTGATGGACTGGTCGAAGATGTACATCATCAGGACCGCACCGACGATGCCCATGGGCACGGCGAACATGACGACGAAGGGATCCTTCAGCGACTCGAACTGGGCGGCCATGATCATATAGACCAGCAGCGCCGATAGCAGGAAGGCCATCAGCAACTGGTTGAGCGAGTGCATCAGGCCTTCTTGTTCACCCGTGAGCTTAGGGCGCGAAATGCCTTTGGGCACTTTCAGGAGATCGAGTTTGGCCTGCACCAGGGGCGCGACCTCGGAGATCTTTTTGCCACTGAGATTGGCGGTGACGAGGGCGATCCGGCGTTGGTTCGAACGGCGAACCTCTTTGATGCCGCGAATCGGCTTGACTTCCAGCAACTCATAGAGCGGCACGGCTGTACCGTCGGGTGAGGTCAGGACGGTGTCCAAAACCTTTTCGAAATCCTCGCGGTCGCTTTCGGAGAAGCGAACACGCACGTCGATCTGGCGATCGAACTCTTTGAATTGAGTGGCCAAGTCGCCGCGCATGCCGCCGGAAAGAAAACTACCTACCTGGCTGAGGCTGAAGCCGTAGCGGACGATGTTGTCGCGGCGCAGCTTGATCTGGATCTGCGGGTAGTCCCGCGTCATCGTGGTCTTGATGTCCTTGAGTCCGGGAATCTCGCCAAACACCTCGACGACCATATTGCTGGCCAGGTAGAGGTCCTCGAAATGCTCGCCATCGATCTGAACCGAAAGACCGGACCCGCCCTCGCTGGAGAGCAGATCGGCGAGGGCCGATTCCGATTCCTTGACCGAGAGGGTCATGCCGGGATAGCGCTGTTTGCCATAGGCGCGCAGTTTCTCGGAGAGGCGGTAAACCTCGGCCAGTGAGACGTACGCTTCCTTGAGCTTGATGGACATTTCCGCCGTGTTGGTGCCGCTGTCCTGGAGCAGTTGCGCGAGGTTGGCTTCGGAGGCGCCGACCTGGGAGAAGACGATGGCGACGGCGCCGTCGGCATCCAGTAGGCGTTCGATGTCCTCGACCACCAGGGCGGTGGCCTCGAGGGCGGTACCGGGCTCGAGCTTGATGTCGACGGTGAATTGCCCGGTCGCGGATTTCGGCATCAGCTCGCGCTTGAGATGGAGGCCCAGGTAAGCGGACAGGCAGACTACGCCCAACGAAAGGGTCAGGGTCGCCAGCTTATTGTCGAGTGCCCAGACCAGGATGGCGTGGTAGATCTTTTCGAAGATGGCGTAGCAGTAATTGAAAACGGGGAGAACGGCCTTGTCGAGCACCCACTGACAGCCCATTCCGATCAAGTGAAAGCTCATGGTCATGGCCTGGAACAGCCAAGCGAACAGGTAGGTCATCAGCCATTTAAGCAGGAACATGACAGACGGCAGGAAGGTGACACCGCCGACGACGACTGCAATCCACTTCCATTCGACCTTGAAGTAGGCGGCCACGAAGGTCACCGCCAAAATCGCGATAATCAACTCCCAGGGCTTCCAGAACAGCAGGTTGCGCGGGTACGTCTCGGCGTCGAGGCGGGTCATGGCCTTGAGCTGGGCAGGCAAGGAGTCGCGACCCTCGAGAATGCTGGAGAGTGCGGTCAGCAGCGGCAGCACGGTCAAGGAGACGACCAGCGAGGAGGACAGCGAGTAGGTGACGGTCCAGGCCTGTTCACCGAACAGGGCGCCGGCCACGCCCTCAAGGTAAACGATCGGGAAAAAAACGGCGATGGTCGTAAACGTCGAGGCGGCGACGGGCATGGCCACCTCGACGGCGCCCCGATACGCGGCCTTGAGGGCGTCCATACCCTCCTGGCGGTAACGGTATATGTTCTCGAGCACGACGATCGAGTTATCGACCAACATACCGACCCCGAGCGCCAAGCCACCCAGGGACATGACGTTGAGGCTGATGCCCTGGAAGTACATCAGGGTCAGGGTGGTGATGATGGCGATGGGAATCGAGGTAAAAATGAACAGGGGCGACTTGAGGTCCTCAAGGAATAGGACCAGCACCAAAAAGGCGAAAAATCCGCCGAAGATCAGCGAGGTCCAAACGTTGTTGAGGGCCTGCTCGATGAACTGGGCCTCCTGGAACGCCAGGGTGATTTGGTAGGCGGAGCCGGGTTTGTTGAGCTCCGTCAACAGACCTTGGACCAGCTTGGTGGCCTCGATGGTGTTGGAGCCGGCCTCCTTGTAGACCAGCAGACCGATCGCTTCCTTGCCGTTGACGGTGGCGATGGCGCTGCGGTCCTTGATGGTGTCGTGGACGGTTGCGACATCGGCGACGCGGATGTCGCGGCCATTGCGGCGGGCGACGACGACATCGTTGATCTCGTTGACGGAGACGAACTCGCCCAAGGTGCGCAGGGTGTAGCGGTAGCGGCCCTTGCGGATAGTGCCGCCGGCGATGTTGGCGTTGGCCGCGCGCACGGCAGATGTCATGTCGGTCAGGGGAATATTGAAGAGTGCCAGCCTATCGCGGTTGACCTCGACGTCGATGACCCGTTCCACGTCGCCGGAGATCTGGGCGAAGGCAATGCCCTCCAGCTGCTCGAGGCGGGGCTTGATAACCTCGCGGACGCCTTCCTTGATCTCGAGGATCGGCGCGTCACCGGTGATCGCCAGGCCGACAATCGGTTTGGAGCTGGGGTCCCAGCGCAGGATGTTGGGTCGGTCTGCGTCCTGGGGGAAGCCGGCCTGGAAGCGGGCGACGTCGAGTTTTTCGCGAACGTGCAGGATCGCGAACTGCATATCGTGACCCCATTCGAATTCGATGGTGATCAGCGAGACGCCTTCGCGCGAGATCGAAGAGATGTTGCGTTTGCCCTTGACGGTTGCTAACGCGGACTCGAGCGGTTTGGTGATGTATTCCTCGACCTCCTGCGGGGCCGCCCCCTCGTAGTTGGTCTGAACCGTCAGCGAGGGGTAGGCGATATCTGGCAGGAGGTCGCGACCCAGGCGTAAATAGCTGATCACCCCCAAAACCACGATCAGACACACGACCATGGTGACAGTGACGGGGCGTTTCAACGAAATGGCAATCATATTCTTTCCCTAATCCCTTCGAGGTGCGAACGACCGTGGTTCAGTGCCGGGGTTCCGGTACTTATTCCTTGGGGGTGATGGAGACCAGGGTATCGTGACCCATGGTGAAGTGGTTGTCGGTCAGCACCATGTCGCCGGGTTCGAGATTGCCCTCGGTGATCTCGACGTACTGGTCGTTCTCTTCGCCGGTCGTCACATACTCCCACTTGGCGCGGTTCTCGGTTGAAACCTTGAACACGACTTTTCGGTTGTCGCGTGGCAGGATCGCCGTCTTGGGCACCATCAGACGGTCAGTGAAAATCGCGGCGTCGATCTTGGCCTCGGCAAACATGCCCGGCCGCACGCGCTCGTCCTTGTTCTTGAAGGACAACACGGCCTCGACGGTTTTGTTGGTCTCGTTGACGAACGGGCTGATCGCCTTGACGGTGCCGGTCAGGTCCTCCAACTCGGGCAGGGCGGTGAAGTTGACTCTGACGGCGCGACCCTGGGTGACCTGACCGATCTCGGATTCAAGAACCTGCGCTTTGACGACGAGGTCGTCGAGGTTGATCAGCTTGGCGATCTTGGTGGAGCCGCCCAAAAGCATGCCTTCGGTGACTTCCACGCCGAAGATGGTGCCGCTGAAGGGCGCGCGCAACACGCATTTGTCCAGATTGATCTGGGCCTTTTCGAGTGCGACCTGGGCTTTGTCGACGGTTTTGGCGGATACGACCTCAAGTCGTTTGGAACCCGAGCGAACGTCCTCGAGATCCAGTGCGAATCGATCGCGCTCGTACTGCTCTTTGCTGATCAGGCCGTCCCGGTACTTCTTTTCCAGGCCTGCATAATTGGCTTTGTTGGGGCTTTCGCCGGCCTTCAGTTCCAGCTTCTCGTCGTATAGGATATAGTTTGCCTTCGCCTCGAGTACCTGGCTTTTGGCGTCTTCGATGGCTAAGCGGTACTCACGATCGTCGACCTGGGCAATAATGTCGCCCTTCTTGACTCTGGAGCCATCCTTGACTTTGAGACTGACCAGCCGGCCAGATGCCTCCGAGATCAGATCCATTTGCTGGTAGGCATAGACGCGGCCCTGAGCGGATACGGTTTTGATCAGGTCGCCGCGCAATACGGGGGCCGCTTCAACGGCAATCGGGGTTTCTTTGCTGCCACCGCTTTTCTCAAGGCTGTCGTAAGCTTCGTCCGTGTTCTTTTGCTCCGCGACTTCCTCAGCGGTCTTCTCTTTGCTCGAACCCAGCAGGCCATTCTGTTTGGCGATCCGCCAACCCACCAATGCCAGAATTACGAGAACGATTGAAATGACCAAGAACTTCTTATTAAATTGCATAATTCTTCCTTGAAAGCTTCCCTCAGCCGAAATCACCCGATCGACAGGTGCAACGAAGCCTCGATCCAATCAGAGTCGATCGTCTCGCCTCTCCGGTTGCAATGGAGTGTTCTTTTTCGAAGTCTAGGCCGCGCAGGCGTGACGTTCGTGGTGAGCGGAGGGCCTCGCCCTGGGAGATCCGCTCCCTGACCCAAAGCAGTCTATTGTAATACGGCGCCTAGATGGAGCGGGTTTAATTTTTGGAAAATACCCTGATAAGCCTTGGAAAATTACCGTGTGCCGGGTAATACGACCCATAACCACAGGGCCATGCCGAGGGCCGTGAGGATTGTGCTATACTCGGACGCACTTGTGAGCGAGGTGGTGAGCGTGCGCGTTCTGCTTCAGAGGGTTACGATGAGTCGGGTCCTGGTCGATGGCGGGTTGCGCGGCAAGGTCGATCACGGCCTGTTGTTGCTGACGGGGATTGCGCCAGGCGACGAAGCCGCGACGATCGAGAAGATGGCGGTCAAGGTGGCGAACCTGCGCATCTTCAACGACGAAGTGGGCAAATTCAATCGCTCGTTGCTGGATGTCGGCGGAGGCGCCCTGGTCGTCTCGCAGTTCACGCTCTACGCCGATGCGCGCCGCGGCAGGCGCCCGTCCTTCACCGACGCCGCCCGGCCCGAACAGGCCGCTGCCCTGGTCGATGCCTTTGCGGCGCAGCTGCGCGCCGCGGGTGTGAGCTCGGTGGAAACGGGCGAGTTTGGCGCCGCCATGTCGGTAGAGTTGGTCAACGACGGACCCGTCACGATCTGGTTGGATTCCGCGGAACTGTTCCCCTGAGTCGCGATTTTCTCCGTTCAGAGGTTCCACCTCGCTCGATGCGTTAGCGCCTGGGCGAGGAATCGTCAAGTAATTTTTCAATAGGCCGATAACGCCCTTAAAATAACAGTGTTCCCTCGTGGGCCGGTCACCCTGGTGCGAAGGAATACGCGGAATGGCGCCGATGTCCTTGTTCGACCAACTGTTCAATAAAAAGAAGGAGCTCAGAGGCAACGAAATTTCGATGTTGCTCTCGACCCTATCCGCGCTTCACGAACCGGTCATCGTCAAGACCGAGACCTTCAAGTTCGTCACCGACATCCTCGCCTTTGACCAGCAGGTCTTTCAACTCAAGAACACGCTGACCCGCGACGAGGTCGTGTACCAGCTCAAAAGCCGCGCGCTGACGGTGCTGATCCCCTACGAACTGACCCTCTACGGCGGCGAGAGCCGGCTCGTCGGCCTGGGCATGGTCGGCGGTGTCCATACGCTCAAGTTGGCCGCACCCGAGCTGATGGTTCAGCAGGAGAGCCGCGGCGCCTATAGGGTCACGCGCTTCCCCGAACTGCCGGTCGTCACCTTCACCACGGATAACTTCGACATCGTCAAATGCCGCCTGGCCGATCTCTCGATGACCGGTGCGGGCCTGCGTCTCGACCCCCGCTGGGAACGCGGCAACAGCAAGCTAACCGTGCGCACCTCGATCATCCTCGACATCCGCCTGACGCCCGAGCTGCGCATCTCGACCACCGCCACGGTGCGCTATGCCAAGGGCTACAAGTGCGGCGTCCAGTTCGACGAGTTGAGCAAGGGCCTCAAGGACAACCTCTTCAAGTTCATCGTCGAGCAGCGCCGCGAGGAGCAGCGCAGCCTGATCCGTATTCAGACCCGTATCCCAGCCCCGGGCCAGCCCGCCGAAACGCCGACCGCGCCCGTGGCCGAGGAGCAGCCCAAGGGCAAGCCCTCGGCGCTGGTCGTCGGCGATCGCCAGGAGGCCCTCGACTTCTTGACCGCCACCCTGACCCGCCAGTTCGACGTGCTCTATTCCAGCAGCAGCGTCACCGATATCCGCAACCATTTCGAGCTCAAACCCAGCCTGTGCCTGCTCGAGCTGCGCGAGGACAACCAGGATCAGGTGGTGCAGATGCGCAAGGTCAGCGCCCTGGCGCCCTCGAGCTGCGTCCTGATGTATTACGGCCGCGCCATCTCGCCGGGCCTGATCCAGCGCTTCGAGAAACCCGCCGAGGCCTTCATCACCCTCGACGAGGCCAAGAAGCTGCTGGTCTTCAAACAGATCCAGAGCTACTACAGCCAGCGCGCCCGCTGAGCGAGGCGGCTCAGTCGTTGTCGGGGCGGCTCAGTTGTCGTCCTGGTAGGCGCCCCAGTTGGGGCGCTCCTGAGGGCTGGCACTGGCGGCGTCGGTGTTGCTGGCGCCGACGGACCAGTCGACCCTGCCTGGTTCGGGCGTGGTGCCGCTCTGGGCCGGCTGGGGCGCGGCCGGGCTTGCGACGGCCTTCTTCTCCAGTCCCATGCGCTTGAGGAAGGTCAGGTGGGCGCCATGGGCCGAGAGGCTGCAGAGGATGCGGGCGACCACCGCCAGCTGGCCGGCGCCGAAGACCCACCAGAAGCGGGTCTCCTCGGGTAGCAGCTCCGCCTGGACCCGGCCAAAAGCCCAGATCAGCAGCGGGTGCATCAGCGCGAAGCCGGCGACGAGCGCGAAGGTGGCCACGTGGTGGCGCCAGCTGAACAGGAAGGCGCGCCAGTAGCAGACCAGCGGGTTCTTGGAGGTGCCGCTGAATGAACCGGGTGCGCAATAGACCAGGCGGGCGTATTCGTAGATGCGATAGACCATCGAGAAGTTGAAGATGGCGATGAACGCAAAACCCAGCCAGAATACCCAGAAACAGGTGGCGATCGAAAGGCCGACGTCCGCCAAAGCTTGGACGACCCAGGCCAGCAGGTAGATCGGCAGGGACACGAAGAGCGCGAACGTCAGGGCCGTCGGCACCAGCAGCAACAGCATGCCGGGCAAGCGATTGCTGCAGGCGTAGAGGAACTGGCTCAGGGACAGGCGGCCCAGCCAGAGTGCCGTGAACATGCCGCCGGAGAGGAAGAACCGCATGGTCAGGAAGGCAATCAGCAGCACCCATTGATAAAAGGCGATGCCCTGCCAGAAGGCGGGGAAATGGGCGGCGAACTCCCGCAGTCGCACCAGGTCGAACCCTTGCGCCAGACTGTCGCGCAGCAGGCTGTGATCCAGCGCCTCGGCGATGCGGCGGGCGATCGGTGCCACCGCTAGCCAGGCGATCAGCAGTTGCGTCAGCCACAGGTAGAGCACCAGGAAGGGGTGACTGAAGGCCACGACGATCCCGCGCAGGGCAGCGGCAATGACCTCCTTGAGATCGTTGAAGCGCATTAAAAGCCCCCGACCAGGCTCTGCAGCAGGTGCTGGACCAGCAGGATCAGGCGTGCTTTGTAGCTGCGCGAGGTGGTGCTGTCGGCTGTGACCACGTAGCTGTTGTTGAAGCGGTCCTTGTCGAAGGCGACCTTGTGTTGGGGGTCTAGCTCGACCGACTCGATCGGCGAGGCCGCGTCGAACTGATAGCGTTGCCAGGGCGCGTCACCGCGCCAGCGCTCGCGCACCTCGGTGCCGTCGCCGAAGCGCACCAACAGGTCGACCGGGTAGGTGACCGCGCCCTCCTTGAAGACCGTGAAGCGGTTGCGATAGCCTGTCGGCGCGTCGCTGCCGGCGATCGGTACCGGACTGTGGTCCTGGAGCTGATAACCCTCCAGCTCAAGCGCTTCGTAGCTGGGCGCCTCGACCGAGAAATCGAGTGTGCCGGTGCCGTGCAGGAGCGGCGTGAAGAACCAGTCCAGGCGCTGGCCGGCGACCTCCTCGGCGACGGCGATGAAGTCCGCCTCGCCGGGGTGTTGGAAGGCCTTGCGGCGCACGTACGTGAAGAGGATGTTCTCGACCACGCTGGCGCCGAGCTCGCGCTCAAGTTGGTTGAGGACCGTGGCCGGCTTGTCGTAGGTGTTGGGCGTGTAATCCAGCTGGTACCAGGCCGGCGTGGCAATCTGCGAGCGACCGCGCTCGCGGATCGCCTCCCAGCGGGTGACCTCGGCGCGCGTCGCCCGGATGGGCAGCAGGCGTTCCGGGCCGGGCACCTGCAGGTCGATCTTGTCGAGGACGCGGAAGTTCTTGGGCAGGCCGAGGATGTCGAGCCGGGGGACCAGGCGCTTGGCGGGGAAGCTGCGATAGTCGATGGTGCCCGGATGGAGCGTATCGACGATCTTGTTCTCCATATAATAGGTGAAACCCTCGTCCATCCAGCTTTCCTCGAACTCGTTGCTGGCGACCAGGCCATAAAAGTACTCGTGCATGAACTCGTGGTAGATCAGGCGTTCCAGATCGCGGTTGTGCTTTGGATTGTGGAACTGAGTGCCGAGCGCGATCAGGGTCGGGTACTCCATGCCGCCGGAGAAGGACGCGTCCTCGGGCATGTCGACCATGGTGATGGTGTCGTAGGGATAGGGCATCAGGCGCAGCGCGCTGAAGGTCAGGGCCTCGCGCATGGCGCGGAAGTGGCGTGCGCTCTGGCCGACATGTTCGGGCGCGATCAACAGGATGATCTCGATCTTGCGGGGCAACAGTTCGCTCTCGCGGGTGTTGAACTGTTTGGCGTAGTGGTGCAAAGCCTGGGCATGGGCCTGCTTGTCGAGCTGGAAGAGTTCCGTGCGGCGCATGAAGTGGGGCCAGGCGACCCAGGCGAAGTCGTGGACCCGATCTTGGCGGAAATGATAGGTGGTCTCGCGTTTCCCCTGCTCGGGCTCGCCTTGCTGGACCCCGGTCGCGCCTACGACGTAGGCGGAAGGCACGCTCAGGCGCACGTCGTAGCTGCCAAAGTTCGCGTAAAACTCCGTGTAGCCGTGGGGCGCATGGCAGTTCCAACCGGGGGTCTGGCGGCCGCGCTGGCCGCGGGTCTCCCAGACGCCGATTTTGGGGAACCACTGGGCCACGAAAAAGTATTTGCCCACATAGCCGGCCCGGTTCCAGTCGTAGGGCAGCTTGGCCTTGAAGTGGAAGTCGACGGTGCGCGACTCGCCTGGCATCAATGGTTCAAGCAGGGGAATGGCAAAGACGGTGCGGTCCTCGGCGGTGGCGTCGGGCGCACGCACATAAACAATGCGTCCCAGAGCGTCGACGCCGTCGACGCTGCAGGCTTCGAGTTCCAGATAGCCGAACCGCTCCTGGCCGGTGGAGAGCTTGCCCCCGTCCTGAACATAAGTCGAGCCGGTGTTGAGGGCGGCGTTGAGGAAGGCGTGGAACTGGAGCTCGGCGATGATGTCGGGCGAGTGGTTGGTATAGACCAGGCGCAGCTGGCCCGTCACTGCATGGGCCTCCGGATTGAGGCGGGCTTCGATCGTATAGGCGACCGTCGGACTGGTCGTTTGCGGGGTGGGTGGGGCCGGCGCGGCCGGGGCGAGCTGCAATGCGCTCAACACCATCAGCAATGCGTGCATGTCACCTCCCTACGAGCATTTGCCCGGCAACCCCAAGTCATGTCATTATAACGCACCAGGAAGCTCTCCGTCTCATCGAGACGCGGAATCTGTGTCCGGGAGGCTACCATGAAACGCAACTGGTTGACGCAACTTGTCAGCGCGCCGGCGATCGGGTTGATCCTCTTTTACAAGAAGTTCATTTCGCCGCTGTTCCCGCCCGTTTGCCGCTTCTACCCCAGCTGCTCCAGCTACGCCCTGGAGGCCTACCGGACCCACGGCTTCTTCCGTGCCAGCTACCTCACCGTCTGGCGCATCTGTCGTTGTAACCCCTTCAATCCAGGTGGACATGACCCCGTACCCGGTTCATCGGCCGCGGCCGCCTGTGGCTGTGGCGAGGCCCATGGTGGCGCTGATTTTGGTTCCGACCGCTGATTTTTCCGCCCCGCCCTCGCGAGGACTGGGCAAAGCTTTTATCTTCTGGTACCATGCTTCTAAGTAACTCGGCAAAGCGGCGTCCACCTGCATGGGAACTTGGGATCGACATTTTATGAAGTTATTTTCTGTTTCTCCCGATATCTGTTCCAGACCACCCGGAGAAGACGCGGACTTCCGTCGTGACTTGATGGGAGCGAGCTTGGAGTAGTGAATGGAAAAGCGACCCCTTGAGGTACCCTGCCTCACCAATGAAGAAATCAGCAACTTTCTGCCGCCCAGCCTGGTGTATCCGGGTCTTTCCGAACTGTTCGGTCATTTCTCCAGACTTCACCTCAAGCAGATTATCAGCCAGAAGAACAGTTACACCTGGTTCCGCTTTGTCGAGGCCGAGTCCAAAGCCTTGATCTTCAAGAAGATGTCCACGCGCATCCTCTACCGCATGCTCAATCGCCAGGCCTTTCCCAACATCCTCTCGGGCAACGAGAACGGCGTCGTCATCGGCGCGCGCGCCATGGGCCTGAGCTCCCGCGGCGTCAATTACAAGGTCGTCAACGAGGACGGTATCGGCATCTTCGAACATGACGACTATCTGCGCCTGGTCGCCTGCGACGGCGTCGGCGACTGCCTGGTCGGCGAGGTCGCCTCCTTCGTGATCCTCGACCAGTTCGAGCGCTCGCCCAACAAGTCGATGGCGGAAGTTTTCGCCGACAGCGTCGAGGAGTTGATTCGGCTGGGCACCGATATCGCCAAGGAAATCCCCGAGTTTGTGACCTTCCCCAACGACGTCAGCCAAGCCGCCGTGACTGGCGTGCAGATCAAGGGCAACGACTGCGAGATCGCACAAGTGGGCGATGTCCTGCTCTACCACATCCGCGACGGCAAGCTGCGCCTGCTCGATCAGAACCGCAAGTGGCTGGAAATGCCGCAGCTGGATCGCATGTTCGCCGACGAGCAATACCTCGCCCAGCGCCATATCATCTCCAATGCGGTCGGCAAGAACTACGATCCCTACTGGGTCTCGACCTTCCTCACGCTCAAAGCTGGCGACATGCTGATTCTCGCCTCCGACGGCCTGGAGACGCTACATCCCCGCGAGGTCGAGTCCCTGGCCAATACCGAGAAGGAGCTGCCCGACCTGTTGGACACGCTCTACCAACGGGTCATTGAGGCCAACCTCAAGTGGAACACGCTCGGCGCGCCCATGTTCACCAAGCCCGACAACATCTCGATCTTGCTGTACCGACACTGACAAGAGCCCTTCCGATCAGCTCCCAGGCGGTGTAGCGCATGAGCGCAAGATGCAATCTTGCGCCGGGCGGACCGCTTTACCCCACTTTTCCTGGCTCCGCAGACCGGCCGCGTTCCCCGCAGGGCTGAAAGTACTTTGTGCTGTCGCGGTTCCAGGTTAGGATGAGTCGAGCATTTCGATAGGAGCAGGCACGATGTCAGAACCACCCCAGGTGATCTCAGCGGAACTCTATGAGCGTCGCGAACGCGTTTATTTGGTCTTGGCCGGAGTCTTTCTCGGCTCCATGGCGATGTTGAACATCATCGGCATCACCCGTTTCATTCATCTGGGTCCGTTGGCCTTGGCCGTCGGTGTGCTGCCTTACCCGCTGACCTTTCTATGCACCGACTTCATCAGCGAGCTGTACGGCAGAAAGCGCGCCAACTTTCTGGTGCTGGTCGGCCTGATCGTCAACCTGCTGGTCATCGCCACGCTCTGGCTGGGCAACATGCTGCCGGGCATTAGCGAGGCCGCCCGACCCGATTGGCTGCCGGTCGGCAGTTGGAACCCGCCACCCTGGCAGACGCTTCAGCTCTCCGCGCCCGTGTCCCTGCCCAACGGCGCCACCTACAAGACTGAAGTTTCCTTTTTCACCATGATCTACGCCTGCACCGCCGGCTCGGTCCTGGCCTCAATGTGCGCCTACCTGGCCGCTCAGTACTGCGATGTCGCCCTGTTCCACTTCTGGAAGCGGGTCAGCAAGGGCAAGCACCTGTGGCTGCGCAACAACGGCAGCACCTTGGTCAGCCAGCTGGTCGACACGACCATGGTCATCTTCATCACCTTCGGCGCGGCCTTCTTCCGTGGCGAGAAGACCCTGACCGAGATGCTGGTGCTGATCGGCTCCGGCTACCTGTTCAAGGCCGTGCTGGCGCTGCTGGACACCATCCCCTTCTACATCGGCGTCCACTACCTCTCGCGCTGGCTGCAAATCGACCACACCAAGGAGCATTGAGCCCCACGGTCCATGCCACCTGACGAATCAAACCGACAGCCCGATCTGCCTCCAAGACGAGGGCAAGATGAGCTAGTTATGTTGGCATCCGACAATCAGCTGTTTGCCGAGAACGTCTTTGATGCGCGTTGCCGGCCTTTGATTCTGGGTTCGTTGTTGGCCTTGCCGCAAGGGTCCCGCGGTGTTCGTCGCGGATGACAGGTTGCGATCTGAAGAGGACGACGGCCGGCCATCTGAACCGGCGCATATCGCGAATTGTTCTGGATTTGTTGGGGTTGTGCTGCTGTCGTGGGGTGGCCCGCATCTTGCTCCTCCAAGGCTGCCGCGCTGGCGCGGCCACCCTTCCGCAGGAGCGTCATCATGAGAACAGCTCGCTTCCTCCTTCGCCTCGCCCTACTGATCACCTGTGTCGCCCTCTCGGCGCCGACCTTCGCGGGCGGCCGGGGCGGCGGGGGACCTCATCGCCATGCGCCCTCCGTTTCCTACCACCACGGCGGCGGGGGCTGGCATGGCGGCTACCACGGCGGTCATGTTTACTACCGACCCACCCGCTATTACGGCGGCTGGGGCTGGTACGGCTACTGGGGCTATCCACTGTATTGGAACAGCACCTACTACTACCGCAACCAGAACGGTGCCGTCGACCTCAACGTCAGCCCCAAGCATGCCCAGGTCTACCTGGACGGCGGCCTGGTCGGCAAAACCGGCCAATACGACGGTTGGCCCCAGTACCTCTGGCTGCCGCCCGGCAACCACGAACTGATCTTCCACTTGGACGGCTACCAAACCGTGCGCCAGGAGGTCAAAGTCGTCGCCGGCATCGTCCAGCGCACCCATCTGGACCTGGTCCCCGGCCAGGCCACGGCCGTCGCCGAACTCTCGGTCCCGCACCAACGGCGCGAGCAGGAGCGCCGCGATCTTTACGACCGCTACGCTAAGGATCGACCCCGCGTCCTCGCCCCCAGCGACGCGCCCAGCGCCGACGCCGTGCCCGCGCCCACGGGCGATGCTCCCGTCGATAGCGCTGTACTGGTCGTCGACATCGATCCCAGTGACGCCGTCGTCTACCTCGACGGTCGCCTGATCGGCAGCGCTTCCTCGCTCGCCGCCCAGGGCGGCAACCTGACCGTCGCGGCGGGCGCCCACACCCTCGAAGTCATCCGCCCAGGCTATGCCAACTACGTCACCACCGTCGACGCCGTGCCCGGCAAGTCACTGGCGGTCTCGATCCGACTCAACCGCAATTGACAGGGTGGGCGAGGGGGCCGATTGACCGCCTCGCCCGTTCTGCCTACTTGAGCGTCTCGCCCGGCGCCAGCTCGAGCAGGGTCACGTCCAGATGGGCCGCGGCCTCGCGCAGTTTTTCCGGCGTGCCCGTCAGCAGCGGGAAGGTGCCGAAATGCATCGGCACCACCGACTTCACGCCCAAGAGCTCGATCGCCTTGGCCACCTCGCGCGGGCCCATGGTGAAGCGGTCGCCGATTGGCAGGCAGGCCAGGTCCGGCGCGTAGAGCTCGCGGATCAGCGCCATGTCGCCAAAGACGTTGGTGTCGCCGGCATGGTAGAGCCGGAAGCCGTTGGGGAAGTGGATCACGAAGCCGACCGCCTCGCCGCCGTAAATGATCGAGCCGTCATCGTCGGTGATGCCGCAGCTGTGGTCCGCGCCGGTCATGGTGATCTCGAGGTCGCGGAATGGGTAGGTGCCGCCCTTGTTCATGCCCTCAATGTGTTCGACGCCCTTCTTGCCGAGCCAGACGCCGGTCTCGAAGATGCAGACCACCGTGGGCTTGTGCTTTTTCGCCAAGATTACCGCGTCGCCGATATGGTCGAAGTGACCGTGAGTGATCAGCATCAGGTCGATCTTTTCCAAATCCTTGTACTCGGACGGGCAGGCCGGGTTGCCCATGACCCAGGGGTCGATCAGGATCGTCGTTTCGCCATAGTTGATCAGAAAACTCCCGTGGCCGAGCCACGTGAGCGATACGCCGTTGTTCAGATGCATGAGAAGGGTGCCTCCAGGCAGTTTGTTGAGGGCTTCAGTATAGCAGGCTTTGGCCGCCCCGGCGATGTGGCCAAACAGTGATCCCATCAAATAAAATTCGGTGCACATAATTTTGCTTCGAACGCGACCATATCGCTGGTACGCTTGTGGTGCCTGTCGCGCCCACTTTATCGCGCGCTGACCCTCGACCCCCCCAAGGAGCCCTCATGTCTCGCCTTCTTCTCGCGTTGTCGCTTCTCCTCGCCTGGCCTGGACTCGCTCAATCCAAGCACGAACGCATCGACAAGTTCCGTCAGTTGGAGGAGATCCTGCCCACGCCCAACGACTACCGCACCGCTTCCGGCGCACCGGGCCACGCCTACTGGCAGCAGCGGGCCGACTACGTCATGAAGGTCGAGCTGGACGAGGACAGCAAGGGACTCAAGGGCAGCGAGACCATTACCTATACTAATAATAGCCCAGACACGCTGCGCTATCTCTGGCTGCAGCTCGACCAGAACCGCTTTGCCAAGGACAGCGACGGCAGGCTGGCCGATCCCGCCATCGACTTCGACGAGGGCGACGAGCAGGAGCTCGAGCTGGGCATCGACCGCTTCAAACAGACCGTTTACGCCCAGGAGTTCGAGGGCGGCTACACCATCGCCGCGCTGCGCGACGCCAAGGGCAAGGACCTGGCCTACACGATCGTCAAGACCATGCTGCGCTTGGAGCTGCCGCAGCCGCTCAAGTCTGGCGAAAAATTCGTGTTCTCCCTGGACTGGTCCTACACCATTCCCAACGCCAAGGCCTCCGGTGCCCGCGCCGGTTGGGAGTACTTTGACGAGGACAAGAACTGCATCTTCGAACTGGCTCAGTTCTACCCGCGCCTGGCCGCCTATACCGACGTCAACGGCTGGCAGCACAAACAGTTCCTCGGCGATGGCGAGTTCACGCTCGAGTTCGGCAACTTCGATGTCTCGATCACCGTGCCCGCCGACCACATCGTCACCGCCACCGGCGTGCTCCAGAACCCCGACAAGGTGCTGAGCGCCAGCCAGCGCCAGCGCTTCGAGCAGGCCCACAGCGCCAGCAAGCCCGTCCTGATCGTGACCGAGGCCGAGGCCACCGCCAACGAGTCCAGCCGCGCCAAGGACAAAAAGACCTGGGTCTACCACGCCGAGAATGTCCGCGACTTCGGCTGGGCCAGTTCGCGCAAATTCATCTGGGATGTCCAGGGCTTCAAGCAGGCCGACGGCACCGTCGTCCTGGCCCAGTCGCTCTACCCCAAAGAGGGCAACCCCCTGTGGGAACGCTACTCGACCGCGGCCATCATTCACACCCTCGAGAACTACGCCAAGTACACGTTCCTCTATCCCTACCCGACCGCGATCTCCGTCAATGGTCCCGTCGGTGGCATGGAATACCCCATGATCTGCTTCAACGGGCCCCGCCCCGAGAAGGACAAGACCTACTCGCCGCGCAACAAGTACGGTCTGATCTCCGTCGTCATCCACGAGGTCGGCCATAACTTCTTCCCCATGATCGTCAACTCCGACGAGCGCCAGTGGACCTGGATGGACGAGGGCCTCAACTCCTTCCTCCAGTTCCTGGCCGAGAGCGCCTGGGAGGAGAAGTATCCGTCCTGGCGCGGCGTGCCCTCCGAGATCGTGCCCTACATGCTTTCCGAGAACCAGGTCCCGATCATGACCAACTCCGAGTCGCTGCTGCAGTTCGGCAACAATGCCTACGGCAAACCCGCGACCGCGCTCAACATCCTGCGCGAGACGATTCTCGGCCGCGAGCTGTTCGACTATGCCTTCCGCGAGTACGCCCGCCGCTGGGCCTTCAAGCGACCCGAGCCCTCCGACTTCTTCCGCACCATGGAGGACGCCTCCGGCGTCGACCTCGACTGGTTCTGGCGCGGTTGGTTCTACACCACCGACCACGTCGACCTGGCCATCGATACGGTCCACCTCTATCGCCTCGAGGACGCCGATCCCGACGCCGCCTACCCGCAGCGCCGCAAGGACAAGGCTGAAGCGCCCCAACACGTCGGTGTCGAACGCAATAAACCCCTGCCCAAGAAGGTCGATGCCCAGCCCGAGCTCAAGGATTTTTACAACGAGCACGACGAATTCACCGTCACTCCTGGCGACCGCGAGGACTATCAGGAATTTGTCGAGAAGCTGAACCCCGAGGAGAAGGCGCTGCTGGACAAGCACTACCTCTTTTATGTGATCGACTTCAGCAACCTCGGTGGCCTGGTCATGCCGCTGCTGCTGCAGATCGACTACGTCGACGGCAGCAGCGAGTCGCTCAAGATTCCAGCCGAGATCTGGCGCTACAGCGACAAACACGTCGCCAAGATGCTGGTCCGCGCCAAGGAGATCAAGGCGATTGCGCTCGACCCCAAACTCGAGACCGCCGACGCCGACATGAGCAATAACGACTGGCCGCGCAAGGCCGTCAAGAGCCGCTTCCACCTGTTCAAGGATCAGAAACGCAACCTCATGCAGCGCCTGCAGTCCAGCGACCCCAAAGACAAAGACGACAAGTGAGCGGTGACCCATGTACCTCCTCTTTCTCAGCCTGCTGGCCCTGCTCCCGCACAAGTTCCACGCCAGCATCACCGAACTCGAGCTCAACGAGCAGACCGGCAAACTGGAAGTCGTGATGCGCCTGTTCACCGATGACTTGGAGGCGGCCCTCAGCAAGCGCTTGGGTCGCACGGTCGTGATCGATCGCGAGGACCTCGGCCAAGCGGTCCTGGCCTATGCCCGCGACGTGCTCCAGATCAGCGACGCCGGCGGCAAAGCCCTGACCCTGAACTGGGTCGGCATGGAGGTCCAGGTCAAGAACACTTTTGTCTACGTGGAGCTAGACAAACCTGCCGCGCTGGAGGGCGTGACACTGGTCCAGCGCGTCTTCTACGAGCTCTTCCGCGATCAGGTCAATACCGTCAACTTCAAGCACGGCGATCGCCACGGCACCCTCGTTTTCAAGACAGGCGATAAGGCCAAAGCCCTGATCCTTTAAGGCTTATCGCAGTCTCGTGGCTGTCGCCCTGGATTGTTGTGAGCCAATCTTTAACTTGACGCCTGCAGATGGCGCGATTGGTAGCCATGCCGCAGCGGTTCAGAGCGCACGAGCCGAATTCAAACGGGTGGCCACCAAACACGCTGCCTTGATTGGATTACCGCTCCCCTGACGACTGCTTAAGTGCCTGCCGAGTCCTGCGGCCAGGCTGGCGACCTAGGCGAAACTGTTGACGGCTGCAACGATCGTGTCCAGCTCGGCATCGGTAAGGAAGGGGTGCATGGGCAGGCTGAGGACCTCGCGGGCGGCCTGTTCGGAGATGGGCAGATCGCCGCTGCGGTAGCCCAGCGCGGCGAAGGCGTCCTGCTCGTGGAGGCAGCGGCCGTAGTAGACGCCGGAGGGCACGTCGCGCGCCTTGAGGTGGGCGGCCAGGGCGTCGCGCTGGGGATGGCGGACGGTGTAGAGCGCCCAGGCGCAGGTCAGGCCCTCGGGCACGACCGGCAGGCCGACACCCTTGAGGCGGTCGCCATAGGTCTTGGCGACGCGATCGCGGGCGGCCAGCTCGTCGGCGAAGGTCGGCAGCTTGGCCAGCAGGACGGCGCCTTGGAAGCTGTCGAGGCGGGCATTGAGGCCGAGGCGGACATTGTTGTACTTGTCGCTGCCCTGGCCGTGAACGCGGATCGAGTGCATGATCGCGTGCAGCGCGCTGTCGGAGGTGAAGACCGCGCCGCCGTCGCCGTAGCAACCCAGCGGTTTGGAGGGGTAGAAACTGGTGGCGGCCACATGGCCGAGCGCGCCGACCGGGCGGCCCTTGTAGCTGCCGCCGAGGCTTTGGGCCGCGTCCTCGAGCACGAACAGGCCTTCCCGCTCGGCCAGCGCCTCGATCGCGTCGTAGTCCGCGGGCAGGCCGAAGATATCGACCGGAATCACGCCGCGGGGGCGCAGCTTGCCCTCGGCGCGGACGGCTGTCACGGCCTCGGCCAGCTTGGCGGGGTCGAGGTTGTAAGTATCGGGCAGGATGTCGACGAAGACGGGCGTGGCGCCCAGCAGCGCGATCGCCTCGGCGGTGGCGAAGAACGTGAACGGCGAGGTGAAGACCGCGTCGCCTGGTCCAACGCCATAGGCCATCAGCGGCACGATCAGGGCATCGGTCCCGCTGGAGACGCCGAGCACGTGGGCGCAGCCCGTCAACTTAGCCAATTCCCGCTCCATTTCGGCGATCTCGGGGCCGTTGCAGTACATGCCGTGCTCGAGAATCGCCTCAAGGCGACGAATGACGCTGTCGCCCAAACCCTTGTACTGAGATTTCAGATCCATGAACGCGATGCCCATTGCTCACTCCGCCAGCCAAGCTCGCCGCTAACCACGGCGGTCCCATCATACAAGGGGCAAGACTCAAGAGACAAGACGCAAGACGCATGACGTCGCTAGGGCTTGCTCCAAATGACTGGAGCTCAGCCGAAAAGGTGTGGAGCGGCCCAAAACTGTCGGGGTACCGGGTGATGTCTCGATACCCGTCGGTTCATCGAAAAGTTGAAAGGCGATTTTTTAAAAATCCAGCGCGTAC
>CAYRFM010000002.1:87328-136143 GCA_964423555.1 uncultured Holophagae bacterium | reverse complement strand
GATCTGTCACTTCGCGTCACAGCCTGTACGGGCAGGATTTTCGAAAACCAAACCGGGTGAAGTCTCGAAACCCGTCGGTTCATCGAAAAGTTGAAAGGCGATTTTTTAAAAATCCAGCGCGTACCGGCCGATGCGAGACGAGCAACGGCCGATACGCGGCGGTACTTCGATCTGTCACTTCGCGTCACAGCCTGTACGGGCAGGATTTTCGAAAACCAAACCGTGCAAAGTCTCGATACCCGTCGGTTCATCGAAAAGTTGAAAGGCGATTTTTTAAAAGGCAGCGCCTCTCGGCCGATACGAGACGCGCAATGGCCCACTTGGGCCAGCCTGATCCCGTGGGGTGAACAAGCGCACGAGGGATGCCTCTCTACCGGTAGCACCTGCGTCCGCTCGCCTGGTCCGCGTCGGCCTTGCGGCCTGGGCTCGTTTCCGCTATCATGGTGGCGTGCTTGGACCAGCTTCGAGCCAAGGCGACATCAAGGTCGTTCCCCGCTGGTCAGTCCGAGTCGCCACGAGGCTCTGCAAGATTGCAAAACCCTTGTAATTCTCCGGTTTTTTCTTGGTTCGCCTTGGGCGATCGTGGTTTAATTTACCATTGGGTAAATCGTGCGTTTCCGTCGCGTTTCCTCGCCACCCTTCCTGAGGAAACTGCCTGGGTTTGCACCGCAGAGGACCTTCAGGAACCGCACATCGCAAGGGCATACCAAGTTTCGCAAAGTGAGGAGTAGGTCTCCTATGGCCGAGTTCAAGATCACCAAGGGGTACGATGTACCCATTGCAGGCCAGGCCAAAGAGGAACTCTCCGATGCGACAGCGGCGCCGTTTCTAGGCGTCCGTCCGTCGGAATTCCCCGGTCTGAAGCCCAAGTTGAGCGTCGCGCTCAACGACGCCGTCAAGGTGGGCTCTCCGCTTTTCTACGACAAGCGCGATCCCGAGTTGCAGTTCCTGTCGCCCGCCGGTGGCCGTGTCACCGCCATCAACTACGGTCCTCGCCGCGTCATTGAGGAGATCGTGATCTCCCGTGACAGCTCCGAACAGCACGAGAGCTTCAAGGCTTACACCGCCGCCCAGATCGCCGCGCTCGACCGCGGCAGCCTGGTGGCCCACCTCAAGAAGGGCGGCGTTTGGCCCTACCTGCGCAGCCGCCCCTTCGACCGCCTGGTCGACGGCGCGGTCACGCCCAAGGCGATCTTCGTCAACTGCATGGAGACCGCCCCGCTCGGCAACAACCCGCATTTCAGCCTGCGCGACAAAGGCGAGGCCTTCGCGGCCGGCCTGGCCGCCCTGAAGGTCCTCTGCCCGCAGGTCCACGTCTGCACCGCCAGCGGTGCGCCCGCGGTCTTCGCCGCCAACGGCGCACAGGCCCATACCTTCAGCGGTCCGCACCCCGCCGGCCTGGTCAGCACCCACATCTCCCGCGTCGCCCCGCTCAACAAGGGCGAGCAGGTCTGGTACATCCACGCCCGCGACCTGGTCATGATCGGCAGCCTGCTGACTGCTGGCAAGTACCCGACCGAGAGGGTCGTCGCCATCGCCGGGCCCGGCGCCGCTAAGTCCGGCTACGTGCGCGGCCGCATCGGCACCAAGATCGGCCACTGGGTCCAGGGCCGTCTGGCTTCCGGCGAACAGCGCCTGATCTGCGGCAACGTGCTCCACGGCCGCACCACCAACGAAGGCGCTTACCTGGGCTTCTACGACGACCTGATCACCGTCCTCCCCGAGGGCCGCGAGCAGCATTTCCTCGGCTGGCTGAGCCCGGGCTTCAACATCCCCAGCTTCACCCGCAATTTCGTGTCCGGGTTCACCGGTGGCGGCAAGCTGTACCCCATGAACACCAACCGCAACGGCGGGCACCGCGCGATCATTCAATCGGGCATGTGGGAAGACGTCGTGGCGCTGGATATTTATCCCGAGTACCTGGTCAAGGCCGCCCTGGCCGAGGACATCGACGCCATGGAACAGCTCGGCATCTACGAATGCGCGCCCGAGGACTTCGCCCTGTGCACCTACGTGTGCCCTTCGAAAACCGAAGTGTGCGAGATCATCGCCAAAGGCCTCGAGCTTGTAGAGAAGGAAGGGTAACAACCGTGAAATTCCTGCATGATCAATTCCAGAAGTACGAGCACCATTTCCAGAAGGGCGGCAAGTGGGAGAAGCTTTTCCCGCTCTACGAGGCCCAGGAAAGCTTCATCTTTACCCCTAAAACCGTGACCAGCGGCGCCGTCCACGTGCGCGACGCGCTGGACTCCAAACGCATGATGTCGATGGTGATCCTGGCCCTGCTGCCCTGCATCCTCTTCGGCGCCTACAACGTCGGCCTGCAGACGGCCCTGGCCGAGGGCGCCGACACCGGCAACGTCCTGGGTCTGTTCACCGCCGGCATGATCAAGATCCTGCCGATCATCGTCGTCTCCTACGCCGTCGGCGGCTTCTGGGAAGTCGTCTTCGCCGTCGTGCGCAAGCACGAGATCAACGAGGGCTTCCTCGTCACCGGCATCCTCTTCCCGCTGACCCTGCCGGCCACCATCCCCCTGTGGCAAGTCGCCGTCGGCGTCAGCTTCGGCGTCGTCATCGGCAAAGAGATCTTCGGCGGTACCGGCATGAACGTGCTCAACCCCGCGCTCACCGCCCGCGCCTTCCTGTACTTTGCCTATCCCGTGCAAATCTCCGGTGACCGCGTCTGGATCCCCCACGGCCAAACGGTCGTCGACGGCTTCAGCGGCGCCACCCCGCTGGCGGTCGCGGCCAGCACGCCCCACGGCGGCAGCGTCACCGAGACCCTGAGCCACTTCAGCTACCAGGCCTACGACCTCAAGAGCATGTTCATCGGCACCATCCCCGGCTCGATCGGCGAGACCTCCGCGCTCGCCTGTGTCATCGGCGCCGTGATCCTGTTCCTCTGCGGCGTCGGCAGCTGGCGCATCATCCTCAGCGTGATCGGCGGTACCGCCGTCATGGCGCTGGTCCTCAACCAAACGGTTGGTCCCGAAATGCCCGGCTTCCTCAGCGCCACCCCGCTCGAGCACCTGTGCATGGGCGGCCTGATGTTCGGCGCCGTGTTCATGGCCACCGACCCCGTCAGCGCCTCGCGCACCAACACCGGCAAGTACATCTACGGCTTCATGATCGGCGCGCTGACCGTGCTGATCCGCGTCTGGAACCCCGCCTACCCCGAGGGCGCCATGCTCGCCATCCTCTTCATGAACATCTTCGCGCCGCTGATCGACCACTTCGTCGTCCAGCGCAATATCAAAAGGAGGTTGAGCCGTGCGTAAGGGTCCCCTCTACACCTTCGTCTTCGCCGGCATCATCTGTGTCTGCTGCGCTCTGATCCTGGCCGAAGCGGCCACCTCGCTCAAGGCCAGGCAGGAGGCCAACGTCCAGCTGGACGTGGTCGTCAACATCCTCGGCGCTGTCGGCCACGATGTCCCGGCACTCAAAAAGAAGCCAGCCACCGAGATCTTCGCACTCTACAAGCAGGAGTTCGAGGAAGAGCTGCTAGACAAACAGAACCAGTCCACCACCACCGAGTTCATGAAAACGGAACTCGAGCACCTTGGCTACCTCACCGAGGACATCGAAAAGCTGCCCACCGGCGCGCTGCTGACCAAGTTCCGCGACAAGATGTCGATGCTGGCCGGCAAGGCCGGCAAAACCGTCGACAGCTACGATCCCGGCTACAAGATCGTCTACGTCCACAAGCAGAACGGCGCCCCCGACGCCTACGTCATCCCGATTCAGGGCTATGGCCTGTGGGACATCGTCAAGGGCTACCTGGCCCTCGAGACGGACCTCAACACCGTCAAGGGCGTGACCTTCTACGAGCACAAGGAAACCCCGGGCCTGGGCGCCCGCGTCACCGAACAGTGGTTCCAGGACAACTGGAAGGGCAAGAAAATCCTCGACGAGTCCGGCTCCCTGGTCTCGATCACGATTGCCAAGGGCGACACCGCCGAGGGCGAACACCAGGTCGACGGCATCTCCGGCTCGACCCTGACCGGTAACGGCGTCAATAACTTCCTCAAGCACGACCTCGAACGCTATGAACCCTTCTTCAAAACCCTGCGTGGTAACCAAGGAGCACCCCAATGAGTGTAGCAACGCAAGAAGTCGAGAAGGCGCCGCTTTTTGGCAAGAAGGAAAAGGCCGCGCTCAAGGACCCGCTGTGGGACAACAACCCCGTCACCCTCCAGGTCCTGGGCATCTGTTCGTCCTTGGCCATCACCACCAGCATGAAGCCCGCGCTGGTCATGGCGATCTCGCTGACGGTCGTGACCGCCGGCTCCAACGTCGTCATCTCCCTGCTGCGGAATTTCATCCCCAACAAGATCCGCATCATCGTCATGCTCAGCGTCGTCTCGACCCTAGTAATCATGGTCGACCAGCTGCTCAAGGCCTACATGTTCGACATGTCCAAGCAGCTCAGCGTCTTCGTCGGCCTGATCATCACCAACTGCATCGTCATGGGTCGGGCCGAGGCGTTCGCCATGGCCAACAAGCCCTGGCCCTCCCTCCTCGACGGCCTCGGCAACGGCTTGGGCTACGGCCTGATCTTGATGCTGGTCGCCACCTTCCGCGAGATCCTCGGCGGCGGCACTTGGTTCGGCATCCACATCGTGCCCCAAGCGCTCTACGACCTGGGCTACAGCAACATGGGCCTGATGCTCCTGCCCCCCGGCGCATTCCTGCTGCTGGGTAGCATCATCTGGATCCAACGCACGCTCTCGGGCAAATTCGAGGACTAGGAGGAACGCCGTGATTGAACTCATCAGTATCGCCGTCAAGGCCATTTTCATCGACAACATCCTCCTCTCGATGTTCCTGGGGATGTGCTCGTTCTTGGCCTGTTCCAAGAAAATCAACACCGCCATCGGTCTGGGCATGGCCGTCGTCTTCGTACTCGCCGTGACCACCCCGCTCAACTGGCTGATCAACTACTTCCTGCTGCGCGACGGCGCCATGGCTTGGATCAGCCCCAGTCTCGCCACCGTCGACCTCTCCTTCTTGCAGTTCATCTGTTACATCGCGACGATCGCCGCCATGACCCAGCTGGTCGAAATGGTGCTCGACAAGTTTTTCCCGCCCCTCTACTCGGCGCTCGGCATCTTCCTGCCGCTGATCGCCGTCAACTGCGCCATCCTCGGCGCCAGTCTGCAGATGGGTGCCAAGGGTTATGGCTTTGCCGAGTCCTGCGTCTACGGCGCCAGCTCCGGCCTCGGCTGGATGCTCGCCATCGTCGGCATGGCTGCGATCCGCTACAAGCTGCAGTACTCCAACCTGCCGCCCGGCCTGCGCGGCCTGGGCATGACCATGATCATCACCGGCCTGATGGCCATCGGTTTCATGACCTTCATCGGCATCAAGCTCTAAGGAGAGACACATGATTATCGGCCTCAGCATCGCCATCTTCACCGGTGTAATCCTCGGCTTGGTGGCGGTCCTTACGATCCTCGAAAAGAAACTGATCCCCCAGGGCGACGTCAAGATCATCATCAATGGCGACGAGAGCAAGAGCCCCACCGTCAGCCCCGGCTCGACCCTGCTGGGCGCGCTTTCGGGTGCCAAGATCTTTCTGCCCTCCGCCTGTGGCGGCGGTGGCACCTGTGCCATGTGTCGCTGCCAGGTCCTCGAGGGCGGCGGCGACATCCTACCCACCGAACTGACCCACATCAGCCGCAAGGAAGCCCAGGAAAACTGGCGCCTTGCCTGCCAGGTCAAGGTCAAACAGGACATGAAGATCAAAGTCCCCGACGAGGTCTTCAGCATCCAGAAGTTCAACTGCACCGTGCGCAGCAACGAGAACGTGGCGACCTTCATCAAGGCCTTCATCCTCGACATCGACGACGGCAAGGAGATCCACTTCGAGGCCGGCGGCTATATCCAGATCGATATCCCCGCCTACAAGGACCTCAAGTTCTCCGACTTCGCGATCCAGAAGGAGTACCATCCCGACTGGGATAAGTTCAACATCTGGCGCTATGTGGCCCATAACCCCGAGCCCTGCTTCCGCGCTTACTCCATGGCCAACCACCCGGCCGAGGGCAACCGCGTCATGCTCAACGTCCGCATCGCCACGCCACCGCCCGGTCGCGACGATATCCCGCCCGGGATCGCCTCGTCCTACATCTTCAGCCTCAAACCTGGCGACAAGGTCGTCGTCAGCGGTCCCTACGGCGAGTTCTTTGCCAAGGAAACCAAGCGCGAGATGTGCTACATCGGCGGCGGTGCCGGCATGGCGCCGATGCGCTCCCACATCTTCGATCTGTTCCACACCAAGCAGACCGATCGCAAGGTGACCTTCTGGTATGGCGCGCGCTCCAAGCGCGAGATGTTCTACGACGAGGACTTCAAGGACATCGAGGATCGCTTCCCCAACTTCAAGTACAACGTCGGCCTCTCCGACGCCCTGCCCGAGGATAACTGGACCGGCTACAAGGGCTTTATCCACCAGGTCGTCTTCGAGAACTACCTGAAGAACCACCCGGATCCCACCGAAATCGAGTATTACCTCTGTGGTCCGCCGATGATGATTGCGGCCGTGACCAAGATGCTCGACGAGTTGGGCGTCGAGAAGGAAATGATCGCCTTCGACGAGTTCTGATTCAAGGGGCCGGGTCCGCGCCCGGCCCACCTCAGGAGATCCTTGCGCATGAACGCAAACCAGCCGAAGCACCTTCTCTGGACGGTGCTTCTTTTTTTTGTGCCGACGCTGTGGCACTGCAGCCGGCCCGAGCCCCAGACCACCGAGATCAAGGGCGAGACGATGGGGACCAGCTACATCGTCAAGGTCGTCAGCGACCGAGCCGTCGACGCCAAGACCCTAGCCGACGGCATCCAGGCCAAGCTCGACCTCGTCGACCACCTCATGTCCAACTGGTCGCCCACCAGTGAGATCAGCCAGTTCAACCAGCTCGGTCCCGACCAGGAGCTCGACGTCGACCCCCACACCGCCAAAGTCGTCAAGAGCGCGCTCGAGTTCGGCAAACTCACCCATGGCGCCTTCGACATCACCATCGCGCCCCTGCTCGACCTCTGGGGCTTCGGCGCCCAGAGCAAGGGACCGGCCCTGCCATCCGACGAGGAGATCGCCGCCACCATGCTGCGGGTCGGCTACCAGAAAGTCTCCGTCGAGGGCACCCACCTGCGCAAGACCGCGCCCGACATGACCATCTCGTTGGCGGGTCTGGGCACCGGCTATGCCGTCGACCTGGTCTACGACTACTTGGTCGGCCAGGGCTTCCGCAACTTCATGATCGACGTCAGCGGCGATGGCCGCTTCAGTGGCACCAACGCCGCTGGCGAGCCCTGGAAGATCGCGCTCGAGGTGCCCGACAGCGCGACCCGCAACCAAATCTACGACATCACCCTGCTCTCCAACGTCGCCATGGCGACCTCCGGCGACTACCGCAACTACTTCGAGCGCGACGGCGTGCGCTACTGCCATATCCTCGACCCGCGCACGGGCCGCCCGATCGCCTCGCGCATTGCCGCCGTCAGCGTTGTCACGCCCGACTGCCTGACCGCCGACGCGCTCTCGACCAGTCTCAGCGTGCTCGGCCCCGAAGACGCCCTGGCCCTGGTGGAGAGCCTGCCAGGCATCGAGTGCTATATCATCCTCCACAAACAGGGTGGCGGCTTTGAAACCCGCCTGAGCAGCGGCATGGCCAAGTACCTTCAGCCCAAGCCGTAAATCGCTCGCCGCAAGGTGGCGACTTGAAATCAGTGTTGCAGCACGGCCGCGCATGCCTCTTTTTTGTGGCGTTTGCGCATTAGCAGTTGTGCGAATCAGTCAGGAGGTTTCTTTGATGTTATCCAAAGCGGTTGCGCTTTTTCTCGTTGTCAGCTGTGCCGGCTGGGCGCAGTCTTTAACGGAGCAGGCTCAAGCCTTGCTCAACCCTCGTGCGGGTTCGGTCGTCGAGGGTTCGGTCGAGCTGCAATTCGGGGCGATGAGTATCCGCCCCATCGATGCTCCTCGCCATTTGATCGTCGCTGGCCAGGTCAACGGTTTGGTCTTCGAACAGGCCAACTTTTCCTTCAACGTGACCGACCCCTATAGCCCGGACATTGCCAAGCGCAACCTGGCCTCCTTTCCACGGGCCAAGTTCCAGGAATCCGTGACCCGTGGTGTACTCTGGACCGACGACCCTCTGGTCGCCGCCCCTGCCACGGTCGGCGAGGGCGATGCCCTGCCCTGGCTACAGGCCTTGCTCGATAAGGCCAAATTCGAGCTGCCGATCAACTGTATTCTCCAGAGCCGGCTCGCCGGTCGGAAGGGGACGGTCTATGCCCTGTTCGTCGTTTCTCGGGCAGACGGCGACAGTTATTATGTCTATAAGCGCGATCCCCTTCAAGCGCGCGCTGAAGAGCTCTACGCCCTCGATCGCCAAACCGGCAACCACGATGTTGCCGAGTACCGCAACGCGCTGTTCAATTACAAGTTGGCGACCCAACCGATTGATCGCGCCTGGTGGGAGACCTCCACCGGCCCGACCATCGCCACCCATGAAAGGATCGAGGTCGACAATCCCCAAGGCGACTTGGTTCGCATCAAGACCACGACCAGCCTGACCGTTTTCGAGGAAGGCACCAAGCTCTGGCGGGCCGACCTCGCCACCTATGTTCTGGACAACCGCTACAACGTGCGCCTCAATCAAGTCACCTCCGTCAAGGTCAATGGCCAGTCTGCGGACTACTTGCACTACAACCACGAGCTCTTGGTCAAGCTCGATCGGGTCTACAAAGCAGGCGAGACCCTAGAAATCGAGGTCGAGAACTCGGGTGAAATCGCGATTCACCCGGAGGGCAACCAGTACTGGACCTTAGGCACCTGGGCCTGGTACCCGCAACCGGACCTCAACGGCGAAATTGCCACCCTCGATATCCGCGTGCGCTGTCCCAAGGACTACAAGCCCTATGCTTCGGGTGACAAAGTCAGCCTCGAGACCGAAGGAGAACATCAGGTCCTGACTACCCATCTGGACAAACCCGTTCAATTCCCCGTAATCACCGCAGGTAAATGGCACGAAACGAGTGAGGAACGTGGCGGCATCCGCTGCACGGTGGGCTCTTATGGCGTTGCGCGACCGAAGGGCTCCGAGCGTTTGATCAACCTGTTCTTTTCGGCCATCCAGTACTACGGCCAATTGTTTGGCACGCCCTATCCCTTCAAGGACATGACGATTCTCGAGGTCAAGGAGTGGGGCAGGGGTCAAGCGCCCGCCAACATCATCTTCATCTCCCAAGAGGCCTTCGACACCAAGGGCGCGCTTATGAACCAGCTCTATTCACAAGGCGTCAACGAGCTGGTCATGCACGAGATCGCCCACACCTGGTGGGGCATGATCGTCAAGATGGACTCGGTCGAGGAGCAGTGGCTGACCGAGAGCTTCGCCGACTACAGCGCCGCGATGTGCATGAAGGCTGGCCACGGCAAGAAGGGCGATGCCGAGTTCAAACGCATTTTTAAGCACTGGCAGGGCAATACCAAGTTGATGACCGGCAAGGGCTCGATCTACCTCGCCAATCACCTGGCTTTCTTCAAGGATGGCGACTACTACGATCGCATCTACCTGCTCTACAACAAGGGACCGTTGGTGCTCCACGCCCTGCGCACCGAGCTCGGCAAAAAGTACGGCGAGGAACAGGGCGACAAGGTCTTTCTGACCCTGCTGCGCTCGATGGTCACCAACTTCAAGTTCAAGTGGGGCGCGACCCGCCACATGATCGGCATGCTCAACCAGATCACCAAGGACGACTGGCAACCGTTCTTCGACAAGTACGTCTACGGCACGGAAGTCCCGAGCTTCTGATCCACCGGCCAGACCCGGCGATTCAGGTCGTCGGGCCTTTTCTCAGGTGTCCATGAGTCGCTTGACCTCAACGACAAACCGGGCCGCCCAAGGCCCTGCCGATATCACACATATGGGATCGATCCAAGCGCTGAAGGCGGGTCCCGCTCTCGGTTCGATCGGCCACCACTACCGATTCCGGATCGTGCATTGCGTCGACCAGAATATCCGAATGGGTTGTGACAATCAGCTGGCTCTTTTGCGAGGCCATCACCAAGAGTTCCCCCAAGGTAGGCAGTATGTCGGGATGAAGGCCCAGCTCGGGTTCCTCGATGCAGATCAAGGGCGGGGGATTGGGGTGGTACAAAACCGCCAGCAAGCACAGATACCGCATCGTGCCGTCCGACAACCGCGTTGCTGGAATGGTCATCTCTCCTTCTTGCAGATAGAGTTGAACCGTTCCCCCTTCGAGGCGCACATCGTAATCGTCGATACCGTCGTAAAGCTTCTGGAGCGAGGTAAGTAACTGCTTTTTGATCGGAGGATACTGGCGCAGACGGTTGAGGATCATGGCTAGGTTACTGCAATTCGGGAGCAGGTAATCACTGGGCAAATCGGGTTTTTGAGGTTGTCTTGGGTAGGCGAAGCGGCCAAAGCCCCACTCGTTGTAGATCTGAATTCGCTTGAACTCCTTGGCGAGATGCGAAATCTCGGGATACAGCTCCGGGTCCCGCCGCTGCTCCAGGATCGATCGATTGGGCTCTAGATCCTCCTGCCTGAGTGAGCGCCGGTCACCTTTGACATTGACGACAGGCTTACCCTGGTTGAATGCGTAAAACAGGTAGGGCTGCGGGTGTTTGCCATCCGGTTTTTCGTTCTCCAGTCGTTCGTCGACCAACTCAAATCTTTGCCCTGTCTCCGTGAAGCTTAAAACATAACGCAACGGCTGGGTGCCAATTAGCGCTGAGGTAACGTATTCGATCGTTGCCACAGGCGCCTGTGCGCCTTTCCAAAGCATCTCGGCTGTACCGCCGCCCTCGCGCACCGCTTTGATCAAGTCCGTCGGCGCGGCCTTTATCAAGCCGAATGCTTCCAGCAAGTTGGACTTGCCCGAGGCATTGGGTCCGATGAACACATTGAGTGGCAATAAATCCAATGTGCAGCCCTCATCACCAAAGCTGAGAAAATTCTTCAAGTGTATGGACTTAAACATAAAACGCAGGCTCATGGAATCCCCGCAGGGTGATGGGTCGAGTATACACCTTTGGGGCATTTTGCGCTTGTTTTCAGTCTTGGGCGTCGACTTGGTCTGCGTTCGCCGCAAAGGTGTCGTCCAGCGCTTGCTCCATCTGTGCCACTTCGGCCTCGGTTAGCATGTGGAAGTGCGAGACCCTCTTGTTCGTCGAGAGCCGGCCCTGGTTCTGGTGGCAGATGCGGATGAACAGGTCGATCAGGCGGTCGGGCATGTCCACAATCGATCGCAGCGCCCGCTTGGCCTTGTCGTAATTGGCCAGGAAGCGCAGCTCGGCGATCAATTCGTGCTCGAAGGTTTGTTGGATGAAGGCGCACAGCGCCTCGGCCTGAGCAGTCATGTCGATCAAGCGGTAGAATTGGTCGGTGGCGCCCTCCACCGTCATCTGACCGTCCTCGTCCAGCGCGTACTTCAGCAGCGTGGCCAATGGTCGCGAAAAGGCCTCCAGCGAGCGGTCGTACGCTTGCATCGCCTTCTGCATGGCGGCGGAGACCGGAAAGATTAGGTTCCTCGGCGTGAGACCGCGCAGCGCGAGGATGTTGTGGATCAGGAAGCGATGGATACGCCCGTTGCCATCCTCGAAGGGGTGGAGAAAGACGAAGCCATAGGAGATGACAGCTGCATGCACGATTCGCGACGTCAGCCCGCTTTGCATGAGCTGGTGTGCCTCCAGCAAACCCGCCATCAATGCCGCTAAATCCCCAGGCTTGGGGCATATATAATGTATGCGCTCGTTGCGGTAGGATAGCGTCTCGCCGATGTAGTTCTGGCTGGTGCGGTAATCGTCGTCCCGGAACCTCGGGTCGACGATGTGGTTCTGGACCTCGATCAGCGCGGCCTTGTCACAGTAGTCGCGCTGTTCCGCCATTTCCAGCAGGTTGGCGAATCTTTCGATCCGGTCGGGGCTGGGGTCGACCCGCTCGATCTCGAACGAGGACTTGGTTTCCTTGGTGTAGAGGTAGCGCTGCGCGCGCTTCAACAGCTCGACAGGATAGAGGTCCATCAATACATCGCAGCGCCGCTCGAAGTCCAGCTCGTCAAAATTCTGAAGCACCGTCGTGTGCCGCACGATTGGGCAGAAGGAGGCGCCGCCCAAGAGGTTGTCGACGATGCGCATGCGCGCGACCCTGCGGCCCGGCTCAAGCGTGAAATAGAGCTCGGGCTCCAGCAGCGTCACGTAATTGCCTTGTCGCAGGTCCTCCAGGGGCAGTGTTCGCGCCATCAGGAACTCGTATAGGAACCAGACCCGGCGGGTATACTTGCTGTTCGGCGTGGCGGCGACCCACGCGAGCAGCTCCGTTTCGGGCACGACTTCGAACAAGGCCTGGAGAATGCCCAGGTTCACGCCATCGTATTTCAGCGCGAACAGCAAATGATCGCCCAGCTGTTCCCCTGGCCAATAGGACGGGGTATAGAAGTCCTCCACCTGGCCGCCCTCGACCTCGCGGCGCATGATGCCGGCGCTCAAAACCGTCGAAACATGCCAGTTGGGCAAAACCTTGAGCTTGTAGCGTTCGATAAGGTGCGCATAACCGGCTGGACGATTCATCTCCTGTGCACCTCCCGCTTAGAAAACTGTTACGGGTCTCTGAAAACGATTATATTCTGCCTATGGACAAAAAAAACAATTATTTCTTCGTTGTTTTTACCGATAGCCGGAAAAAGCGATTACCGACGCACTGTTTGTGATGAATATTCCGATGGACCCATCTCCCGCTATAAAAACGATTACAACCCTGCGAAAACGATTACAAATAGCCCATTCTCTAAAAAAACGATTACGGAGCTATTGGCTTTCTCGCATCGGCGGGAGCGTTTGGGTGCTCGACCTGCGCAATGTGGCTCGTGAATGGTACGCCAGGAGGGGCTCGAACCCCCGACCTACGGCTTAGAAGGCCGTTGCTCTATCCTACTGAGCTACTGGCGCACAGGGTGGGTTGGTCGGGGAGACAGGATTCGAACCTGCGACACCCTGCTCCCAAAGCAGGTGCGCTACCAGGCTGCGCTACTCCCCGCCCAAGCTTGGTATCCTACCTTTTTTCATGTTCCCATGTCAATTCCAGGCTTGCGGGCACTTGCGGGCACTCAGCTAGCACCGGGCCGGCCCTGGTGTATAATCGACGCTTGTCCGCGACCTTTTCGACGAGAGCGCCATGACCCTGTTGTTCTGGATTTGCCTGTTCCTGCTGGCCTACATCTTCCAAGGCTATTTGTGGCTGCTGCACCTGCTGCCGGCTCGCCAGCAGACTGCACGCACAAGCTCGTCCGACTGGCCCGCGCTGACGGTCCTGCTGACCGTCCACAATGAGGCGGCCGAGATCAGGGCGCGCCTTCAGGACCTGCTCGACCAGGACTATCCGCGCGAGCGCCTGCAAATCCTGGTCGCCTCCGACGGCTCGACGGACCAGACCGACGCCCTGGTCGAGTCCTTGGCTGAGCCGGCGATTACACTGTTCCGGGCCGAGGGCGGCGTCGGCAAGACGGCGACCCAGAACCTCGCCATGGCACAGGTCCGTGGCGCGTTGGTCGTCTTGACCGATGCGGGCACGCGCTTCGAGCCCGGCTGCTTGAAGGCGCTGGCGGCTGTCTTCGCCGACCCGGCCGTGGGCGGCGCCACCGGGAACCTGTTCTTCCGCGACGGCGACAGCGACATCGCCCGTGACCAAGGCCGTTACTGGGCTTTCGAGCAGCGCCTGCGCGCACGGGAAAGCCAGCTGGGCATGCTCGCGGTCGCCACCGGTGCATGCTTGGCGCTGCGCCGCGACCTGTTCCGCCCCATGCCGGTCGCCCTTGCCGACGATTGCGTGCTGCCGCTGGACCTGATTGCCCAGGGCCACCGCTTCGCCTTCGCCGCGGACGCCCGCGCCTGGGACCGCATGCCCGATGCGCCGGCCGCGGAATTGCGCACCCGCGCTCGCATGACCCAGCGCGACTGGCAGGGTCTGTGGCACTATGCGCGCCTGCTCTCGCCGTTTCATCAACCCCGGTACGCCCTGGCGCTGTGGTCCCACAAACTGCTGCGCTGGTGCGCACCGCTGTGGCTGGCCGGTCTGACGCTCGCCACTGCCGCCAACGCGCTCGAGCCAGGTCCCTGGCGGCTAGTCGCCCTGGCTCTGGCCCTGTTCTACCTGGTCGGCCTGATCGGCTTGGCCGCCGCCCGCGCGGGTCGACGTCTCCCGTTGGTCCACAGCATAGGCAGTTTCCTGCTGGCGAACCTGGGCTTCGCCCTTGGCATCGCGCGGGCCCTGCTGGGCCAGCAGATCACCCGCTATCCCAGCGAGCGGGTGGCGCCATGACTGCCATGCGCCCGACGCCACCCGCGAAACGCGCCTTCGACCTGAGTCTCGCCCTCGTGGCGCTGGCCCTGACCTGGCCCTTGTTGGTGCTCGCCGCGGCCGGGACTGCGCTCACTAGCCCAGGCCCGATCCTCTACCGCGCCCGCAGGGTCGGCCAGGGCGGTCGCGTCTTTACCATGTATAAACTGCGCACCATGGCCGTCGACGGTGGCGGCGACCCCATCACCGCCGATCGCGACGCCAGGGTTTTCCCCTGGGGCCGCGTGCTGCGCGCCTGCAAACTGGACGAACTGCCCCAGTGTCTCAACATCCTGCGCGGCGAGATGAGCGTCGTCGGTCCACGCCCCGAGGATCCCGACCTGGTCGCTCGCTTTTACGGCCAGGCCGAGCGCGAAACGCTGGCGGTGGCGCCGGGTTTGACCAGTCCGGGTGTGCTGTACCAGATCACCCATGGCCATCGCCTGACCCCTGCCGCTCCCGACCAGGTGACCGCCTACGGACAGCACTTGCTGCCGCTCAAGCTCGCCCTCGACCGCATCTACCTGCGGCGCGCCAGCTTCTGGTCCGACCTGGGCCTCATCGCGCGCACGGGCTGGGTGCTGCTGGCGCGCCTGACGGGGCGAAGCGCTTTCGCCGAACCGGCAGAGTTGGGCGAAGCCCGCGCCCTGCTTGAAACATGAGCCTCGCCCGCCACGTTCAAGGCTGCGGACCCCCAACTACCAGAGGAGGCTACATGTACGAGCTCTACGACAACCACACCTCGGGCAATGGCTACAAAGTCGCGCTGATGCTGCATCACCTCGAGCGTCCCTACCGCTATCACGAGTGCAACATCCTCGCCGGAGAAACCCATACCGCCGAGTTCCTCAAGCTCAACCCCAACGGCAAGATCCCCGTGCTGATCACACCCGAGGGCCACGTCCTCAGCGAGTCCAACGCGATCCTCTGCTTCCTCGCCGAGGGCACCGACTACCTCGCCGACGATGGGCTCGAGCGCTATCAGACCATGCGCTGGCTGTTCTGGGAGCAGTACAGTCACGAACCCTACATCGCCACCTCGCGCTTCTGGCTGCACTGCCCGGAACCCGAGCGGTTCCGCGAGAAACTGGCCGAGAAACGGCCCGGCGGGCTCTCGGCCCTGGCCCAGATGGAAAACCACCTGACGACGCGGCGCTTCTTTGTCGGCGACCGCTACTCGATCGCCGATATGGCGCTCTACGCCTACACCCACAAGGCCCACGAGGGCGGCTTCCCACTGGATGCCTTCCCCGCCATTCGCGCTTGGATCGACCGTGTCGCCGATCAGCCCCGACACCTGCGCATTGAGGACAAAGTCGCTGCCGGTCGCTAAAACAAAAACGCCCCGTGACCCAGCGGTCACGGGGCGTTCATTGACGCTTTGAAGCGATTTTTAGCGGTACTGGTTCCACATGCTGTTCATACGAGCGGCCTGGCCGGAGGTGAACTCGTACATGCAGGAATCATCGGTGTAATCCATGAAGTTATGGATGGGGTCGTTACCGGCTTGGGAGCAGGTGTTGCGATTGTTGGGGCAGCCATAAGCGGCCGACTTCTCGCGGGGGGTGTCGTCGACATAGTCGCCGGTCTTGCTGCAACCGCCCTGGAAGGTGTGGTAGAGACCCAGCCAGTGGCCGACTTCGTGGGTGGCCGTGTCGCCCAGGTTGTAGGGCGAAGCGGTGCCGCCGGGCAGCGACTGGTTGAGGATGACGACGCCGTCATCGGTGGGATCGCCAGCGTACCACCAGGGGAAGGTGGCCCAACCCAGCAGTCCGCCGCCGATACCGGCGATGTAGATGTTCAGCGCGTCGGCGCCGCCCTGGCGCAGGGCGGATTTAGCTTGGGTCTCATAGCTGCCGGACATGGTGTACCAGTTGGCGTTGTTGGTGGTGTTCACGCCGGCCTGGTAGAAGGAGAAACCAGCCGAGGCGTAAGCCGCGTTGAGAATGTTCGTCTGCTGGTTCAGCTGGCTGGTGGTGACGGCGCCCTGGGAACCGTTGGTGATGATGTGGTAGTAGATCGGGATGCTGACGGCTTTCTGGTTGATCACACCGGCGTCCGCAAGGAAGGCCTGCAGTTCGGCTTCGACGAAGTCCAATTCATCGACCGCGGGCTCGTGGGTCGTGCAGCGCAGACCTGAATCGATGTAGTCTTCCTGACTTTCAAAGCCGGCGCCGTTGAACTGGAAGCCGTCGACAATTTGATCCTGAGCGCGCTTGTCCTGTGCTACAGCGAAGGCGCACAGCATGACACAAAGCAATGCAAAAACTTTCTTCATCTTCATTCTCCTGAGTCTCGTAAGTTGAAATGCGCATCGCCGCGGCCAAAGCTGCCGCTCACGCACGTTCTCTGCGAGCACCGTGCTTGAACACCCGTTAGCTCCAAAACCTGGGTCGATGCGTATAAAGGGCAAAAATCAATCAAACCGCCATCATGGGCTCATGATACCCAGCAGTGTCAGGCTAGACAAGCTTTTTGTTCGCGTCTCTTTGTAAAAACTTTTCATTCCCTTTACAATTTGCTGAAAAAAAAGATGTTGGCTCTCTGGAAATACTAAAGGGACGCCAGGCTCGAAACGCCACTCTGAGGGCCTGATTCTGCCCCTTAAACCCTGACACGGCCCCTTAAACAAAGAAAGGGTGGCCTTGCGGCCACCCTTTTAAATTCGGGATAGTCCCGAGACTCGGATCAGCGGTAAGAATTCCACATGCTGGTCATGCGGGTGCGCTGACCGGCGGTGAAGTTGTTCATGCAACTGTCATAGGTGTAGTCCATGAAGTTGGTGATGGGGTCCACGCCAGCCTGGCTGCAGGTGTTGCGGCCAGTGGGGCAACCGGAGGCGGCCGATGCTTCGCGAGCGGTGTCGTCGACGTAGTCACCGGTGGTGGAGCAGCCACCCTGGAAGGTGTGGTAGAGACCCATCCAGTGACCGACTTCGTGGGTACCGGTGTCGCCCAGGTTGTAGTTGGTGGCGGAACCGCCAGGCAGACTGGCGTTCAGCAGCACGACGCCGTCCATCTTGGGGTTGCCGGAGTAGTTCCAGGGGAAGGTGGCCCAGCCCAGCAGACCGCCGCCAATGCCGGCGACATAGATGTTCAGAGCGTTGGAGCCGCCTTTGCGCAGGGCGTTTTTGGCTTGGCTTTCATAGCTGCTGGACATGGAGTACCAGTTGCAGTTGTTGGTGGTGTCAAGACCAGCCTGGTAGAAAGAGAAACCGGCGCTGGAAAATGCGGCATTCAGTACGTTCGTTTGGCTGGTCAGACGGGATTGCGTGACGCTGCCGGTAGAGCCGCAGGTGATGACGTGGTAGTAAATCGGAATGGAAACAGCTTTGTTGGCGATCAGGTCATCGCCATACTCTTGGAACAAGAACTCCAGATCCTCTTCAATGATCGCCTGTTCGGCATCGTTGGGGGTAATCGTCATGCAACGAGCACCGGATTGGATGAACTCCTCGACGGAGGCAAACCAGGTGTCGCCGATGATAAAGCCTTCGTTCTCAGGGCTTACGCGCTTGTCTTGGGCAGCGGCAAAGGCACACACGAACACAATCAGGGCAAGGAACAATTTCTTCATGTTTTCAACTCCAGTTTTGTACTTCAAGATAGACCACGACCATGTTCCCTAACTGGGATACTTGGATATCACGGACTTGGAATAGTTGAACAGACCGATCAACTGACCTATCGGTGAATCAATGGAACGTGGCAAAGCAGCAAGCTGAGGCGTTTATTAGTTATCGAGTCATACGCCATCGCAGCACGAATAATAAGGGGGAATCAGGGGGACTTGCAAGAGGATTTTGAAAGGATTTTAACCATTTCTTTACAAGGAATGAAAATTTCGTTTCATCCCCTTGGTTTTGCTCGAATACCGGCCACCGCGGCGGACTGTGGGATAGGCCCGGCGTCCTCACGGCACCGGTTTTCTTGCAAATCGGCGCGCGCAGTGACAAGATGTTTTCACCGTGCGGGGGCTCTCCCTGTTCATGGACTAGGAGTCGCCATGGAACGCATCGTCGACGAGTCGGATCTGCAGGCCTGCTTGGGTCGGGTGACCTATGTGCTCGACGCGCGCTCGCCCGCCGAGTACGCCGAGGACCATCTGCCAGGTGCCCACAACGTGGCCGTGTTGGACGATGCCCAGCGCGCCGAGGTCGGCACGCTCTATGCCACCCGGCCGTTCGAGGCGCGCATGCTGGGCGCGACCTACGCGACCGCGGCGATCCACGCCTTCCTCCAGGGCGATCTGGCCCGCAGCTTTCACAAGAGCACCAGTTTTTTGGTCTACTGCGCGCGCGGCGGCCAACGCAGCGGTTCGCTGGCGGCGGTGCTCTCGGCGATCGGCTTCATGGTCTACCGGCTGCGCAAGGGTTATAAGTCCTACCGCACTCACGTCAACGCTCGCCTGACCGTGCCGCTACCCGAGCCGGTCCATGTCCTTTATGGTTATACCGGCAGCGGCAAGACGCGCATCCTCCAAGCCCTCGCCGGTGACTGCAACGTCTTGGATTTAGAAGGTCTGGCCTTGCACCGTGGCTCGTTGCTGGGCGATCTGCCCGCACGCCCACAGCCCAGTCAACGCGCCTTCGAGACCGGTATCTGCGAGGCCGTCCAGCGCTTCAAACCTGGGTTGCCGACCCTGATCGAGGGTGAGAGCCGCAAGATTGGGCGGCTGTTCGTGCCCGACCCGATCTGGTCGCAAATGCAGGCCGCCGACCACCTCTGGCTGGATCTGCCGCGCGAGCAACGGGTCAAGTTCATCCTCGAGGATTACCGCGATCTCCAGGACGCCAACTTTCTGGCGCAACCGCTCGACAAACTGCGCCGCTACCTCTCCGGGCCCTTAATCGAGGAGCTGGTCCAGCACATGGCCGAGTCCGACTGGGCACCCTTTGTGCGCAAACTCCTGGAACATCACTACGATCCCCTCTACGCACGGCCGCTCCAGGCTGGACGTCGTCGCCCCCTCAGCGCCAGCGATCTGGACGAAGCGATCGCCGTCGTGCGCGCCACCGTGCTGCGCCGCGAACCCTGCTGAGGGCAACCCGTCGGAATAAGGATCCCATGTCACACCCCTTCGAAGCGCTCGTCGCCCAATACCAGGACCTGGTCATGAGCCTGATCCGCCGCTACTATGGGGGCGAACTGGGTGATCGCGCCGACGACCTGGCCCAGGAGATCTGGATCCGACTTTGGGAAGCTTTCGAAAAAAATGAGAGGAATATCGTCAATTTCAAGTCTTATCTCTACAGAACGGTGCAGACCACGCTGTGGGACGCGATCCGTTCGCTGGAAAAGGAGCGCCGCCTGGAACCGCTGGAGGAACACGACCAGCCCCACCAGGCCGAGGACCTGATCCACTTGAGAATGGACCTGGATCAACTGCTGGCCTCGCTCAAGCCTGACGAAGCGCGCATGATCCGCGCCCACCTCAAGGGCTTTTCGACCGACGAGATCGCGACCCTGCTCGGTTGCTCCGAAGGCAGAGTTCGCAACCTGTTGAGCCGGTTGAAAAAGAAGCTTAACCTGCTGGGAGGATCCGAGGATGCATATCACCCCTGACGAGCTGAACCTGATGTTTCAGGGCAAAGCCCAAGCGACCGAACACGCCGCCTGGGCCGACCACATTCTCGAGTGCCCCACCTGCGCCGCCCGCTTCCAAGCGCTGCACGCGCTGCACCGCCAGCTCCAGCCGGCACCGGCGCGCATCCCGCTGCGCTACCTGCTGGGCGTCGCCGCCGTGATGGCGATGGCGATCCTGCCCTATCTCGACCGACCCGTCGCGGCGCCCGAGGTGATCGCAACCACCCAAGTGGCCCAGGCCGAGACCGCACAGCCGGTCGCGCTCGCACCTCCGACGATCGAATCTACCGCGCCTGCCGCACCGAGGGCCACGGCCCAAGCAGCCGCCCCGATCAAGGCTCAGCCCCTGGCCCTGAGACTCGATCCGGAGCCGCCTGCCCTGGCCGGTGGCGCAGGCCTGTCGATTCTCGACCGCGTCGCCCAGGTCAATTACAGCCAGACGCTGGCCAGATGGGGCGAGCAGTCCACCCTCATCGACCTGATCCAGCAGCGGAGCGGAAGCCGCTGAGGCTGAGGAAGACCCGCTGGCCCGCTCGCAAGGTCGCCAAATCGTAGAAGGTGCCGCGCCAATCGATACCGCCGCGCCGATGGGCGAGCGCAACGGCCCGCGAAGCCAGCGCGAACAACAGCGAGACACCCAAGGGAAAGGAGGCCGCGGCCGCTTTTGGCAGCCCCAACCGCGGCGCAATGCGCCAGGCGGCCAGCAGGTGGAGTGCCAGCAACAGCACCACCAGCAGCCGCGCCCAGCTCAGCCCGAACAGCAGCACCAGCAGCGGCGCCGGCGCCAGGGGGGCCAGCGCCGCCAGCTTGATCAGCGCCGGTAGCGGCCGCCAGGCGGAGAGCGCCGCGTACAGGTTCTTCTCCAACCCCCGCGCCAGCGCGCCCAGCGAAGGGTACCAGGTCACCCAGAGCCAGTCCAGGCCGCGCAGGATCTGAGTCGTGCCGCGGGCGTCGCGGACCAGGACACCGAGGCCCATGTCGTCGATGACCTCCATCTTCAGCCACTCGAGTCCCGGCCCCCGCTCCAACAGCTCGCGCCGCACCAAGTTGAAAGCGCCGACCCCCATGGCCTGGCGCCGATCGAGCCGCCCGTCGGGCAGGACGCGCAGGGCGGTTAGGGCCAGGAGCTGGAAGCTGAACATGAAGCTGAGGCAGAGCGCGCCGTGGGCGATCAGGCGCGGCAAGACGACCAGGTGGTCCGCCGAAGAGGCCAGGGCATGGCTCAGTGCGCGGCGCAAGCAGCCGCGGCGGAAGTGGATATCGGCGTCGGTGAACAGCAACCATTGGCCACGGGCTTCGCGCGCCGCCCGCCACTGGGCGTGGACCTTGCCGATCCAACCGGCGGGCAGCTCGCCCAGGTGCAGCGGTCGCAGGCGTGGTTCGTTTGCCGCCATGCGCTCGATCAGGGCACCGGTCCCGTCGGTCGAGCGGTCGTTGACGACGATCAGCTCGAGGCCCGGGTAGTCCTCGGCCAGCAGCGACTGCAGCGCGCGTTCCAGCGTCTCCTCTTCGTTGCGGGCGCAGACGATCACCGTCAGCGCGGGTAGATCTGCGGACAAAGGCGTCACCTGGCCCAGCTCCGGCATGGCGGAGAGGGTCGCAAGGCAGCGCCAGGCGGCAACGGCCCAGAACAGGGTGTAGGTCAGACAGGCGAAAATCAGCCAGCTCATGGGGTGCACCTCGGAGTCTCATTATATTTGGGTGGCGTGCGAAAAAAGTGAAGATGTTTCGCCGATTTGTCCGATATGATGGGGAAGTTCATCATGGACATTGAGGGGGCTAGTTTGTTCAAGGTAACCCATGAAAACGACTTCACCATTGTCACGCCCGAGTTGGAGAATCTGGACACCCACATCGCGGCCGATTTCAAGACGAAGTTCTCCGAGTTGCTGGCCGGCGACGCACGCTTCATTCTCCTGGACCTGTGCAACGTGACCTTCATGGACTCGAGTGGTCTGGCGGCGATCGTGTTCTGTTTCCAGCTGACGGATATCAAGAGCAAGCTGGCGATCTGCGGCGCGGGCGAGCGGGTCATGCGTCTATTCGAGCTGACCCAAATGACCACGGTCGTGCGCATCTTCGACACCAAGGAAGCGGCGATTGCGGCCTTGAGTTGAGGTCTCGTTCTGTTCTGCGCCAGTCGCACACGCGTTTTGTGCGTATGCAGTGAGAGGCGCCAGGCGCCAATCACATGACGAGGCTCACTGTGTACGTCTATCTGGATCACCACGCTAGCACGCCCGTCGACCCGCGCGTGCTGGAACGGATGTTGCCCTACTTTGGCGCCGAGTTCGGCAACCCCGCCAGCAGTCATGCCTGGGGCCAGCGCGCGGCGCGCGCGGTCGAACTGGCTCGCGCTGCTGTGGCGGCGCTGATCGGCGCGCAGCCGCTGGAGGTGATCTTCACCAGCGGCGCGACCGAATCGGTCAACCTCGCGCTCAAGGGTCTGGTCCGAGCGGGCGAGCGGCGGCGCACGCTGATCACGGCGCGCAGCGAGCACCCGGCGGTGCTGGACTGCTGTGAATGGCTGAGCCAGCAAGGCCTGCGCATCGCCTACCTGGACCTCGACAGCAAGGGCCACATCGACCTGAACCAGCTGCGCGAGCTGCTCGATGACGAGGTGCTCTGCGTATCGCTGATGTACGCCAACAACGAGATCGGCGTGCTGCACGACGTCGCGGCGATCGGCGCCCTGGCCCATGAACACGGCGCTTTCTTCCACTGCGACGCCACCCAAGCGGTCGGCCGCGAGCGGGTGGACGTCGTCGCCCAAAACATCGACCTGCTCTCGCTCTCGGGTCACAAGCTCTACGGACCCAAGGGCGTCGGCGCGCTCTACGTGCGCCGTAAGGCGCCGCGGGTGCGGCTGGAAGCGCTGCTGCACGGCGGCGGCCAGGAACGCGGCCTGCGCTCCGGCACGCTCAACGTGCCGGCCATCGTCGGTTTGGGCGAAGCCTGTGCCCTGGCCGCGGCTGAGGCCGCGGATGAGCGGGTGCGCCTGCGCGGCCTGCGCGAGCGGTTCTGGCAAGCGCTCGCGCCAGCGGGACCGCTGCTTGCCGGCGATCCCGAGCGGCGCCTGGCCGGCAACCTCAACCTGCGCTTTCCCGGCGTGCGCGCGGCCGACCTGATGCGGGCCCTGCCGGAGGTGGCGATATCCAGTGGTTCCGCCTGTTCCGAGGTGGCGCGGCGGCCCTCGCGCACCCTGATTGCCCTGGGCCTGAGTCCCGCCCAGGCGGGTGAGCACCTGCGATTTGGTCTGGGCCGCTTCACCACGGCGGCGGAATTGGACTGGGTGGCCGCGCGAATCTTGGCGGAAGTGGCCGTTTTGCGCAGCCGCGAGGACGACTGCGACGTATGTACGCTATAATGCGACTGCGTTGGATGCGAGGTTGGACATGTTGATGAAATTGGGCTGGAGATTTGCCACAGGGCTGGCGCCGAACGTGGCACTCAAGTGCGCCTACCTTTACGGCTACAAGGGTTTCAAGGCGATCCGCGCCTACAAGCAGCGCCTGCGCGAGGACGTGCTCTACCCGCCGTTCATGTTCGTGGACCTGACCAACACCTGTAACCTGCGCTGCCAAGGCTGCTGGGTCGAGAAGGAGGGCAAGGCCCGATTCATGACCCGCGAGAACCTGGACGCCCTGATCGAGTCGGGCAAGCGCCAAAACGCCTACTATTACACGCTGCTGGGCGGCGAGCCGTTCCTCTACAAGGGCCTGATGGACATCTTTCGCCGCCATGCGGACTGCTACTTCCAGGTCATCACCAACGGCATGTTCTTCAGCGAGGAGAACGTCGCCGAGTTGCGCCGCCTGGGCAACGTGACACCGCTGATCTCGATCGACGGCATGGCCGACCAGAACGACCGGCGCCGTGGCGAGGGCACGTTCGAAGTGATCATGGAGGGCCTCGAGCGCCTCAAGCGGGCCAAGCTGTTCTACGGGGTGGCCACGACCGCGACCGGCCTCAACATGGATCAAGTCATGAGCGACGCCTACGTCCAGCACTTCATCGATCGCGGCGCGCTCTACCTGTGGTACTACATTTACCGCCCCGTCGGCGAGGAAGGTCACCCCGAATACTGCATGCAGAAGGAGCAGATCGTCGAGATGCGCCAGCGCCTGCTGCGGCTGCGGCGCAAGCACCCGATCGTGCTGATCGACACCTACTGGACCGCCGAGGGCGAGGCCTTTTGCCCGGCGGCGACGGGACTGGGCTTCCACGTCGGGCCGGAAGGCTCGATCGAACCCTGCCCGCCGCTCAGTTTTGCCCGCGAAACCCTGGCCGACAACGGCGGCGACGTCTTCAAGACGATCAATTCCAGCGCCTTCCTGCGCGGCTTCCAGCACTTCGTCAAGGACCGTACCAAGGGCTGCGTGATCCTGGAGCATCCCCAGGAACTGGTCGGCTTCCTCAAGGACCATGGCGTGCGCGACTACAGTACCCGCAACGCCTTCGAGGAGATCAACGCCATCAAGCCGCGCCACAGCCACCACCTGGCCGACAGCGAGATCCCCGAGGACTACTGGGTCTACCGCTTCCTCAAGAAGCAAGTCTTCTTCGGCATGGGCGCGATCGGCTGAGGGCGCCGTGATGGGCCTAACCAGCGGGGCAGGCAGGCGGTTCGCCGCAAACAGCGCCCCGATTTGAGGGGCACCCGCGCCTGAAAGGGTCGCGGGTGCCGTGGCAAGGGATCAGCTGCCGCTTTCGATCAGGTCCGCTTTGGACTTGAGGAATTTCTTGGCGGTGTACTCGCTCAGCTCATAGATCCACGAGCCGTGCAGTTTGTTGAAGTCGCTCATGGCGTCGCGACGGGTCAGCAACTCGCTCTTCTCCTTTAGGTCGGCCTGACTGTCTTCCTGGCCGATGGTGATCCCGGCCAGTTTCGACATGTCGTAGGCGCCCTGGATGTGCAGGAAGTAGCGGTTGTCCTTCTTGGCCAACTGGGCCACGTAGCCCGAGTTGTCCTTGAGGTTGACCTGCACGGTCGTGTCGAACTGCAGGTCGGCGACCTCGGGTGCGTCGGCCAGGTAGACTTTGTCGAAGGTCAGACCGGCGAGTATTTCCTTGACCTGGGTCGCGTCGCCGCTCTCCTTCTTGCCGGCCGGCAGGCCTTTCAGCTTGAGCGCGCCGTTCTCGACGCCGAAGCTGTAGTCCTTGCCTTGGATGCTCTCGATCTTATCCACCGCCACATCGACGATCTCGTTCATCAGGAACGAATCGCCCGTCGTGGTCAGGTAGACGCCCTTGCCGGTCAGGTAGATGTTCTTGTCGGCGCCATCCAGACGCTGCACGTAGTTGCCGTGCCCGTCATCGGAGGCCTTGCCGACCAGGAACTGGACCATGTCCTTGCCGGCTTCGTTGCGGAAGACGACCCGCGTCGTCTTCTCGCCGTCGGCGGTGACCTCCAATTCCTTGGCCAGGGCCTCGCCGTTGCCGACGTTCTTCTCCAGTTCGATCGCCAGGGCGTCGTTGATGAAGCGGTTGATCGCCTCGTTCTTGGCGGGGTAGTTGTTCTTGCTGGTGACGACGAACTGCTTGTCGCTCTTGGTCAGCACGACCTTTTCCGCGCCTTTCTGGATCTCGATCTCGTGGATGTTGTCCTCGTTGAGTTGGCTGAGGAACTTTTGGCCGCGCTCGAAACGGTCGCCGCGCGACAGGGTCATGCGGTAGGAGAGGACGGATCCTCCAAACGCTACCAGGGCGATGATCAACAGGGTTTTGTGGTTCATTTCTGTGCCCTCACACTCATTTGTCGCGAACGCCTGCGCAGGAAGGAGGCGATCCCGAAGACGCAGACGATCAGGGGCATCAGGCCCAGCACGAAGTACCAGATGAAGGATTCGGCGCCCTCAAGCACGGCCCGCTTGTCTTTGCGGATCTCGTGCAGGCGCTTCTCGGCGTCGCGGATCTTGGTGTTGAGCGACGCCACTTCATCGCCGACCTTCTTCTCGAAGAGGACGGCGTTCTTTTCCGTCTGACTGCTCTGTTTGGCGCGCAGGTCGGTCTGGAACCGCTCGATGTCGGCGCGGATCTTCTGCTCCTCATCCAGCGATTTGCGATCCGCCTCGGCCTCGATCTCGTCGAACTTCTCGAAGGGACGGCGGATATTCTTCTTGCTGCGCACGGCCATCAGCTCCTTGGCGCCGAGCAGGTAGTCGACGCTGTTGAGCAGGACCTTGTAGTTGTCGTTGGCGGCCTGAGCCCCGAACATCGAGGTCTGGAAGGCCAGCTGGTTGGTGATGAAGTCGACATCGGAGAAAACCATCACGCGACCTTTGGCTAGTTTGTCGGCCGGCGTCGCGGGCTTGGTGATCATTTCGGCGCCCTCGGGCGGCGGCATCTGGAAGCCGGGCGGCAGGCCAGGCGGCGCTTGCGGCGTCTCCTTGGGGAAGGTCGCGCCCTCGGGGAAGGCCGACTTGAACTGGCCGCTGATCAGGTAGGCCAGCGTCTGTTTGCCGGTCGGCTTGTACTTGTCGATCAGCTTGTTGGGATCCTGGAGATCGGTGTAGGCCAGCTCGCTGTCGCCGCCAAAGCCGGGGATGATCTTGAGCGCGTCACCCTGGTCGGTGGTCGTCACCAGCGGCGTGAAGTCGCAGGTCGCGCCCTCCGCCTTGCTCAGCGTACCGGCCAGGAAGAAGCGCACATTGGCCAGACCGCTGAAGATCGGGACTTCTTGGTTGAAGGCCTTGGGCGCCAGCTTGTCGTCGATGGTGAGGTCATTGATGACCTGATAGACCATGCCGGACTGGTCGACCGGGCGCTTGGTGGCCATATCGTAGTCGACCGCGAACAGGTCTTCGCCGATCTTCAGGCCCCAGGCGTCCATCAGCTTGCCCAGGTCCGAGGAGGGCTTGTACTGCAGCTGCGCGAACGGCTGTTGCGGGTTGCTGGGCGCCTGGTCCTCGATCGAGTAGGGATCCAGGAAGACCAGCGCGTCGCCGCCCTTGGTGACCCATTCGTCGATCGCCCAGAGCATCTTGTCGCCCAGGTTCTTGGGGTGGATCACCATCAGCAAGTCGTAGTCGTCCTTGGAGATCGTGTCGACATCCTGGACGCGCGTCACGGCGTAAGTTTCTTCCATTACCTTGATCGCCGTCCAGGGCTCTGGCGGCTGTTTGCCCTGCATCATCATCATCTGCATCATGTAGGGATTGTTGTCGGGCAGGGGATCGAGGCTGGAGACCAGCGCGATGCGTTTCTTCTTGGGCCAGAGCAGGTTGTAGAGTTTCTTGGAGATCTCGTACTCGACCGTCTCCTGCTGTTCGGGCCAGAGGAAGGGGATCACGTCGCGGGAGCCGGTCTGGGTCTCGAAGACCAAGCCGAAATAGAACTTGTCGCCCTCGGAATTGATCGGTTTGCCGTCGAGGCGGTAGTCCTCGGCATCCTCGGCCTCGTCGCTGTCGGGTTTGGGATCGACGACGGTGACGTGCAGTTTGCCGCCGCTGTAGCGCTCGTACTCGCGCAGCAGGTTTTGGACGTATTCCTCGTAGGTGATGAAGTTCTTGATGAACTTCGGCAGCGTCTTACCGGCGGTGTAGGAGAAGTAGAGTTTCATTTCGACCGGTTTGACGGCCTCGGTCTTCATCTTGTCGAGGATCTGGTGGGTGCCTTCGGTCAGGGAGAAGAGTTTGGTTTGGGTGAAGTCGAGCCGGGCGCCTTCGGTCTGGATCTGGACGACGTGGATCGCAAGCGCGGCGATGACGAGGATCAGGACAATCGATAATTTTTTGTTGTTCATGCCGCCCTCCTCAGGATGCCTTGACATTGTCGAGCAGGATCATGCCGCTGCCCAGCCAGGCCAGCGTCGAGATCGCGAAGAACGCGAAGCTGCGCAGCTCGAGCAGGCCGCGGGTCAGGCTGTCGAAATGGTCCGTCATGGCCAGGGCGCCGAAGAGTTGCTCCAGGTAGCCGCCGACCAGGGGCACGCCGCCGAGGATCTCCAGCGTTTGGGGCAGGCCCAGCGCCAGGAACAGGAACGAGGCAGCGACGCCGAGGATGAAGGCGACGACCTGGTTCTTGGTCAGCGCCGAGAAGAACATGCCGATCGCCAGGTAGGTCGAGACCAGCAGCGCCGAGGCCAGGTAACCCGTGAAAACCGTGCCCAGATCGGGCGAGCCCAGGTAGAGTACCGTCGCGATCAGCGGCCAGGTCATCGCCAGGCCGATCAGCAGGAAGGCCCAGCCCGCCAGGAACTTGCCCAGGTAGGAACCGCGCAACGTGATTGGCAGGGTGAACAGCAGCTCGACCGTGCCCGTCTTGCGCTCCTCGGCCCAGAGCCGCATCGCGACCGCGGGGACCAGCACGACAAAGATGAAGGGCAGGAAGTTGAAGAACGGCTCGAGGCTGGCATGGCGCAGCTCGAGGAAGCGACCAAAGTCGCGGGACAGCGTCAGCGCCCCGGACGTGACCAGGAAGATGACGATGAAGATGTAGCCCAGCGGAGTGGCGAAGTAGCCGCGCAGCTCGCGTTTGAAAACGGCCTTGAGACCGGCGTAGGCGCTCATGCGCACACCCCCTCGGTGATTTCGCGGAAGAGGTCGTCCAGGCGACCTTCCTGAACCGTCAGGCTCTGCACTTGGAGGCCCGCCAACAGCGGCATCAGTTCCTGGAGGTGGCTGAGCTTGTCGTTGGGGAAGATTTCGAAGCGGGTCTCGGTCTCGCGCACAACCTTGTCGCACCAGGGCTGGTTGCGGATCTCGTCGGCCAGCTTCGCGCTGGGTGCCGCCAGGGTCAGGTGGATCACGTTGTGGTTGACCGCGCGCTCCATCAGCGCCGCCGGTGTCGAGTCGGCCAGCAGCTTGCCCTCGGAGATGATCAGGGCGCGGTTGCAGATGCGCTCGACCTCGTCGAGGATGTGGGTCGAAAGCACGATCGCCTTGTTGGCCGCGATGCGGTTGATCAGGTCCTGAACCAACTTCTTCTGGTTGGGGTCGAGCCCGTCGGTGGGCTCGTCGAGGATCAGCACCTCGGGGTCGTGGATCAGCGCCTGAGCCAGGCCGACCCGGCGCTTGAAGCCCTTGGAGAGCGTCTCGATCGTCTGGTGGACGACCTTCTCCAGGCCGGTCATGGCGACCACCCGCGCGATCGCTTGGGTCACGTCGGGCACCATGCGCGCCTCGGCCACGAAGCGCAGAAAGCCTGTGACCGTCATTTCGCCGTAGGCGGGTGCGCTCTCGGGCAGGTAGCCGAGCTTGCGGCGCACCGCCAGCGAGTCGGTCAGGGTGTCATGGCCGGCGACCTTGACCGTGCCCGCGTCCTGCTCGAGGAAGCAGGTAATGATTTTCATCGCAGTCGATTTGCCGGCACCGTTCGGGCCCATGAAGCCCAGGATATCGCCGCGCCTCACCTGAAAACTGATATCGTCGACGGCCTTGATCGAGCCGAAATACTTCTTGATCCCGGAGACCTCGATCAGGACCTCGGGTTCTTTGCCTGTGACAGCATCCATTGGGTCGGTCCTCACTGTGGGAAACATTGGAGCGGGAAGGCAAGCTCCCGCGACAAAATGCATGGATCCACGCCAGAATGGCGCGCTGGAACGGCTGGAGACAGCGTTCCGGGCCCGTGGCCGGGCTACTGTAGCAAGGCATGTACCAGAGCGCCAAGCGGTAAAGGAGAGAAAAGGAGGATGATCTCAAAATAATCGAGACGCGATCTCAGATATCTGTTGACGCCGATGCCGCGTGCGTGGACAATACATTTCGCGAGACTGAGTCTCAAATAGATCCAAGAGGTTTCTCATGGTTTCCCCCCTCCTTTCTCTGCTCCTCCTCTTCGGCTCTCCGCTTCCCGCCGGTGCGCCGCTTCCCGAGTGTTCCCTGACCGTCCGCGTCCATAGCGATGCCGGCCAGACGCTTGACAGCGCCCAAATCCAGCTCAGCAAGCCCGGCGTCGACGGCCTCCTGCCCACGACCCGCAAGGACGGCTCCTTCTTCTTCCAGGTCGAGCCTGGCACCTATACCTTGAAAGTACGCCGTCCCGGCTTCGAGCCCGCCGAACACACCGTCACCCTGACCCAGGGCCAGAGCCGCGACCTGGACGTGACCCTCGACTTCGAGGGCGTCTACGAGCGCATCGCCGTCGCCGAGCGCCGCCAGGACAGCACCGTCTTCAAGCTGGCGACCAGCCTGCACGAGACGCCGCGCGCCGTCACGGTCGTCGACGAACACCAGATCCGCGAGCGCAATTTCCGCTCCGTCAACGATACCTTCGCCTACACGCCCGGCTACGCGGTCAACAGCTACCGCACCGGCGGCTACCACTTCTATGCTCGCGGCTACCGCATGGGCCCCGAGGACACCCGCATCGACGGCTTCTCCGGCGTCAACGCCGGTGGCCGCTACAGCTCTTCGCTATTTGGCATCGAGCAGGTCGTCCTGCTGCGCGGCCCGGCCGGCCTGCTCTACGGCGCCACCGGCGCGCCTGGCGGCATGGTCAATATGGTCACCAAGAAACCCAGCGAAGTCGCCGCCACCCGGCTCGACGTGCGCACCGCTACCTACGCCGGCAACGGCGTCGACCTCGGCGATCGCAATACCGGCGGCCTCGAGCTCGATTCGACCGGCCGTCTCGACGCCTCCGGCCGCGTACTCTACCGCGTCCTGGGCCTGGCCGAGAACGCGGCCTACTTTACCGACGGCGTCGAGGACGAGAATCGTGCCCTCAACCTGACCCTGACCGTCAACCTCGACCAGGAGCAGCGCTTCCGCCTGTCCCCGACCGTGCAGTGGACCCGCTTCGACCGCCCCAACGGCGGCGGCATCGTCTTCTCGCCCTCGACCTCGCTGACGACCAACGACGGTCTCGAAGGCCCGATCCACCTGGACGACCTCAGCCCCCTGTCGGTCAACACCTCCGTCGGTGGCGGTCTGGACGAGACGGTGCAGCTGGGCTTCCAGTTCCAGGCCGACTTTACGCCCGAACTGCGCCTCAACGCCTCCTACCGCGCGATCAACTACGACACCCACATCGACCAGTACGCGCCGACGGTTTCGACCGCCGCCCAGCGCGCCCTGCTGCAAGAAGGGCGGGTCATGCGCACCCACTCGATCAGCGATACCGAACGCCGCTACGACAGCGCCGACCTCAATACGACCTACGAGTTTGGCGGCGAGCGCGGCTGGCGCAGCCTGTTCCAGCTGGGTCTCAACAGCCGGGTCAGCTCGACTCGCGGCACCAGCCCCAGTGGCAGCGTGCCCGGTGCCCAGTCGCCGATCGACATCTATACCGGCGAAGTTTTCGGACCGCTGGACGATACCTACCCCGCGCTGACCTTTAACCCCTGGTCGGACACGACCACCTGGAACGGCTACCTGCAGAACCAGACCTCGTTCGCCGACGGCAAAGTGGTGACCACACTCGGTCTGGGCTACGGTCAAGTGCGTCCGGAGAGCCGCGCGGCCCAGAACAGCGACCTGATGCCCAATGCCGCGGTCGTCTATAACCTCAGCCGTCAACTGGCGCTTTTCGCCAGCTACGCCAACAGCTTCAGCCCCACCGACCCCGAGGCCCAGGACGCCGCCGGCAACAGCAACGTCTTCGACCCCGAGGATGGCACGAACCTGGAGGTCGGCTTCAAATTGGACCAAGCCAACGGCAGCAGCCTGCAGTTCAGCGTCTTCAAGAACGAGCTGAACAACGACCTGGTCCAGTCGGCGACCAACGACCTCAACCCCAACGGCGTGCGCTACTACGAGCAGGTCGGCACCCGCGAGGCGCAAGGCGCGGAACTGAGCGCCAATGGCCGCATCAAGGGCCTGCAGCTGGCGGCCTCGGTCAGTTACCTGGACGCCACCTACACCGGCGAGGGCCCCGCCGGCTCGCCGAACCTGCCGCTTCCTGGCACCCGCGCGGAAAAGGCGCCGGAATGGTCGACTTCCCTGTGGCTGGCCTACGACCTCGACCGCACCGTGCGCGGCCTCAGCGCCAACCTCGGCTGGATCTGGTCCGACGAGCGTCTGGGCAGTAACCGCGGTCGCACCGAGACCGAGCCCGACCCGCTGATGTTGCCCTCCTACCACCGCCTCGACCTGGGCCTCAGCTACGCCCTTCCTGTCGGCGTCGACCTGCAGCTGAACCTGCAGAACCTGACCGACGAGCTGATCTTCGTCAATGGCAGCACCGGCTCCTCGCTCGAAGTGGCCGCACCGCGCACGCTCAATCTGCGAGTCGGCTACCGCTTCTAACTCCAACCGGGGTCTGAGGCCACCCCGCCACGAAAACGGCCTCGAGCGCGGCCCCGGTTCGCCGGGGCCGTTCCTTATATATGGGTCGAAGGTGTTCCATGATTCGCAAGTTCTTCTTCTGGTTGCATTTTGGCTCGGGCCTCGGCGCGGGTCTGATCATTTTCACGATGTCGCTGACCGGTATCTTCCTGGCCTTCGAGCCGCAGATCGTGGCGGCGGCGGAGCGCGAGGTGCGCCAGGTGACTGCGCCTGTGGACGCACGCGCCATGCCGCTCGGTGACCTGCTGGACCAAGCACGGGCACGGGCGGGGGCCAAGGAGCTGACCGGCCTGACCCTCTGGCCGGGCGCGGATCGCAGCGTCCAGCTGCAATATGGCCGTGCCGACCAGGCCTGGATCAACCCCTACGACGGCAGCGACCTGGGTCCGGGCGCAACGGGCGCGCGCAGCTTCTTCCGCACGGTGATGGGCCTGCACCGCTGGCTGGGCCTGGGCGAGTCGGGCCGCGATGCGGGCCGCATGATGACCGGCGTCTGTAACTTGGCCTTCGTCTTTCTCTGTCTCAGCGGCCTCTATCTGTGGTGGCCGCGGCGCTGGAGCCGCAAATTCGTGGCCTCGGTCTCGCTGTTCCGCGGCGGTCTGACGGGCAAGGCCAAGTATTTCAACTGGCACAACGTCCTGGGCCTGTGGTCCTTGCCGGTACTGTTGGCGCTCGCCCTGACCGGCGCGGTGATCTCCTACCCCTGGGCCGGCAAACTGCTCTACACCCTCAGCGGCAGCCCGGCGCCGCCCGAACGCGGTCGCGGCCCGGAAGGCGAACGCCCGCGCGGCAACGAGCGCCGCTCGGCCCGCGAGGGGCGAGGCGAACAAACCGTAGAGCGCGGGCGACGGGGCAAGGCGGAGCGCGATCAGGCACCTCGTCCGCGGGACGCCCGCGCCGGCGAGGGTTCCGGCCAAGCGCTGGTGCTCGCGCTGGACGTCGTCGTCGCGGACTTACGGCAACGGCACCCCCAGTGGCAGAAGATCAGCCTGCGTCTGCCGCGCCAGCCGGAAGAACCGATTCGCGCCCAGCTCTACCATCGCGACAGCGCCCGACCCAGCGATCGCCAGAGCTATGAGTACGCCGCCCTGACCGGCGCCCTTCTCAAGAGCGAGCGTTACGCCGACCAGAACACCGGCCAAAAGCTGCGCAGTTGGGTACGCCCGCTACACACCGGCGAAGCGCTGGGCCTGGGCGGCCAAATCGCGGCCGCCGCCGGCTCGGCGATCGCACTGGTGCTCGTCTGGACCGGCGTGATGCTGGCCTGGTACAGACTTTCAAGGAACAAGAAGCAGGACCCAAGACCCAAGACCTCGGAACCCTAAAAAGCCAACCAGTGGGCCCGACCGCTGGTCGGCCTCTCAGTTGGCAGTTCACCGGGACCCATGGAAGGAGACGGCCCAGGTGGGGCCGACCGCCGGTCGGCCTCTCAGTTGGCAGTTCAACGGGAACCAGGCTTGAACGCAAGAGGGACCAACCGCTGGTCGTCCACTCTAAAATGGCAACCAGTGGGGCCGACCGCTGGTCGGCCTCTCAGCTGGCAATTCACCGGGACCCATGGAAGGAGACGGCCCAGGTGGGGCCGACCGCCGGTCGGCCTCGGAACTGGCAGTTCAACGGGAACCAGGCTTGAACGCAAGAGGGACCGACCGCTGGTCATCCACTCATCCAGGATGGGATCACTGTGGCAGAATATCGAGCGTCGGCAAGGCCATGGCTGCCTTGACCTAGTGTGGCCGGAGCCGGCCAAAAAATATTTTTCACCTGACTAATCCACCTTCACAGGGTTGGCGTTTTACCCTGCGACAGACGAGAACGAGTCGAGGAGGATTCACCATGAACAAAAAATATTTCGCAAGCATTCTGATTTTCGCACTGGCCGGCAGCCTGATGGCCGGAACCCAGCCCCGCTTCTTCAACGTCGACCTGACCACCGAACAGGACGGCGAACCCACCCAAATCAAGCTGCGCATCCCCATGGCGATGGCCTCCGCACTGGCGCCGCAGATCCAGGAAGCGCTGGATTCGATCGAAAGCAACCCCTCGATGAACCTGCGCCAGATCTGGAGCCAGGTTCGCCAAAGCGGCCCCATGCGCTTCGCCGAGATCCACAGCCAAAACGCCGACGTCACGGTTGAAACCGACCACGAGCACCTGCTGGTAGCCGTCGACACCGAAGAGCAGGGCCGCTTCGACGTGAAAATCCGCCTCGAGCTGGGCGACCTGCTGTTGTCCAACAACGCCGCCCAAGCCGAGCAACTGATTCAAGCCGTCAGTGCCATGACCGGCAAAGACTTGATCAGCGTCACCGGCGATAAACTCAACGGCCGCATCTGGATCGACTGATCCGCTTCAAAACCCTTTCCCAATCACCCAAAGGCCGGCACCTGCCGGCCTTTTTCTTTTGAAGCGACGCTGGACTGCTCAGAGTATCAACTGGGAAACAAGGCCATTTCCCTGAGTATGTGCGTTAAATCTTCCTCGAAGGCTCGAAAGGCAGAGAGCGCTCTCAAGGGTGAAAAATCTTGAATATAGCTTGCGACCAGATTGGCTTGTTTGGCCACTGGGAAGGCGCGAACTCTTCGGCGATTCAGGCCGCAGGCTTCGGTCAACGCTTCATACAGCACCTTTTTTGGGTCGGGCTCGCCTTCGACCCGTTGTAGCGGGGGGAGGTGAAGCATGGAACGGCCCGAAGGATGACCCGCAGCGCAACGGATCGCATCTTCATCAAACAGCAACCATGCCTCCTGCATCCGAATCGGGATGATACAAACTTTCGGCGGTACTCCGACTTTGGTTCGAGATGCAGCCTTTTCGATTTCTCGTTTGCGAGATTCGACCGACTCCTTTTCTGCGTCGCGGTGAATGAATAGTAAATCACAGGGATAATACTCAAGGGTAGCTGTTATGCGCTCAGCCAGCGATTTGGGCGGTCGACGAAGAAACTCCAGGTTGGCCCATTTACCCTGGAAGGGCGTAGACACTTTGAGATCTTTAAACAGCCAGTCGATGGTAGAGAGGAACGTGTGTCGGTCAGTACGACCATCTGTGATCAATGTGTACTGCATGGCCTTCATTTGAAAGGTAGCTCCGTTTGCAGGTGTAAGATTGCTTTCTCAGACACAGCCCTTTTCGGGATAGGGTCCAAGTACACATAAACATCGCCCATGCTAAGGGTGGGAAGCAGGTTATTCCGGGCCCACCAGGACTTAGGAAAGCACCTGAAGCTAACGGCTTTAAGCCATTTGTTCTCAACAATGGCGGCGGTTGTTTCGGCAAACAGGACATCGTCAAGTTCTAAGGACTTAACAACAAGGGGCGAGTGGGTATTGATCAAAACCTGCCGCATAGGGTTGTCTTCATCGACAGCACACTGTGCATCCACCGCGATGTCGCGCAACAGCTGGAGAATGGCGGGAATGCGGCTCGGATGAATGCCGTTCTCGGGTTCCTCGAGACAGAACAAACGACCCGCATTTTGGTCCAAAGCCATAACTGTCAGCGCGAGAAAGCGCAAGGTGCCATCGGATAACGAGCGCGCCGGGTGAAAACAGCCCGAGCGATCCTGCGCCAGCACGGTAAGGGTTTTGTTGACTTCATCGCGATCAATCTTGAGGGAGCGGAACTCTTCGACCAGATCCGTCATGCGCTGCGCGACCCTACCGAGAGCATCAAAAGGCAATACTTGGGCGAGATGATCAAGGGTTGCGGCCAAGTGAGCGCCGTCGCTGCCCAGGCCCGGATCCGTGGTGAAAAAGTCACTTCCTCGCATGGCGGAGGGCTCGAGCAGCAGTTGGCGCCACGACGCCATCTCGCGGCGCGCCAAGACTGCCGTGGGACTTTCGGATGCATTGACATTTGACAAAACAGTCCGCGGCAGGCGGTCCGCCATAATCAAACGCGGCATCCCTGCAGTGCCGTCCTGGTGCAAGCGGATCTTTGAGCCATCCTCGAGCATTGAAATGAAGGGGCTATTGCGCTTCCCGTGAATCACAGAGTCGCGCCACTTGGACTTACTATGCTTGAAATGAAGGAGACGACTTGCTTCACCGATATTGATCTGGGACAGTTCTTCCTTGTCAATGCGCAAAAAGTGGCGGTGCCCCTCAACCTGGTAACTTAACGCCAGGTTATAGCGGAGATAGGTGATGGAAGCCTTTGCGAGCTGATTGAGGTCGTCGGTCCCCTCAGCAGGGATGATCATCTCGGCGAGGAATTCGATGGCTTTGGCTTGGTAATCACCATAGCGATAAAACAGCGAGGCCAGATCGAAGGGCTTCTCGCCGTCCGTCCGCAGGGAAAAGGCAGCTTGTGTAACCGGTTCCGTGGCAAGACGGCTAAGAAAATGGATGGCGTCAAACAGATTGCTCTTGCCCACCCCGTTAGGCCCGGCAATACAGGTGAACGGGCCTAAATGGAGATCCACATCCAGGAGATTCTTGAAGCCCTTGACTTTGAGCCGTGTCAGCATCGGATTTGATCCCCTCGTCATCCAGGATGGGATCATTGTAGCAGAACCTACACAGTGTGACTCAAGAAGTGCTGTCGGGACGGTGCGCTGGGGACCTGTTGCGACCGGCTTTACTTAGCCCTCTTGATCCTCCAAGGCCCTGAGCAAATCACGAAAGCGCTTCAATCAGCCCTCAGTCATTTTTTGTAGCAAGTGACCCTTTTTTAACCCGATTCACGCCATGGTATGCTAGTGGATCCGTTATGTTGGTATGGAGGTTATAACTTGGATCAGGAAATGGAACTTGAGCGCCTTAGACGTGAGAATGATGGCTTGCGCAATGAATTGGACGCCGCTAAAAAACAAAAGAAAATACCGTATCTGGGCTGCATAATCGGGGGCGTGGTCGCCGTCCTATTTTTCTTTGTGATTGTTCCGGTCATCGCCGCCATCGCCCTGCCCATGTACAGCATGTTCAAACAAAAATCCAGGGTAGCTACGGTGCTCAGAGCGCTCGATAGCACTGAGATCGCGTTGAGGGCCTGGCACGAAGACAGCCGCGGTTTTGACAACGTCAGTCTAGCTCCTGAGGGTGGACTGTTGAAGCAAGACGAAACCGCCATGGGCGCAGGCCTTCCCAAAGTAGATGGCTTGAGGTGGTCCGTCGAAGGACAAACGAACGCCCTGGCCATCCATTTCAATTGGGATCCAAACGTTGGCTGCCCCAGTGAAAACTGCGATGGGACGTGGGTATTCGACTGCAGTGAGGGTGACTGCGTGGTTAGGGTCAAGGTCGGCGAAGACAACCAACTCAACTTTGATCGCTAATGTCGCTGACGGGGCCTGGTTGTTTCCGATAAAGGCGTGAACCCGTGCATCTTCAGGGTTTCGCTGAGGGAAATAACCAGGCTCAATGCTGTTAACAACAGGAAGGTCATCAGCGCATCACGCCCTCGCGATGACTTTCAGTTCGACGGCGATCGGCGTGGGTAGCGCGCCGACCTCGACGGTGGTGCGGGTGGCGCCGTAGGGGCCCAACAACTCGGCATAAACTTCGTTGAAGGCCTTGAAGTCCCGTTTCATGTTGGTCAGGAAGACCTGGACGTCGACGATCTGGTCGAGACTGCTGCCCGCGGCCTCTAGCACGGCGACGATGTTCTCCACGACCGAGCGGAACTGGGCGCGCACATCCTCGGCGATGACGTTGCCCTCGGCGTCCAGAGTCACGCCCGGAATCTCTTTCGTGCCCGGCTTGCGCGGGCCGATGCCGGAGAGGAAGAGGAACGGACCCTCGCGGCGCGCGTGGGGGTAGGCGCCGACGGGCTCGGCGGCCTTGGGCGCGTGGACTTTCGTGCCGACAGCAGCCGCGGCTGCGGGCGCGGCGGGTGCCGGCGGCGCGGTCGGCGCCGGCGCAAGCGGCGCTAATGGACGCGCCTCGCCGCGCAGCGGTTGCGGCTGGAAGCGCTTGCCGTGCGCGATGCAGATGTTCTGGACCTCGGTGTAGAAGTCGATCGAGTGCTTGCCGCCCTCGCGACCGACGCCTGAGTACTTCATGCCGCCAAAGGGCGTGCGCAGGTCGCGGGTCATCCAGGTGTTGACCCAAATGATGCCCGCGTGCATCGCCTGAGCGACCAGGTGGGCTCGATCCACGTCTTGGCTCCAAATCGTTGCCGACAAGCCATAGTTGGTGCCGTTGGCGTAGCCGATCACCTCTTCCTCCGAGTCGAACGGGGTGACGGTCACGACCGGCCCGAAAATCTCCTCGGTCATGACCCGGCAGAACGGGGTCAGCCCGGTGATGATGGTGGGGTTGAGGAAGTAGCCGCCGGCAAAGGGTTCGGGCAGGTTCGGGCGATCGCCGCCGACCAGGATCGTGCCGCCTTCCTCGCGGGCCAGGGCGATGTAGCTCTCGACCTTCTCCAGGTGGCCCTTGCTGTTGAGCGCGCCCATCTGGGTCGTCGGTGCGGCCGGGTCGCCGACCACGAGCTGGCGGGTCAGCTCGGCGAATCGGTCCAGGAAAGTCGTGTAAATGCCGCGCTGGACGAAGATGCGGCTGCCGCACAGGCAGACCTCGCCCTGGTTGGTGAACGACGAACGCACGGTCGTCGGTAGGCAGGTCGCCAGGTCGGCGTCGTCGAAGATGATGTTGGCGTTTTTGCCGCCCAGTTCGAGGCTCATCTTCTTGAACAGCGGCGCGGCGTCGCGCACCAGGGTCTCGGCGGTCTTGGTGCCGCCGGTGAACGAGATCAGGCCGATGCGCGGGTGGCGCACGATCGCGGCGCCAGCCTCGGCGCCATAGCCGAAGACGAGGTTGCAGACGCCGGCTGGCAGACCGGCCTCGGTCAAGAGCTCGCCGAACATGGAAGCGGTCAGGGAAGTCAGCTCCGAGGGCTTGACGACGCAGGTGTTGCCGCAGGCGATGGCCGGCGCGATCTTCCAGGTCATCAGGTACATGGGCAGGTTCCAGGGCGAGATCAGGCCGGCCACGCCGACGGGTTTGCGGTGGCTGTAGTTGAGGGCCTGGCCGTCCATGGAGGTGGCGCTGTCCTCATGGTGCAGGATGGCGCCGGCGAAGAAGCGGAAGTTGGCGACGGCGCGGGGGATGTCGACGGCGCGGGCCAGACTGACGGGCTTGCCCTGGTCGCGTGACTCGGCCTCGGCGAAGCGCTCCAGGTCGCGCTCCAGCAGGGCGGCGATGCGCAACAAGCAGGCCGCGCGCTGTTCCGCGGGCGTCGCGGCCCAGCCGGGGAAGGCCGACTCGGCGGCGCGCACGGCGGCCTCGACATCGCGGGCGTCGCTGCGCGGCACCAGGTTCTGCAGCCGGCCGGTGGCGGGGTTGAAGCTCTCCAGATAGTCACCGCCGATCGGCGCGACAGAGGCGCCGTCGATATAGTTCGCCAATTTCATCGGAACTCCTCTCAGCTGAATTCGGGGGCGACGCGCTCCATGAACCAGCGCATATTCTGTTTGACGGCCTCGTTGTCGTGATCGCTGAAGTCGAACCACAGCATCAGGCGGTCATCGTGATCAAAGCGCTGGCGCACCTGTTCGCGCACGACGTCGGGGCTGCCCACCAAGGCGTTGTCGACGGCTTGGGCGATGCGGCTGGGATCGATGGTCCCCTCCAGCGCCTTCCAGTAGTTCTCCATGGCGCGGTTGGCGCGCTCGCGGGCGCGGCGGTTCTTCTCGGCCTCGGAGGCCTGGGCGCTGTCGTCGACGTAGACCAGCACCGTGCGCGGCATGTAGGCGCGGCGCCAGGGCCCGCCGTCCTTGTGGAAGGTCTTTTGCATGCGCTGGTGGGTGGCCTCGATCTGGGCCGAGGGCGTGATCGAGAGATTGAAGACGCCGACCGGATAGAAGGTATTGGCGTAGTCCTGGCTCTCGGCGTCGTGGGCGCCGATCGTCAGCCACAGCAGGTCGAGCGCCACGTCGAAGGGGATCACGCCGATCTTGCCGAAGCTCCAGAACGGCGGGACCTCGATGACGTCGACCTTGCTGCCGTGGGCCTGGAGCACCCGCTCCCAGTCCGCATCGGCGCGAAAATCGGCGCGGCTCAGGGTTTTGGGGCGGACCTCGTCGGAGCTGAGGATATCGCCGCGCACGAGGCGTAGGAAAATTTCCGAGGCCTCGTTGAAGACCTTGCCGCGCAGGGCCGGCCAGGCCGCGACCTCCATCGGGTTGCGCGGGCGCACGCCGTAGGCGTCGTTGGAGAAGGGGAATCGCCCAGAGGCGAAACCGATCTGCAGCTTGCGCTTTTCGGCCGGATCGAGGCCGTGGAGGGCAAGACAGGTGCGCAGCGCCTCGGCGCGCGCGATCGGGCCGCCGTTGCACTGGATGTTGAGGATCGCCGAGCCAACCTCGAGGTTGCGGGTGCTGGCGAAGATCTTATGGGCCATCTGGAAGACGTCGGTGTTGAGACCGATCTCGCCCTTGAAGTTGGGGATCACGGCGCCAGGGTTCTGTTTCTGGATCTGGCAGGAGAGATGGGTCTCCGCCAGCCAGGCGCAGCCGAAGCCCAGCTCGTCGGCCAGGCGCAACTGGTCGAAATAGTTCTGCCACATGACCCGCTCGCTCGGCAGGTAGCCGTCGACCTCGGTCTGGCAGATGGAAAAGAAAATATCGAACTTCATAGGGAACCCGTCCTCCCCCCGTCGACCGGAAGGTTGATGCCGTTGATGTAGGAGGCCGCCGGCGAGGCCAGAAACGCGGCGGCGGCGGCGATTTCGGCCGGCTCGGCGAAGCGGCGGGCGGGCACTAGCGCGCGCCACTCGGCGCTGACCTGATCGACACTCTTGCCCTGCTTGAGGGCGGCGTTCTGGAGCAGGGCCTCGAGGCGCGGCGTGCTGGTGTAGCCGGGCAGGATGTTGTTGGCGGTGATGCCGAATTGCGCGACCTCCAGCGAGACGGTCTTGGCCCAGCTGGCCATGGCGCCGCGGATGGTGTTGGAGACGCCCAAGTTGGGGATCGGCTGCTTGACGGAGGTGCTGATGATGTTGATGACCCGGCCGTAGCCGGCGGACTTCATGCCTGGCATGAGCAGGCGCAGCAACAGGCTGGCGGTCAGCACGTGGTTCTGGAAGGCGCCGAGGAAGGCGTCCTCGGCGGCCTCGACGATCGGGCCGGGCTTGGGGCCGGCGGTATTGTTGACGAGGATCTGGATCGCGCCCAGGCGCTCGAGCAGGGCGCCGACCTGGCACTCCAACTGATCGCGGCGTTCTAGGTCGCAGACGAGGATCTCGTGACCGCTGCCTGGCAGGTTGGCGACCAGCTGCTCCAGCTTCTCGCGCGAGCGGGCCAGGGCGACGACGCGGCAGCCCAGGGCCGCCAGTGCTTCGGCCGTGGCCGCGCCGATGCCTTGGGAGGCCCCGCAGACCAGGGCGGTTTTGTGGCTGAGATCGGTGTTAATAAGCGCCTCCTATGACATTGCGGACTTCCCAGAGTTCGGGGAAGGTTTTGAGGTTCTCGCGGGAGCGTAGGAATTCGAAGCCGGCGCTGCCACCGGTACCCTGTTTCTGGCCAATCGTGCGGTCGACCATGACGGCGTGGGTCTTGCGCCACAGGCCCAGTGCCTCGTCGAAGTCGATCATGGCCTCCATCAGCAGGACCATGTGGTAGGTGTCGTCCTTGGGCTTTTCGTACATCTGCTTGAAAATCTGGACCAGCTCGTCGTTTTGTTCCCAAGGCTTTGCAAAATCGCGGCTGAGCAGGGCTTGGGGCACGGGGTACTTGTCGCGGGCCAGCATGGCGAGGAAGTGGTCGTAGACGGAGGGTTCGCCCATGATTTTTTGGAGGCGAGCGACAATCTCGGGGTTCTTAGCGAAGAACTTGATGAAGAACGGCTCGCGGATGCCGTAGGTGAACTCGAGCACGCGGAACTGGGCGGACTGGAAGCCGCTGGCGGGGCGCAGGTACTCGCGGAAGCCGGCAAACTCGACCGGGGTCAGGGTCGAGAGCAAGCGGATCTGCTGGACCTGCAGGTTCATGATCGCCTTGAGGCGCTTGAAGACTTTCAGCGCTCGGGAAACGACGCCCTGATCGAAGGCCTCGATCAGGATCGTGGTCTCGTGGAGCATTTCCTTGAACCACAGCTCGGCCGACTGGTGGATGATGATGAAGAACATCTCGTCGTGGTGGGGCGGCACCGAGATCTGGTGCTGGAGACTGAGGAGGTCGGGAATCTTGAGATAGGAATTATAGTTGAGTTCCTCGATCACCAGATTCTTGTAATCGACCGTCATGGAGCCCTCCGTCGCGCTGGCCGCCACCGGAGCCACGCGCTGAAATGTATAGGTGCGCGAACGCCCCTATCATTTAGCGCGTGGAGAAGGGTTTGTAAAGCATTCTTTAGTGGGTCGTGGTTCAGTTTGCGGACTGCGCCCGGACTTTGCTAGTCGCGGGGAATCCTAGTTCGGCCAGAGCTGAGCTTCGCGTCCAGCGCCATCCGATTCTTGGTTGCCAAGAGCCTGCGGCCTAACAGACGCCTAGCCGCCGATGCGGAACATCTCGACCTTTTCCGCCACCGCTTCCTGACCGCGCAGTTCCGAGTAGCGGTCGTCGCGTGTGCGCCAGATCCGGTCCAGGGCTTCGGCCACGGCCGCACTGCCCTGTTGGCGCAACAAGCCCTTGAGATCGTGGCCGCGGTTCGAGAAAAGGCAAGTGAACAAATGCCCGTCCGCCGACAGGCGCGCGCGGTGACAGCCGCCGCAGAAGGGCTGGGTGATCGAGGTGATCAGGCCGAATTCGCCCTGGCCGTCCAGGTAGCGGTAGCGGCGCGCCACTTCGCCGCTGTAGGCGGGCGAAGTCGGCTCACAGGGGAAGGCGGCGCTCACCTTCTCCAGGATCTCGCGGGCGCCAACGACACTGGCCGGGTCCCAGCCATTGAGGTTGCCGACGTCCATGAACTCGATGAAGCGCAGGGTCACGTCGCGGCTGCGAAAATAGCGGGCCAGGTCGACGATCTCGCCGTCGTTGACACCGCGTTGGATGACGGCATTGACCTTGACCCGGAAGCCGCAGGCACGGGCGGTCTCGATCGCGCGTAGCACGTGCTCGACCGCCACCTGTTTGCCGCTTTGCTGGGCAAAAACCTGGGGGTCGAGGCTGTCGAGACTGACGGTGACCCGGTGTAGGCCGGCGGCGCGCAGGCGCTCGGCGTTTTGTTCCAGGTAGAAACCGTTCGTGGTCAGGGCAAGGTCCTCGATGCCGGGAATGCGGCTCAGCATGGCCACCAGGATGGGGAGGTCCTTGCGCAAAAGCGGCTCGCCGCCGGTGAGGCGCAGCTTGCGCACGCCCCGCGCCGCGAACAGCGCGCAGACCTCGGCGATCTCCTCGAAACTGAGCAGTTCCGGCCGCGGCAGGAAGCGGTAGGTTCCGGTCGCCGGCATGCAGTAGGTGCAGCGGAAGTTACAGCGGTCCGTGATCGAGATGCGCAGGTCGCGCAGGGGGCGCTGGCGCGTGTCCAAAAGTGGCGGTTGCGCGTTCACAGCAGAGCCATCACTTTCTGGAGCGCTTCCCAGACGTCGCGCTTGGCGCGCGGGTTGCGAAGGATGTATTCGGGGTGGTAGGTAGGCATGACCTGGTGGTTTTTCCACTGAAAGAACTGGCCCTGAGCGCGCACCAGCGAGACGCCCTCGCCGCGGAAGAAGCGCAGTGCCGTCGGACCCAGGGCCACGATGTACTGCGGGTTGACGGCCTCGATCTGGCGCTCCAGCAGGGGCGCGCAGGTGTCCAGCTCGTCGGACAGCGGCATGCGCTCGGGCGGCGCGCATTTGACGGCGTTGGTGATGAAGACGTCGGCGCGGGTCAGGCCCATGGCCTTGATCATGTTGTTGAGCAGCTGGCCGGCGGGATCCATGAAGGGTCGGCCGGTCGCCTCGTCGATGCGGGTTGGATACTCGCCGACAAACATCAGCCGCGCATTGGCCGGACCTTCGCCAAAGACGAAGCGGTTCCGGGTCGTGCACAGTGCGCAGGCCTGGCACTGATGAAAGGCCATATAGAGGTTTTTGAGCAGCTCGGTGGCCGAGCCGCCCTTGACGGCCGCGGCCTGGGCGCGGGTATCGCTCGTGACGCCGAGCGCGTCGACGGTCTGCATGATCGAGAGCAGGTTCGCCTCCGGGCGCGGTTGCGCACGAGGCGGTTCGGGCGTTGGCGTGGGTCGTGCGCGTGGCGCGAGCTGGGGCGCGGGCGTATCGCTGGCGGCCCGCAACGGTACCGGACCTACGTTGACGGCCAGTTTGAACGGACTCTCTTCGAGGGCCAAGCCGCCAAAGCCGAGCTCGTCCATGTAAACCAGCCAATCCTCGAGTCGTTCCAAAACTTCCATGGACTACCACTCCCTGACCGACGGGTGGTCGGCCCCCTTAGCATACCGCAACCGAGCGCCGCCGCACAATCGCCGTGCCGCCGCGGCCCTCAAAGCTCTCGGAAAAGCGTGAACCAGCCAACGTATTCCGTGCCGCCACGCGCGAGGCAGGCTTGGGCCGCGGCCAGGGTCGAGCCGGTCGTGAGGACGTCGTCGACCAGGATCAGCGACTTTGGCGGACGACCGCGCAGGACGAAGCGATCGCGCATGTTGGCGCGGCGGCCGGCCGCGTCCTGACCCAACTGGCGCGGTTGGAACAGGCGCGTGCGCAAGGCGTGTCGCAAAGGCAGACCGGTCGCTCGCGCCAGGGCGCGGGCCAGCTCCTCGGCGGGGTTGAAGAGCCGCCTGATGCGGCGCAGCGGCGTCTGCGGGATGGGCACAATGGCCTCGAAGCGGTCCGCCGGTAGACAGGCCAAAACCGTCCCCAGCTGGCGCTCGACCAATTTGGGGAAGATCCGCCAATAGCCCTGAAACTTAAGGAGGTGCAGGAGGTCGCGACCATTGCCGCGGTAGCTGTGCAGGTGGCAGAAGTGCTTCGGCCGCAGCGGCAAGGCGCGGCAAAAGGCGCAGGTCAAGGCGCTGTCGGCGACCTCGGGATTGCCGCAACGGCGGCAGCCGCGCCCCGGCAGCAGCTCGAGCGCCTCGAGACAGAGCGCGCAGACCGGACCTCGCTCCGCTTCCTCGCAGAGCAGGCAGTCGGCAGGTGCCAACAAGCGGCTCAGATCCCAGGTTTGCAGCTTCATGTGCCCACGCCCTTGTTCCCGCGGTTCGATCGCCCTATTTTAACCTATCTCTTTCCAAATGTTTGAACCTTCCGCTACAATGGTGGAAGCCATCGCCGCCAGCTCCGCCGTTTCGGGGAAGAGCCATGCCTCTCAAAGTTAAAATCGATCCACCCAATACCCCTTCGCTGGTCTACGTCAGCGAGCCGATCACGCGCTGCCCCAAGCGTGAGAAAGGACGGATCCAGACGCTGCTCAAACACATCCGCAAGGCCTTCACCGAGCTGTCGCAGACAATCCGCCTCTACGTGCCGTCCGAGGTCACCTCGCCCGAGGTCAGGGGCGAGATGGCGCCGGAACACGTCTATCTGTTGGACCGCATCCGCGTCGTTGAGAGCGATTTCATGCTGGTCATCGCCGACCACACCAGCTTCGGTATCGGCGGCGAGGTGGAGATGGCGACCTCGCTCGGCAAGCCCGTGATCATCGTCTCGCGGGAGGACAACCTCTCGCGCTTCCTTGTCGGCACGCCGGCCAACTCGGTGCGCGCCGTGCTGGGCGACTACTTCCTGCGCTACCGCGAGTGGCGCGACCTCAAGCCGCGATTGATGCCGGTCGTCGAGAGGGTTTTGGAAGAGCTGGCCCCCTCGCGCCAGGCGGGTATCCCGTTCTTCGACGTCGGCAAGCAGTTGGGCCCGTTGCGCGCTCTGCGCAACATGAGTCTGGAGGAGCTGGCCTCGCGCACTGGCCTGCGACCGATGCAGCTGCGCATCCTCGAGAAGCCGTTCGAGGTCCTGGCCGGCGAGCTGGCCGCCTATCGCCAGGACGCCGATATCGATCTGGGCGCGATCAGTTTTACGCCGCACCAGTACGAGGAATTGGCCAACATCGGCTTGCCCGCGCTCCACAAAATCGCCGTCGCCCTTGAGGTGCCAATCGGTGCCTTGCTGGGCCAGGAGAATGCCGAGGTCAAGGATCCAGGCCATCTGATCGCCAACCAGCAACGCCGCCTGCGCGAAATCCGCGAAGAGCACCTCAAGCAGCGAGCGCATCAGTACGACATCACCTTTCGCGAGTACCGCCAACTGTTCAAACTGCTGGTCGAGGACTTTGTTGCCCACCTGCGCCTCACGCCCCATCAGGACACTCGTCGCCTGCAGCTGATTGAGGAAGAGGAGTTCAAACATGCGTTGGGCCAGATCCGCGGCGGTTTTTAGCCTTTTCGCCTGGCCGCTTCTGCAGGCCCAGGACGGAGTCCGTGTCGTTCTCGAGGACGGCAGCGGACTCAAGGTGCCGAATGCATGGTTTCACGATGTCGAAGTCATTCAGGGTGATGCCCGCGGTGGTGTACTGGTAGGGTTTTCGGAGAACCGCGAGACGATGTTCGCCTATACTCGCCTGCACCACAACGCCGGCAAGCACAGCCAGCTGTTCGATGCCTTCTCGCAGACGATGTTATTGGTTGCCCTGCGGCGCCGCGGCCTGGTACAACCGGTCTTCAACTCGAAGGAACAGCAAATCGAGGATGCCTGGATGTACCGTATCGATGATCCTGGTGGGCCTTTTGACGGCCACCTGATCTTTCTCGATACCCGTGTCGACCAGTTGGGTATGGGTGTCTTTGTGCTCGTGGCACCGGCCGAAGGGCTTTCGTCCCAGGTCCCTTTGATGCAGTCGATGATGCGGTCCTATTCACTGGACACAACCCGTATCGACACTGTGCCCCCGGCCAGCTATTTCATTGGCGCGGTGCTGGCACTAATCGGCAACCTGGCGTTTGTCTGGTTTGGGCTGACCCGGATCTCGGCCTATCGCCACAAGGGCTTGACCGAAGAGGCCGGATCATAGCCGAGCGGCCAAGCGGGAACCTTCATCAATGGCGCGCTTGGCGTCCAGCTCCGCGGCCAGACGCGCACCGCCGATGACGTGAGCCTGAATGCCGCGGGCGGCCAGCTCGGCGACCAGTTCGGTGCAGCTCTCCTGGCCGGCGCAGACGACGACGTGGTCGACTTCCAGGCAGCGCGGCGTTTCACCGACACGGATGTGCAGACCGCGCTCGTCAATGCGGTCGTAACTGGCGCCGGCGATCATTTCGACCCCCTTGATCTGCAGGGTGCGGCGATGGATCCAGCCGGTCGTGCGGCCCAGGGTCTTGCCCAGCGAGCTGGTCTTGCGCTGCAACAGGTAAATGGTGCGGTGCGCCCGCTCGGCCTGGGGCGGCATCAGCCCGCCGCGCTGGGCCAGGTGCTTGTCGACGCCCCACTCCGCCAGGAACCCGTCGATTTGACGGCTGGCGGGGTCGTGACTGAGGTAGGCGGCGACGTCGAAACCGATCCCGCCGGCACCGATGATGGCGACCCGCTGACCGACCTGGTGACCGCGCAGAACCTGAGGGTAGCTGAGTACCTTGACGTCGTCACTGCCAGGGAGGCTGAGCGGGCGCGGACGCACGCCACTGGCCAGCACGACTTCATCGAAGCCCTCCGCCGTGAGGCGTTCGGCCGTGGCCAGTTCGCCCAGGTGGAGTTGTACCCCGGTACTTTCGAGGCGATTGCGGAAATAGCGCAGGGTTTCGTTGAACTCCTCCTTGCCCGGCACCAAGCGCGCCAGGTTGAACTGTCCGCCGATGACTGCCTCGCGCTCGAAGAGGTGAACCACGTGACCGCGTTCCGCGGCCACCGTTGCTGCCGCTAGACCCGCCGGACCCGCGCCGATGACCGCGATCTTGCGTGGCCTCGGGGTCGGGGCGATGACCAGTTCCGTCTCGTGGCAGGCGCGCGGGTTGACCAGGCAGCTGGCGCGCTTGCCCTGAAAGACGTGGTCCAGACAGGCCTGGTTACAGGCGATGCAGGTGTTGATCTCGGCGCCGCGGCGGGCTTGGGCCTTGGCCACGAAGGCCGGATCCGCCAGCAGGGGCCGCGCCATCGAGACCATGTCGGCGTCGCCGCGGCCGAGGATCTCCTCCGCCTGCTCGGGCGTGTTGATGCGGTTGGTCGTCACCAGGGGCAGGCTGGTGTGAGGCCGAAGGCGGGCAGTCACCCAGGTGAAGGCAGCGCGCGGCACCATGGTCGCGATGGTGGGGACGCGGGCTTCGTGCCAGCCGATGCCAGTGTTGATCATGGTCGCGCCGGCGCGCTCTACTTCCTTGGCCAGTGTCACCACCTCGTCCCACTGGCTGCCGTCGGGGACCAGGTCGAGCATCGAGAGCCGGTAGATGAGGATGAAGTCGCGACCCACGCGCTCGCGAATCCCGGATACGATCTCGAGCGGGAAGCGCATGCGGGCCTCGAAGGAACCGCCGTAGCGATCGGTGCGGTGGTTGGTGCGGGTCACGAGGAACTGGTTGATCAGGTAGCCTTCGGAGCCCATCACCTCGACGCCGTCGTAGCCGGCTTCGCGGGCGAGTGCGGCGCAGCGCACGAAGTCCTCGACCTGGGCGCGCACGCCGCGCTCGCTCAGGGCCCAGGGCTTGAAGGGGCTGATCGGCGACTTCAGCGGCGACGGCGCCACCGCCAGGGGGTGATAGCCGTAGCGGCCGGAGTGCAGGATCTGCATGCAGATCTTGCCGCCTTCGCCGTGGACGGCGTCGGTCACCAGGCGGTGGCGG
>CAYRFM010000002.1:34332-87290 GCA_964423555.1 uncultured Holophagae bacterium | reverse complement strand
CCCGTGAACGGCGCCACCCAGCCGGCGCGGTTGGGGGCGATGCCGCCGGTCACCATCAGGCCGACGCCGCCGCGGGCGCGTTCGGCGAAATAGGCGGCGAGCTTGGGGTAGTTCTTGGCCCGGTCCTCGAGCCCGGTATGCATCGACCCCATCAAGACCCGGTTGGCCAAACGCGTAAAGCCCAGGTCGAGCGGCGCGAGCAGGTGAGGGTAGAGCGGGTGGTGCATGGGTAACTCCGAGCAGGAGGATGGCGTGGCGGGCCACGCCTCGTTATTATGAGGGAATGTTCACTTATGCGCAATCGGCGGGGACGGGCCGGGTTGAATTGTCTTTCGCGGATGACGCCTGTGCGAAAAAGTGGTACGATGCTTAGCTACTGTAGATCGGTCGCCGGAGGTCATTCCTTGGAAACAAGCGATTTAATTCAGCGATTAAAGGCTCTTCTCGACGAAATTCCCCAGGTCAAAGCCGCTAAAGATGGGTTTCACAACCCCCATGTCAAGGCCTGGAAGACGCAACTCGAGGATGCCCTGTCCATGGGCGGTTCCGCTTGCTCCAAGGCCCTGCAAACGGTTCAGAAAATGAAGATGAACCTGAGCGGTAACGAATTCATCAAGACCCAGACCTATTTCAACCAGCTCGACGCCTTCCAGAGCACGCTCAAGCAGGCGATTCAGACGGTCGAGGTCTTTGGCCTGCCGGAACGTCGTGACAAGCTGCCTAACTGGGGCAAGCCCAAGAGTCAGCAACGTGCCGTGGGTCACCTGCTGGTGGGCGAGGAAGAGGTCGCGACCGACGAGATCAACATCAACGAAGTGCTCTCCTGCTTGGTCTCTCTGGCCGAGGATTCCAATGACCTTTCGGACGCCATGCGCCAGACTTTGGTCGGCAATCTGCGCAAGATCCTCGACGACGATTTGCTGCAACCGTTCCTCTGTCAGAAGCTCGACACCCTGCTGGGACATTGGCCTGAGTTCCAGACCAAATAGCGCGCGCCCGGCATGACCTCCGCTCAACTTCTGTCCGCCGTCGTGCCCGTCTATAACGAAGAGCCCCATCTAGATGCGGTAGTGGCGCGGCTGGACGAGGTGCTCCGTGCGCTGCCAATGGACCACGAGCTGATCTTCGTCGACGACGGCTCGGCCGATGCCAGCTGGGCGCGCCTGCGCAGCCTGGCGGATCGCTATCCGCGCCTGCGGGCGCTGCGGTTGTCGCGCAATTTCGGCAAGGAGGCGGCCGTCGCCGCCGGTCTCAACGCCGCCCGCGGCGACCTCGTGGTCGTGCTTGACGGCGATCTGCAACACCCACCCGAGCTGATCCACGAGATGGTGGCAATTTGGGCGCGTGGCGACGTCGACCTGGTCGAGGCCGTCAAGCAGCGCCGCGGCGATGAGTCTTGGTGGGCCCGTCTGGGCGCCCGCCTGTTCTATCGGCTCAACCACAAACTGGGCTCCGCCGATCTCGACGGCGCCACCGACTTCAAGCTCATGGATCGCCGCGTTATCGATGCCTGGCGCCAAATGGGCGAACGCAACATCTTCTTCCGCGGCATGTCGGCCTGGCTTGGCTTTCGCCGGGCGACGGTTGCGTTTGCGGTACCGGCGCGGGTTGGCGGCGGTTCGCGCTGGCGCTTCTTGCAGTTGTTGCAATTGGCCGTTACCGGCATCACCGCCTTTTCCAGTGCGCCTCTCCAGCTCACCACCTGGATCGGCATGGCCTTCCTTGGCTTTTCCCTGCTGCTGGGGCTCCATACTTTATATATGAAACTCACCGGTCAGGCCGTCAGTGGCTTCGCCACAGTGATTCTGCTACTGTTGCTGGTCGGCAGCTGCATCTTGATCTCTCTTGGCATTATCGGGATCTACCTGGCGCGGATTTACGAAGAGGTCAAAGGGCGGCCGCGCTACGTGGTGCTGGACCGCCTTGATGGCGAGAAGGAGCGGGCAAATGACTGAGGAATGCGTCGCAAACGGCTGGCACGCGCGCTGGCTGCGTCACCGGTCTGCCTTTGGCCTGCTGGCGCTGGGCGTGGTTCTGATCGCTGGTCCGCTCTGTCGCACCTATGCCGATTTCTGGTTCGAGGACGATGCGCCCCACCGCGTGTTCGTGCGCGATCATGCCAACCCCTTGGCCTATTTTGGCCCGGAGCTGGTCGCCGAACTCAGTCTTGGCCATTCAGTGACGCCTTGGTTCCCCCTGACTTTTTGGGTCGACCGCCAGGTCAGTGCCATGAGTCCCATGCCCGCCTACCTGCACAGCGCCCTTTCGCTGTGGCTGGCGGCCTGCGCGTTTTACCTGCTGATGGCCCGCTTTCTGGCCCGTCCCTATGCCCTCGTCACTGCCTTACTGTGGCTGCTGCTGCCCTCGACGGTGGTCGCGATCGAGTTCCTTTCGACCCGCCACTATCTCGAGGGCTTCCTGTTCTCGCTGGTTGCCGTCTATGCCGGTCTGAAGGCCGTCGAATGTCCGGGGCAACGCGGTCGACGCGCGCTGGCGCTGAGCCTGGCAGCCTACCTGCTGGCCTGCACGACCAAGGAGGTCTACGTCAGCGCCACTTTTGTCGCGCTGTTCTGCCTTTTTCTCGACCGCCGACGCTGGCCCGCGCTGGGGCTGCTGATCGGCTGCGGGGTCGCCTACGCGGCCTATCGGCTGGTCTCGTTGCCAAGCGCCGCCAAGGCTTCGGGCGCGGCCTTCGCCGCCCACTACCACCTCTTTTTGGCGCGCTGGCCCTATATGTTCAGCGGTCACGAGGGCGGCTACCTGCTACTGGTCGCTGCGGTGGTGGTTCTGGGCCTCGTCCTTTACAAGCGGCGGCTCGGCTGGCGGGCGCTGGTCTACGGCGGTGGCCTGGGCGCCGTGATGCTGCTGACGATCTTCCCAGTCAGCGAGCACATCACCGATGCCTACCGAGAGCTGGGCACCTGGTATCGGGTCATCTTCCTGTTCAACGGTTTCGCCCTGTTTGCCGGCGCCTATCTGGTCGCTCGTTTGCGCCTGCGCTGGCTGGCCCAAGCCCTCGCGGTGGTGACGGCGCTCTCGCTCATGCTGGGCGCCTGGCGCACCAGTCGCAACTGGGACGCAAGCAAGGCGAAGCATACGCTCGAGGCCCGCTTTTATATCGATCACCCCGATCGCCTCTTGTACTCGAACCTGCCCGCTTTTTGGTACCTGTATGGCATCCACCACCTCTACCAGCCCGAGCTGGAGCCGCACTACATCACCTATCGCGATCTCGCTGAGTGCGAGCGCCTGACGCGCTATCAGACTGTTTGGACACGGGGCGAGCGGGGCATCAAGGCATTTCCGGAGCTACTTGAGCGGCTGCGCGCCAATTGTCGTGATCAGGTTCAACCCCTGCACCAAGGTTGGGCGCCGCCTCCCTGAGGGGGTCGGCGCCGGCATGGGGTTGCGGCGCGAGCTCAGTAGCGACGCAGACGGGTGTCGATTTTCTCGGACCAGCGGTCGATGCCGCCTTCGACGTTGTAGGTCTTCTGAAAGCCTTGGGAGGCGAACCATTGGGCCGCTTGGGCGCTGCGCCCGCCGTGGTGGCACATGAAGACCAGCGGTGTTTCTTTGTCGACTTCGTTGACGATGCGGTGGGCCTCGGCCTGGTCCAACATGCGGAAACCAGCGACTTGAGCGATGTTGCGCTCCTCACTGGAGCGCACGTCGAGGAACAGCGAGTCGCCGCCGTTGTCCAGCAGCGACTTGGCTTGCTCGACCGAGATGTTGGCGGGCTTGCTGGGCGGTTTGGGCGCTTTAAGTTCGCGGTCCGGGAAGGCGTCCGTCAGCATCTTGGTCAGTTCGCCGTTTTCCCAAGATTCGCGTACGATGTCGCAGCCGCCGATGAACTCGCCCTTGATGTAGAGCTGAGGAATCGTCGGCCAGTCGGAGAAGTCCTTGATGCCTTGGCGGACTTCACCGTCGGAAAGGACATCAAAGTGGCCGAAGGGGATCGCATAGGACTTGAGAATCTGAGTGACCTGATTGGAGAAACCGCATTGGGGAAAGGTAGGATTACCTTTCATAAACAGAAAAACCGGTTCGCTTTCGATCATGTGTTGGATGCGATCTTTGAGCTGGGCGTCCATTTCGAACCTCTCATTATTGAAGCACTCGGCCCTGGGCCGATTCGTGGATGGCATCTTAACGCGTTTTACCCTGGGCGTCCAGTCTGGGCGCGTCTACGCGGTTCTTGCGGCGTCGCCGGCTTTTTCCGAGCTGGCTCAGGGCGTCCAAGGCATGTCGATATATGGAGGTTCACTTGTTATTCCCTACCATATCATGTATGATGAACCTGCATCCTAAGACCTGCGCCGCAACTTCTGAGCAGGCGTTGGAGTTGGCCATGTATCTATTGTGTTTGCTGTGGATCTTCGGACAGGCTGGGTCGAGCAGCGAGGCCAACGACATCAAGGTCGACTTCACCGAAACCGTGACCATGGTCAATCTGCCCTTGCGCGTCCTGCGGGCCGGCTCATTTTATGAGGCATTGCGACCCGAGCGCCTCGAAATTGTCGAGAATGGGGTGCAGCTCAAGGCCTGGGAAGTTCGGGAGATCGAGACGCCACTGACCTTGCATCTGTTGATCGACGTCAGCAGCAGCAATGCCCGCGGTTTGCAGCAATCCAAGCGCATCGCAACCGAGTTGCTGCAGGAGGGCAAAACCCAGGACAAGCTCAAGGTCAGCTCGGTCAGCGCCACCTACCGGGCATTGACCGACTACAGCCACGATCGCCAAGTCATCGGCGAGGCGCTCGACAGTCTGGCCATCTCCGGAACCACCGCGCTTTACGATGGCTTGGCCAGCGCCCTGCGCGAGCTCTCCAAGGTTTCGGGCAACCGCGTGTTGGTGGTCTTCAGCGACGGCCACGACCTGATGAGCCAGACCCATGACGACGAGTTGCGCGAGTTGGTGCGCAATTACCACCTGCCGATCCTGTTCGTGCGCACTGGCGCCGGCGACGACAGCGGCCATGCCCTGCTCCAGGCCCAGGGCCAGTTCATGGAGGGGCTGGCCGGCTCAAGTGGGGGCGCGGTCCTGGCCGCTCGCAGCGCGGGTCGCGGTGATCTCGCCCGGCGCCTGCGCGCCATTCGCCAGCGCTACCTGGTGCGTTTCGCACCACCCGAGCCCAGCGACCTGCAACAGTGGCGCAGTCTTGTCCTGAGGGTTCGCGACTGTCCAGACTGCCAACTCGTCTACCGCAGCGCCTACAGCATCGACGCCCTCAATCAGGCTCCCTGAGGGCGTCTCCCTAAAAACACACATCGAACTCAAAATGCCTTGACTTGTTTTTGATGTTTCTGTAGACTGCGGATTCGGCTTTTATAGCCGCTTCTCTGTTCGGAGGACATCCATGCAATCCTATGCAGTAGTTAAAACCGGTGGAAAGCAGTACACCGTTTCCGCGGGTGACGTTATCCGCGTTGAATTGCTTGCCGACCACCAAACGGGCGATGAGGTGGAACTGACCACGCTCGCCACTTCCTCTGGCGGCGAACTGAAGCTTGGTGCACCCGAGCTGGAATCTAAAGTCAAGGCGACGATTCTCGATCAAGGTCGTGGCAAAAAGGTGCTCGTTTACAAAAGGCATAAAACCCAAACGTACCAGCGCAAAAACGGTCACCGCCAGTCTTTTCACTCGATTCGCATCGACTCCATTCCGGCAAACTGATTTTGGGAGAATGTCATGGCACACAAGAAAGGTGTAGGTAGTTCCCGCAACGGTCGTGATTCCAATTCGAAACGCCTTGGCGTCAAACGCTATGGCGGCCAGCTCGTCTCCGGTGGTTCCATCCTGGTTCGCCAGCGTGGCACCCGCTTCAAAGCCGGCAAAAATGTCGGTCTGGGCAAGGACGACACCCTGTTCGCGCTCGTGGACGGCATCGTTCACTTCCGCGACCGCGGCCGCATGGGCAAGTTCATCGAAATTCACACCGCCTGATCGCTAACCTATCTGAAAATCGAGAGGCCGCATCCGGTTGTTCCGGTTGCGGCTTTCTTCATGTATACGCCCCGCTCTCGAGCGGCCCTTCCGCCCACCCGACAGCTTCCTTTTTGACCCTTTGTGGTCGACCCCGGTGATCCATGTTTATTGACGAGTTGGAAATTTACGTCCAGGCCGGTCACGGCGGCAGCGGCTGCGTCAGCTTCCGCCGCGAGAAGTATGTCGAGTTCGGCGGGCCCGATGGCGGCAACGGCGGTTCCGGTGGCAGTGTCGTGTTGCGCGCCAACCCCGCGCTCAACACCTTGCTGCCGCTGCGCACCCTCAAACACTACCGCGCCGAACACGGCGGGCGGGGTCGCGGTTCCAACATGACCGGGGCTAACGGCTTGGATCTCGTCCTCCAGGTCCCCCGCGGCACCTTGGCCCGCGATCGCGAGACCGGCACGATTCTCGGCGACCTCACCAGTGGTCGCGACGAGATCATCGTTGCCCATGGTGGCCGCGGCGGCAAGGGCAACCGACATTTTGCCACCGCCACCCATAAGGCGCCCAAGTTCGCCCAACCCGGCGATCAAGGTGAGGAGTTCTGGCTCAAACTGGAACTGCGCATCATGGCCGATGTCGGGCTTGTCGGCTTCCCCAATGCCGGCAAATCGACCCTGATTAGCCGCATCTCCTCCGCTCGGCCCAAAATCGCCGATTATCCCTTCACGACCCTCGAGCCCAACCTCGGCGTCGTCGCCGCCGGTGGGTACGAGTCCTTTGTCGTGGCCGATATTCCCGGTATCATCGAAGGCGCCCATGAGGGGGCGGGGCTTGGTTCTCGCTTCCTTCGCCACATCGAGCGCACCAGCGTCCTGCTGCTGATGGTCGACCCCGCCGACCCCGAGCGCGGCCCCGAGCAGACCTACCAGATCCTGCTCAGCGAACTGGCCAACTTCAGTGAGCGGCTGCGTCAGAAAACTTATATCGTCGCCTTCACCAAGGCCGACGTGCCACACGAGCGCGACGAAGAAGTGACCCGCATGCAGGCGGAGCTCGACCTCCAGGGGATCAAATCCTTCGTAATTTCCTCCGTCACCGGCCAAGGACTGGAGCGTCTCGTCCCCTACCTCAACGAGACCATCAAGGAAGAGCGCGCCAAGCAACCCGTCACCGAGTTCCTCGATGACGAAGACGAGGACCCCGAGGCGCCGCAAGACGTCGATCCCTTGGATGAAATTTAACCGCACCGTGGCGACCGGGTTCGCCTGATTGGGAGATAACTTTGGATAACGATCAACTGCTCCACCAAATACTTGCCGTCATCGACGAATTCCAAGGCCAGGATCGCGCGGTCCTGAGAGTCGACAAAGTCTGTGACTTTGCAGACTATTTCGTCATTGTCAGCGGTACCTCCACCAAACACGTACAGTCACTGACGGAAGAACTGTCACTGCGCTGCAAACACGCTGGCAACCAGGCCTTCAATGTCGAAGGTCTCGAGGCCGGCGAGTGGTGCTTGCTCGATTTTGGCGCCGTCGTGGTTCACGTTTTCGTGCCCGATAAGCGCGCCCATTACAACCTCGAGCAACTCTGGGCCGGTGCCCAGCGCGTCAGCCTGGAGCGCGAGGGTTGACCCGATGCCTCTTTGCCTGGGTCGGCAAAGAGCGGGGCAAGGAGCCCGAGGCCGCGCTCTGCGGCCTGTACTTGGAGCGCATCAATCTCTACCTCAAGGCCGAGGAACGGGTCGTCAAGCCCTTTGTCGGCGGCAGTGCCGAGAACGTGCGACAAAAAGAAGGCGAAAAGTTGGCTGCGCTGTTAGAGCCGCGCGACTATCTGATCCTCCTTGATGAGCGGGGCAAATCGCTCTCCTCACCCGGTTTGTCCGAGCTGATCCAGAGTCGTCGCGACCAGGGCGATGCCCGCCTCGTCTTTGCCATTGGCGGTGCCATGGGCCTATGTCCAAGCCTGAGACAACGCGCCGATTTTATGCTATCTTTATCAAAAATGACCCTACCCCACGCCCTGGCGCGGGTTGTCATCATGGAGCAAGTCTATAGGGCCCTGTGCATCGCGCATTCGCATCCCTATCATCACGAGGGTTAATTGAAGTTCAAAACCATCGCCCTCCTCGGCTGCATGGCAGCGTTCTTCACCTCATTCGCGGTGTTCGTCCACAGCAGCCATAACCAGGCGCTGTTACTCCATCGTTTCGAGCTTTTTCACTACACTTTCACCGTCGTCGAGACACTTGCCACCGTGATGATCGCCGCGGCCTTTGCGACCGGCCTTTACTTCTCCACGCGTATGGTGGATCTCTTTCGCGACGAACGCCAGTTCGACCGCGTTCGCGTCGAGGACCGCCCCGATCCGGAGATTCAGCGCGCCGCCGATCTGGTGATCCACGGCTTGCCGGGCCGGGCCCTGGAGGCCTTAGCCGACAAGGTCGAACCCCGCTCGTGTTATTGGCGGGGGCGGGCGTTGCAAGCCCTCGGCCGTCATGGCGAAGCCGCGCTGGCACTCAAATTGGCTGGATTTGAACGCGCTGACGCGGGTTATTTACTCGCAGAAGTCCAGGCCAGCGAGGGCCAAAGTTCCGAGGACGCACTGCGTCAACTGATTGAAAATCACCCGCGCGAGGCCTTCAATGCCTATTTGCGTTGTCTTGACTTGCTCGAGCGCCAGAAGCGCTGGCAGGCCTGCCTCGAGCTGGCCCAGCAGATGGAGAGCAACGGCTTGCCCGTGCCCTCAGGTCGGCTCCTCGCCTACCGTTACGAAAACGCCCTGAGTGCCGGCGACGCCAATACGAAAACTCTGATCGAACGCCTGCAGCAGATTCTCAAGGACGCCCCGGATTTTGTGCCCGCCAACCTCGCTTTGGGTGAGGCCTACATGCGTGTCGAAGCCGTCGAAAAAGCCTTCCGCGTCTACGAACAGGCCTTCGAGAAGACCGGCAACGCCGTCTTTCTTGACCGCCTCGAGGATTATTATTTAGATCAAGGTCGTCCCGAAGACGTCATTGAGGTCTACCGCCTGCTGCTCTCGCAAAACAGCAATCCCACGATCCAACTCAAATTGGGCAAGCTGTTTTTCAAGCTGGACATGCTTGACGAGAGTAGGGAAGTCCTCGAACCGCTCGTGCCCGCGCTTTCGCGCAACGCCAAACTCCTTTGGTTGATGGCGGAGATCGAAGCGCGTTCGGAGCACGTCACCGGCTCCCTCGAGTATTTGCGGGACCTGGTCGCACTGACCTTCGACCCGAACCTCGACTACCAGTGTGGACAATGTGCCCAGGCCCATTCTACGTGGCAAGCTCGCTGCCATCGCTGCGGCAACTGGGGTTTTATTCGCCAGCAAGAGGACCTACGCTAACCCAGGCGTCCTAAAATTTTTTGGTGAAAATGGTTAAGTGCCTTTGAGTTTCCTAAAATAAATCCAAAGCCAAAGCCAACATCTTTATTTTGAGATGGTTGGAAAGACGCAGAGCGATTGCTTTGGGCTTTTCCAATGATCCTTGCCAACTGCCGAATTCGTTTGATTTTTGATAAACACCTCTCTATTCTCTGGTTCTACCATGGCCGTTGTCTCTTGTATGCATGAGGTGTTTAGCGTGAACGAGTCTGGAAAGGGCAGACCACCGTTGTATTCGGTCATCCTGAGCGCGCTTGACGTGCGTGAGGCGTATTCTCCCGCCATGGTTTCCGATTTTGCAGCGGCCCACGGCTTTCTCGGCGCACTTCATCCCGAGCCAAGCTTAGACATGGCCTTCAAAAAGAACCGCACCCGCATCGCCCTGGGCCGACATACGACGCTCAAGCAGTTTCCCCAGGACGGCGACACTCAGATCCATTTCAAGGGGCGCTGGTTTTCGGCTTGGTATGGCTGGCGTTGGTCTGGCACCGCCAGCCTGGAGGAAGCGCTCGAACTGGGCGAACAGTTTTTTCGGCCTCTGTGGCAGAAGCTAGAGGCTGAAAGGTGTTACGATCTGGTCAGCCTTTTTGAGCTGTGTCGCGGGTTGAGCCTTTCTCCCCCGCCCAAAGTCTTTGAAACGCGGCAGGGTGGTGCGCGTCTTTGGCTCGAACTCTCCCATAAATGCATGGGTATTCGCCTCATTCGGCGGGCGCTTTACGCGGGGCTTGATACGGGCCTCAGCTATCCTCTCGATCGTTGGCAGGCTCAGCCGACCCATCCCATCCGCAGCCTGTTTGAACTGCCCCTGATCGGCCATCGACTGGAAAAGGAGCGGATCTACACGGTTGGCGCTTTGCTCGAGCTGGCCTGTCACTATGGTCTGTTCGCTAATTTGGACCCCGTGGAGCAGATTGCGCTTCGCAGCAGCCTATACCGATTTGCCCGAGTCCAGCGATTTCCCGAGTTCGGTGACCAGGGTTCAGAAACGGGCCAGACGCTACCGGTGCCAGGTTGGTTGGGAAAGCGGTGGCGAAATGCGATTTTTGGCGACGACTTTCTGCCACTCTTGCAAAGTCGCTGATCGGCCCCTTGCCGGTGCCGACCAGCGACTGGTCAAAGGTCAACAGCCTCCCCACACATCGCTGCACGTAATTACCTCACGGGGAACTTGGTTGGGAAGGGGATCTGCGGCCGAGTAGAGCGTGGTCTGCAGAGCGAGCAGGACTAACCAAATCGTCTTTTTCATCTCTTTCTCCTTAGAGTTGGGTCGGTTGAGCATCCCGAATTCCAGGCCTGCGGTTGATTCTGGGTAACGCATTGAAAAATGCGGGAACTTGGCGATCCTGTCTAATAGTGTCCATGCCGTTAATAAGTGTACACCCGAGACAATGTTTCGTGTCAACCAATTTGAGGCAAGGTTGGCTGTGTCGGCGAGTAGGGGGCTTCGACAGCCCTGTGCAAGGCTCAGACCACATTTTTCTTCTCACGTTTCCCAAATGTTGTATCATATCTAGTTCCGACCGGACCCCTCTCCCGCAGCAGCGGTGGTATCCGGTCCTTTGATATAAGAACCCGGAACTCAGGTCCGGTTCGAAGTGGGTAGAGAAATGACCAAAAGAAAAGACGAGCGCCGGGAACTTTTAAGAGAGGACGACATCCACTCCTTCTTGGAGCGGGTTGGGCGCTACATCCAACAGAATTTCATGCAGGTGGTTTTTGCCACCGTCGCCGTATTCGCTCTGATCGCAGGTTCAATCGCCTGGGTTCGCTACCAGGGTACACAGCGCGACAAACAGGCCGAGACCCTCTATGCGGCCGAAAAAATCCTGAATGCCGACCCCTCCGATCCCAAGAGCGAGAAGTTTGCCTCCGAAAAAGAGCGCTATGAAAAGGCCTTGGCCGAGCTCGACAAGGTCATCGGCGAGACGTCCGGCGTCGTTCGCCAGCAGGCTCTCCTGCACAAAGCCCAGGTTTTGACCCACCTCGGCCAACAGGACAAAGTCGAAGCGCTTTATCAGGATGTCATCAAGAACGACGAGGGTATGAAGCTGTTCGGTTTGGTCGGTCTCGGCAACTACTACGTTTCCTCTGGCAAGTACAAGGAAGCACGTGAACAGTTCGAGGCGATCAATTCTCTGCGTGGCACGCCCAAGCTCAAGGACTTCGTCGATTACCAAATCGCGGTCTGTTACAAGGAAGAAGGCGATAAAACCTCAGCCGTCGATGGCCTGAACTTGTTGGTCAATCGCTATCGCGAGGAAACCGATGCAGCTAAAAAGCCGCCGATTCTGGCTAAAGCCCAACAGCTGCTGGACGAACTCAACAAAGAACTGGGGACGACGCCCGCCAGCCCCTCTTGATGGGGGTTTCACCTCATCGGGTGGCCAAAAGGAGCAGCCATGACCTTTCCGGGAATGTTGGCCCTTATCGAGCGGAAAAAGGAAGGTAAGGCCCTCGACGAATCCATGATTCGCGGTTGGGTTCAGGGAGTCGTCACACGGGCGATTCCCGATTATCAAACCTCCGCCCTCCTGATGGCCATTCGCCTCATGGGTATGGATTTCGAGGAAACCCTCCAGCTTACTCGAGCCATGGCCGAAAGCGGTGAGCGGCTCCATTTCGACGGCTACCCCGTGCTTGCGGACAAGCATAGTACGGGTGGCGTCGGTGACAAGGTGACGCTGGTACTGGGACCCATGGTCGCTGCCTGCGGCCTGCCAGTTTCCATGCTCAGCGGCCGCGGTTTGGGTTTTTCAGGTGGCACCATCGATAAGTTCGAAGCCCTTGATGGCGTTTCCTGTCTGCGCGACGGCAAGGAAATGCAGGCGATGCTCGACCAGGTCGGCTGGGCCAACGCTCAAGCCAGCCAGAGTATCGCGCCAGCAGATCGCATCCTCTACGGCCTGCGGGACGTGACCGGAACGGTCGATTCCATTCCCCTGATCACAGCCTCCATCCTGTCCAAGAAGCTCAGTGGTGGCACCACCCACCTCTGCCTCGACGTCAAGGCCGGCAAGGCCGCCTTTATGCAGGACCTGGATTCTGGCCGCGCGCTTGCTGAAAATCTGCGCCGCATTGGGGAAATGGGCGGGTTGAAGATCACCGGCTATGTGACCCGCATGGAAGAACCGCTCGGACATGCCATCGGCAACTACCTCGAACTGATGGAAGCCGTAGCCTATTTGCGCCAACCACCTTCGACGCCCCTGATGGCGCTGTGTTACGCATTAGCCGAGCGCATGCTGACCAGTGCCGGCACGTGCGAGAACGCGGCGTCTGCCAGGACACGCCTGGAACAGGCGTTGGCCAGCGGGGCAGCACTTGAAAAGCTCCTCGCCTACTTGCGTTTCAACGGCGCTCGCCCAGCTGCGGTGGATGAGTTGCTGGCAGCGCGCTACGAGCAGTTTTCGCGCGTTGCGGTCATGGCCTCGCGCTCAGGCTACGTCGCTGCCATTGACGGACGTGCTCTGGGCGTGCTCGGTGTCCAAATGGGTGCCGGACGGCAAAAAGCCGACGACATCATCGACCCCATGGCGGGTTTTGTCCTGGCTGCCCAAGTGGGTGACCGCGTATCAGCGGGTGATGTGCTTGCCTGGGTTTTTGGCGATCGGGCTGCGGCCTTCCCGGACCTGCAAGCCCGTGTTCGCGATGCCTTCCACCTCGAAGACGAGCACCCTGGCGAGCACGCGCTCCTGCTCCACCACTTCTGAGTTGGCCGCAGCAGCGCTTTCCAGATAGCCTAACCCAGTCTGACTTATTATAATGTATTGGGGTCGTGGCATTTGTTCGACCTCAACTCGGATGGAGTCGCGAAGATGACGATCGGCGAATCTCTCAAACGGGCGCGAAAAAAAATGGGACTGGAACTTGACGATGTGGCTCGTTCCACAAAAATCGCCAAAATGTTCCTGATCGCTCTGGAAAACGACGATATCTCCAGCCTGCCCCAGGGCGTTTATGCCCGCAATTTTTTACGCACCTACGCGCGCTTTCTCAAGCTCGACGAAGATATCCTTACCACTGAATACCACGAGCAATACGCGATCAAACCCCAGTTCGTCATGCAGCACGAGCAGACCAAATTGGATAACCAGCGTTTTGTCAAACGACGAAATCGCACGATGGTACTGACCCTCTTTCTGCTGGCAGTACCCTTGGTGCTGTTCCTGCTCTATTGGCAGATGCAGGCGCCAATCGAACATTTTGTTTCCTCGCTCTTTGATCGCGAAGATACGACCCAGCAGTCCTCAGCGAACGAAGCCCAGATCCAACCAGGCCATCTGCTTGGCAGCCGCCTGCCCGCTGCGGAAACCCCTGCCCAGACACCTGTGATCGAGCCGGCCCCGACCGATGCTAACCTGGCCACGACCACTACTGCGCCCGCCAACGCCAACCCAGAGCTCCAACCCACCGCCAAAAAGCCTGAAGTGCCCGAACGTCAAGTCGAAGCCGTCGAGACTTTGCCGCCCTTCGAAATGACGTTACCGCTCAAGAGTCTGAATCATGTCAAGTGCTTGCCCCGCGATGCCGCCTCGCTGGAGGATGTTTTTGTGATCGCGGCTCGTGAAGCCCCTGTGCGCATTCAGGTCGTCATTGATGGCATCATCGTCAGCGACCTCAATCTCAAGCCTGGCAAGGTGCGCGTTTATAGCTACGGCCAGCGCAATTCCGTCTCTCTATCTGACTGCTCTCAGGTCACCCTGCAGGACGGCAGCCGCCTGCGGGCCAGGGCCTCGACCCAACCAGGGCCCGTGCGTCTCGAGTCCTTTGGACCACGACAATTTTTTTCTACACTCGACCAGGCCCTGGCTGGGGCCAATGCTATACCTGGAGGTCATAAGCCATGAGTTCACTGCTTGAGAGAATACGCGAGGGCGGTCTGCCCGAGCAAGCCAAGGAATCAATTGTCAAAGGCGTCGTACCGCTTGAACCAGAGGAGTTGGTCGTCGCGCTTTTCCTGGTTTGCGGTCAGAGCCCCGAATGGCTGACTCATGCGCGAGATACTTTTTCGGGTTTGCCCGATGGCACCAAACAATCTTTTTTTGAAAACCGCGCGATTGATCCTGATGTAACCGATTTTTATTTACGCAACTTCTCGCTGCCCCTCAGTATCAAGATGGTCATGCTGCTCAACCCGCGCACCAAGGCGGCGACGATCTCCGCGGTCGCTGCGCGGCTCGAGGGTGAGTTGTTGGACGTAGTCGTCAACAACCAGGTCAAGATACTCGAGGAACCGAGTATCATCGAGGGTCTCAATCAGAACCCCGCACTGTCGATCAATCAGAAGCAGCGCATCGACGAGTACCAACGTCTGCTGCTCAAGAGCACGATCGAATCGGCTGAGGTGCTCGAGACAAAATCGCTAAAAGATATCGAGGAAGAAGCGATTGCCGACGCCCGCGAGTTTGTAAGAGTTTTTGGCAAGGAAAGCAGCGCGAGTCGCATTTCCTCCGCGCAGGCGCCCACCGCCCCAGTAAAGGCCGTCGAGGAGGCCGAAGACGAGACCGGCGAAAGCAGCGAGGAGTACGATGAGGCCGCAGCCGAGGCGGCGTTCAATCAAAGCTTTGACAGTGGTACCACGAAGACAAAGGAGAAGCTGTCGGTCCTCGAGCAGATTGCCGCGATGTCGGTCCCACAGAGGGTTCAGGCCGCTATCAAGGGCGACCGGGAAGTGCGGTCAATTCTCATCCGCGACTCTAATAAACTGGTGTCCTCCGCAGTGATCAAGTCGCCGCGCATCACGGACGCCGAAGTCGAATTTTATGCCAACCTGCGCAACGTACAGACTGACGTGCTGCGGCTCATTGCTCAAAATCGGGAATGGACCAAGAGTTATAAGGTCATTCATAACCTCGTGCGCAATCCCCGCACGCCGATCACCTTTACCACCAAATTCATGTCCCGACTCAACAAAAAGGATCTGCGAGCCCTTGTTCGCGATCGTGGCGTCCCCGAGGTTCTGCGCACCATGGCGCGGCGCATGATCGCCAGCAACGCCTGATCGGGCGCAGCGGTACCCCAAATCCCCGTTCGATATTGACAATGATCAGGAGATCTTTTACCTTTTTAGAAGTTTTCCTCTCGGGCCAAAGGAGATCGTAGCTTGTCCACGGATTATTATCAGATTCTCGGCGTACCCCGCAATTGCGATGACGAGGCCTTGCACAAGGCCTTCCGGCAGCTCTCCCGGCAGAAGCATCCCGATCGCTTCGGCGAACACGAGCGTGCCGAAGCCGAGAAACGCTACCAGCAAATTTGTATCGCCTTCAACACCCTGAAGGACGAGCGTCAGCGCAAGCGCTATGACAAGGTGCGGCCAACGGTCTCCTTGAGGTCCGATGAGGATCCGATCGAAATGATGAAAAAATACTATCGGGCAGGCCAGGCCAAGGTCGCGGCAGGTCAATTCGAAACGGCGGTCGAGTGTTTTAATCGCGCCATTCACTACCAGGCCGATCCCGAGTTTTACTTCCAAAAGGGGCTGGCCGAAGCCAAGGTGCCGCGCTTGCGCAAGGACTCCCTTGCAAGCCTGCAACGGGCTATCGAATTGCGCCCTGAGGCGGCAAAGTTCCAGGTGGAGTTGATCAAACTAATGCTGGAGAACGGCTTGGCCGCTCGCGCTAAGGTCTACCTCGACAAGGCCCTGACCCAGTTTCCAGACAACGAGGAGCTGCTCGAAATAGGTCGCGAGGTAGATCCCAAAAAGTACAAAAAAGGCCTGTTTGGCCAACTGTTCCATCGGAAATAGGGGGACTGCGTGCACTACCGTTCGTTCGTCGCCACCGATGTCGGGATGAAGCGCAAAGCTAACGAAGATAATTTCTGTACCAATCAAGAGCTGGGACTATTCGTCGTGGCCGATGGTATGGGTGGCCATGCCGCGGGCGAAGTGGCCTCGCGTATCGCAGTAGAGGAGATCGAGCGCGTACTGCTCGACTCTCGCGACGACGAGGATTGGACCTGGCCGGATAGCTTTGAAAAGGATTCGTCGCTGTGGGCCAACAAGCTGAAATTTGCCATAAACGTCGCGAATGACAAAATACGTGGAACCACGATGGACCGGGTCGAGTGCCGTGGCATGGGGACGACGATCGTCGCCGCTATGATCGCGGAGGGCCAATGTGCGGTTGCGCATGTGGGCGACTCGCGCGCCTACCTCTTCCGCGGTGAACGCCTGCTGCCGATCACCTCTGACCACTCCTGGGTCAACGAGCAACTGAAACAGGGCTTCCTGACGGTTGAGAGTGCTCGTAATCACCCCTTTCGCAACGTCATTACCCAGGCGCTGGGCAGCGGCGCCGACATCAAGGTCGACCTCCTAGACCTCTCCTTGGAACATCGCGATCTGGTGCTGTTGTGTTCAGATGGTCTCAACAGCATGTTGACTGATAGCGAGATAGAGGACGTGATCAAACAGGGTCGGCAGCTTCCTCTGGACCATTTGACGCTGAACCTGATCGAAGCAGCAAAGAAGCGCGGTGGCGACGACAACATCACGGTCGCCTTGGTCGAAACGAGCCTCTGAGCGCCCGCAGGCGAGCCCGTCATTGGCGAGAAGGTCAGGGTGGCAGGTACCCCATTCAGGGCGTGTGGCTTGAGGTCTGGGCGTGTTTACGGTTTGCCGTTGTACTTCGGTCAAGGGTGACGGCCAAGGACTTTGCCATCCGCGGGAATTATGTAGAAATGGGCTGCTGTGGAATAGCTGTCACCAAACTATGGTGAGCCACGTCACAGACCGAGATGTTTAGCCCCAAGTGGTACCCGGAGCGTTGGTCCAAATCATGGAATAGTCAGCCCAAAGACAGGTCCGAAATCGACCGTGCGTGGTCCGAAGCGGTCGTTTTTGGCCTTTGGGGATCCTTTTTATTACCAGGACCTAAGATTTTGACCCTCCCAAGGCAGCGGGTCTGAGGTATACTAAGGGGAATATGTGGGAAGCAAATGGAGTCGACATGGGTCTGTTAGCAAAAAAAGATATGATTTTTTCACTCATATGTGATAATCTACCTTGACTAGTTAAGAGATTGAGTGTTAATTTCCGTTATGTAATAACACCGATTCACCTGCGATTTCAGAGGGAAATCAGGACGGAAGGGGGCGGTTGTGCTGTTTCGGAAATCCAAAGGTTTGGTTGGGCTCGATATCGGATCCAGCGCTGTCAAGATGGTCGAGCTGAGAAGTCAGTCGAAATCGGACAAGAAATGGAAGCTGATCAACATCGGCATCGCTCCCTTGTCGCCGGAAGTCATCGTCGACGGCTCGATCATGGATGCCACGGTCGTTGTAGACGCGATCGGCCAACTTTTTGCCGCCAACAAGGTCAAGCTGACCGACGTGGCGATTGCGGTCTCCGGTCACTCTGTGATCATTAAGAAGATCACCATGGCCTACATGGCGGAAGAGGAGCTGGCGGAGTCGATCCGCTGGGAAGCAGAAAGCTATATCCCTTTCGATATCGACGACGTCTATCTCGATTACCAGGTGTTAGATCGAGCAGAGCGCGGCGACGGCAACATGGAAGTGTTACTGGTTGCCGCCAAGAAGGAGAAGGTGCAGGAGTATACCAGTGTGGTCCAGCAGTCGGGAAAAACGCCCGTCGTCGTGGACGTCGACTCCTTCGCGCTCCAGAACGTGCTGACCTCCAATTACGAGCTCTCCGACCTCCAGGTGACGGCCCTGGTCAACATTGGGGCCTCGGTCATGAACATCAACATCCTCCAGGGCACCAATTCCATTTTTTGGCGCGACATTTCCTTTGGTGGCAATATCTATACCGATGCCATCCAAAAGGACCTGGGCGTCGATTTTGACACCGCAGAGATGCTCAAGCGTGGCGAGTCGGTGGACGGCTACGATTTTGAACGGGTGATTCCCGTGATTCAGTCGGTGACCAACGACCTCGGCATGGAGATTCAGAAGACGTTTGACTTCTTCAAGGCGACCACCTCGGCGGAGCGTATCAACCGCATCATGCTGACCGGTGGTTGTTCGCGCATTCTCAATCTCGACATGTATCTCGGCGAACGCTTCGATGCCGAAGTGGAGATGCTCAACCCATTCATTAATATTGCCTTCAACGAGAAGCAGTTCAACCCAGAGGCGATCCATGAACTCAAGGCCAGCGCGGCGATTGCTGTAGGTCTGGCCATGAGAAGGGCGGGTGATAAATGACCATGATTCGGATCAATCTGATTGCTGAGCGCAAGGCGGGCGCGCCCAAGGCAGTCAAAAAATCCTCCGGGCAGGCTTCTGAGATCCAGGAAAACCTGATCCTGATTCTTTTGAGCTTGGCGGCCATCGGCCTGGTAGCGTTTTTGTGGACCTCGGCTCAGAGCGAGCTGCGCGCCAAACAAGAGGAAAAGACCAAGCTACAAGCCCAGTACGATAAACTCAAGGACTGGCCAAAGAAAAAAGAAGAATACGAGCTTCAAAAACAACTGCTGAACGAGAAGATCAAGCGCATCAGCGAGCTCAAAGATCTTCGCGAGGGTCCGGTCAAGCTACTTGAGGACGTCTACAACATTCGCCCCGAGTCAGTCTGGCTGGAATCCATCACCCAGGGTTACGAAAAGAGCGACCTATTGGCAACGGCCGCCGGCCGCCACGACCCGGGCTTAGGCAGCCCCGTAGGCAACAGCAATCTCGTGCGCATTATCGGTTATGCGAGCTCTCAAGAAGCGATTACCCAATTCGCTAACCAGTTCATGACCATGGACACTCGCTACAAGAAGACGGATCTGAACCGGATCTCTCGCGTCCAAACCCCTGATACGCTGCTTTACAAGTTCACCCTATGGTTCGAGGTTCCCAGCAAAACCAAGCCCGAAGCGCCAAAAGAAAAGGCAAAGAAAGGCCGCAAGAAAAGGCGTTAACCACGACGGCTGCAGGAGAGTACCGTGAAGCTTACAAAACTACATCAAGCCATTATCGGGGTCGTGATCATTTTTTTCGCCGGCGCATTGACTCAGTACGTGCTGCTGAAAGGGACCAACAATAAAATTAGCTCCACGAAGTCAGAAATCGAGAAGCTTAATGGCCAAATCCGCACGGCTCAGGAAATTCAGGACGTCGCCCTGCAACTTCAGGAAGAAATGGCCCACCTCAAGGACCAGTTGGAGCGGCTGAAGAAAATCCTGCCATCCTCGATCAACGAAGCCAAGTTTCTCTCCGACATCAAACGCTATGCCAATGAAAATGGCATCGAAATCCTGGTCATCACCAATGCCAAGCCCGTCGTCGATGGCGTGATCGAGGAGCACTCCTTTTCCTTTAGCACGAGGGGTGGGTATCACGATTACGGGAACTTTTTTGCCCAGCTCACCAATTACCAGCGGATCGTAAATGTCAAAGCGCTTTCCATTGCCCGTACCAAAAAAAGCAAGACCTATTCGGTTGGCGCTGTTTTTGCGGTCAGCGTGTTCACCTACAGGGAGCCCACCGAGGAAGAACTGCGCGCCGAGCTCAAGGAAAAAAAGGGCAAGAAGGGGGATAAGTAGGTCACCATGAAACAAAAGAACACGTCAATGCTGCTCTGGTTGCTTGTGTGTTTTGGCCTGTCGCTGACGCCACTGTTCGCACAGGATACGGAAAAGGAAAAGCCCAGCGAGACTCCTCCGGCTGAAGCGACGATTACCGACTCGTCCGTCTCGGGGGGCGTGACCTATCAACCCGTGCGCAAAGCCAATGAAAAGCTACAAGACCCCTTCAAGTCGCCCTTTGAAATTCAGAAAGAGGAGCGGGAGCAGCGTCGCCTTTCGGGCGGACTCCCCGACCGTGAGCATCGTTTGCCCTACAGCTTGAGCGAATTGGATCTAAGGGGCATTTACTACCATGCGGGAACGGGTTATCGCGCCATTTTTCGTATTGGATCAGAGTATAAATGGTGGCCGGCGGGAACCAAGTTCCGCGACGCCGATTTGGTCGATATTACGGACGGTGCGGCGATCTTCAAGCAGTATACCGCAGATGACGAATCCCAGGTCCGTGATGTGGTCAGAGAACTTCACCGTGGTGAGGAGTAAGTATGAAACGGCAAATCTTGGCATGTTTCTATGTGTGTGTTGCGAGCGCTCTCTTCGCCCGTGACGCGGTCATTGACAAAGTGGAGGCTTTTGAGCGCGGAGACAAAACATCCGTGGTCATCTCCTATTCGGGTGTCGAGCAACTGCGCTTTTTTGCGCTCGATGCTACAGACGGGGTGTTCTCCCTCGACTTGCCTGGGGTTTACAGCCGCTTTGACTTCAACACCTTGGCATTTGCCCAGGTCAGTGAGGTTCGTCAGTTGCCGCTAGACCCCGATGCCAACAGTGGCATCAGCGTGAGGTTCTTCCTCAATCCCGAGGTAACCTACAAGGTTTTCGAGAATGGACCGGGCACTTTGACGGTGCTTTTCGAGGGTGGATCGTCCCTGCCAATCGCCCAGGTCGAGCCAGCTCAGGAAGAGCGCCAGGGTCTTGCTGGTGTGGCCTTCCACCAGGTCGTGGCCGGTCAGAGGGGTGAGCACAAGCTTGGCGAAATGACTCTGGATGCCAACGCCGCTGCGGGTAAACTGGCGTTGAGGGTCGATCAGCTTGACCGCTTCACCCACTTTTTTCTGGAAAACCCGAAACGCTTTGTGCTTGATATGCGCGGTACAATAATCAGCCTCGATCAAACCGATCTGCCGCTCGACCATCCCCTCGTCAATCAAATCCGCGTGCGCCAATTCCAGACACATCCGGAAGCGATCACCCGTCTGGTGCTCGATTTGACTGGCGATACTCAGGTAAGGGTCGACAAAACCGAAAGTGGGCTGGAAATCGCGTTCGCCGATAGCACCCAATCGCTGGCTGCTCTGATCGAGCACGGTTTCGAGCAGGTGGCTGTCCGTCAGCCCGCAATTCCCGAGGCCAACGACAAGGTGGCGACCCAGATCGTCGCCGAGGCCGCGGAGGCGACGGTGGACCGGGTCGAGGTGGCCGAGGCCGAACCTGTCGCCACCGATGAGGTGTCATCTAAGCAAGTGCCCATTGCCATGGTTGAGGAGCCGCAACTCACTCAAACGATTGATGAGACGGCGATCGCCAGTGCCAGTCAAGCGCCCGTGACCGGCCAGCCGGTTGCGATCGCGTCAGACCAGCCGGTTGCGATCGCGTCAGAAGAGCGCGCCGTTGCGCAAGACGAGCCGATCGCTGAGGAAGCTGAAACCGAGATCGCAGAAGCCCAGTCCGGCGAATTCACAGAGACTGCGGTTGAACCGGCATTGTTACCTGTTCCGGATCCGGATGCGGCATTGGTCCCTGGCTCAGAGCAGAGGGTGGAAAGCCAGGACAGCACGGCTGTCGCGGAGGTCGTCGCTGCGACGGCCCTGGAAGAAGCGCCTGCAACGGAATCGGCCCTGGAAGAAGCGCCTGCAACGGAGTCGATTGCGAGCACGAACGGTGCTGTTGTTGCGGAATCCACCCAGGTAGAGAAGCCGCAGCCGTCGGTCGTCGAAACAGCTGCACCCGAGCCCGTGAATGCCCAGCCATCAGCGGCGCTACCCGAGCGTCTGCAGGCTCAGGCCTCCCAGGAGCCCGAAGTGCTTGCACCCAGCAAACCCATCGCCAAAGCCGCCAAGCATAAGTCGGCGAACCCCGACGAAGAGATGGCGGCGTTTCTCGCCGACGAGCAGGCGCCAGCTGCTAACCCAGCCACCAAGGCGCCGCAGATGACACAGGTCGTCGCCGAAGAGACGCGCACCCAGGTTGCCGCCAAACCTGACAAGGCAAAACCGGAACCGCTGACCCGCGAAGAGGTAGCGGAAGAAGCCGTTGCATCGGTGACCCATGAAGAGCCGGTGCCCGTGGCAGAGCCCGTCGCCGTGGCCAAACCCACAAAGCCTGAATTCGAGATGGCTTCGGACGAAGATTTGGAAATGGATCAGATCATCGACAGCCATGCGAGTAGCACAACGCTCTACGACCAGATGAAGGGCGTCAAATCCAATGTCCGCAAACGCATGCCCGTGGTTGTTACTAACGATCGGATCGCCACGAAGAAGCTTGTCGAAACGAGCAACATGCAGGATTCGGGCAGCGGTGACTTCGCTGAGCTCTTCAAGGAAGAAAAAGGCGTGGTCCAGACGGTCGGTGAGGAGGAGCCGGAGTATCACGGCTTTGAAATCATGATCGATATCCGCGATCAGCCCGTCATCGACCTGCTGCGCTTCCTTGCAGATGAGGTGGGTTTCAACCTGTTCGTCGACAGTTCGGTAGGCAACGTGCGCGCCACCTACAAATTTCACAACATTCCCTGGGACCAGGCGCTTGACATCATCTTGACCAACGCCGACTTGGACAAGGAGTTCCGCAACGGTGTCCTGCGCGTCGCCACGACCGACAAGTTCCAGCGCGAAGAGTCTCAGCGCCTGAGACTGCGCCTGCAGCGGGAGTTGAGCGTTCCTACGGAGACGGTGACCGTGGAGCTGAACTACGCGCGAGCCTCGGATATGCGTTCCATCGTTGACGACTACCTATCACCGCGGGGCTCGATCATCGTCGACAACCGCACCAACACCATGATTATCCGCGACATCCCCAAGTATATGGTGGAGATCCGCACTCTGATCAATCGCCTTGACAGAAGAATCCCCCAGGTCTCCATCGAGGCCCGGATCGTGGAAACGACGACGCGCTTCTTGCGCGAACTGGGTATCCAGTGGGGCCTCACGGCCCAATACTCGCCCGAAAACGGCACCAACACGGGTCTAGACTTCCCCCACAGGGTCAGGGTGGGCGGTCCTCGTATTGGCCAAGCCCGTTCCGTTCTCAATGGACCGGAGGGTGGTTATGCGGTCAACTTGCCTGTCGTCGCATCCAACGCTGTCGGCATGGGGTTGACGCTGGGTAACTTCCTCGACAATTTCAAACTCGACATCTCCATGCAAATGCTGGAGTCTGAAGGTCAGGGGCAGATCATTTCCTCTCCCAAAGTCACGACCCAAAACAACAAACAGGCAGTGATCACCAACGGCCAAAGGGTTCCGATTCAGACCATTCGGCGAGGTATCGTGACATCGACCTACGAGGATGCAGTGCTCGAGCTTCAAGTCAGACCTCAGATCACTGCCGACGAGACGGTGATCATGAACCTGGTCATCGACAAATCCGAGTTGGACTTCTCGCTCACGGTACTGGGTAACCCAATTATCAATGTGCGCCGTGCCGAGACTCAGGTTTTGGTGAAGAATGGCGGCACGGCCGTGATCGGTGGGATCTTTACGCTAAATGAGCAAAATCTCAATGACGGTCTCCCGGTCCTGCGCAAAATGCCGGTGCTCCGCCGGCTGTTTGGCCATGATCGAAAACAGTTCACTAATCAAGAACTTCTGATCTTCGTTACGCCCAAGATCGTGAAGTATTGATTAAACCCGACACTTGTCGACCCACTTTCAAAGGATTGTTCACATGTTTCGACTGCTCAGCTTAACGACTTTGGTTTTGACTTTGGGGCTCCTGGTGGGGTGCGGTGGGGGTGCCAATGACGAACCTCCTGGCGCTGTCACGCTGTTTGGTAGTCCGCTGGCATCTACGATTAGTTCTGAGATGCTAACCGATGTAGGACCCGCGACAATGACGGCCACGATCGGCCTGAATGGCAATCTGAGCAATATTGCCTCCAGTGCTGGCACGGTTCGTATCGACCGCTACCGTATTGTCTTTACTAGGCGCGGCGGCGGCGTCGGCTTGGACCCGGTGGAAGGGTTGATCGGTCAGACCGTCTCGATCGGTGGTTCCTTTTCCCGCACAGTGACCTTCAGTTTCGTCGTGATGTCCACCAACGAAAAGGTTTACTCGGCATTTGCACAGGATTTTGCCACAAACAACGCGCCTGCGACCTTTGACTGCCAGGTGACGATCTACGGCCAATCGATTGCGGGCGAAAACAAGACGACCACTTTCGGATTCGTCATGGAGGCGGGCGTCTTCGGCTCCACAGACTCGCTGGTGCCCCAGATCAGGTACATGTTTCAAACCACGGGCATTATCTATCCTGGCGACTACACGGCGAGCTGGCTGACGGAGGGTCAGGTCGACAGTGGCGTTTTTCTGCTGCCTTGGGGCGATTGGTACGTGCTGCCCGGAAACGCCAACTTCTTCCCACTAGGTCGGTTGAGCGTGTCAACGTCCGTTCTCGGTTTACCGCCGGGCACTCAGGCGACCGCCGACTCAGGTACCCTTTACGTCAGCAATCGCTATGGGTCGACGCAGTTCAGTCCCGGTGATGATATTACGATCACTGCCTTGCCGGAGGTCATTCCCGATCCTCCCGATGCGGTCAGCATTGTCCGATTCTATCTCGACGATCCTACGCGCACGACGATCAATCTCGGGGAGTCCGTCAAGCTCAACTACCAATTGGTAGGGGACGTGGAGAAGCTAGAACTCCTGCCATCCTCTTTCAACGGGGTGCCCGTCGAGTTTACGGGCGACCTTACCTTCGGCAGCATCACGATTACCCCGACGGAGTCGGTTCGGCCGCTCCTGCGGGCCTCTAACTCTGTCAGCGAGGACAGTGCCTTCCTGTCCGAGACCATTGAGGTCGTCGACGTCGTCGACCCCACTGCGCCGCCGGTCATCGACTTCTTCCGCGTCGATCGCACCAGTGTCAACCTGGGCCGTTCGGTCGTCTTCTATTGGCACATCTCCGGTGCTGTCCAGAAAGCGGAAATGTTCCCGTTCAACGGTCGCATCTTTGATGTCACCGGCTTGAACTCGCTGGTCTCCCCGCCCTTCATTGAGACCGGGCTGGTGACCTTCAGCCTTGTGGTTTATGGGGTTGACGGCACCGTCCTGCGCCAGGATTTGACGGTCAGTGTCAATCAAGCGGTCAACCAAAACGTCACCATTTCAGGTGTCACGGCCCAGCCAGGGAACTCGATCGACAACGAGGACCAGGCTTCCTTCTCGTTCACCGTGACCGACCCAGAACGCCACGACTGTTCGTGGAAAGTATCCAAGATCGCCGGCGACGGCGCCTCCTTCTTCCCTCGCGACGGTAAAATTAACGGCGGTCAAGGCCCAGGCGTTGTCAGCGTGACCGACTTCCAGGACAACGAAAACGGCTTCCTGACCTTTCTGGTCGAAGCGTGGGATGACGAAGTCTTCGGTGGCTCCGGTGCCGCCACCAAGGCGGTTGCCTTGGTCAACTTCACGACCTCCGGCGTCTTGGGCGATACCGCGCCTGTCATCGACAGTTTCGACTTTACGCCCTCTGGTCCAGACACGTCTCCGGGTTCACAGGGCTCGCTTAGCTTCGAGTTCCATGATGACGATACCCTGAACCTGCAATGGTCCCTGTTCATCGTAGCTGGCGATGACAACGGTACCTTCAGCTCGCGCTTTGGCGATGTCAGCACGGGCCGCGGGCAGATCCAGTCCACCTATAGCGACGACCCAGACACCCTGACAGATCCAGTTGTGTTCATGTTGAAGGTCCAGGAAGTCGGCACGGGTAATCCGCAGACAGCCATACGAACCATTCGCGTGGACAAGGGCGATGGCGCGGTTTCCGGTGGTGCGACGCCGGACGGCGAAGCCATCTCTTTCCCGCTCTCGGCACTGTACGGCAACTTCACTGGTACGCCCGATTCGTCGCAGCTGTTGTCTGGTCGCCGGATTTACTTCAATGGCAACACCACCGATCCGCATTTCTACCAGAACTCGGATCTCAGTGGCGAAGTCACGGGTCTCTCCTTCGTGGTCGACATGATTCACGAGTCCAACAACCCCGGTGCGATTGTCAATCCGCCCACTTATGCGCGTAACTTCCAGAATCCGGACGGTGGCCTGAACACCGGCAATATGACGTTCGTCAACTACTTCCCGGCCTCTGGTGCGCTGGCGGGTGGGACGCCGACCCCGGCGACGGGCTATGTGGCGCGCTACCGCATGACCTTCACGGTCGAAGACTTCCGCAACGCAAGCCTCAACCTGCCGACGACCGGCAGCAGAACCTATACCCTTTCCGTCATCGCCACTGACGGCACCAACAATGTAGCCCTGCCCACGGATATTACGGTCACGGTTCCATGAGTCAGTACGTCATCTCGTCTTTGGAGCAACAATGGAGAAAAGACCCTTCCTCAAGGGTCTTTTTTCGCCTTGCGGAAGAGTACCGCAAGAGCGGTGCTTTCGAGAAGGCGATCGACGTCTGCAAAGATGGGATCAAGTTTCACCCCAACTATCTGCCGGCCCGGGTTTGCCTGGGCCGGTGTCGTCAAGCCATGGGCCTGTTGCATCAAGCGGAAGAGGACTTCCACGAGGTGCTGCGGACCGCGCCGGACAATCCCCATGCGCTGCTGGGTTTGTCGACAATCTGTTTCGAATCGGGTCGACTCGAAGAGTCCCTGACGTATGCCGAGACCATGGCGATTCACGACCCTTATGACGAAGCCCTGGTCAACCGCATCCTCTTTATCAAGGAGAAGATCGCAGAACGGGAGTTGGAAGAGCCGGAGCTCGTGCCTGTGCTAGAGCCTGTTTACGACGTGGACGCCCCCTTTCTGCCGGTCGAGGATGCGGATACGGAGCCTATGGGCGAGCCTTCCAGCGACGCGTTCGAGGACCAGCCCGATCTGCTCGGCGTAACCGCGGAGGAAGCGGACCCACTCGACGCGGAGTTCGCGAAGGCCATTGAGGATGACGAGTCGATTGGCGAGTTCGAGGACCTCACCACGGAAGCGCCAGCTGTGAAGGTGCCGACGCCTCTGGGTGCGGAAGAGGAGCACCTGCTGACCAAGGGTCTGAAGCATGAAAAGATGGAGCATTACGAAGCGGCTCAGCACATCTACCGGAGCTTGCTTGTCGATCATCCCGGCAACCCCACCGTGCGCCAGCATCTCGACCGTGTCGATCGGTTGTTGACGATCGAAAGTGGCAGCCGCAAAAAAATCAGGTTACTCTCCAACTGGTTGGACAAGATCAAGGGGGTCTATTATGTTTCGTAACCTCATCAAGGATATCTGGGACACGACCCCTGGTCTCATGAACCTGCTGCTCACCGGCATCGACGGCATCGTCATCGAGAAGCACCATGAAAACGACGCCGATGAATTTCTTGCCGCAGAGGCCGCGAACCTGATCAAGGAGAGCCAGCGTTTTGGTTCGGAGTTGGGCTCGGGCTCGCTGTTGTTCATGTCCTCCCATTACCAAGACCTCGTGATTGCCATCCAGATGATCACTCAGGAGTATTTCCTGCTGGGCCTGCTGGCGGACCCCAGCCACTTGGGGCTGGTACGCTATCGCTTCAATCTCAAGTCTTATGAGTGGTATTCGGCAATCGTCTGAATCACTCTAGGACCGGGATTTGTCCTGGCAGGCACCATTCGGTGGTCGAGGGCGTTGACGATTCTCTATTCCTTCCGCATAGCAAATCAGTTAAGATGAGCCATATGATGACGCACCTAGTGGTCCGTACCAACAGGCAGGTTTCGCATGGAATTTAAAGAATTGAAAGAACTGATCGACCTCTTTTCTAAGAGCTCGATCGATGAATTGGACCTCCAGCAGGAGAAGATCTCCCTCAAGTTGGCCAAGAAGAAGGAGACGCTGGTCGCAGCACCAATGGTAGCTGCCGCAGCGCCGGCGCCCGTTGGCGGCGCGGTTTCCAGCACAGGCGAACCCGCGAAGGCGCCCAGTGCCAGTGAAGACGAGGGCCTGCTTTATGTGAAGTCGCCGATCGTCGGCACCTTCTATCGCGCCCCTAACCCGACCTCCGAGCCCTTCACCAAGATCGGCACCAAGGTCCATCAGGGAATGACCCTCTGCATCGTCGAGGCCATGAAACTCATGAACGAGATTCAATCGGACGTGGACGGTGAAGTTGTGAAGATTCTCGTCGAAAACGGTCAGGGTGTCGAGTTCGGCCAGAAACTGTTTGCAGTGAAGCCTCACTGAGCGCGGAGCTGATACATGTTCAAGAAGATACTCATCGCCAATCGCGGCGAAATCGCGCTTCGCATCATTTGGGCTTGTAAGGAACTCGGGGTCGAGACGGTCGCGGTCTATTCCGAAGCAGACGAGTTCGCGCTTCATCGGCGTTTCGCCGACGAGGATGTCTGCATTGGCCCAGCACCCTCGAGCCAGAGCTACCTCAACATTCCGGCGATCATCTCCGCTGCCGAAATCACAGGTGCCGAAGCCATTCACCCCGGTTACGGTTTCCTCTCGGAGAATGCGCACTTCATTGAGGTGGCGGAGTCCTGCAAGCTGAAGTTTATCGGTCCGACCCCGGATTCGATCCGCGCGATGGGCGACAAGGCCCAGGCCCGGAAAACCATGATCGCCGCCGGCGTGCCGGTTCTGCCCGGCTCCGACGGCCCGATCAGCGATATCGATGAAGCGGTGGAGGTCGCCAACCGCATTGGGTTGCCGGTCATCATCAAGGCCTCGGCTGGTGGTGGTGGTCGCGGCATGCGCATCGTGCGGGACCCGAGCGAGCTGGAAAAATCGATTGCGACTGCCAAGTCCGAGGCGGAGATCGCCTTCGGCAATGGCGAGGTCTACATCGAGAAGTTCCTGACCAACCCGCGCCACATCGAGATTCAGATCCTGGCCGACCATTACGGCAACACCCTCCACTTGGGTGAGCGGGAGTGCTCGATTCAACGCCGCCACCAAAAAATCATCGAAGAAGCGCCCTCCCCTGTGCTTGATCCCGAAACCCGCCGCAAAATGGGCGAAGCTGCGATCCTGGCCGCCAAGGCCACGAACTACCGCGGGGCTGGCACGATCGAGTTCCTGTTCGATGAGGATGGTTCCTTCTACTTTATGGAGATGAACACCCGCATCCAGGTCGAACACGGCGTCACGGAACTGGTGACCGGCCTGGACCTGGTCAAGTGGCAAATCCGCATCGCCGCGGGTGCGACACTCAACATCAAGCAGAAGGACGTCAAAATCAACGGCCATGCCATCGAGTGCCGCATCAATGCCGAGCATCCGCGGACCTTCCGCCCTTCGCCTGGCCTGATCGAGCACTTCCACCTGCCCGGTGGTCCCGGTGTCCGGGTCGACAGCGCCGCCTATGCCGGCTACCGCGTGCCACCCAATTATGACTCTATGATCGCCAAGTTGATGACCCATGGTGGCGACCGCGCCGAGGCGATGGCCCGCATGCGGCGCGCTCTGGCACTGACGGTGATCGAGGGGATTGACACCAATATCCCCCTTCATCTGGATCTGTTGGACAACGAAAGCTTTATCAAGGGTGCCTTCTCCACGCAGTTCCTCGACAAGTTCCTCGCCCCTCCCAAGTGAGTATGAGCGGGGAACGCCCTGGCCCGTCGGTCTTTCTGACGGGTTTTATGGGGGCAGGCAAAAGCTCGGTCGGGCAACCCCTGGCCGAGGCCTTGGGCCTGCCTTTCCATGATCTGGATCTGTGCCTGATCAGCGAGTTTGGCTGTAGCATCGCCGACTTTTTCGCCAGTCACGGCGAGGCCTGCTTTCGTGTCGCCGAAGAGCGCGTGTTGCGAGCGCTACCGCTGCCAGCTTTGGTTGCCCTTGGTGGCGGCGCGATTACCACGGCGGGCGTTCGCTCTTGGCTGCGCCAACAGGGCCGCAGCCTGTTTCTCGAGTGGCCCCTGCCGGTGCTGCTCGAGCGCGTCGCGGGTGATCCAACGCGACCGTTGGCTCTGGATCGTGCCGGCCTTGTACGGCGTTATGAGGAGCGCTTGCCGCTTTACCGCCAAGCCGATTTGATCTGGCACTCGCAGCCGCCCCATCGCGAGTCGATTGACGAGATTGTGGCCTGGGCTGTGGCGCGACTTAAATCTTGACCTGCTTCTCGATGATCGCTTCGCTGCCCGTCTTGGGGTCGGTGACCTCGAGTCGAATGGTCTGGACACCGGGTTCCAGGTCGATGATCGCTCTGAACACACCGTCGTCGTCGAGGATCGCCGAAGTGCCGTTGGCCTTGACCCGCATCGTTGGCTTAGTTCGGCCGGAGACGATGACCGAAGTGCCGATCGTTTCGATTTTGAAGTTATCGACAACCGGTTTGGGGGCCTCTTTGCGGCCGACCTTTACTGGCACCTTGGTCACGGGCAGACCGGATTTGCTGACGTAGACCACCATCGTCTTGTTGTATGGACCAGGGATGAACTGGCCTGATTTATCCTTGGTCGCGCCACGAATCCGCCAAAAATAGGTGCCGATCGGCAGGTTGTTGATGTGGGTGGATGTCTCCAACAAATTGTCGTACACACGTGTTGCGAACAGGTTATGGTCACTGATTTGCAGCTGAAAGGCGTCGCTGTTGATCTGCGTATACCAGCGAAACTCGATCCCTGCGATGTCGCCCTTGTCCGCGTGGTAGGTGCTCTGATTGTTGGGCAGTTCGATGTGAGGGGGTAGATTGAGGTTCACGGTCTCGGGTGAGCGACCGCTCCAGGACAGGCCCTCCAAGGTTTTGAGCGTGCCGCGCGCGTCGTTGACCTGCCAGGACAGCTCGGGGCCGTAATTGGCCAGATAACCAGTGCGGATGATTTCATTGCGGGCCAGCTCAAGGTCGGCTTGGCCGACCAACGCTACGGTCAGCTTGCCCTGGATTAGTTTGACGGCATTGGCGCCTGGTTCACAGATGAGACGAATGGTGCCGTGGTCCAGGTTCAGTTCGACGGACGTGCCCTTGCGCATGATGTGCACCATGCTCTCGTTTTGGAGTTCCAGATCGACCTTAGGGTTGAGTTTGAGTGCGACCAGCGAGCGAGCGCCCGTCTTGAGCGCGGTGATCGCCTCCACATCCTCACGACCAGTGACCTCTTCAAACGAGCCTTGTTCTGAGGATTGGAAGCTGGTTGCAGGGCCGAAGAAGCGCAAATCAGCCTTGAGTCGCCGATCGGTGAGGGATGCGTAATTGGCCAGTCGATCGCTGAGCTCGTCCAGGATTTTTCGCGCCTTGTCATAATCGGACTCGATCAGGCAGTTGGAGACCTCGGCCATCTGTTCGTGTGCTCGCGCGACCAGGGTCTCTACTTCGGGGTCGCCATTGCCGGCAGTTTCCTCGAGCAGTCTGACCTGTTGGGCGATCGCGTCAAGGCGTGCGCGGGCCTCGTTCTCAGGTGAGCGCCAACAGGAACCCATGCACAGGGCGAGCGTAACCATCAGAATGCTAGACGCCGCGTTCAATACAGCATTTTTCCAAGCGGCCATGGATCATCCTCAGTCGTCGCGTTGCCGTCACTACTGCCATCATACAGGAGACGGGCCTTTGGATTCAAGGAGATGGCACCGTTCTCACTGGTCTAGCTGGAAGAAATCGTCGAAATAGCGCTCGCCTACGCAAGCCGCTACCGGTTGCTGCTGCTGGCTCTGAAAACTGTACATGGCGATGGCACCGGCGATCGCCACGTTGAGCGAAGGCACGCCACCCCACTGCGGGATGGTGACTCGCGCTTCGCAATAGGCGGCGGCATCGGAGAGACCGCGGCCCTCGTTGCCGAGCACGAAGGCGACATTGCGGTCAAAGACGACCTCGTGGAGCATGCGACCTCCGATCTCGACCCCGTAGACCGCGAAGCCCTCCTCGGCGCAATAAATCGCGGCATCGCGCATGTGAAAGAAGTGGCGCATGCGCTGGATGGCGACACTGCCGCTAGCGCCGGTCAGTTTGGTCTGCTTGCGGCCTACCATGATGACTTCGTCGCAGCCAAACGCATAAGCCGTGCGAATCAGAGCCCCGATGTTTTGAGGCTTCTGCAGGTTGAAAATGATCAGTTTGAAGCGGGGCCGGTCGTTGACGGCGGAAGCTGTCACAGGCGGGCCTCCCGAACTTTGACCACGACCTGCGCGAAGGGTCGCTCAGAGCAACGAGGATCGAGAAAGCCAGAGCCCAGGATCAGGGGAACATTCATCATGAGGCCGTCCACGGGCCACCTCCCTTGGGTCGAAACACGGGTCCAAGCCTAGCGCGAATCACGGTATGTGCACAAGAGCGAGCTCATCTCCCAAGGTGGAGCATCAGTCCGGCGGCTAGCGCGCTATCCCGTGGAGTTGTTTTTTCTCGAGCGCTGTTTTTTGGTGTGCTGACGAAGTCTTGAGCCATTTATTCTTTCGAAAGCGCTGCTTTTCTAAAGTATTTATACCCTCAAATCGATACCAAGGAACAGGTAGCGCCGAGAGAGGTGGAGCATGCGCAAGAGAATCACCCCCTTCCTTTTGATCCTGGCACTGTTGGTATCGTCACCCCTACTGGCCCAGCGCGTGGCGCCGGCAAAGCTGCAAGCGGTGCTGTTCACCAAAGTCCTCGGCTTCGACACCAACCTCGGTGCCGAAGAGTTCACCATCCACGTGGTCGGCGAGGCGACGGTGGCCAAGGAGCTGCGCAAGCTGATCGGCACCAAGTGCGGCAACGCGACGCTCAAAGATGTCAGCGAGGGCTCGGGCCCGCCGGATAATGGGGCAAAAGTCATCTACCTTCAGGATGCCAACGCTGCTGTGATCAGCTTCAGCCGTGACCATAAACTCTTGACGATCACGGGGAATCCTGCCCTGGTGGCGGGCGACGTCTCGCTTGGGATCGGCGTCGAGAACGACAAGCCTACGATATTGCTCAATCTCACCAACTCCAAAGAGGAAGGCATCGTCTGGAACCCGGCGATTCTGAGGGTAGCGACCAAGGTCGACTGACGCTAACCGCGGCGATCTTCGGGGCGTAACCGACCTGGTAGGTATGCCAGCAGGGCATTCTCTGCGATAATCAGGGGAGTATCATCCGGCGATTACGCCTGTCGATTCGCCCCTGGGAGCTCCATGTCGAAGCGCATTACGCGAATGGTAACCATCCCTGTCCTTCTGGTGTTGTGGGGGTGTGTCTGGGTGACCGCCCAGGCACAATCCGCCTATGGGGAGGGCCTGCGCTTCAATCGCGTCGGGCCAGAACAAGGACTCTCCCAGGTGTCGATCAACTGCATGGCAGAGGACGAGCGTGGCTTTGTTTGGATCGGCACCAACGACGGTCTCAACCGCTACGACGGCTATAGCTTTCGCGTTTACAAGCACCAGGTTGACGAGCCCAGCTCGATTGGCGATAACGAGATCCGTGCGCTGGCCTTCCAGGGTCGCAAACTGTGGGCGGGTCTGGCCGCCAACGGCCTGAGTTTGCTCGATACGGAGACCGATCAGTTTCGCCATTTCACCGCCAACACAGCCGATCCCCAGTCCCTGAGTGCCAACGAAGTGCGCGACTTAACCCTGGATGGGGCCGGGGGTTTGTACGTGGCCACCTTTGGCGGTGGCCTGGATTATGCCGCGGACAGCACTTCCGGCAAGTTCATCCATTTCCGCAAGAGCGCAGGGGCCGAGGGCTTGGCGGAGGACGATATTCAGGCCCTGCACCTGGACGCGGAGGGCCGCCTTTGGCTGGGCTATCTCAACAAAGGCATCAGCTGTTTCAACCCGAAGACACGGCAGTTCCGCCACTACCGTCACGAGCGTGACGCACCCCAGAGCCTGGCGGGTGATAGCGTGCGCGACATCATCTCCGACCGCAAGGGCTTGATTTGGATCGCCTGTTACGGCCAGGGCCTGAGCCGCCTCGATCCCGGCACCGGAACCTTTCGCAATTTTTACTTTGGACCAGGCGACCCCGATGCCCTTGGCGACAACTGGGTGAAATCCTTGCTGGAGGACCGCCGTGGCGCGATTTGGGTCGGCACCGCCAACGCCGGTGTCTCTGTCTGGCTGCCCGAAAGCGGCCGGTTCCGGCATTTCCGCCACGATCCGCGCGAATTGACCTCGATCAGCTTCAACGACGTGCGCACTTTGTTCCAGGACCGCACCGGCATGATCTGGGTGGGCACCTCGAGCAGCGGTCTCAACCTGGCCCGTCAGCCCAGCCCTGGTGACTTCATTCACATCAAACAGCGCGGCGAGGCGTCTGGTCAACTTTCCCAAAATATGGTCATGGCATTGCTGCGCGACCGTCATGGTACCCTCTGGGTGGGTACGCTTGGCGGCGGCCTCGACCGTCAGGATCCCGGCCACAAGGGCTTTCGCAACTACAAGCACCAACCGGGCAATGCCCGCAGTCTGCCCCACAACTGGGTGGTCGACCTCTGCGAGGACCGCCAGGGTCGGCTCTGGGTCGGCAGTCATGGCGGTTTGGGCCGATTCGACCCGGCCACCGAAAGCTTCGACAACTTTCGCCACGAGCCCGAGGACGAGCACTCGCTCAGCCATGACGATGTCTATATCGTGCGCGAGGACCGCGCCGGCAAGCTCTGGATTGGCACCCAATACGGTGGACTCTGCGGCTTCGACCCCGAGCGCCGCCAGTTCAGGCGCTACCCTTACGGCGAGAACCTACCCGGCGCGCTCAGCCATTACAACGTCAACGACATCTTCGATGACGGCCAGGGGCGGCTTTGGGTCGGCACCATGGGTGGCCTCAACCATGCCTCCTTGCCCGACGCTGAGCGGTTCGAGGTCATTCGCTGCGAAAAAAACCAGAGTGCCGGCCTGCCCCACAATTACGTGCGCGCCATCATCGGTGACGAAACCGACAGCGGCCGCTACCTCTGGATCGGCACCGGCGGCGGACTGACCCGCATGGACACGGTGCACCGGCGCTTCGAGACCTGGCGCGAGCGCGACGGCCTGCCCAATGAAACCGTCTATGCGATTGGCCGCGACAGTAAGGGTTTCCTCTGGCTGTCGACCAATAAGGGCTTGGCCCGCTTCGACCCCCGCACCCAGAGCTGCCGCAATTTCACGCCCGCAGACGGCCTCCAGAGCAACGAGTACAACCAGGGCTGCTTCTATCAGGGCTCGGATGGTGAGATGATGTTCGGCGGCGTCGACGGCTTCAACATCTTCTACCCCAGTCTGATCGCGCGCGACGAGGCCGCGCCCTTGCCGGTCCTGACGCAGGTGCTGGTCCACAACCGCGAGGTCAAACCTGGCGACACCAGCGGTATTCTCGATCGCACCATCGAGAACGCCCGCCAACTAGAGCTCGATTTCAGCCAGCGCGACCTGACCTTCCGTTTCACCGGCATCAACTACCAGATGCCACGTGAGCACAAATACGCCTACCGCCTCGTCGGTTACCGCAACGACTGGATCGCCACCGATGCCCAAAACCGCTACGCCTCCTATACAAACCTCGATCCCGGCAGCTACAGATTCGAGGTCAAGGCCGCCAATCGCGACGGTATCTGGAGCGCGCAACCGGCCTCGATTCGCTTCGTGGTGCCGCGACCGCCCTGGCTGGCCTGGTGGTCGCTGTGCCTCTACGTCATGGCCCTGATCGGTCTGGGCTGGCTGGCCCTGCGCTTCCAGCGGCGCGAGTTGGCCCGCGAACGCGCCCTTAACGAGCGCCTGCTGGCCCTAGACCGCATGAAGGACGAGTTCCTGGCCAACACCAGCCACGAGCTGCGCACGCCGCTCAACGGCATCATTGGCCTGGCGGAGTCGATCGTCGACGGTGCCGCCGGGCCGGTTGGCGATCAGGTCGCCACCCACCTGCGCATGCTGGCCAACAGCGGGCGCCGCCTCTCCAATCTGGTCAACGACATCATCGACTTTGTCAAACTGCGCCACGGCGATCTCGTGCTACAGCGCCGTTCCTTGCGCATGGCCCAAGTCGTCGACGAGGTCTTCGCCTCGCTGGAGCCGATGATCGACGGCAAGCCCGTCGTCCTGCTCAATACCTTGGATCCCTCGATGCCGCTCGTGCTCGCTGATCCCGGTCGCATCAGCCAAGTCATGCAAAACCTGATCGGCAACGCCATCAAGTTCACCGAACGTGGCTCGATCGTCGTCTCCGCCATCGCCCATGAGGGTATGATGGAGGTCTCGGTCGCGGATACGGGTCGCGGCCTGGCGCCCGAACAGGTCGAGCAGCTGCAGCAAACCTTCGCCGATGGGGCCATGGGCGCAGTCTTCGAGGAGGGGCTGGGGCTGGGGCTCTCGCTCTCGCGAGAGATCGTCGCGCGTCACGGCGGCAGTCTGAGCCTGAGCTCGGAGCTCGGCAAGGGCGCGACCTTCAAGCTCACCTTGCCGCTCCACAACGAAGCAGTCGTGGACGTCGAACCCGTGGACCGGTCAATCGCCAAGGCGATAGCGCGCAGTCAGATCTTCTCGCGCACGACCACCATGCCCGTCGATCCTGGCCAGGACGGCCACGGTGGCCACGCGATCCTGATCGTCGACGACGAGCTGATCAACCGCCAAGTACTGTGCAATCACCTGGTCCCCCTGGGCTACCACGTCCAGCAGGCCGCCTCCGGGCACGAGGCCCTAGACCTGCTGGCTAACGAGCATTTCGACCTCGTCCTGCTCGATATCATGATGCCGGGCATGTCCGGCTACGATGTCTGTCTGCGCATCCGCCAGGCCTTCAGCGAGAGCACCTTGCCGGTCATCATCCTCTCCGCGCGCAACCAAGCGGAAGACGTGGCCCGCGGTTTCGAGGTCGGTGCCAATGACTACCTCGGCAAGCCGATCTCGAGGGTCGAACTGCTGGCGCGCATCACCACCCACCTCAACCTGCTCGACGCCCACCGCCAGGCCGGCGAGCTGGTGCGACAGCGGACGCTGGAGTTGGAGGCCCGCGACGCCGAGCTGGAGGGCTGGGACAGCATCGTCACCGCCATCAATCGCGACATCGAGCTCGGCGATATTCTGCAGACGATCTCGGGCCAGATCATGCGGCTCCTGCCGCGCGCCGATATCACCTCGGTCTTCCACTACAACGCCGCCGAACATTGTTTTCACATCGTTGCCGCCTGCGGCTACAGCCTCGATATGGTCGATACCATCAAGTTCAGCGAGGAGGAAATCCTCGCCCGTTACATCGGTCATGGCGAGGTGCGGGATCTGGCTCGCGCGCGGGTCATCCAGAACCCCGAGGTGCTTGCCAATCTTGCGAACCTGCCTGGACCCAAGGCACTGATTACGATCCCGATCGTGCTGGAACAGCGCCTCGAGGGTTTCCTGGTCGTCAGCAGCTTGACTGAGCCCCACGCCTTTGACGATGTCGACATGCGCATCGTCAACCGCTTCCGCGAGCACGTGCTCTCAGCCCTGACCCGCGCCCGTGCCCTGCAGCGCATTCGCGCCCAGAACGACGAACTGGTCCACACCCAACAACAGCTGATCATGCAGGAGAAGATGGCCTCGCTGGGAACCCTGACCGCGGGCGTGGCTCACGAGATCAACAATCCCACCGCGTTTGCCCACGGCAGTGCCCAGAATCTGGAAGTCGATTTGGAGCTGTTCAAAAAGCATCTGTCCGACGTGGCCGCGGGCGAGGACCACGAGATCATGACCGATATCCTCGCGCGCTTGAGTCGGCTCGAAGCCCATGTGCGCACGATCAAGGACGGCACCAGCCGGATCAAGGACATCGTGCGCAGCTTGCAGACCTTTGCCCGCGCCGACGAAGGCGAGGTGCGCTGGGTCTCGGTGACCGAGGGCCTGCGCTCGACACTCGACCTGGTGCGCACCCATTTCAAGGAAAGGGTCGACTTCGAATGCCAGTTCGAGAGCCCGTTGGAAATGGTCTGTCGACCCCAGGCGCTCAATCAGGTCTTCCTCAACCTGATTGTCAACGCCTGCGAGGCCGTGCTCGAGAAACAGGGCGACGAGACTGAGCGTGGTCTGCTGCGCCTGTCGACCCGCGAGCAGGAGGGACTGGGCGTGATCGGCTTCAGCGACAGCGGCTGCGGCATGCCCGAGGAGGTGCGCAGCCGCATCTTCGAACCGTTCTACACCACCAAGCCGGTCGGCAAGGGCACAGGTCTGGGACTGTCGATGTCCTATGGTATTGTCGAGAAGCACCGCGGCCGCATCGAAGTCAGCAGCCAGGTGGGCGTCGGTACGACCTTCACCGTCTATTTGCCCATGGCCCGTACCGAGGCCGAGCTGGGCTGAGGCGCGTCCGCGTGGGCGCACGCGCCTCGCTCGATTTCAGCGCGAGACTTTCACCGTCTCGATCCAGACGGGTTCCTTGGGATGGTCGCGCATGTCGCGCTGGGCCGCGGCGATCTTGTCGACCACGTCCATGCCCTTGGTGACTTCGCCGAAGACGCTGTACTGGTTGTCCAGCTGGGGCGAATCGGCGTGCATGATGAAGAACTGGCTGCCAGCGCCGACGCGCACGTCGCCCGGTCGCGCCATGCTGAGGATGCCGCGCTTGTGCGACTTGGCGCTGAATTCGTGGGGGATCGCCACGATCGGCGAGCCCGTGCCGTCGTCGCCGAAGTTCATGTCGCGGCTGTTAGGGTCGCCGCCCTGGATCATGAAGCCGGGAATGACCCGGTGGAACTGGGTTTTGTTAAAGTAACCCGATTCCGCGTGGGCAATGAAATTAAAGCAGTGGATCGGCGCCAAGTCGGGAAAGAAGGCGACATCGATCTCGCCCATGTTGGTCACGATCGTGGCCTTGACGCCCTTGAGTTTCTGGGTCAGGAACGCCAGCTTCTCGGTGCTTTTGCCGGCGTCGTTGAGTTTTTTCTGCAGGTCGTCGACTTTTTGCAGTTCCTTTTGCTGGTTGGCGATCTTCTGGTTGAGGCCGTCGACCTCGCTCGCCTTGGCGCGCAAGGAGGTCAGCTCCTGCTCCGTCTCGCTGGCGTTGCCCGCCGTCTGCCGCAGGCCTTCCAGTTCGGCCTTGGTTTGATCGAGGCTTTGCTGGAGCTGTTCTTTCTCCCGGGTCAGGCTCTCGTTTTGGTTCTTGGCGGCGGCCAGTTCGTGCTTGGCGTCCTCGTTGCTGCAGGCGGCCAGCAACAGCACCATGCAGATCAGTGGGATGTGCTTCATAAGTTCCTCGTGGATGATAGAGATTTTCATCGACACCGCGCGTGCGAGGTCCCGATGCGGCATGTGCTGATTCTACCCGCGGCATCTCGACAGCGCAATGCCAGGCTGGCCGCCGGGTGGGCGAGAAACGCCGGGAACAAGGGTGGATTTCCGCCAAGATCTGTTATCCTTGGTGATGAGCTAAGCTGTTAAGGTGCGCTCATAGCGGCTCAAAGGGCGATCGCAGCCCTGCAGTTCGGTGGACTCGCAGCGCGACCGCGACAGCCAACCCAGCCCAAGCCTTGTAGAGAAATTGCCCATGCTCCAAGAGAGGAACCGATGACCCACTACCATGCATCCTGCCATTGCGGCGCGATCGAGCTGAACTTCGAACTCGTCCAGGCGCCCGAGCACTACCAGCCCCGCGCCTGCGACTGCGACTTCTGTCGCCGCCATAGCGCCGCCTTCGTCTCCGATCCGGCGGGTTCCCTGAGCATCCGCTGTACCGATGCCGCCAAACTGGGTCGCTACCGCCAGGGCAGCGGCACCGCCGAATGTCTGCTGTGCCGCGAGTGCGGCGTGTTCGTCGGCGCCATCTGCGAGGTCGACGGGACGCGCTACGGCACCGTCAACCGCCGCGTGCTGCTCGAGGATCCTGGCTTCGCTGCCGAGGTCTGTGTCTCGCCCAAGGTCCTCGACGCGGGCGCCAAGGTCAACCGCTGGAAGGACGTGTGGTTTGCCAACGTCGCCCTGCACGTAGCTTAGTTGGCGACGCGCGCGCCATGTGCGACGGGGTCGCACCGCCGCGAAGAGTTAAAACACCTGGCGTTGCCACCCCTGAAAGCGTAGACTGGTGGTTTAAGCTATCAGCAAGGGGTGACCCGTGATCGATTTTGACGGTGCTTGGAAATACGTGATTGAACGCATGTTCCGCTGGATGATCGAGCTCTTGAGTCCTGCGCTTGCGGCCGAGATCGACTGGTCGGTGCCGCCGGTGTTTCTCGATCAGGAGTTGCCGAGTATTGCCGGTAAGAGCAAACGCGGCGGGCGCATTGTCGACAAGTTGGTCAAAGTTCGCTTGCTGCGCGGCGGCGATCGTTACTTGCTGATCCATGTGGAGGCCCAAAATAAGCGCGACCGGGATTTTCCCGAGCGCATCTTCACGATGTACTATCGGTTGCGTGACAAGTTCAACCTAGAGGCCGATATCACGTGCCTGGTGATTCTCACCGACCTCAACCCTAATTGGCGTCCGGATAGCTACGAGCACAAGGGTTTCGGCGTGCGTCTGCGCTTCGATTACCCCTGCGTCAAGCTGTTGGAGATGGAGTCACTTTTGACTGAAAAGGAGGCCGAGAATCCGTTTGCTTTGATTGCCATTGCGCATCTGGATCTGATGCGCCAGCGCGTGAAGGTGGATCCCGTCGCTTGGAAACGTGCATATTTTCTTCGTGCCCTGCGCCTCAAGGGCAAGTTTTCCGCGAAGGACGCTGCTACGATCCTGGCATTTATTGATTGGCTGATGCGGCTGCCGCCCAATCTTGACAACCAACTGAAAAAGAGTATAAATGAAAGCATGAAGGAGGCTGGTATGGAGTGGACAGGCGGAATTCATGGCAACATTCGCATCCTTGCCTTAGAAGAGGGCAGGCAAGAGGGTATCGACCAAGGGCGCAGAGAAATGCTGACCCACCTCCTAAAAATCAGGTTTGGCGGCATCCCAGAGACCTTTGCGGGACAAATCGAACACGCTTCCGCCGAGACGATCACCTCATGGTTCGAAAGGGCTTTGGTCGCCAAGGAGCCCAGTGAGTTACTGCGTCCCTGAAAGTTCCGAACCTTGATTTGGAAAGAGGGCTGGTACAGAAACGGCATTTAGGGCAAGGCTGGCGCTGCGCTTCGACCCGAAACTATACGGGCACTTAGTAGCGGTCGTGGCAGTTGACGCTTATGTGCTCGGGTTTGATGTGTCCCACTCTTTTCCGCGAAAAGACTGCTAAACTTAACAGCATTGGAACAGGGGTCGAAGCCACGCGAGTTGGTAAATGTGACTTTTTCCTATGGCGTTCGCGCGTTTGTACCGATGATGGATGTGTTCGTGTGCGCGTCGCGAGGGGATTGATTCATGGTGCTGTCGGTTCGAGCCAAATTATTGGGATTGATTGCGACCGTCTTCCTGGTGGTGACGGTCGGGTCGTCGCTGTTCACGATGGTCGAGAGCCGCAAGGCCGTCAACGAGGACGCCCTGGCCCACGTGCGCAGTCTGGCGGGCAGCCATTTCGACGTGCTCAACACCATGATGCTGACCGGCGTCATCGCCAACCGCGGTATTGCCCGCGAGAAGTTACTGAAAAATGACGACGTGCTCGAGGTGCGGGTCGTGCGCTCGGCCGACCTCAACCGTCAGTACCCTAGCCAGAACCCCACGGAGCAGCCACAGGACGAGCTGGACCGCGCTGGCCTGGCCAGCCAGGTCATCCACTACGGCGAGAACGAGGCCGGTCGGGTCCTGACCTACCTCGAGCCCCGTCGCGCCACCAAGGAGCCGCTCCCAGGTGGGGTGACCTGCCTCAACTGCCACGCCGTGGCCGAGGGCACGGTCCTGGGCGCTGTCCGCATCGACTACTCCCTGGCGGCCCGCGACCGCGCGGCCCAGCGCCAGATGACCCTCGCCGCCGCTCTCAACTTTGCGCTGTTCCTGGTCGGCCTGGCGCTGCTGTTCCTGTTCATTCGCCGCATCGTGCTCAAACCGATCGCGGCCATGCGCCAAGCCATCGCCGCCGTGCGCGAGGGCGACCTCTGCCAGGAAGTTCACGTCCAGACAAGCGACGAACTGGGCCAGATGAGCGCCGATCTCAACGCCATCCTCAACGGCTTGCGCGGTGAAATGCAGGCGATCCAGGGTGGGGCCAGTCTGGTTCAGGACAGTTCCGGCGAGCTGGAACGGGTCTCTGTGGACATGGCGCGCCAAACCGGCCAGGTCCGCCAACAGGTCGAACGGGTCGCCGCCGCCAGCGAACTCGGCCTGCAGGCCATGGGCCGGGTCGACGCAGAGGCGCGTGCCATCGACGGCGAGGTCCATGGTGTGGCGAGCGCGGCGGTCGATGTCTCGACCGGCATGAATCGAGTCAACCAGGTTGTCCGCGAGGCCAATGCCAACCTAGCCTCCCTGGCCACGACCACGGACCAGATGAATGCGACCATCGCCCAGATCTCGACCAATACCGAGCACACCCGCCAAGAGGCGCGCCGGGCCGTCGTTGCCATGGACGAGGCACGGGGCCAGATGACGGTGCTGCAACGCGTGACCGCCGAGGTCGGCGCCGCCGTCAGCGCGATTGAGGAGATCGCCGAGGTCACCCAGACCCTGGCGCTCAACGCCACCATCGAGGCGGCCCGGGCCGGCGCCGCCGGTCGCGGCTTTGGCGTGGTCGCCGACCAGGTACGCGCCCTGGCCAAGCAGACCAACGAGGCGACCGTCGAGATTCAGAAGCGGGTCGCGGCGATCCAGGCCTCCACCGAGGGCGCGGCCGCCGAGATCGAGAAGATGAGCTGCGTCATCCAGCAAGTCGACCACATGGTCGGCGACACCGCCGAGGCCCTGGCCCAGCAAGCGATCGGCATGGGCGAGAACCAGGCGAACCTGGCCCGCACGGCCACCGGCGTCGAGGAGATGGCAGCCGTCGTGCAACAGACCGACGCGGAGATGAACCGCATGGCCGAGACGCTGCGCCTCATCGCCACCCGCGCCGAGCGGGTCAAAGAACAAACGGCGACCACTGTCCAGGCCTCGCAGGCGATCGACGCCAGCATGCGCGACACCGGCACGGCCACCGGCAAGAGCGCCCAAAACGCCGGCCAGATCAGCGCCCTGGCCAGCCAACTCTCGACCAGCGCCCAACACCTGGCCGAACTGGTGCGCCGCTACCGCACAGGTTCGTGATCAAGTCGAAGGTGAGTCCGCGAACGCGTGTGGCAGGATCACCCGGCTGGATGTGCTGCTAGATCACCCCAAAAAGGCCCCATGAGGCATTTATGGGCCGTTAAGCGCTGAAAGAGCGGATGCGAACAAGTTTTTTGCCCGTCATGCTTTTGGCGGAGGCGTGCGCACAAGTCGTCAGCCCATCATGCACAGCGATCGATGCCGTATTTTTCTTTGAGGGGATGTTCGCGTATGCATCGTCATAGTAATTAACCTGTTTGCTGGCGATCCGCGAGTGAACAAAAATTCCTGTTGGAGGTGTGTAATGCTCGGTGGCCAAAGAAATGTAGAAGCAAATGTTTGGTGGCCCATTTACAAGGGGCCGAGTTCTGGTTTCATCTATGTCACGAATCTGATGGATGAGACAATTAGCTTTAAATGGAAGATCGGCAGTGCAGCCCCGCCCTTTTATTTAAAGAGTTCCAGGTCCATAGCCGCGGGTGAAAAGGTGGCTATATGGTTCGGTGTTCCAACGCCTTACGTGAAATTCAGTATCTTATCTAGCAAGGACATTGTCCTTTTTGTCGGCTAGTGTCATTGAGGGTGCGATCGGGGCCTAGCGCTGGGTGAAGGCCGCCATGATTGCACCTGGCGACGACGGCGAAGCGAAGGCCGGCGACACCGACCCACGCTGTTGGGCGTCATGGAGGACCCCTCGCTCGGGTCCTCTTTTCTTAGAAGTTGCTGAGCGGGGCTTTCAAATGGAGGTAGCCCTCGCCCTTGGCCTCGTCCCGCTCCAGCCAGATCAGGCCTTGGCTTGAATAGGCCTCAGGTACGAAGCTGGAATCGAAGTTTTTCAGTGATGCGCCGGAGGGCGTGAATTTGTGGACCGTGAAGCGCTTGGTCTTCGGGTTTTGAGAGCAGATCACTAAATCCCCCGTGGGGTTAAAGAACATCCGATCCACGATAGGCTGGTACTGTAGCAGCTGGTCTGCATATTTGGCGACTTCCGCATACAGCTGTTTCTCGTAGCTGGCCGACTCAGGGGCCGTGACGTTTTTCAAGCGGTCCTCGATAAAGGACTTGACGTCCTCCTTGGTGACCTGACGACGGCGAAAGCCGTTGGCGAAGCTCCGTTCCTTGCCCGTGTTCAGGTCTAGAACCTTGCATTGGTCTTCGTCGCTGACTTGGTAGGCCAGCAGACCCTGTTTGGCATCGAAGCCACATACCAAAGCGTTCTGATGGGGGATTGGGCGACCCTCGCGGTCGGGGAATTGAGAAATTTCCAGGGCTAGCTTGCGGGTGAAGAGCTTGCCGAGCTGTTCGCCCTTCATCGAGAGACGGTAGTAGGTTTGGTCGTCAGTGGAAAAATAGAGCGGCCCGTTCTTTTCGCTGCGGTAGTTGTTCTCGATTCCCACCACCAGCTGGTCCTTGAAGGGATAGACCCGCTGCGGACCAAACACGCCTTCGAACTTGCTGAGCGGCACATTCTTGAGAAAATGGCCATCGGCATCGAAGATATTGATCCAGCGGTTTCCCGCCCAGTTGTCGACCTGGTAGATTGTCCCCTTGGCATCTATTTCGAACTCGCCAAACCAGCGCTTGAATTCGCCTGGCGCCTCGCCACTCCTACCCATGGAAAAGAGGAACTTTGCGTTGCGGTCGAACACGCGGATGCAGGAGGCATCGATGTCGGCAATGTAGATCCGCTCCTCCTTGCCGAGTTTGATCTGACCTGGGTAGGGAAAGAGCGAGAAGTCGGCAGTTTCGAGCCGGACTTTGTCACCATCGGCCGCAAATCCAACCGCGGTGATGATCCACAAACAAAACAGAAAACGCATGGGAAACCTCCAATTAGCCACCTTGAGAATCGTAGCGGGCGATACCACGCCGCCACATGTAGGTTGCAGCCAGGCCCAGTAGAGCCACCCAAATGACCTGACGCAACAAAAAGGGTCCAGACTGGTCCAGTGACGTACTCCTAAATACGTTGACTGGGTTGGCAAAGATACACTCGAAAGGCATATAGACCGAGAGCTGGCGCAAGGGCCCTGGCAATAATTGAACGGGAATTAATTGCCCCGAAAAGAGCATGATCACCGAGGTCAGCATATCGCGAATGCCGAAGATCCGCTCGAACCAAAAAGTCATCGCACCGATGGCGAACTGGATCGTGAACAGCGTAACCACGCCCAGCAGCAGGCTGAGGACGAAGGCCATCAAGAGGACGGGCCGGGTTTGGAATGGCAGCGCCAAGATCACAAAAAAGGCAGAAAAGAAGGGGAGTGCAAAGGCGAGATCAAGGCAGGGAGTAGGTCGTTTGCGCCAATGTAGCAGCGCTATTACCTCGATCTCGATCTCAAGGTCGGACAGTTGTAAAAGGCCAACTGCCGCAACCAGCGACCCAGCCGCCCTTTACTGGGAATAAATGGCAAGTAAACGACAAGCAGAAGGTCGCTCAGGCGTCTGGGGCGGAACGGAGTGCGGTCGAGCGGGAACCGACGATGTAGAACTTGGCTGGTCCGACTCAGAAGATGCGGCCGAAGCGCAGGTACCAGCTGCTCTCCTGCTTGGACTTGAACAACTTGAGGTCGACCTCGTCGAAGCCCTGGGCCTCGATCAGGTCGCGCAGCGGACCCTCGCTGATGGGCCGTGCCCAGTCCAGGCGGAAGTAGCCCACCGGCGTGTCCAGGCTCAGGCCCAGGCCGCCGGTCACGACCAAGTCCGTCTTGAACCAGTCGCGCGTCTCTTCCCAGACCCAGCCGGCATCGGCGAAGGGCGTGATGCCCAGGCCGAAGTAGGGGGTGTTGTAGGTCAGCTCCTGGCTCGTGAAGAACATCGAGCGACCGGCCTTGGGTTTGATGGTCACGTAGCGCTCTTCGTCCGAGCCCAGAAAATCGATTTTGAGCGGACCCAGCAGGTACTTGCTGTAACCCCGCACCGTGGCCGGGCCGCCGACCACGAAGAACTCGGTCTTCTCCGGATCGATCGTCTCGGGGATGATGCCCTCTGTGCTGAACAGGCCGGTCTCCATGCGGTTCAGCCAAATGAAGTCGCCAAACGACTTGAAGGTCGAAAGGCTGGCCTTGAGGCGCTGGCCGGTGTAGAGCGAGCGGGCGCCCTGGTCGCTGAACCAGGCCAGGGAGACGGTGGCCAGGGCACCATTGCGCGGGTTGGTGGGCGAGTCGAGGTGCTTGTAGACCCAGGACAGCCGTACTGGCAAGGCCAAATCACTGAGGGTGCTCTCTTCCTCGGTGATCTCGCCGTTGTCGTCGTAAGTCGTCAGCACGCGGACCTGGTGTTCCGTATAGTTGACGCCGAACAACAGCTCCTGATTGCGGTTGATCGGATAGGAGAACTCGATCGAGGGGTCGCTGGTGCTTTGCAGGGTTTCCTGGGTGATGATCAGGCCGAAGGGGTCCTCATCGTCGACGGTCGGATTGGGGTCCTTGATCTGGTTTTTCCAGTTGAAGTGGAGCGAGATGTCGAGGGGGGTGCCCCAGACGCGGCCGAACTTGATCTTGCCGACGGCCTCGTTGGCCAGCTGACTGTTCGCCAAGCCCAGACTGAGGTCGTTGAAGCCGTGGAACAGCTGGTAGTCGTGGAATTGGATGCTCTCGCCAAATTTGTCCTGTTCGTCATAAGACACGGAGACGTCGGCGTCCCAGCGGTTGCGTTCGAGGACCTCGAGCGTCGCATCCGACTCCGCCCGCAGGCGTGCCGAGCTGAAGGGACCGGCCGAGATCAGGCGCTGCTGGGCCTCGACCAGTTCCTGTTGGCTCATGCCGGGCTTGAAGCCCATGAAGCGCAGGATGGTCTCGGTCTGAATCCGGCTGGCGCCGCTAATGGTGAGGGACTGGATGGTGGTCTCCTCGATCGGCGTGCGCACGACCTCCAAATAGACGTCGTTGTCGCGGCGACGCGGGCGCACGGAGACGGTCGAGGAATGGCCGGCGGCGGCCTGTAGGGCGCTGGCGACATCGTCGATCATGCCGTAGCTGAAGGGTTTGCCGACCCTGGGGTCGGGCAGGGGATTGCCGTCTTCGACGACCTCCAACAGCTCGGCGCGTTTGCCCAAGCTGATCGGCAGCTTGAAGTGGGTGTAGTCGACAAAGGCGCCGTTGCCGATTTCGGGGTCGACATAGCCCTTGGCGGCCAAGCGGGCGCGCAGGCGGGCGCGGGCGGCATCGGCGGAGACCAGATACTCGGCGATGAAGGCTTCCCGCGCCTTCTTGTCCTTGTAGAGCGGCTCCAACAGCGCTTGGCCTTCGCCAAAGTCGAGGCTGACGTCGCCGATTGGATCGGAGAACAGCACGCGCACGTGGACGATGTCGCCATCGCGTCGGGCCATGGCGGCGACGGACGGGTAACCCTTGGCCAGGGTCAGGCGCTCGACCTGGGTCTCCAGGGAGCGCAGGCCTTCGGCGTCCAGTGAGGGAATGCTGCGATAGACGAGCGCCATCTCGCGCTCGCTCATATGGGGGCCCTCAATGGCCAGGCGGGTGCGTTGGCCGAAGTCCAGCTGCACCGCCAGCACGCCCTTGGTCCAGGTGTGTTCCAGGGTCGGCGATAGGAAGCCGCGCTCCTTGAGGCGGCGCACCATGTCGAGTCGCGCCCGGCGCCAGAGGGTCTCGCTATACACCTGGTCGGAGCGCAGCTTGAAGGTTTTGCGGACCCATTTCGGCGTATTGTCCGGCCAGCTCACCTTGCGGATGCGCGGCGGGCGCTTGCCCTTGGGATAGCCGAACTTGCGCGAGTGCTGGAGGTCGGTCTTGAGGCGGTTCTCGCGGTTGATCAGGTTGAGGTAGTTGTTGTGGTAGGGGCCCAGCGAAAGTTCCGCGCGGCGGGCGCTGGCGGGTTTGTTGACGGGAATGGCGTAGCGGGTCACGACCTTGCGGGCCAGGTTCTTGCTGACCACGAAGGTAAAGCTGTCGTCGTAGAGGGCCTTGCCCTGGTCGGACTCGAGGCTGACCATGGTGGAGACCTGGCCAACCAGGTAGTTGGCCAGGATCGCGGTCAGGTTCTGGGTGTCGACGTTTTGCGAGAGCTCGCTGAGGAAGCCATTGAGGTTGAGCGCGTTCTTGTTGGCATCGTCCGCGGGTTCGAGCGTGATCAGCAGGTAGGGATCGTTGGGGCGGTTGCGCAGGAACTGGATCTGGCTGTCGTGGAACACGAAGGCCTGGTTGCCGAGGTCGAGCGAGCTACCGCTGTTGATCAGGACGTAACCCTCGACCGGGCGCGGTTCGGCGGCGTTGCCGCCGATGATCATCCAGGGCACCTCGACCTCGAGGTAGGCGATATCGGTCTCGATGATCATGGGATCGGTCGTCGAGACGAAGGCCTCGAGTTGGATCGCCTCCATCTGCGGGTCGGGAAAGTTCAGCTCGGGCACGGCCTTGAGCAGGTCCTCGACGAGGGTTTTGACCGCGATGTTGGGGGCCAGGTAGCCGCCGCCAGCGTAGGCCGTCGCCCGGATCAGGTTCTCGTTGCGGTTGGCGTGCCACTCGAGCGCGGTCGAGAGGTCGGCGCGCATGTCGCTGGTCTCGACGGTGACCTCGCTGATGGTGCCACTGAAGGTCGTGTCGTAGCCGTCGCCCTCGGGTACGGCCTTGCCGCTGAGGGCGAGGCTGCCGCCATTGAGGTTGCCGGTGAGCTCGCGCAGGTTGACGCCGCCGTGGGGCGAGTAGTGCAGTTCGAGGGCCAGGTCGCTGAAGGACAGCCAGGGGTCGATGTAGACCAGGGTCCCGTCGTCCTGGCGCATCTGCAGCTCGAGCTGGAAGTCGGTGTCGGACTCGTTGATCCAGGTCAGGGTCGTGTCCAAGGACGAGGCGCCCGCGAAGCCATGGACCCAGGCCTCCAATTCGCCGACACCGGGCTCGGCGTGGACCTGGAAGCCGGACTGATTGGGCAGGATCTGGATCGGCAGGTTGTCGACCAGACCGCGGCCGGACTGCAACCAGATGCCGCGGTGGTAGAAACCGTCGAGGTCGTCGAGGGCCAGGTCGTGCTCTTCGTAACGTCCGCGCAGGGAGATGTCGCGCACGGCGGCGCGAGGGCGCTGGAAGTCGGCATCGACGAAGGCGAGCACGGTGCCGCTGAGCTGATCGAGACCGAGCTCGGCGGGCAGCTCGAGGAACTCGCTCAGCTCCTGGCCGGAGGCAAGCTCGAAGTTCAGCGCGATGCCGGTATCCTCGGGGTGCTCGGCGGCGTCGAGGAGGTGGTTGGGCCACAGGCCGTCCCTGGGGCTGGCGCTGGCGACTTGGAGGTCAACGCCGGCGAAACGGGCCTTGAACGGCTCGAAACTGAGGGTGTGATCGTAGCGGATGACGGCGTTCTGGGCCCAGAAATCGGCGTTGCACCACAGGCCCTCGACCCAGGTCAGTTCCAGCTCGGCGCGGGGTTGTTGGAAGCCGCTGTCGCTGTCGAAAACAAGCTTGCCGTCGACGCCGTCGAGGGTCAGGTCCGCGGGCCAGAGGTCGCCCAGGGCGCGGCGCAGGGCGTAGGTGTTGCGGGCGCGCAGGAGTAGGCTGCCGCTGATGCGATCGTTCTCGAAAGCGACGTCGAGGTCGTCCAAATCGAGGCCGGCGATTGACCAACTGCTGCCCTTGCCGTGCACCCGCTCGGGCGGCACGATCTCGAAATTCATGGCAATTGGCTTGTCCAGGGTCAGGGCCAGGTCCGGAATGTCGAGGCGCTGGGCCGGCACTTCGAGGTGTGCCGCGAGGTTCGCCTGAGTGCCGGCGATCGTCAGGGTCGCGCGCGGCAGTGCCAGCGGCAGCAGCGGTTGGAAGGCGGCATCGGGCAGGATCTCGGCGCGCAGGTCGGCGTCCCAGCCAAAGTGTTCGCCCAGATCGAGGTGGGCCTGACCGCTGACGGCGGCGTGGGCGGTCGTGGCAGCCAGATCGCTGAGGGTCAGGCGGTTGGCGGCGAGGGCGAGCGGCGTCGCGAGTCGGGCCTGCAGGCCGCTAGGGCCACTGATCTCGACATCGGCGTAGCCGGAGAGCACCGGTTCGGCCAGGGGACCCGCACCGTCGGCGCGCAGCTGTAGGCGATAGCGACGGTCCTGATCGAGGTACATGGAGGGCGCGTCGAGGAACAGCGAGAGGCGGTTCCAGCGGCGCGCCTCGAGGTCGAGGTTGAAGGTCGCGATCGGCGCGCGGCGGTTGAGGTGCCAGCCCAGCACGCTGCCCCTGAGGTTGTCCGACTGACCCTCGAGGTCGATCACCACGTGGTCGCGGATCCAGGGCTCGTAGGCCACTTCCGCCAGATCGAGGGTAAAGTCCTGGAGCCGCCAGCTGTCCAGATCGGAGTAGACGTCGCCGTAAAAGGAGACCGGACCGGCGCACAGTTCGGGCGGCAGCCCCTCCAGCCCCGGCAGGCCGTCGAGATGGGGCATGGCACCGTCCAGTTTGGCGTGGATGCGCTTGAAGTCGTAGTCGCCGACGAGGTGCAGGGTACTGCTCTTGACGGGCACGCCCTGGCCGCTGAAGCTGAGCACGCCCTGCTGGTAGTGGACCTGGAGGTCGAGTTGGGGCATGCCCTTGAGGCTCAGGTCGGCGTGGGCCTGGCTGTCGGCCATTTTTTCCGGTACCATCAGGGCACCGTCCAGCTGGACCCGGCGCAGGCCCGCCAGCAGGGGGTGCAGCTTGGCGAAGGTGCCGGCCACGCCCTCGAATCGATAGGTGCCGCCCCAGCCGGTTTCCTGGTGGACCAGCTCGATCTTGCCGGAAACCAGTTCGGCGATGTTGAGCTCGATCGGCACGCTCAGCGGCTTGGCGTCCAGCTGGAAACCGGTTTTGAGGGCATAGGCGCGGTCCTGTTCGAGCAGGGGGTACTGGCCCTCGACCCTAACCTGGCAGAACCCCTGGCGCAGGCTGCCGTGCAGCTCGAGGCCGGGTGCCTCGGGCAGGAGATCGCGGTTGAGGCTGGCCTCGAGGGTCAGATCGGCGGCACCTTTGAGGTCGAGCCGGCCCTTCAGCTCGAGGCGACTCATCTCGGTCGTCAGCTTGAGGGCGAGATCGTCGAGTTCGCGGAAGCTGCGGGTGCGTGCGGTCAGCTCTAGGGCGGCGGCGGGCAGGGGGCGCTCGCCCAGCATGCGGGCCGGGCTGGTCAGGCCGAACGTCAGCCGACCCTGTTCGTAGCCGAGCCGGATCTGCTCCAGGGCCAGGTCCAGGGCGGCCTCGCGGTCGAGGTAGCGAAAGGTCACATCGCGGAGGGTGGCGCGGCCCAGGCGGATATCGGGAATCACCAGGGGTGCGTCATCCTCGGGCGTGGGCGGAGCGGGCAACAACACAACCGAGCCGCCGTCCAGGGCGATCGCGTCGACATCGATCTTGCCGCGCAGCACACCGGCGGCGGCGTTGACCTCGAGCTGGGCCAGGCGCACCTCGAGCGTGGGACCCGTCAGGACCAGGTTTTTGAGTTTGGCCCGGAGTCGGAACAGGTTCAGGTCCAGCCGCTCGGCTTCGAGGTGATAGCCCTCGGGCAAGTGGGCGGCGACCTCGGCGAGGATCAGCCGCTCCACGGGTTGGGTCTGGATCAGCAAGCACAGAAGCGTCGGCAGGCCAAGCGCAATCAACCAAAATTTGCGACGCTTCAGCCAGCCCACGATCCTGTGCCTCACAGTTGCTTGAGTGTCTTGGTCACCCGTTCGTAGCGGCTACCCTCGGCCGGAACCCGGGCCAGGTAGGCGTTCCAGTTCTCGACGACCTTGGCTTTGTTCTTCTTGGCCAGGTAGATGTCGCCCAGCAGATAGTAGGTCTCGGCGTAGTCGGGATTGAGTTTGACGGCTTTTTCCAGGAGGGGCAGGGCGTCGTCGAGTTTGCGGGAGCGCCACTGGAGGTAGCCGAGATAGTACTGTGCCAAATAGGCTTTTTCGGGGAATTGGGTGACTGCGGCCTCAAACGATGCCGCCGCGCCCTTGCTGTCCTTGTTGGCCAGACTGGCGACGCCGCCGAGGATCAGACCCTCCAGCGAATCGGTCTTGACAGTGCCTTTCGCCTTGTTGACGAAGTCGGTGGCTTCCGTGGTTTTCTTCTCGCCCAGGTAGACATTCATCTTGCCGATTTGGGCTTCGAGGTTTTCGGGGTAGAGCTTGAGAATATCGTCGTATTTGGCGTGGGCTTCTTTGTACTTTTCGTCGACAAAGTAGCGATTGGCTTCTTGTAAACTGCGCAACAAGGCCTTTTTCTTGCCTTCGTCCTGCGTGCTCTGAGCCAGGCAGGGCACAAGTGCCAGGGCCAACATCAAGAGGGTGATAGGGAAACGCATGCGATCCTCCGCAAGGATTCGAGTCTCTGGCATTTTATCAGATAAGGCTAAGTGTTTGCTGTAATTAGGCTGAAAAACAATGAATCGTGGTCCGGCGCACGGGCTGAACAGCCAGGAAAAGGCTACCCGCGATCTCGAAAAAGGAAGATAATAACCGCGGCATGCGTTTAAAGAGGTGAAGGCCAGCGTGCCTGTATCGCGCTCACGCAGCGCTAGTGGAGGTTTGCTATGAAAAGCATGTTGGGCATCCTGGGCCTGTTGCTGAGTTTGAACGTATTTGCGGGCGACCTGTCGTGGGAGACCGATTTTGAAGCGGCCAAGGCCCGTGCCGTCAAGGAACACAAGACGATCCTGATGAACTTCACCGGTTCCGACTGGTGCGGCTGGTGCAAGCGCCTGGACCGCGAAGTCTTCTCACAGGAAGCCTTTCAGAGTTTCGCCACGGCGAACCTGGTCCTGGTCAAGATTGACTTTCCCAAATACGTCAAGCAGTCGGAAGAGGAAAAGAACCGCAACTGGAAACTGGCCGAGCGCTATGGCGTGAGCGGCTTTCCGGCGATCCTGCTGGTCGACGCCGCGGGCGCCGAGAAACTGCGCACGGGCTACATCGGTGGCGGACCGGAGCAGTACGTCCAGCACCTCAAGGGCGGCATGTAACCCAGTCGG
>CAYRFM010000002.1:9616-34322 GCA_964423555.1 uncultured Holophagae bacterium | reverse complement strand
AAGCCGCGGCACCCGTCACCACTCCTCGGCCACGACATGAGCCAGTTCGGCTGTCTCCACGCCGTTGGAGAGGTCGAAGTTGAGGTCGCTGACGGAGTAGAGGCCCTTCTCGTGGGGCATGGGTGTGACCACGCTCTCCAGGTAGTCGGAACTGCTGTAGAAGTTGAAGTTGGATACGGCCGAGGTATAGATGCAGGCGTAGTCGCGGATCTGCTCGGCGAACAGGCTGAGTTGTCCACCCGTCTTGAAGAGCCGGCCCCAGTAGGGATTGAACGAGCTGGAGATTTTCAGGCGCAGCTGGCGCGATTCGAAGAGCAGCGCCGAAAGCTCCTTGTGGCTGCCTTCCAGCTGGCTGTTGAGGTAGCTGATGCGCTCGTCGATCAGCGCCAGGTTCTCCCGCTCTAGCTCGTCGGATTCGGCCTCCTTGAACTGCTGGAGATCCTGGATCTGGCTGCGCTGCCAGTTGAGCTCCATCGACAGCTGTTTGCGGCGGGTCTCGTTGGCCAGTAGTTGGTTGAGGACCTCGCCGACCCGTTCCTCGGCGCGGATCTGGAAGACCAGTTCGGGGACGATGATGCAGGTCCGCCAGGTGCTGTTGTGCTTGCTCTTGAGGATATCGCCGTAGATGTGGTCGCCGACATAGAGGACCTGGTCGCCGCCGATGCCGAGCCGTGACTCGACGAACTCGATATTGCCACCGGAGAAGAACAGCGCGGGCTTTTCCTCGATGATTTCCAGGGGCGTGCCTTCCTGGAAGAAGCTGGGCTTGCGCGAGGAGGCGCAGACGATGTCGAAGCAGGAGCGCCAGTTCTTGAAGAACGGCATGGCGTTGCGGAACAGGTGATCGAGCACGAACTCGGTGTAGGTCGGTTCGGAATTGGTGATCACGAACAGGCGCTTGCCGGCGGCGCGGAAACTGTGGAGCGCGGGGATCAGCAGGGGGTCGTCGTGGATGTAGAGCTCGGGGTGGGCCATGATCTCGGCCTTGAGGCTGTTGTCGCGATGGCAGAGGTCGACCGAGGCCCGCAGTTCCTTGTAGAGTTTCTGGTAATTGAGGTCGCTGCCGCGCTTGTCCAGCTGCTCGATGATGGCGGCGTAGAGGTAGGTCTCGAGGATCTCGAACAAGGTATCGACCGGGCGATAGCGACCGGTTGCGAAGTTGATGCGCTCGGCGTTGTTGTAGAGCTGGGTCTTCTTGGTCGAGCTCAGCGGCTGGAGCCCGTGATAAGCCAGGGAAACATAGCGGAACTTGTCCATTTTCAAGACGTTGCCCAGCTCGGTGTCGATCACCAGGCCGCGGATGGCAAAGCCTTCCTTGTAGGGAATGGTGCGGATCTGGGGATCGTAGCCGTACTGTTCGACCATGATCTCGAGCGTCAGGCGCATGGTCAACTTGTCCAGCGCGGCCTGCTTGTACTGGGCCAGGGTGAAGTCCATGTCGAAGCCGATCGCCGCCAGCCTGGCAAGTTTGAGGTTGCGATTGGTGAAGATCCGGTTTTCGGGGTGGGGAAGCAGTTTACCGCCGTCGTTCTCCTGGTAGGTCGCCATGAGCAGGCTTTTCAATTGTTCGTCGATCGACTTGTGGGGCACGCTGCTACCTCGCGGATCTGGAATCGTGGGTTCCTGGTCGTTGATTGGACGAAGAGGGCCAAGCTACCCACACTATCGGAACGATTCGCGTTGCGGTTGAGTTTCAGGGCTTGCGCCATCCTCATTCAACATCGGCCGTCCGTCCAGCTGATGGCGACCTGAGCGCCGGCGGCAAAGTAAGTTCCCAGGTCAAGGAACTGACCGCACTCGATGCTGTCAGCGTGCACACGAAGCTTCGGCTGATGAAGAGACCTTGACTACACCGGTGAATGCTTGACCGCCCAGTTGATCGCCACCTGAGCGCCGAAGGCAAAAGAAGCGTCCGCCATTGGGATCGTTGTCACGGCGTCGGTAGCGCAAGACGACCAAAGCACTACCCACCAGGCCGATCAGGAGGAGGAAGAGGTAGGGAGTGGAAAGGGTCGGCACGGTGGCTACCGTTAGCGCGTCGAAGACGTTTTCGGCAAATAGTTGATTGTCGGATGCCGATAAAAGGTCGTTACTCATACAGTTGATGTCACCAACCACGACCACGTGGCCGGCGCCAAACTGACCAACCGAAACAATGATCCTGCCGGTGTCATCCCAGGCTGCGGCCTCCATCGGGGGACTAATAAGGTGATCGCCAGATGCTGCGAAAAGCAGCTGTGAGAGACCTCCCACAACGGGGTGGGATGAAAAGTGCTCTATATACAGCAGTGCCGGAAAAAGCGGGATATCCGTGATCGTCACACCGAACCGCGACGCAACAGTCGCGAGGTTCTCATTGGGTGTCAGGTCGTTGTCTGACATTATTAAAAGGTGGCCGCCATTTTGAACCCAGTCAAAGACCCTGTCGGCTTCGGCGTCGCTGTAGGGGCTGTCCCAGCTGGAGGCGAGACTGACGACTAAGGTTGTGTATTGACTCAAGTTAAGGTTCAAAATCCCAGCGTCACTAGCTTCGACCATTCGGCCTTTTGCGGCCAAGAGAGACGTCAATTCGCTATATCTGCCTGTCGGCACGTAATCGAGGAGCACCCCATGGCTTGTATCCCAGAGAATGCGCGCAGGTTGATTGATGGAGCTGAGCGGTTTAAGAGGTTCATGTTCCCTTGCTGGCGTTAGATCGCCGCCAGTGGGATCAAACTGGGCCATCAGGGGGCACAGGATAATCAAAGCGATCAGCCAAAGATTGACGAAACGATTCATTCGAATGCCACACCGCGTCGATAGCGCAACGCGACCAGTGCACTGCCCACCAAGCCGATCAGGAAGAGCATCAGGTAGGGTGTAGCAAGGGTCGGCACGGTGGCAACGGTAAGCCCATCGTAGACGTTCTCGGCAAACAGCTGATTGTCTGCTACCTGCAAAATATCGTTGCTCATACAGTTGGTATCGCCAACAACGACCACATGGCCAGCGCCAAACTTACCGACCGAAACAACGATTCTGCCGGTGTCATCCCAGGCTGCAGCCTCCATCGGCGGTACGATCAAATGGTCGCCACCGTAGCTGAAGAAGATCTGAGAGAGACCTGCGACGATGGGATGCGAAGAGAAGCTTTCGATCGTGAGCCCAGTGGGTAAAAGTGGTACGTCAGTGAAGGAAACACCAAAACGATCCGTAACACTGGAAATGTTTACGAGCGGTGTGAGGCTGTGATCTGAGAGGATAAGGAGATTCCCTCCGCTCTGGACCCAGTCATAAATTCGGTCCGCCTCGGCGATGCTGTAAGGACTGTCGTTACTAGACGCTAGGCAGACGGTCAAAGTATCGTACTGGAGAAGATCGAGGTTCAATACACCTACATCACTGACTTCGACCATGTGACCTTTGGCGACCAACAGGGCTGTCAAGTCGCTGTATCTGCCTGAGGGTTCGTAATCGAGGTAAACCCCATGGCTTGTGTCCCAAAGAATACGCGCGGGGTGGTCCGCAAACCTGAAGGGCACAAGAGCTCCGGGTTCTTGGCCGACTATTGTATCATTACCTATTGAACCGTATTGGGCGGTAAGCGGGCAAGCCGCTAGCAGCAGGATGAAATAAGGTCGAATCACTGTAATTCCCCACATGGCGGATTCCAACACAGACAATTCTCGGCATGGGCCTGATGATCGGCAATGAACGACCGCCAGCTGCTGCAGGCCAGCTCGCAGACGCCGTAAGCGCTGTAGGTGCCAAGGAGATTATAGGAGAAGTCAATCCGTTTGTCACAGCGCGCCATGAAAGCCTGGTTCAGTGCCACGGGCCCCATGTCGGTGATTTGATTGTGACTGCAATCCAGCTCCCGCAAATGGTCAAAGTACTGCAGTCCGGATAGATTTTCAATTTGGCTTTGGCTGATGTCCAAGACGACAATCCTGCTTGCTTCACCGCTATCGATGCGCTGGTCGCCATTGAAATCGTATCCTGACGCCAGCAGCGCTTCCAGGAGGTTATCGTCGGGGATGCCCACAACGGCCAAGCCTTCCAGACCAAAGGGTCGATCCGAGTAATCGTAAATCGCCGGGTTACTGATCGACTCCAACTTGATGCGGTAATCATAGTCGCTGACCAGATCGCCAGGATTGGTCCAGGTCAAGGAACTGCCCGCGACCGAGGCCGCCAAAGTGCGCACGAAGCCGCGACTGTTGTAGAGGCTGACCTTAACCGCACCCGTGAAGTTTTTGCCCGTCCAGCTGATGGCGACCTGAGCGCCAGTGGCAAAGTAAGCGCCCGGCACTGGGATCGTCGCCTGTACCGTCGGCTGTAGCAGGGCCAGGTTGAGCGCACGGTCGGCCCGCAGTCGGCCATAACCCATCTCCTGTGATTGGCCGGGTTGGCTGGGCGACCAGTTGTAATTGTAGGGGCCGACCTTATCGGCCGAGGCGCGCAAAACGTCGCGGATCTGCAACGGCGAGAGCCCAGGGTTGACCGCCAGCATCAGCGCGACCACGCCCGTCACCGTCGGTGCCGCCGAGGAGGTATTGCCAAAAACAGGGAAATAATCCAGCGAGAAGACGCCGTTGACCGCGTTCCACCAGAAGGTAAGATATTCAGGGCTGATACCCGGCTCGCCCAGGACGTCGGTGGTCACGATGGTCACGGGTGCCACCAAATCCAGTTCGGGTCCAAAACTATTAGAGGCTTGGCGATCGTTTTTGTCGCAGCTACCGACCGCAATCGTGGCCGGTAGCCGCGCGGGGGTGCTTACCTGTGAATATCGATCATTCCCAGCCGCGCAGATAAAGGTGCAGTCGTAATTGGCCGCCAGAAAAGTGATCAGATCTTCCAGGGGTGGCTGAGCGGCGACCGCACCCCAGCTGATGTTGACCACATGGGCACCTGTCTTGACGGAGTACAGCACCGAGGACATCAAGTTAGAGAGCTCCAGGTCGGTCAAGAGGGGCAGCATCGACGCACCGCGCTGGGACCAGCCACCGGCGATACCTGCTAGGCCTTGGCCGTTGTTGCAGCGCGAAAAAATGATGCCCGCTACCCATGTACCATGTCCAAAACCGTGTTCATTGACGGCGGGATTGTTGTCGTTGTGCTCAAAATCCCAGCCGCGCGGGTCGTCGATCCAGCCATTGTGATCGTCATCGAGGCCGTTATTGGGAATTTCCAAGGGGTTGATCCACAGGTTCGAAGCCAGTTCCGGGTGGGCCAGATCGACACCGGAGTCGCTGACTGCGACTATCACGTCAGGGCTGCCCTTGGTGGTATCCCATGCGGCCGGCATGCCGATGCGCTCCAGGTTCCATTGACCTTCGTACTGGTCAGCTGGCAGGAAGTACAAGTCGTTGGGTCGTCCATAGAAGTTCAGGTAACGGTCAAAGAAGACCTCGTACTGGGCATCGATCAGATTTGCGACCACCGTAAAGGGGTCCGCCGGCGGATTGATGGTTGCTACCGCATAGCCTTCCACTAACACTTGCTTCAAGGTCAGGCCCAAATCCTCAAATTCACTATCGGTCATGACCTGCTTGTCGAGGCGGCGGAGAATCAAGGTGTCCAGGATCACCTCTTCGGTCAGTTGCCCACCGTGACTGACGAACCATCTGCCCTGATCCCGTACATATTGGATACCACCCAGAACTCTCGTATCCGTCGTGTCATCGGCCTTCAACAGGTCTGGGTTGCAAACTATCCAAGCAAACATACACGCAATCAGCAGGCGTAGCCAAAAGTGATTCATGGGTCCAGTCTCCACAAAATGTGAGTCAAGGAAAAATCTCTTGAGGAATTCCAACGAGTCAATCTACCAGCACGGGTGTAGGGAGTCAACAAGAGATGGGTTATTTTGCTATTTTTCCAAAAAATCGGATTCAACTGGAAGGTTTATCGGTTCCTGGCAAACGGGTGACGGACGGGCAGGTCCAGCTGGGCCTGCCCGAATCCGGCCTTGGGTTATTTAGGTACCAGCTGGTCGAGCTCCAACCGGTATTCCTCGTTCTTGTCGTAGACCATCAAGAGGATCTGCCGGTTCACGGCACTTCCTCCCACGGCATATTCGAGTTTTTGGTCAAAGCGGGCCAGGACCTTGCCATCCACGGCCGAGAGGACCACGCCGGTGAAACGCGTTTGGTCGAAGGTGAATTTGCGGATCGCCAAACGGTCGCCCTCGAGTGGGTAGAGCGCCCCCAAGAAGGGTAGCCTGTCGGGTAGTTTCATGGTGTCCTTTTCCTTGCGCATGCGCTCGAAGAACGGCTTCTGAAAGTCGTGGACGTCTGCGCCCAGTTCGTCGCTCTGGATCGGCACGCGGAACGTGCCAAGGACGCGACCCTCGCGATCGCAGCGGGTCACCTGGGGTTCGCACCAGTTGGCGTACCACAGGCGATCGCCCTCCACGGCCACCAGGAAATCGGCGGCGTAGGGCGCGTAATCGGTGCCGCCCGCCGCATTGGCGCCAAAGCGCGACTCGGGCAGTTGCGCGACCTCCACCGCGACCTCGAACGTGTCGTCCAGCAGCAGCAACCGCATGCGCTTGTTGCGCCAGCTCATGTCGGAGACCAGGGTGCGCCCGCCCAAGCGCACGAACTCGCTCCAGCGCCCGTAACCCTTGCCGCCGACGTCCTGGGTGCGCAGGTAGCCGCTCTTGCGATCGAAGACGTGGATGCGGCGGCGATCGAAGACCCAGAGCAAGCGTTCGTCCAATGCCAGGGCGCCATAGTTGTCGCTCATGTCCAGTTCGCCCGGACCCTTGCCTGGCCGGCCCAGGGCACCCAGGTAGCGGCCCTGGGGGCTCCATTGGTGAATCACTTTTTGGCCGATATCCAGGACGTAGAGCGTGGTTGCGTCACCCGCCGCCGTCAGGGGCTGGACCAGGCCCAGCTCACCCGTGGGCGTTTCTAGCGCGGCGACCCGTTTGAGCACCATTTCTCCTGTACCCAGCCAGACGGCCAGTATCCATGGGATCATCATAGCTCGCCCTCCGCCTCGTTGCGCTGCTTCGCGATCCGCCCGCCGCGCTGGTCGATCAAGGTTTTCCAGCGCCAGCCAAACCAGCCGGGCGTGGGAGCCTGGCCCGCCAACCTGACCAGGCCATCGCCGGCTCTGTCGAAGGGCGCCCTGCCGGCACGGGCATTGAGCGTCAGGCGCAACCGCAGCAGCGCAGGCGGATCGTTGAGATAGGCCGAAAGCCTGGCGAGTTGAACGATCAGACCGGCGGAGTAGAGCTCATCGTTGTGCAACCGTTCCAAGAGATCGTCATATTTATACATCAGGCACCTCTCCGAACCCGCGCGGAAGCGCGGGTTGTCCATACTGCAAGAACCCGTTCGTGGTTCTGGAAATGGTAACGGCAGTCATCAGTTTCCTCCCATTTGCAAGCATGCCAGGCCAACAACCTGGACCCTGATAGTTTTGCCGGAAATTTTCGCGGATACGGATGGATTTCTTCAATACACCCTGAATAAAATGGGGATACTAAAGACAGTCGTATTCTTTTCAAGCATTTACAGAGACTGGGCCGTTCTAGGCGGCTAGCGTGCAACGGGGTGTTGACCCATTCCACGTCGATTGGTTACGTGCAATCTACGCGGTGCAACCATTCAGCACCTGACGTTTTAAAGAAAATTTGCGAGGAACGCTAAATTTCGTTGAGGGCCACAAAAGATCAACGCGCCCTTTCCTGTTTGAGCTACAATATTCCCATCTCGACAGTGGATATTTCAAGGAGGGCATATGTCGCGAAAGTTCAAAGGCTTGTTGATCCTGTTGGTGATCTGCTTTACGGCCTCCGCCGACACCTTCAAGGCTCTTCAAGGCTGGGCCGACCACCGGTTACCAGGAAGTACCAGATGGCCATTCCCTCCCTTGCACAGCAACGGGCGGTCTTTGTGGCACCTGAGCCAGCCTAACGTCCCTGTTTCAACGTAAGGCTCTGTACATTTAGTGTCGCTTCTTGGGCCGTGCGGTTGACAAACCATACGGTTTGGGCCTTGGCGGCAATCACTGTTCCATCGACGACGCCCACTGCATGGGCGTCGTGGATCTCATCCAGGTAGGCGATTCTGCTAACCTTATTCGCCAAGTTGCCATAGGCCAGGTGGATTTTGCCCTGATGGACCCAAGCTGCGAAGATGACATACCGCTTCATGGAGAAATCCTTCAGTTGGTCCATAGCGTTCTCGCAGGCTACTACTTTAGGTTGTACCCACTTGCTCTGTACCGAACTCCATTCGGGCAGACCCAGCTGGATCTTATCATGACAGGGAGTAGCGACTCTGAGGGAGTCATACTGCTCGCGTTGAAGATAATCCGCACGCAGCGGAAAAAGGGTTGTTGTGGTTGTTATAAGCCCATATTTGATATTGTCGAGCTGTAACACCCAGGTTTTGCCGGGAAACATGGTGTTGTCATCGACCTCGTAAGGGCGCTTAAACAGGCCCTTGCCCGTATAGCGCATCCGGCTCATGTCGAACTCTTCGAGGAGAAACGGAAATTCATTTTCCCTTTTCAGAAGCTTGGCACTGTCCATAGCATAGACTTTGTCCCCTAATTCGAAGGCGTTAAACAGCGAAGTCTGCTTGATCAACCTGTGGGTAGCAAGGTGCTTGTCAGTAATTAGCAAACTCGTGCCCTCAGGATGGTAATTCGTGAGAAAAACCATGCCGCGGGCCTCACAAACATTCTGGAGAGGACCCGCCAATTTAAACTGGCCGGTTTTTTTGCCCTGTAGGTCGTAGAACTGTGCGTGGCTGCCACCTGGCTCGCAGGTGACGATCCGCTCCACTCCTGGAAGAACATAGATCATGGTCTTTTCACTGCATTTCAGCAAGTCCGCAAACAGGCAAAGTACCAGCATCATGGCCACACCAACTCAATATAGTCAGGCTCTTCGGCGAGCTGAGCACCCATCTCAGCGCAGTCTGCGAGGAAGGAATCGAACTGGGTGAATTCGGGAATCGAGAGGTTCTTGGAACCGCGGCAGCCATAGGCGACGCCACGGACCTGGGCCCAGAAGGCCATGACCTCGGCGCTGTCCACGCAGTGCTGATAGCGATTCCTGAAGCCGCTGCCCCAGGCCAGGTAACCGTAGGTCACCTTGTCCAGGTCCTTGGACCGGTTGACGATGAAATTACCGGCGATGTGGCGGGGGCTACCTGGGTAGACCACGACATTGCCCTCCGCGGGCATGGGCTGGCCCATGAACCGCAGCGTTGGTGCCTCGTAGAAGCGATCGCCCACGATGAGATGGTCGCGGGTGAGCTCGCGGATGACGCCCACCTGGCCTTCAATGCGCAGTCGATCGCCCACTTGATAGCGCACGCCATTGGCAATGAAATACGGGGTATCGTTGAAGGGCGCACCCAGCTCGGTGATTTGGGCCAGTGCCACCTCGTCCAACTGCCACCAGTACCAGGCCACGGCGCTGGGCAAACAGACCAGAGCGAGGAGCCCGAGCAGGACGACGGGCCAGAGGCGCAGGGTTCGTGATGCGCGAGCGCTGGCTGGCGGCCCGGACCGTTGTGTGACAGGTGGCGTATCGGCTTCCGTGGGCTGGCACGGTGCAAGCGCGGTAGCGGGCGGCTCCTCTTGCTTGTCCGCGACCTCGAGAGGCAGATAGACCAGGTCCAGGCGCACCGCTTGGTCGGGGTAGGGCTTGAGTTCCAGGCCGTCAAGCGTGAAAATCACACCGGGTGCTTGAGCCATGTGGGCTGCTAGGCGGTCCATCAGTTCGGCCACGGCATGGCTGCCGCTTCCCAGCAGGGCCTGCCAGTCGCGGCCCTTCAGGCGGGGATTGCTGCCCAGTTGATGGCGTTCACCCAGGTTGGCGTAGGTGTGGCGATAACCACTGCGCAGGCGGCGGAACTTGGCTGGCTTGAAGGTGGCGGCCTCATAGGTGAGCGCGATGGCGGCGATGTCGATGGGGTAATAATCGAGCTGGGGCTCCAGCTGGGTCAGCACCACGGCGCGCTCCAAGGCCATCGGGGTGCCGCGTTTGGACGGCCGGGGAACACCGCTCAGATCGATGGCGACATGGCGAAGCGGCATCATGGCTGGCCCCCCTGCGGCCTCGCCAATCGCCAGCCCAAAGACAGCATCACGAACACCCTACCCCCCGACAAGCCTTCCCATCACCAACGACCCGACCCAAAAAGGATTGCCGCAAAGACCCTGGGCAAGGCGACCTTCCTCAAAATGGCATTGTTGGGCCTCAAAGCCAGATTCTACCGGATTCAGGTAAATAACGCGAGATTTTTATTGCGCAAGGTGGGAGGGATTACCTACTTTTAAAACTTAGTTGCGCACCACAAAGAGACGCGCTTTGACGAACATTTTCATATTAGTATTCGCGAATAGTTTGTATGCTTTTCCGACTCGGGCACTTCGTCGGATTCCGCCAGGGTGCTAAACTCGGCCTCCGGAACGCAACCTGACAAAGTCGTACAAGGCTGCGGTCGTCAGGTGAAGGGTTATGAGGCAGCGCGCGTTTTGATTTTAGAAAAACCAGCCCCTACACGCCGTGGAACGTGCGGAGCTTTTACTTATCCACTCCATCCCGGCCGTTGCAAGAAGGACATCGGCCAATCGCCCCTGCGTTTTTAAAAAGTCGACTTCCACTTTTCATTCCAGGCGAAGCGTTTTTAAAAAGTGCGCGTTTGGTTTTTCGAAAAACCCATCCCTACAGCCCATGGCGACACGCGCCATTTCGAATATCCTCCCCATACCCGCCGTTGCGTGATCCGCAACGCCCAGTTGGCGCTGCGTTTCCAAAAAAGTCGACGCTCGACGATCGTGTAGGCGAAGGGTTTTGATACCGCGCTCCTTTGACTTTTCGAAAAACCTGCCCCTACAGCTCAGGACGATGAGCGAGTTTTCGAGAATCCACTGCTTGCGGACCCTCTCACGCTGCGCAACGGCCGGTAGCCACTGCCTATTTGAAAAAAGCGCTTCAACCTTTCGTCGAAGGGAAGGCATGAGGTGGGTTGTTTTTTCCGATGCGTGCAAAGTTCTGCACAATACACGAATAAAAACTAGAATTTTGCCATTTTTGGAAGGTGTCGCTGAAAATTTTTTTTAAAGGACCTTTGCGATTGTTTTCAATCACTTAGTCGACGAACTGCGTTCGTCAACGAAAAATAAATCAGCAAATTTCGAGTTGGATTTCGGCTTTATATATATAGAGGCACTCATCTCGAGCCGTTGCCCCCCGTGGGGGTACTCTGCGCCCGATTTCAGGATCGCCTCTACTGCTTTTTCTGGAGGAATCCCATGAAAACCATCGTCTCTCACAACGTCGACGCCACGATCAGCGACCTGGCCCTGGCCCTGTCGCGGCTCGTGGACCCCACCGCCAACCCCTGGGTGGACAGCAGCTTCCGCAAACGCCTGGCCCAGGCCGAAACCAAGCTGCGCACCACCTACCAAGCCTACACTGCTGCCCGAGTCGACCTGCGGGCTGCCAGTGCCAACCGCAACCTGCATGGAGGGAGCCTGATCCGCACGATCAGGGACTTTGTCTCCTCGGTCAACCGCTCGGCTCTGCGCAAACCGGAAAACCAGGTCTGGGTTCGCCATTTCCAGACCCACATCCCGCTGCCCCAAGCCCAAATGCTGGACAAGGACTGGCTGGGCAAGGGGCAAGCGATTGCCCTGGCTCAGACCCAGCTGGAGCAACAGCCCGAGCTGGCGGCGATCACGGTCCCCCAACCCGGCACACCCTCGGCCACGGAGGTGGCGGACGCCTACACCCTGGCCAAGGCGGCCGACTCGGTCTGGCGGGACGCCATCGCCGTGCTCAAGCAACAGGCCAACCTCCTGCGCGACGTGCGCAAGGATGTCAGTGGCCTGCTGTCCGGACTGCGCCATCGTCTGAAAGAAGGGTTCCGCAACCTGCCCCCGGAACAACGCCGCGAGCAGATGCGCCTCTTTGGGGTCCGCTTCGCCAGCGAGCGTAAACCCGACGACGAAGCGCCCGACCCTTCCGTTCCCGCACCCGCCACGAACCCGTAAACCAGACCGGCTGGACCGAGACGCCGACTAGACTCCGCCACGCGGCTGGATTGATCACCCGGCCGATCTAACTGCACCCCCTAGCTATGACCGCCGCCGGTACCCGGCGGTCGTATTCAAGCGCTACCTAAAAGATTAGCCCTGGCCAAGCGAACTCCTTTCGCGCTCAATATTTTCGCGTTCAGGCCCGATAACCTAGGCAGGCTTGCCTGCTTTGGCGAGTCAAAATTGGCCTGAGAGCCCGCTCATATCGATGATCTACGCCAGTGTGTTTTCGCCGTTTCCTGATGGCACAACGGCAAGTGGCAGGTCCTTTCCAGCGAAGGGCGGCGACGGGCGTCGCCTATGAGCAACACGAACTTCCCGCAGTATCAGGGCACGATCATGATCGTCGACGACTTCGAGCTCAATCGCGATATGTTCGGGCGGCGCCTGGAGGTCCGTGGCTATACGGTCTACAAGGCGGAATCGGCCAAGCGCGCACTCGAGCTGATCGAGCAAGTCAGCGACCTGGACCTAATCCTGCTGGACATCATGATGCCGGAGATGGACGGCTTCGAGATGCTCGAGCTGGTGCGCGCCAAGTTCTCGCCCTCCGAGCTGGTGGTCTTCATGGTCACGGCCAAGGACGATACCCAGGACATCGTGCGGGCCCTGGCCCTGGGCGCCAACGACTACATCACCAAGCCGATCGACTTCCCGGTCGTGGTGGCCCGCATCAACAACCACCTGGCCGGCAAGCGCGCGGAGCAGGCCTTGCGCGAGTCCGAGGAGCGCTACGCCCTGGCCGCTCGCGGCGCCAATGACGGCCTCTGGGATTGGGACTTGCGCGAGAACCAGATCTTCTTCTCGGACCGCTGGAAGACGATGCTGGGCTACGCGCCCGAGGAGATCGGCAGTAGCCCCGATGAGTGGTTCGAGAGGGTTCATCCCGACGACCAGCCGCGCCTCAAGACCGAGCTGCAGCGCCAGCGCGACGGCGGCAGCGAAACCCTCTACCTGGAACACCGCATGATGACCCGCGAGGGCACCTGGCGCTGGATGGTGACCCGTGGCCTGGTCGTCTTCGACCGCGACCAGCAGGCGACCCGCATGGTCGGTTGGCAAATGGACACCGCCCAGCGGGTCGACCACGATCGCCTGACCGCCCTGCCCAACCGCGGCCTCTTCCTCGACCGCCTCAACTGGGCCATTTCCAAGGGCCAGCGCGAGGAGGTCGATGGCTTCGCCCTGCTCTATATCGGCCTCGACCGCTTCAAATTGATCAACGAAACACTGGGCCACGAGCGCGGTGACCAGATCCTCCAGCGGGTTGCCGAACGCCTCCAGCACCTGATTCGCCCTCAAGACACGCTGGCCCGCATGGGCGGCGACGAGTTCGGCCTGTTGGTGGAGCATCTCGAGGGCTTAGGCAGCGTGACCCACATCGCCGAGCGCCTTAAGGAGGGTATGAACCAGATCTACGACCTCAACGGCGAGGAGGCCCATGTCACCGTCAGCATCGGGATCGTGCTCGGCGATCGGGACACCGAAAGCGCCGAGCTGCTGCGCCGCGCCCACCGCACCATGGAGGTCGCCAAGAACCAGGGCAAGAACACCTACGTCTTCTACGAGGAGGGCATGGACGCCCAGCAGATCTATCAGCTCAAGCTGGAGAGCCGCTTGCGCCGCGCGATCGAGAAGAACGAGCTGTTCCTGCTCTACCAACCCCAGATCGATACCAAGAGCGGGCGCATGATCGGCGTCGAGGCGCTGCTGCGCTGGCGCAACGGCGATCGCGGCATCGTCCCGCCCGGCGAGTTCATCCCCGTCGCCGAGGATTCGGGCCTGATCGAGCCGATCGGCGAGTGGGTCATCCACGAGGCCTGCCGTCAGAACAGGGCCTGGCAGGACGCTGGCCTGACCCCGATCCGGGTCGCGGTCAACCTCTCCAGCCAGCAGTTCCGCAACGGCGAACGGCTCTTCGGCGTCGTCGAAGCCGCCCTCGAGGCGACGGGTCTAGCGCCCCGCCATCTCGACCTCGAGCTGACCGAGAGCCTGCTGATGGTCAACGTCGACGAGGGCCGCGCGCTGCTGACCCGCTTCCACCAGCTGGGCACCCATCTCTCCCTCGACGACTTCGGCACCGGCTACTCCTCGCTCTCCTACCTCAAGAAGTTCCCCATCGACAGCCTCAAGATCGACCAGTCCTTCGTGCGCGACATCGACAGCGATGCCGACGACGCCGCCATTTGCACCGCCGTCATCAGCATGGCCCACTCGCTGCGCATGTCCGTCATCGCCGAGGGGGTGGAGACGCCGGAGCACCTGCAGTTCCTCAAGACCCTGGCCTGTGACTACATGCAGGGCTACTATTTTTCCAAGCCCGTGCCGCCGGAACGGATCGCCGAGCTGTTGGCGGCCGATCGATGCTTCATCACGCCCGATCAACAGCCTGCCGAGGCCTCGATCCAGTCTCGCTGACGATCCTCACGGTCCCCGGCCTTTACACCCGGGGGCGCGAACGGTACAATCCCCTGTCCGTAGTCTGTACCGCGAGGGCCGCGCCATGATGCTTCGCTTCGAGAAGTTACGCAAATCCTACAAAGATGTCCACGCCCTCAAAGCGCTGGACTTCGACTTGCCCGAAGGCGGCGCGATCGCGCTGTTGGGCCCCAACGGCGCCGGCAAGTCGACCGCCGTCAAGATCCTGACGACCCTGGTCGTGCCCGACGAGGGCCGTTTCCTCTATGACGGCCGCGACCTGTTCAGCGCGCCGGCCGAGATCCGCCGCCTGGTCGGCTATGTCTCCCAGGAAATGGCCATGGACAAACAGTTGACCGGCGTCGAGTTCATGCGCTTCTGCGCCGGCATCCTGCACTTGCCTTGGAAGCAGCACGGCCAACGGGCCTTGGCCCTGCTCGAGCAGATGGGGCTTGGCGAGGCCGGCAGCCGCCTGGTGGGCACCTATTCCGGGGGCATGAAACGCCGTCTCGACCTGGCCTGTGCGCTGCTCCACGATCCCAAGGTGCTGATCCTCGACGAACCGACCAGCGGGTTGGACCTCGAAGCCCGCGAAAAGATCTGGGAGCTGATCCGCGCCTTCATGGCCAAGGGCGGCGCGCTGATCCTGGCAAGCCACGATTTTCGCGAGGTCGACGAACTGGCCCGCGAGATCCTGATCCTGGCCAAGGGCGAGGTCATTGCTCGCGGCACGCCCGAGGGCCTGCGCGCCGAGCTGGGCCGCTTCTTTGTGCGGGTCAAGACCCGCGCCTATATGGACGAGGCCGCCATTGCCGCCGTCGCCCTCGCGCTGGCGGGTCTGGCCGAGCTGCAGCCCTGTGCCGACGAAGCGCACGCGGCCTTCATCTACCGCGGCCAAGCCAGCATGCACGACCTGCAGAACCGCATCCACGGCGCCCTCGGCCTAGCGGGCCTGCCGGTCTTCAGCCTGTTTGTCCAGCAACCCGATCTCGAGGACGTCTATCGCTTTGCCACGGGGGACCGCACATGAACGACCAGTTGATGGAAATCAAGGCGCTCGCCTGGCGCGCCTTCATCCACTCCAAGCGCACGCCGATGGTCCTGATCGCCGGCCTGATCCAGCCCCTGATCTGGCTGTTCCTGTTCTCCGCCATTTTCAAGAACTCGCCCATGAGCCAGCTCGCCGGCGTTTCCGGCGGCTACCTGGCCTTCATCACGCCCGGCGCGCTGCTGTTCACCGCCTTCACCGCCGCGCTCAACGGCGGCGTGCCGCTGCTGTTCGACCGCGAACTCGGCTTCCTCGACCGCCTGCTGGTGGCGCCGCTGCGCTCGCGCTATTCGATCATCCTGGCGACCGGCTTCCACATCTTTGTCATGACCCTGCTGCAGATCATCGCCATCATGCTGATCACGACCCTGATGGGTGTCCACTTCGCCGGCGGCCTGCTGGGCCTAGGTGTCCTGCTGCTGGTCCTGGGCCTGATCAGCCTGCTGTTCACGACCCTCAGCCTGACCCTGGCCTTCGTGCTGCGCCGCCACTTCGAGCTGATCTCGATCGTGATGATCATCTCGCTGCCGATGGTCTTCATGTCGACCGCCTTTGCGCCCATGGACTACATGCCCAACTGGCTCAAAATCATCGTCGCCCTCAATCCGATCACCCAAGCCGTCGAGCCGCTGCGCGCCGTCTACTTCCATGGGGACTGGAGCTTGAGCGCGCCGATCTTCAGCGGCCCCTTGGGCACGTTCAGCATCGGCACCTGCACCCTGGCGCTGGTGGTCCTGAACCTGGTGCTGGGACTGATGGCCCGCAGCGTGATCGGCAAGAAACTGCGCTGAGGGCGACTGTCAAGCGCCAAACGCCCAGGTAGGCCCCGTTGCGCGGGAGTGCCCAGGCGTGGCGGGTTAGCCTACAGGCTGAACTCCCGCCGTTGCTTGGCGATCAGCTCCTTCTCCAGCGCGATCTGGGCCTCCAGCTGCTTGGCTTCCTTGACGTTCTCCTGGCTCTTGGAGACCTTGTAATAGTGATCGAGTTGGGTCAGGATGCGCTCCAACAGGTTGATCCGGTCCATGAACCGCTCCACGGGCGTGGTGTGATACGCCGCCAGCGCCTGGCTGATGACTTTTTTGCTCTTGCTGCGGTCGATGCCTAGGATCTTTTTGCGCTCGACCGCCTGGTCGAAGACCTTCGCCGTCCAGACAAAGGAGTCCGTCGCCTTGGCACTGCGCTGACGGGCCAATTCCGCATAGATCTCGCGGAACATCACCTGCTCCGATTCCTGCTTCAGCAGGCTGCGGAAGCTTGCCGCCAGGGTGGCCTTCTTCTCATCGTCGTAGTTGCCATAGAGAATGTCGCGACCGGTCTTGGTCAATTTGGTCGCGGCCTTTGAACCGAATTCGAGTTTGCCGCCGGCCAGGCGGTGGCTCTCGATCCACTCTTCCGCGGAGACGTTCTTTTCCTCCAGTTTGACCGGCTTCGGACCACCGCCGGTGAAACCCTGCTGGGTAATCTCGATGACCGGCTTGCCGTCGGGCGCCGAGGTCACTTCACCCGTCAGGACGTAGCGACCCAGCGTCCAGTCGCCCAGCTCGGCGCGGGCCAGTTCCTTCTCGAAGACCAGGACCGTGGCCTTGAGCTGCGCGCCCACCGAAGCCTTCAGCTCGCCGGCCAGTTGGAACGAGGCATGGGCCGGGTTCTCGGGGTCCTCGTTGATCTTGCCACTGGTTTTATCGAGGATCACGCCGCCGCCGGCGCGGGCTTCACCCGCGACACTGCCGGCCACCTGGCCAAACAGACCGCCGCGCAGACTGGCCAGGTAGGGGATGCCGGCAAAGGCGCCGATCGCCAGTTCCAAGCCCGCGGTCGCGCTGGCGCTGGCCAGCCCGGACAGCGCCAGCACGGTGACGCTGTCGTCGCTGCGCTCCATGTCACGGGCGACCGCGGCCTCCAGCGCGGCCTCCAGACTCAGGAACCCGCCTAGCTCGAGATAGCCACCGACGCCCGGCAGCGCCGGGAAATCGACGCGCACGATCGTCGCTTTCAGGTCCTTCTTGATCGACCCACTGACCGAGCCGACGTTCTTTTCCGCATCGTATTCCGCCGTCACGCCCAGCACCCGGGCACGCACCTTGCGCACGCCGCTCTTGCCGTCGTCGGTATAGGCGAACTTGCCGCCCTGGTAGCTCAGGTCGGTCAGGCCCTTGTGCAGCGAGAGCTTCTCCAGGCCCAGCACGTTGAGCCAACCCAGGTCGGTTGCGGAGCTGAAGAAGCCGGACGAGGCGGAGGTGTCTTCGTCTTCTTCGGAGCGGGTTTTGTCGTAGTCGAAGTCGAGCGTCGCGCTCTTGGCCGTGATGCCTTCGGAACTGAAATTACCGTCGATGATCGCGATCACCAAGCGGGCGCGTTTGCCCATCGGGATGTCGACATCGAGATTGTTGAGGAAGCCCGACAGGGCTTCGTCCGCATAGATGACGCCGCCGCTGGCCTCCGCGCTCACGCCGCCAGGCAGACCTTTGACGGCGACGCCGGCATTGATCGCCAACTCCGGCGGGGATTTGTCCGAGAACGCCGCCATGCCGCCGGGTTTGACCAGGTCCAGGTGCTCGGGGATGATTGCGAACGTGCTCGACGACGAGACCTTGACCATCGCCTCGCGGAACTTGCCATCCGTCCCCAGCGTCAAGCGCAGCGCCCCGTCCAGCCGTTTGTCGTCCCAGAGTTGCGCGGATCCCTGGCCCTCGAAGGTCAGGCTCTCGTCGGACTTGCGGTACAGCACCCGAATCGCCTCGGCGGTGACGACGCCATCGGCGACCTCGAGTTCGTTGAGGCTCATTTCCGCGCGCATCAGGCCTTCGTTGCTGAAGACCAGGCTGTCGCCCTTGATCGAGCCGATCGACAGCTTGGGCAAGTTGATCTTGGAGCTCTCGAAGAAGTCGTTGATGCCGATCTGCCATTCGGGCCCAAACGGCAGGCGGATATCCAGGTCGCCGCCCATCTTTTGGCCAAACAGGGTGACGTGGGCGGAGGCCTTGGCCTGGAGGCCGGCCCGGGTGCGTTCCTGTTCGTCGCTGAACTGGGCGAGCTTGGGGGTGGCGACGGTGAGTTTGAGAAATTTTCCCGAATCCTCGGGCGGCGGCAACGAGGGCTCGACGGGCTCGACCTCGGCATCTTCCTCCTCCTCGCCCGCGCCCAACAGCCATTTGGCGATGTAGGGGACGAAGGAGTTGACGTAGTTGATGAAGGTCTGAATGCCCTCGTGGCTGGCGTCTAGGCCGTGCAGGACCGTGAACAGGCCCGACTCGGTGACGTCGCCCAGCAGTTTGGAGAGCCGGCCGCCGTTATAGAATTGGTTGGCGAAAAACAGGAACAGCTTGCCCATTCCCCAGAGGAAGGCCGCGACCACGCCACGGGGAATGGATGCGACCGTTGACAGGGCATTGTAGGCGAGCTGGGCGTAGTTCAGCCAGGTCGAGAGCGAGGCCAGCGAACTGAAGGCATAGGTCAGCACCCGAATGATCGCGGCCTGAGCCGTTTCCGAGGAAAACAGCTCGCGGCGAATCACGCCGACTGCATAGGCCGTGCTGAGGCTGGCCAGGTTGGCCAGGGGATCCAGATCGACACCCTCGCTGACCGTGGCCTCCGTTTCGCGCTGGACGATCGCCGCCTGGGCGCTGCCGCCCGCCAGCCAGCCGACCGCGCGGGCGCGCTCGGAAACAGCCGCGGCCAGGGCACTGCCATCGCCGCCATGGGCCGGATGCGCCAGGTTTTCTGCTGCCGAGCCGCGGCGATCGACCCGCCGCTGCAGGGCGCCTTCAACCGCCTCGGCACCGCTTCCGGGTTTCGTGGCCAGCGTGCGTTTGGGCAGAATCGGCAGTTTCTCGGAAGGCGCAGTGACCTCGGGCGCGGGCCGCAAGGCCTTGCGGGTGGCAGTTCTGTGCTTCAAGGACGTCTCCTGGTGGGCGGACAAATCTCAGTTTATCACAAGCAACCGCAATTCGCCGTGCCAACCTCGGTGTCTGTCGCTGCTTGAGATAACACCGTACCACACCGTACAATGGGTCATTCCATCCAGGGGGACCGCCATGGCCCGCGCGCTCGCATTCGCCTTGCTGCTTTTAACCTCAGTCACCGCCTGCCATCACCGTGTTCAGAGCGGCGGCATCGAGGCCTCCGAGGAGGAACAGGAGGGCCGCGGCCAACCGCCACTGCCGCCGATCTACATCACCCCGCGCGGCGAGCGCATCGTTCCCGGCACGGTCGACGACAAGGGCTACGTCCTGCCCCTGGACGTCTACCGCCCCAAAAAGCCGCGACCCGGCCTGCCTCAGCCGATCCTGAAAGATGTGCCCCGACTCGGGGGTTTCGCCGAGACCCGCCTCGGCCCAGACGACGGCCATACCAAGAACGAGACCGCGATCGACGTCGACGGCCAGACGATTGTCGCCGGTTGGAACCAGGCGACCGGTTCGACGATCGTCATGGGCGTCGGGCGCTCGGGCGATGGTGGTGCCCACTGGACCAGCCAGACGATCGGCGGCTTTTCCAATATGAGCGACCCCGTCGTCGCCGCTGGCGGCAATGGCCGCTGGTACTACGCCTTCATCGCGACTGGCGGCGCCGGTGGCAGTGATTACGAGGTCTACGTCAGCCGCAGCGACGACGACGGCCAGAGCTGGAACCCGCCCGTAGCCGTCACCAACAATGGGTCCTTCGACGACAAGCCCTACATGGCGGCCGCCGGTGACGAGGTCCTGGTCGCCTGGGCCGACTTCAACTTCTCGCCGGCGCGGATCCGCGCGGCCAGCTCCCACGACGGTGGCGCCAGCTTCGTCAATTCGACCGTGTTGATCCAGAACTCCGGTGGCGGCAACGGCGCTTGCCCGGTGATCGGACCCAATGGCGACTTCTACGTCTTCTGGCGCGACAGCATGCAGCAGTTCATCTGGATGGCCAAGAGCGTCGACGGCGGCGCCCACTGGTCGACCGACGCGCCGATCGGCACGCTCGATCCGCTGCCCTCGACCTTGCCGCCCGGCTTTCGCATCGTCAACCTGCCCAGCGCCGCGGCCGACCCCACCACCGGCCAGCTGGTCGTGGTTTGGAACGACGACAGTGCCGGCAATGGCGACATCGTCGCCGTCCACTCCAGTGACGGCGGCGACCACTGGAGCACCAAGCAACGGGTCAACGACGACATCGGCAGCGCCCACCAATTCTTCCCCTGGGTTGCCATCGACGAGACCAGCCGGGTCCACGTCGCCTGGTACGACATGCGCGGCAACGGCAGCGATATCGACGTCTACTACGCCACCTCCGATGACGGCGGCGCCAGTTTCGCCGCCAACACCCGCGTCACTACGGCGGCCTTCACGCCGATCCTTCCCCATGAAGGCGGCCTGGCCGCGTTCATCGGCGACTACAACGCCATCGCCGCCGGTAACGGCTTCGCCTACCCCTTCTACCAAGACGCCCGCCGCGGCGTGCAAGAGGTCTACGTCGCCACCATCCCCCAGGACGAGCCGCCCACTTACGAGGAACTGCTCGCCGCCTGGCCCAACGGCGTCACGATCCTGGACCTGCTCCACGCTTTGCAAGTACTTGGTCGTCGCTGACCTGAGCTCGCCCACAGCAGGCCGCGGCGGCGTTCATTTTTGACTCGCTAGGCGGCCTTGAGTCTGGCTGTCACCGCCTCACGCATGGGTGCTTCCACCTTGGGAGATCTCGATCAGGTAGAAATCGCCGCGCTGGTCGCGGACCATGATGTCGACGATCGGCACTTGGGTTTAGGGGTATCAGAAGGCCTTACCAGACTCACGCAGGGGGGCGCCCACCTTGGGACTTCTCAAGCACGCTCATTCTCTTCGCCAGTTCTTGGAGCATTGCTTTGGTGTCGCTGAGCTCTGCTTTGGTGTCGCTGAGCTCCGCTTTGGTGTCACTGAGCTCCGCTTTGGTGTCACTGAGCTCTTTGAGAGTGCTTTCCATGAGGTTGGTTCGCGTCAGTTCGGCGAGACGGGCCTTGTCCCTGCGCATGTAGTAGAAATAAGCTTCTTGATCGTTGGCAAATTCCTGTAACACTTTGAGGGCCTCCTTGAGCGTTGGGTGCTGCAGCCAGCTGGGAGGTTGGTTGGGGTCGGCGTGCTTGGCTTCGCGGAAAAAACGCAGCCACATCGCCTTCTCAGGGTTCATTTTAGCTGCTTCCCGGAAGTTCGGCAACTGCAGCACGATGATGCTACTGCCCGGCCAGAAGTCCAGCCCTTCCTCGGGGCAGTGCAGGCGGAAACGCAGCGCGGCCGCCCTCGTCACAGAGGGCTTGAACATGCACTCCGACAACAACCAAATGGAGATGACGCACTTGAGCTCGCCATAGCCCTTTCCCTCAGCCAAAGTGCCGGCAATCGCCTTGGCCCAGCCGTAGAAGGCGCGCTGTTCGAGGAAGCGCTCGTGCTGGTTCTGGATCTCGATCAGGTAGAAATCGCCGCGCTGGTCGCGGACCATGATGTCGACGATCGGCTCCTTTTCCTCCAGGTGGTTCTTCACCAGATGGGTTTTCAGGAAAATGACCTCGACTAGACGAGCAGCACCCTCGCGTTCCAGCACGGCATTGAGGAAACTCAGGGTCAGGTCTTTATGCTGCTCGGATCCGAGCAGACGCTTGACGACGCAGTCAACGGTAGGATCTATCAGATGGATGCGTTCAGGGCTCATGGCAGCGACCTCCTGTGCGACCTAGCCCAGGATAGACACATGCTCAAATGCCCAGGGACAGAACGTGCAGAGATGTGATGCGGATCACCGGAATGCCTGGGTATTCACGGCTCCACCCCGAACGCCCAGGGGAAATCATGCACAAATGGGTGGGGTACCTGCCAGAAGGCAGGTTAACCTGACTGCGACCAGCGCAACATTGGATGTTGCGCCACATTGGGCTTACCCTTGAGCCTTGGGCTTGACTGCGATCAGCGCAACATTGGATGTTGCGCCACATTATTTGCCCTTGTATCTCCCAGGCCAAGAGAAATAAAGCGAACGCCTACGATGATCGGCAGAGCCTGGCATCAAGGCTTTTTCGCTACGCGGTTCCTTACGCAGCAAATCGCCAGCCTGGCGGCTGGCGCCACTGGGGTTTCATAGCGCCTGGGCGGGGGGCCATGAGGTTGGTCAATCAGTACCCTTCACGGCAGCTGATCGTGACTGCAACCGCGCAATTTTGGAAATTGCGCTACAACTGCCCAGTTCAGACGGTACGCCGGCTTCGCCGACAGCTTTCTTGTGACTTGACGAGGGCGCCAACCTTGCGGCTGGCGCCTTGGGTCTTGGGTCTTGCGGCTTGTTCCTTGTTTAGGCCGGTTGCAGGGCGTGTTCGCGGACGGCGTTGAAGAAGTTGATCCAGCCGCGCCACATGTTTTCGGCGTGTTGGACGACCAGCGCTTCCTCTTCTTCCGTCAGCGACATGACCGTGTCGTCGGTCTTGTCGACGTGGCCCGGTTCCTGTTGGATGTGGATGTCGATCCAGCCGATCGAGCCCTTGTGGTTGGCCGCCTTCTTGACCAGCTTGCCGATGCCGGCGACGATGGCCAGGTCGGTCGACTCGGTGGCGTACATGCTGCCCAGGGCGCCGTAGAGCTCGGCGGAGGTGCTGCGGTAGAGCTCGACCAAGGCCCGTGTCGCCTCGTTGGGCGCTTGCGCGGTCAGCTGCTCTTCCGTGAAGCCCAGCGGGCAGATGGTGTCGACGTACAGCTTCTCGTGGGCGTTGGCGATGTTGCCCTCACCCAGCTCCTCGTTGAGGATCGCGGCGGTTGCGGCCTGGATTGCCAGCGAGGGCGCGGCATCGATGAAACGGGCCAGGAAGTTCGGGAAATAGTGCAGCGGGTGCCAGTATTGGCCCAGCAGGTAAGCGGCGCTCTCCATGCTGAAACTCTCGGCGGCGAAGAGCTCGTGGTGGTACAACTCGCGGCGAACCGGGTTGCTTTTCAGGACCTTTTGAATGTTCATCAGCTTCTCCTTATGTGTGCGGCAGTCTTGGTTAGCGGTTAAACGTCTGGCCCGCGGTCTCGCTCCTCCATGTCACGAGGCCGAGGGTTTCAGACCCTTGTCTGGGATGGGTGGCTGGGTCACCGGCGAGGTGCGCGCGTGGTTGAGGACGCGGGCCAGGGCCGTCGCCAGCTGGCCGACCAGCGGCCGAGCCATCATGCTGTAGTGGGTGCCAGGCACGGTGGTCACGTCCAGCGGCCCGGTGGTCAGTTGGCGCCAGCCGAGATCCTCGGCGGGCGGGGTGTGGATGAAATCGGGAAGCTCCTCCGCGCGAAGCAGGGTGATCGGCAGGTCCAGCGCATCCGGTCGGTACTGGTCGCGGGCGATGCAGTTGGCGCGGAAGACGGCGAAGGCCGACCACAGCCGCGCTCGCGGCACGTCCCGGTCGAGCACGCCGCGAGCGACAGCATCGGCGTAGAAGCGATCGAAGACCTGGCTCAGGTCGCCGGCATGCTCGCGCGCCACGGTCAGCGCTTGGCCGTAGATCTGGCCCAGGTCGCTGGCGAAGAGCTGGAGCAGACCCAGGTCATCGCCTGGGTCGAAGGCGGGCGGCCCCAGCGGCGCGTAGGCGTCCAGCAGCACCAGTCGGGCCACGGGTCGACCGCGCTCGGCCAACAGCCGCGCCATGGCGAAGGCCACGCAGCCGCCAAATGACCAGCCGCCCAGCACGATCGGACCCTCGGGATAGGCCTCCTCCAGCGCGACGGCATAGGCCAGCGCCATGGTCTCGACCGACTCGAACGGCAGCTGACCCGGCTCCAGGCCGCGCGCGCTAAAGGCACAGAGCCGATGGGGCAAGCTGCTGGCCAGCGCCCCATAGGCGCCGACCTCGCCGCCGCCCGGGTGGACCAGGAACAGCGGCGGTTCGCTAGAGCCATGGGAGAGCTCGACCAAGGGCCGGTAGCAGGCTGCGCAGGCCGCGGCCTCGGCGCCGCCGGCCAACAGCGCGGCGATGCCGGCCACGGTCTTGTGCTCGAACAGCTGCCGCACGCTGAGCTCGGCGCCGAAGGCGCGGTTGATGCGCGCGACCAGACGCGTTGCCAGCAGCGAGTGGCCGCCCAGCCCGAAGAAGTTGTCATCGACGCCGACGGCCCGGCCCAAGAGCTCGCGCCAGAGCGAGACCAACGCCTGCTCCAGCGGGCCGCTGGGCGCGCGTTGCTGGGCAGGCGTGGCCTCGGGCTCGGGTAGGCGGCGGCGGTCCAG
>CAYRFM010000002.1:1375-9526 GCA_964423555.1 uncultured Holophagae bacterium | reverse complement strand
TGGCCGACGCCCGCGAGGCTTTCCAGCAGGCGCTGGATCTCGCCCAGCTCGATGCGGAAGCCGCGCAGCTTGACCTGGTTGTCGACCCTGCCGAGGAACTGGAGCCTGCCCTGGTGGTCGATGCGGACCCTGTCGCCGACGAGGTAGAGGCGCTCGCCGGGTTGGGTGGCGAAGGGGTTGGGCACGAATTGGCGCGCGGTCTGGGCGGGTCGGCCCAGGTAGCCGCGGGCCAGGCCGCAGCCGGCGGCCGCCATCTGGCCCGGCACCCCGGCCGGCACCAGCTGCAGGAAGCGATCGAGCACGTAGGCCTGGGTCGCGCCGACGGGCCCGCCCAGGGCGACGGCGCCGTCGATCTGTTCGGCGCGCTCGATGCACTGGCAGGTGATCATCACCGAGGTCTCGGTTGGGCCATAGCCGTTGTAGAGCCGGGCGCCGGGGTAGCGCTCGAGGAAGCGGCGGGCGTGGCTCTGCGACATGACGTCACCGCCGCTGAACAGCTGGGTCAAGCCGCGCAGGTCCTCAAGGCGCTCCTCGATCATGGCGGTGAACAGGGCGGCGGTGAGGAACGCGAAAGTGACTTTGCGGGCCAGCAGGAAGGCGCCCAGCTTGTCCAGCGCCAAGGCCTCGTTGGGGTAGATTTCGAGACGACCGCCGTTGAGCAGGACAGACCAGATCTCGAGGGTCGCGGCATCGAACGAGAGCGGTGCCAGCTGCAGGCCGACGGTGGCGGGAGAGAAGGAGGCGTGGCCGCCGGCCAGGGCCAGGCGCAGCACGCCCGCGTGGGGCAGGCCGGTGGCCTTGGGCTGGCCGGTCGAGCCAGAGGTGTAGATCAGGTTGGCCAGCTGGCGATCCTCCGCCGCCAGGCCGAGCGCGTGGCTTTGCAGCGCGGCGGCGACCTCCTCCAGGAAGACGGGTTCCAGCGCGGGCTCGGGCGGGAGCTTGGCGGCCGCGGCGCGATCCGTGAGGACCAGGCGCAGGCGGCTGTCGCGGATCAGGTAGGCCAGACGCTCGGCGGGTAGGTCGAGCGCGAGGGCCAGGTAGCAGCCACCCGCTTTCAGCGTCGCCAGCATGGCGACGATCAGGTCGATGCCGCGTTCCAGGGCTAGGCCGACGACCTGCTCGGGCTGCAGGCCGAGCTCGCGCAGCTGGTGGGCCAGGCGGTTGGCGCGGCGCTCCAGGCCGGCATAGGTCAGGCGGCGACGGCCCTGGACCAGGGCGACGGCGTTGGGTTGGGCCGCGGCCAGGGCCTCGAAGCGGGCCTGGACGGAGGCGTAGGCCCAGGGCTCGGCGCCGCGCTGCCAGTCGTCGAGCAGGCGCCGGCGCTCAGTATCGGCCAGCCAGGGCAGGGCCTCGACCGGCGTCTGCAGGTGCTCGGGCAGGGCGCGCAGCAGTGTCTCCAGCAGGCCGACGTAGCGCTGCAGGGTGGCGGCCCGGAACAGGCCGGTGCTGAACTCGACCCAGCCGTGCAGGCCCAGCTCGTCGCGCTGGAAGCCGAGAGTCAGGTCGAACTGGGAAAGGCCGCGGCGCACCAGCCGTTCCTCGAGCTGGAGGCCGTTGAAGGGCTGAGCCGGCATGGGCAGGTTCTGCAGGGTGAAGACGACCTGGAACAGCGGGTTGCGCGAGAGGTCGCGGTCGCTGGGGTAGGCCTCGACGAGCTTGTCCAGCGGCAGGCCGCGGTGGTTCATGGCGCCGACGACGGTGCGGCCAACCTGGGCGAGGAACTGGTCGAGTCGCGGCCGTCCGCTGAGATCCGTGTCCAGCACGAGGGTGTTGACGAAGAAGCCGATCTGGTCCTCCAGCTCGGCGCGGTCCCGCCCCGCGACCGGGGTGCCGGTGAAGATGCGGTCCTGGCCGCTGAGCCGATGGAGCAGGATCTGATAGCCGGCAAACAGAGTCGCGAACAGGGTCAGGCCACGCTCGAGGGCAAAGGCCTCGAGCCGGCGGGTCAGCGCAAGGTCGAGGCGGAAGTTGAAGGCGTCGCCCTGAAAGTCGCTGAGTTTCGGGCGCGGAAAGTCGGTGGGCAGGTCCAGTTCGGGCAGGGTCTCGCCCAGCTTGCCGCGCCAGTAGGCGAGCAGCTCGTCGAGCACGGGTCCTCGGAGGTGCCCGCGCTGCCAGTAGGCGAAGTCGCGGAACTGCAGGGCTAGCGGCGGCAGCTCCGGTGCCGTGCCGCCCAGCTGGCAGGCGTAGGCGAAGCCGAGTTCGCGCAGCAGCACGCCGACGGACCAGCCGTCGGAGATGATGTGGTGCTGGGTCAACAGCAACTGCTGGAGGCCGGGCGCCAGCAGCAGCACGGTCGCCCTGAGCAGCGGACCCGTGGCCAGGTCGAACGGCAGGCGGGCGTCGCGCACGGCCAGCTCGGCAGCCAGCGCGCGTGCATCGGCCGCGTCGAAGCGGCGCAGGTCGACGAAGCGCGGCGGCTCGGGCCGGCAGGCATCGAGCTCCTGCCAGGGCGTGCCGTCGACCTGGCGGAAGACGGTGCGCAGTGCCTCGTGGCGATCGACGACGAAGGCCAGCGCCCGTTCCAAGGCCAGCGGATCGAGCGGGCCGCGCAGCTCGAAGATCTGGGGAATGATGTAGGCCGGGCTCTGGCCGAGCAGGCGGTCGAGGAACCACAGCCGGCTCTGGGTGAAGGACAGCGGCGCGCGCTGGTCGCGCGGCATGGGGCGGATCAGCTCGCGCGCGGCCTTGAAGCTGGACTCCAGCACGTGGGCCAGGTCGCGCAGCGCGGGGTGCTCGAACAGCTGAGTCACGCGCAGGTCGAAGCCGAGCTTTTGACGGATTTTGGAGCACAGGCGGATCGCCAGCAGCGAGTGGCCGCCGGCCTCGAAGAAGTTGTCGGCAGCGCTCACGGGCCGTTCCAAGAGCTCGCTCCAGATCTCGATCAGGGCCTGCTCCAGCGGCGTACTGGGCTTGCTGTCAGCCGTCTGGACGCTCGGTGCGGGCAGGTTGCGGCGGTCGATCTTGCCGTGGCGATTGATCGGCAGACGCTCCAGCACGACCAGCGCGGACGGCACCATATAACCGGGCAGCTTGGTCTCGAGGTAGGCGCGCAGTTCGCCGCTCTCGAGAACGCGATCGGGGCGATCGGGTTCGACGTAGCCGACGAGGCGGCGGTCGCTGGCGCCCGTGCCGCGGGCGACGACAACGGCGCGGCCGACGCCGGGCGCGGTCTCCAGCACGCGCTCGAGATGGCCCAGCTCGATGCGGAAGCCGCGGATCTTGACCTGGTTGTCGAGGCGGCCGAGGAAGCGCAGGTCGCCGCCGGGCTCGCGACGAACCCGGTCGCCGACGAGGTAGAGGCGGTCGCCGGGCAGTCCGCTGTGGGGGTTGGGCACGAACGCGAGAGCCGTCTGGGCAGGTTTGCCCAGGTAGCCACGGGCCAGGCCGCAGCCGGAGGCGGCCATCTGGCCCGGCACGCCGAGGGGCAACAGGGAGAGGAAGCGGTCGAGCACGTAGCAGCCGGTATGGCCGAGGGGTCGGCCCAGGGCAATCTCCTCACCGGTCTCGGCGGGCGTGCGCAGTAGGGCGCTGGTCAAGTAGACGGAGGCTTCGGTCGGGCCGTAGATGTTGATCAGCCGAACCTCGGGGCAGTGTTCGAGCAGGCGCCGCGCGTGGTTGACGGACATGACGTCGCCGCCGCTGACGATCTGGCGCACGCCGGCTAGGTCCTCGACCCGCTCCTCGACCATGAGGTTGAACAGGGCGGGCGTGAAGAAGGCGAAATTGACCTGGCGGCGCACGAGCGTGTCGCCGAGGCGGTCGAGCGCCAAGGGACCGGGCGGGAACAGTTCCAGGCGGCCGCCGTGGAACAGGACGGGCCAGATCTCGAGGGTGGCGGCGTCGAAACTGATGGGCGAGAGCAGCAGGCTGACGGTGGCGGCGGAGAAGCTGATCGGGCCGGCCGCATAGGCGACGCGCAAGACGCCGGCGTGGGTCAGGCCGGTGGCCTTGGGCTGGCCGGTCGAGCCGGAAGTATAGATGATGTTGGCCAGGTGCTCGGGCGCGACAGCGGCGTCCAGATCGCTGTCGTCGTGGTCGCCGAGGGCGCGGCGCTCTTCGACGAGGACGGTGGTCAGCGGCTGGGCGAGATTCAGCTGGTCGAGGGTCTCGCGGAGCGAGAGCAGTAGCTGGACGCGGCTGTCGTCGAGCAGATAGGCCAGGCGCTCGGCCGGCTGGTCCAGCGCCAGCGCCAGATAGGCACCGCCGGCCTTGAGCACGGCCAGCATCGCCAGGATCAGGTCGGGCTCGCGTTCGAGCGCCAGGCCGACGACCTGCTCGCGGCCGACGCCGTGTTTGCGCAAGTGGCGGGCGAGGCGATTGGCCTGGCGGTTGAGCTGGCGATAGGTGAATTGGCGACCCTCCTGGGCCACGGCGACGGCGTCGGGCGTGAGTTCGGCCATGCGCGCGACCCGCTCGTGGATCGAGCTGCCGGGCAATTCGGCGGGCGGTTGGTGCCAGCCGTGGAGCACGGCCAGACGTTCGGCCGGCGCCAGCAGCGGCAGGGCGTCGACGGCGGTGGCCAGCTGCTCGGGCAGACTGCGCAGCAGCAGCTGGAGCTGGCCGACCATGCGCGCGATCGTCTCATGCTCGAACAGCGCGGTGCTGTACTCGATCCAGCCGCGCAGGCCGGCGGCATCGGGCGCGAAGCCGAGGGTCAGGTCAACCTGCGAGAGGCGGCGGCGCACGGTGCGTTCGCGGCTTTCGAGCCCGCGGAAGGTCTGGTTGGGCACGGGCAGGTTGAGCAGGGAGAAGACGACCTGGAACAGCGGGTTGCGGGAGAGGTCGCGATCGGCGCGGAAATGGTCGACGAGCGTGTCGAGCGGCAGCTCGTGGTCGATGGCCTCGCGCGCGGTCTCGGCGACGGCGGCGAGGAAGGCGCCGAGCGTGGGGCGCCCGCCGAGGTCGGTGGCTAATACCAGGGTGTTGACGAAGAAGCCGATCTGGTCCTCCAGCTCGGCGCGCGCGCGGCCGGCGACGGGCGTGCCGGTGAGGACGCGATCCTGACCGCTGGTGCGGTGGAGCAGGACCTGGAAGGCGGTCAGGAGCACGGCGAACAGGGTGACGCCCTGGGCGTGCGCGAGGGCCTCGAGCCGAGCGGTGGTCTCCGCATCGATGCGGAAGTCATAGGCGTCGCCCTGGAAGTCGGCGATTTTGGGGCGGGGATGGTCGGTGGGCAGTTCCAGCTCGGGCAGCTCGCCGCCGAGTTTGCCCTGCCAGTAAGCGAGTCTGCGCTCGAGCAGGTCGCCCTGAACCTGGGCGCGCTGCCAGTAGGCGAAGTCGCGATACTGCAGCGTCAGCGGCGGCAGGGCGGGCGTCTGGCCGGCGAGTAGGGCGGCGTAGGCCTGGCCGGCCTCACGCACGAGCACGGCTAAGGACCAGCCGTCGGAGATGCTGTGGTGCTGGGTCAGGACGAGGCGGTGTTGCTCGCGCGTCAGGCGCAGCGCCAGCGCCTGGCTGAGCGGGCCGGCGGCCAGATCGAAGACCTGGCGGGCGGCGCGGACGGCGATCGCCTCGGCGGTCGCGGCGGCATCGCCGGTCGGCAGCGCGCTCAGATCGATGAGCTGGAGCGGGCGCGGGCGGGCGCCGTCGGGCTCTTGCCAAGTTTGGCCATCGACGTGGTGGAAGACGGTGCGCAGGGATTCATGGCGGTCGACGACGGTCTCCAAACTGGCGGCGAAGGCGCGCAGGTCGAGCGGGCCGGTCAGATCCAGCACGAAGGGGATGTTGTAGACGGGGCTCCCGCCGAGCAGGCGGTCGAGGAACCACAGACGGCTCTGGGCGAAGGACAGGGGCGCGACCTGGTCGCGGGGCATGGGCGCGATGGTCTGGCCGGCGAGGCGCGGGCGACCGGCCAGGTAGTGGGCCAGCTCGGCCAGGCGCGGGTGCTCGAACACGGCCGAGATGGCCAGCTCAATGCCGAGTAGGGCGCGCACGCGGGAGCAGAGTCGGATCGCCAGCAGCGAGTGGCCGCCGACCTCGAAGAAGTGGTCGGCGGGTCCAACCGCGGGCAACTCCAACAGCTCGCACCAGATCTGGCCGAGCTGGTCCTCGAGCGCGCCGCCGCTGGGGCCGGCGACGGGCGCGGGCGCGGCGGGCAATTCCTCGAGCAGCAGGGCGCGGCGGTTGACCTTGCCGGCCGGGGTCAGCGGCAGGCTGGCGATGAAGACGAAGACGGCGGGGATCATGTACTCGGGCAGGTCCAGCGCCAGGGTCGCGCGCAGGTCCTGGGGTTGGCGGGCCATGTCCTCGGGCTGGACGAAGGCGATCAGGCGCTTGCCGCCGTGGGCCGTGGGCTTGGCGAGGACGACGGCCTTGCGCACGTCGGGGTGGGCCATCAGGCGGCTCTCGATCTCGCCTGGTTCAATGCGGTAGCCGCGGATCTTGACCTGGCCGTCGAGGCGGCCGAGGAACAGCAGGTTGCCGTCGCCGCGCCAGCGGGCCTTGTCGCCGGTGCGGTAGCGGCGCGCGCCGGGCTCGCTGGCGAAGGGATCGGGCAGGAAGCGCTGGGCGGTCAGGGCCGGTTGGCCGTAATAGCCGCGGCCGACGATGCGGCCGCCGAGGAAGAGCTCGCCGTCGCAGCCGATCGGGACCTGCTGGTCCAAGCGATCGCAGAGCACGAGCACGGCGTTGTCGATCGGCTTGCCGACGGGCGGCAGGCTGGTCCAGCGCTCCAGCTGGTCGGGCAGGGCGTACCAGCTGGCGGCGTGGGTCTCGGAGGGGCCGTAGTGGTTGAGCAGGCGGCACTTGGGCAGGGCGCGGAAGAAGGCGCGCAGGGCCTCGGTGGCCTGCAGCTGCTCGCCGGCGGTGACGACCTCGCGCAAGTAGAACGGCGTGGGCGCGCCGTCCTGGACGGCCAGGGCCAGGTGCTGCAGCGCGACGAATGGCAAGAAAATCCGGCTGATGCGCAGGCGCAGCAGCGAGGCGGCCAGCAACTGGGCGTCGCGGCGGACCTTGTCGTCGACGACGACCAGCGCGCCGCCGCTGCACCAGCTGCCGAACGATTCCTGGAAGGTGACGTCGAAGCTGATCGGCGCGAAGCTCATGGTGCGCTCGCCGGCGCTGAGGCCGCTGTGGTCGACCTGCCAGCGGACCATGTTGCCGAGCAGGTCGCGGCCAATGGCGACGCCCTTGGGCACGCCGGTCGAACCGGAGGTGAAGGTGATGTAGGCCAGCTGCAGGGGGTCGACGTCGGGGAAGGCCGCGGTGGGCGCGCTGCTCGGCCAATCCTCGACGAGCAAGGGCGGGCTGTCGAGGGATGGCAACTGCTCGGCAACCGCGCGCTCGGAGAGGATCAGGTGCAGGCGCGCGCTGGCGGCCATGTAACTGAGGCGCTCGGCGGGATAGGAGGGGTCGAGCGGCACGACGACGCCGCTGGCGCGGAGGATCGCCAGCAGCGCCAGATAGGTGTGGTGGGTACGGCCGAGGCAGATACCGACGGGCACCTCGGGGCCGACGCCGAGGGCGCGCAGGCGCGCGGCCAGAGCATCGCAGCGCGTGATCAGCTGGCGGTAGCTCAGCACCGTCTCGCCGCAGCACAGGGCCTCGCCCTCGGGCATGCGCGCGGCGCAGGCCTGGACCTGGGCGAGCACGTCGACGGGGCCGTCCCAGGCGCGCGGCTGGGCCTGCCAGGCGAGCAGGGGGGCGCGCTCGGCGGCGGAGAGCAGCGGCAGGCGGCCGACGGCCAGGTCGGGCTGGTCCAGCAGACCCTCGAGCAGGATCTGGAACTGGTCGCCCAGGCGCTGGATGGTCTCGTGCTCGAACAGCTCGGTGTTGTACTCCAGTTCGCCCCAGATGCCGTCCTCGCCGTGGCTGAGGATCAGGGTCAGATCGAAGTGGGCGACCCCGCGCTCGATCGGGCGGAAGTGGGCGGCCAGGCAGGTGCCGGCAAAGTCGGGCGCGACCAATTCATAATAAGAGAAGACGGCTTGGAACAGCGGGTTGCGCGAGAGGTCGCGGGGGATGCCGAGCGCGTCGACCAGGCGCTCGAGCGGGAAGGCGCCGCGGGCCTGGACCTCGGCGACCTCGTCGGCGAGGCGACGCAGCAGGGTCGCGCCGCTGGGCTGGTCGGCGAAGTCGCAGCGCAGCACGAGCGTCTCGGCAAAGAAGCCGACGACGGCTTCGACCTCGCTGTGCTCGCGAGCGGCGACGGGC
>CAYRFM010000002.1:1081-1365 GCA_964423555.1 uncultured Holophagae bacterium | reverse complement strand
GCCCAGCAGCAACTCGTCCTGGCCGCTGGCGCGGTGGAGCAGGATCTCGAAGGCGCCGAGCAGCAGGTGGAACAGGCTCAGCCCGCGAACGCGGGCTTGCTCGGCTAGGCGCTGGCCCAGCTCGGGCGCCAGCCGCAGGCGCACGGCACCGCCCTGGAAGCGCTGGCGGGCGGGGCGCGGTCGGTCGCTGGGCAGCTCGAGGTAGGGCTCGGCGCCGCGCAGGTGGTCGCACCACCAGGCGAAGTTGCTGGCATCTTCCTCGCTGCGGGCGGCGGCGATGGCGG
>CAYRFM010000002.1:0-1059 GCA_964423555.1 uncultured Holophagae bacterium | reverse complement strand
AGTGGCTGGGGCAGGCCCAGCAGTTCGGCGCGGTAGCAGGCGGCCAGCTGGTCGAGCACGAGGTTCCAGCTCCAGCCGTCGGCGACGATGTGGTGCAGGTTGAGGACCATGACGTGGCGGTGGGGCTCGAGGCGGAATAGGGTCAGGCGCACCATCGGGCCCTGATCCATGACAAAGCCGCGGCGGCTATCGGCGCAGCCAAAGCGGTCCAGCTCGGCGTCCTGGCGGCTGCTGGCTAATCCGACAAGGTCGATCACGGGCAGCGCGAGCCGGCAGACGGGCAGAGCAGACTGGCGCGGGCCCTGGGGACCGACGTGGAAGCGCAGGCGCAGGGCCTCCTGGTGGGCGACGACCTGGTCGAGCGCCTCGGTAGCGGCAGGTCGATCCAGCTGGTCGCGCTCGAGGAAACTCTCCGCCAGCAGGTAAGCGCGCAGCTCGCGCAGAGTCCGGAAGCGGAAGATGGCGACGGTGGGGATGGCGTGACCGCTAAGGTCGCGCAGGCGGTTGACGGCCTTCATGGCGGCGATCGAGTCGAAGCCGAAATCGCCCAGGACATGGTCGGGATCGAGCGCGGCGGGCGGGCGGCGCAGCAACGGCAGGATCAGCGCGGCCAAGCGAGTGCAGTCAGCGGCATCGGTCACCTGCTCCGGGTCGAGGACGCGTGCGGGCGCGGCGACAACGGGCGAAGGCGCTGCTTCGAGCGGGGCCAGCGCGGGCGCGGCAACGGTCTCGATCCAGTGGCGGGTCGGGGCGAAGCGGGTCAGCGGGAAGGCGCAGCGGTGGCCCGGCGCGGCCAGGCGCGACCAGTCACAAGGGGCGCCGGCCACCCAGGCGCGGGCGGATGCGGCCAGGTCGGCGGCTGGGTCGGTTGGCGCCTGCTGGGCGCGGGCGGAAACGCCGCTGAACAGGCGCGGGGCGGGGCGATCCTCCAGCCAGGCGCCGAGGGCGGCGCGCAGTTCGACGAGCGTGTCGGCCAGCACGGCCAGGCGGTGGGCTTGGGCGATGCGGCCCAGCTGGCTGGTCGTCGCCAGGTCGGCGAGCGTCGCGCCGTCGCGGACC
>CAYRFM010000001.1:152217-195835 GCA_964423555.1 uncultured Holophagae bacterium | reverse complement strand
TGACCCATTTCGTCAGTGCGCAGTGCGCCCTGGCATTATTCGTGACCCATTTCGTTAGTGCGCAGTGCGCTCTGGCATTTTTCGTGACCCATTTCGTTAGTGGTGACTAGAGCTTAGCCGAAAAGGTCGTCTCCACTCGACGTTTGGCAAAAAACAGAATCATTTCAGAGGGACGCTCCCGGAGTTACGCTCTACTGAAAAGACCGCTTTGAGAATTCACCCGCCGCCCGGCGCAAGATTGCATCTTGCGCTACAGCAGCTACAGCGCCTGCGGGACCTGCCTTGATCATCAACCTGACAAAGTCGTACAAGGCGCCCCCGCCGCCTTGTCTTGGTGATAGGGAACGCGTATGGTCCGATGAGCATGGGGGAAGTCTTGGCCTAGGGGCCCCGGTTGTTGCTTGCGTCATACAGAATCAGGACGGTGGGAACCATGCGCGCAATGCGCTGACTATGGCGCAGAAGCTTGGGCATTGCTCCAGTCCGCCCACGCTTGCGAGCTTGCCTATTTCTGCAAAGTCTCTCGGGGAAATCGTTTTCTTGAGGCGATCCCTCATCACATACTCGAAAAGCTCCTTGGGCTGCTCAGCCTTGAATTTGTCCAGATCCTTGCCAAAACCATTTTCTAACCAGGCGTTTAACTGGTCTTTGGAAACGCCGAAATATTTGAGGAGCGCACTCTCGCTATGCCATAGCCACTGTTCTAGCTCGGGCACGAAAATTGTCACTGAACTGTTGCCACGCCAGGTAAAAGAGTCGAGCTTGTCCTGCATTTCAACCTGAACCTGTTCGGGCGATTGCTTGTGTTCTCGACCGGAACCGTGGTGATCCCAGGTGAGCAGCGCTTTTTGATAGTTCCCTTTCTTCATTCGCGTCAGCTCAGCACCACTCTGCACCATGCCGGGATCCCGCTGCGGGTGGCGTTCAATATCGAAGGAAATCGGCCGGATGGCCAGTGCGACATGCTTGTTCAGGAGGGCGTTCATAAAGGCTTGGGCATCGGCGTCGGCGACATAGACGAGCAAGTCTTTCATTCCAGCACGCCCGCGGCAAATACGATGCCCAAGTCAGGCGTGCCATCCCAGTCCTGTAACATGGGGTGCATCGCGCCAGCGGTGATATGGGCGCCTTCGGCATCGCGGCTGAAACAAAGCAGCGGTTCAAGCCCGCACTGTTGCACCACAAAGGGCGAGTGGGTTGCGAGCAGCATCTGAGATGCGGGCACTGTCGAAAGGGAGCGCAGGATAATCTCCAACGCTTTGGGATGAACGCCATTTTCCGGCTCTTCTACCATGTAGAGGGCCGGTTGCGCAGGCAGGAATGCGGGCAAGGTCAACGCGAGCATTCTCAAGGTACCGTCCGAAAGCACCCAGCTTGGCGCCTCGAGTCCATTTTCATAGCGGAGCATCAGAAACTCGGCGTTGTCGGCCTGTCGCCGTGCCCATCCGATGTTTAACAGGTCAGGCAACGCATAGCGCAGATGTTCGACCCAGTGATAGACCGGCGTCCCTGCCTCTGCCCAGTAAGGCCCCAAACCGCCATTGGCGCCAAGCAGGCGACCCACAACCCGCGCTAGATTGGTGCCGTCCAACTCTAAGTCAGTGGGGCGGGTCGCGGGGCACGGCAAACGCATGGACGAGCTGTTGAGCTGGATGTAGCGGACGCCCTGCATTACAAAGCGTCGCACCGCATTTGCGGTCGGGTAGCGCTCCTCGTCTGGTGGCGTGAGAGCTAGGGCCAGCTTATCCAAGCCGAAATTGAAGGAATCCTGATAGGTCCCTTTCTCGCGAGCATAGAAGTCGGTCCCCTTGATGGTTTTGCCCAAAAGTCGTTTGGGCTTTACCTTGGGACTGAAGCCAAAGGCTGTGCCACTTTGAATCCAGCTTTTGGCGTATACCCGGAGAATCTCATCATCGACACAGACCCCAAGTTTCTGATCCTGTTTAATGGCAAGCCGATAATTGATCAATCGATCTGCCAAGGCAGGTAGCCGGTCAGCTAGATCAAGCCAAAGTTCAATCTCAATCGTTCCGCCCTGTCGCTTCCAGGTAAGGTCGTTAAAGTCGGCACTGTGCCGTGACTCGACAGCCATCGCGGGGCTTTTTATCAAGCAATCCCGGACAAAGTCGATGGCATCGAGAAAGGTTGTCTTGCCAACACCATTCGGCCCGACCAAGACGTGAAATCGCGACAGTTGAATATTTCTAATTTCCTTGATCCCCTTGAAGTTCACAACGGAAATTCCAACGATCATGACCCACCTCATCCTTACCCTTGCCCGGTTGTACCCCATGAACAGGTCGTGATCAAGCGTTTTGTCCCAATTGTCCCGACCTCGCCGTAGCCTGGTCCAGCTCCAATCAAACGGGCGCGCTGACTTGGGTCCGGCGCAGGTCGTGGGCCAGCTGGGTCAGCGCCGCCTGATCCGGGCCTTCGGCCGCGTAGAGCGCGCGGCAGAAGTGGGTCAGTGGCTGAAGGGCTTGCGCTTCGGAGAGCATGACCAGATGGTTTGAGCTCGCCACCTCCAGTAGCTGGAACTTGGGGCAGTGCTTGGACCAGACTTCCCAATGGCAGCGGTCATCGAGTGCAATCTCGTCGCCTTCGATCAGGAAATAGGGGGCCAGGTCGCCCATGTAGACACCGCTGCCATTGAGGAAGTAGGTGCACGCCAGGCCGTTCGGGTCGGGCAGGGGCGCGATCTGGTAGCGATGCGCCTCGTAGCCGCGCTGGACCGCTGACACGCGGCGAATGGTATCCGCCAACTGTCGGTCACTGGTGCGCAGGCCGCGGGTCTTGGCCAGATCGACCAACTGCTTCAAGAAGGATGCGTCGTCCAGACTGGCGTCCAGCTCGTCGCGATGGATCAGAACCTCGGCGAAGCGGTCCGGCGCCTGCATGACCTTTGTCTGCAGGGCGATATTGACCGCTTGCAGGTACTCGCTTTTGACCGAGAGGTCGAGCGTGCTGATGCCGTTGAGGTCGAACGTGTCCACCATCACCACATGCGCGACGGTCTCGCCCAACTCCTGTAATTGCCGGGCAATCTCGTAGGCCAGCAGACCCCCGAGCGAATAGCCGCCGAGATCGTAGGGTCCGCACGGCTGCACGCTCTGAATCGCGTGGATATAGTAGGCGGCCATGGCTTGGACACCGTGGAGCGGCGCGCGCTCCCCGCGCCAGCCGCGGGCCTGGATGCCGTAGAAGGGACGGCCACAGACCGCTGCAAGGGCATGGTAGGGCTGCACCCCGCCCAGTCCGCCGTGTATCCAGAAAACGGGTCGTCCCTCGCGCACACCATTGAGCTGCACCAGCTCCGGGAAGGCGCCCGCTCGGCGCGCGATCGGCTGGGTTGGCCCAGGGAGCCGACTCGGCACCAGGCCCTGTGCCGTCAGATACTCAGACAGTTTGGCGAGCGTGCCGTATTCGAACAGGATGCTGGTGTCGAACGGCGTGCCGAGGAGCTGGCCGAGTCGGTCCCGCAGAAGGGTGAAGGCCAACGAGTCCAGACCCAGCTCGAAGAAGCTGCGCTCAGGGTCCAGGTCCTCCGGGTTCTGGCCCAACTGCGCCGCAATCAGGTCGAGCAGCCAGGAGCGCAGGTCTGCTTCCGCGGCGGCAACCTTTTGATCCGCTTGGGTCAGGGGGGCGATCGCAGCCCGTCGGGCCAGGTTCACGCGTTCGAACGCATAGCTCGGCAAATGGAGCCGCATCGGCAAGTCGACGCCATAAAGGCTCAGCCAGTCGACCCGAACGCCTCGAACCCAGTCGGCTGCCAACGCGGCCAGATCCTGGCTCGGCCGCCGCGGTTTGGGGTCGGGCCGGCGACTGTCGCCGCTCCAGACCCGATCATGAGCGGTATCGTCCGCCGCGCGTCCGAAAACGAGCAGCCGCGCCTGGAGTTCCGCCAGGTTCCGCCCCAAAAGGGCGCAGCGATAGCGCATCTGCTCGCGGCCCACCTGCAGCGTATAGGCGACGGCGCGCAGGTCCAGGTCGGGCGTGAGGCAGGCCGCCAACTTGAGGGCATAGGCGCGCAGCGCCGTCGGCGTCTTGGCCGAGAGCGGCAGGATCACGTCCTGTTCGGCACCCGGCGCGGCGGCCTTGACCGGCGCGACCTGGCGCAGCACGAGGTGCGCGTTGGTGCCGCTGTAGCCCAGCGCCGTCACCGCCGCCAGGCGCTTTCCGCCCGCCGGTTCCGGCCAGTGCCGCGCCTCGGTGGAGACGTAGAAGGGGCTGTTGGCGAAGTCGATATGCTCGTTGGCCTGCTTGAAGTTCAGGCAGGGCGGCAACTGCTCGTGGCGGAAGGCCAGCAGCACCTTGATCACGCCCAGGACCCCCGCCGCCGCGGTGGTGTGGCCGATATTCGCCTTGACCGAGCCCAGCGCACAGAACTGCTTGCGCGTCGTGAAGCGCTGGAAACTGTGGTTCAGCGCATGAAATTCGATCGGGTCACCCAACTTGCTGGCCGTGCCGTGGGTCTCGATGTACTGGATCTCGTCCACCGCCACCGCGCTTTCACGGTAGAGGCGCTCCTGCAACTGGCTCAGCGCCAGGAAACTGGGCACCGTCATGCCAGCCGTCTGGCCCTTCTGATTGCTGCCGATCGCTACGATCGCGCCGTGAATCGCGTCGCGGTCGCGCAGCGCATCGGCCATGCGCTTGAGGATCACCACGCCCGAGCCGTCGCCGACGACAAACCCGTCGGCCTCGCGGTCGAAGGGCCGACACTGGCCCGTCGGCGAGAGCATGCCCATGCGCTGCATGAAAACAAACGCGCCGGGATCGGTGTACAGCGTGACGCCACCGGCGATGGCCAGCTCGATCTGATCGCTGTGGAGTTGCTGGCAGGCCAGTTCCATCGCCACCAGCGACGAGGAACAGGCCGTGTTGACCGTCAGGGCCGGACCCTTGAGGTCGAGGAAATAGGCCATCCTGGCCGAGAGAATGCTGCCGTCCATGCCCAAGAGCGCCTCGGGCGAGTAGTCATGGGCAGAACCGCCGCCGCCGACACAGCCGATGTAGGTGCCCACCGACCGGCCCCGCAAGCCGGCGGGATCGTGGCCGGCATCCTCCAGGGCGCTGTAGATGTCCTCCAGCAGCACGCGCTGCATGGGGTCCATGGCCTCGGCCTCGTGGCGGTCGATGCGGAAGAAGGCATGGTCGAAGTCCGCAAACCCCTCCATGCGACCGTAGCGAATGTTCTGCGCGCCCGGCCCGTGTGGCTCGAGGAAGGCGCGCCACTGGGGGTCCCGCACGGGCTCGATGCACGACTCGCCCGCGCTGATTCGCTGCCAAAACGCGTCCAGGTCGGGCGCCTGGGCACAGCGGCCAGCCATGCCGACGATGGCGATCTCCTCGCGACCCGGCTGTGGCCGCACCGGGCTTGCGGGCGCGACGGCTGCTGCCAGCGGCGCTTTAGCCGACTCGGCCCTGGCCGCGGGCGGCGCGATCGCGGTCACAGGCGCAGGCTGCGCCATCAGCTCGCCGAGGTGCTCGGCCAGGGCGGCGAGCGTGTTGGTAGCGAAGACGATGCTCGTCGGCAGCGCCTGCCCGAACTCGGCGTTGATCGCCTCCATCAGCTCGACCGCATGGATCGAACTGATGCCCAGCTCGTTGAAGGTGTGCGTTGCCAGCGCCTCCGCGTCCAAGCCCAAGGTCCGCTGGAACAGCGCAGCCAGCCGCGCTTCGAGCAACGGCCCTGCCGCCGCGGTCGGCGCGGCCGGCGCTGCCTGCGCGACCAGACCGTAAAGATAATCGCCCAGGGCGCCCAGGGTGTTGTAGGCGAAGACGGTGCTGGTGGGCAGGGCCAGCGCGAAGGCTTGGTTGATTGCCTCCAGCAGCTCGACGGCGTTGATCGAGGTGATGCCCAGCTGGGTGAAGGTCTCGACCTCCGCCAGCAGACCCTGGGGCAGCGAGAGCGTCCGCTCGAACAGCGCCACCAGGCGCGTATCCAGCTCCGCCCGCGTCATCGCCGCCTGACCGACCAGGTCCGGGTAGGCGTCCGCCAGCATGCGCTCGTCCAGGATCGGATAGGGTGCCGGGCCGCGGCGCGCCATTTCCGCTACCGCCTCGGGGTAGGGCGTCATGGCGCGCATGGCCGCCTCGTTGCGCTCGCGCAGCTGCGCCACGGAAAGCGAGAGGTCCTTGCGCAGGCGGAACAGCACGTAGCTGAGCCAACCGCGTTCGATCGCCACCGAGTTGTTGGCGTAATTGCGCCAGGAGTCGCGCACCACCTTGGGGCAGTCCTTGACGTTCTCGGCATGGTCGGGGTCGTGCTGGAAGTTGGCGATCTGGGGGGAAACGTCGACCAGTTCATCAATGACCAGGTGGTGTTGGGCCAGGTTCTCCACCCACTGGGCCTGGTTGGGGATATAGATATCGATCGTCGGGTCTTCGATGGCACCGCGCAGGTTGGCGATGAAGTCCATCAGCAGGACCCTGCCCTGATCCTTCAGCGAGGCGTCGATATTGCGGAACAGCGCCTGCTTGTCGGAGATCAGACAGCTGACCTCCAGACCGATGATGACGTCGTAGTCGTCCTTGGGGAACCTGACCTTGGAACTGTCGTTCTCGAAGATGCGCGCCCGGCCGGTCAAGCCCTTCTCGGCGATGCGGTGATTGCCCATCGCCGCCTGGGCGCCGGTGATGGTGAAGCCATCGGTATGGATGTGCGGGTAGTGATGGGCGATCTGAATGACATCGGTGCCATGACCGCAGCCAAAGTCCATGAGGTTCCGGATCTTCTGAAAGTCTTCCTTGAAGAACAGGACCTGGCGCATCTCGATCTGTTGGCGCTGGATCAGAGCCATTTCCTTGCGGTACTGCTTGGGATTGAGGAAGACACGGGTCATGGAGAAGCCGGGTATGCGCTCGGGGAAGGGGCAGAAGGTCAGGTAATCCTCGTGGAACTTCTGATCGCTGGTCTCGACATGGTAGGTGAAGAGCTCGACAGCTTTGGTACCGGCAGGGCCAGCGACAGGTTCGGCTTTCATGGGGGGTTCCTCGCTTTGTAGGGTAGGTGCCTGGTCCGCTGGCCGAAGGCTCGGGGCGGGCAGGGGTCGTGCTTGGTCGGTTTGGTGTGCGGGCAGTGGGTCCAGCCAATAGGGCTCGAGCGCAAAGGGATAGCCGGGCAGGTGGCAGCGCCGCGCGCCGCGCGGTTTTTGGGGCCAGGTCACCGCCTCGCCGCGGCAGAAGCGCAAGGCCAGCTGGGCGAGCTCGTCCGCGTCCGCCGCCGCGGGAACCGCCGCGGTGAACAGGCCCGGCATCGCCGTGCCCGCCAGGTAGGCGCGCATTTGTTCGTGGAACTGGGCGAGGCTGGAACTGACAAAGGCCAACCGCGCCTTGAAGGTGTCGCGGCCGTGCTGGAGGGTCAGGGCGACCTCGGCCAAGTCCCAGCCGGCCACTGATTCGAGCGCAGCGCTCAGATGGACGACCCTTTGCCGGACCTGTGCCTGGCTGCGCGCCGAAACCGGCAGCACCCAGGCCCGTTCCGGCGAGGCCTGGGCAGAGGTCCGATACTCCTTTAATAATAGGTGCACATTGGCCCCGCCGGCGCCGTAGGCGTGCAGGCCCGCCAGGCGCGGTCGCTCGCCCCGCGGCCAGGCCTGGGTCTCGGTCAAGAGCGCGCAGGGCTGATCGCGGGTCTCCAGGTCCGGGTGGATCGCTTCGAAGTTCAGGATCTTGTGCAGGCGGTCCGTCTGGAACGCGCGCACGATCTTGAACAGCGCGCCGAAGGCCGAGGCCGACTGCATGTGGCCCATCATCGGCTTCAGGCTGCTGAGCTTGCAATATCCGGGCGCAAGCTTGACCTGCTGCTCGGCCGCGAGCGCCGTGAGGGCGCGGTTGAGCGCGGTCCATTCGGCAATGTCCGTGATCGGATTGCCCATGCCCTGGGCTTCGAGATAGGTCAGATCGCGCACGTCGATGCCCGCCTCGCGGTAGCAGCGCAGCACCAGGTCCCTGTGGGCCGCGATATTCGGCGCCGCGATCGACATGCCGCCCTGGCCGTTGAAGCTGGCCACCGAGTGCTCCAGCACGGCATAGATCGCGTCGCCGTCGGCCTCGGCGCGCGACAGGGGTTTCAGCAGCACCGAGGCCACGCCCTCGGCGGGCAGGTAGCCCTTGGCCTTGGCGCCAAAGGCATGGACGGTGGGTTCGGGACTGATCTGGCCCAGGCGCGACAGCAGCACGTAGGGCTCGGCCCGCAACAGCAGGTTGGCCACGCCGACCACCGCCTGGGCGCACTCACCGCCGCGCAGGGCCACCACCGCGCGGTGCAGGGCCACGGCCCCGCCGGCACACATGCTGTTGCTGTACTCGCTCGGTCCGCGCCAATCGAAAAAGTAGGAGATCTGGTTGGCGATCATGCTCGGCGCGTTGGCGATCGAGGTGACCCCGGCCCCCGTCCACTCGGGCAGACGGATGTATTCGTTTTCCTCCGCGCCCACGAACATGCCCGTTGCCGAGCCCTTGAGCGACAGCGGCGCATAGCCCGCATCCTCGAGGGCGTGGTAGACCGACATCAGCAGCAGCCGCTGGCGCGGGTCGAGCGCGACCGCCTCGCGCGGCAGCACGTTGAAGAAAAGCGGATCGAAGCTCTGGATGTCGGGGATGAAGCCGCCCCACTTGGTGTGGCTGCGCTGAGGGTCCTTGCCGCTGGGGTCGTAGACGGCATCGGCATCGAAGCGGCTCCTGGGGATCGCCTCGATCAGGCAGCGATCCTGGTCCAGGGCCTGCCAGAAGTCGGCCAGCGTTTGGGATTGCGGCAAGCTGCCAGAAAACCCGATGATCGCGATCGGCTCGTTGCGAGGCGCCGACGGCTCGCCGTTAGGCCGGCTCAGGGCCGCCAGTTTTTCCTCGATTTCCTTCAGTGCCTGCTGTGTCTCCATGTTCTCCCCTAGCAATAAGCCGCAACCAGTTTCTTCAAGAGCGGGAACGAGTCGCGGACCCGGTCGTAGTCCACGCCGAAATCGACCAGGCAGGCGATCTCGTCGACCCCCACCGCCGCCGCGTGATCCACCATCTGGCGCGCCTCCTCGAAGCCGCCGAACAGGGCCGCCGTCTTGGCATAGCGGTGAAAGGCGTACTCCAGCATCTTGGCGCGTTCCGCTTCACCGATCTGGTCCACGCCCTTGCTCTTGCCCAGCCCCGCGTTGACGTGGGCGTCCAGGAAGCCGCGGATGTACTGCTTGAACGGCGCCTTGACGGCCTGCTCCAGCACGGCGCGGTCCTCGTGCAGGAAGGTGTGCAGCATCAGCGAGACGATGCCCGTCTCGGGGTCGTGGCCCGCCTCCGCGCGTGCCTCGCGGTAGAGCGCGAACTTCTTGCCCATGGCCTCCAGATCCAGCCCGGACAGCATGGTGAAAATGTTGTAGCCGTGCTTGCCGGCGTGGATGTAGGTCTCGTCGTTTTGCACCGCCAGCAACCAGACCTGGAGCTCCTTCTGGAGTGGCCGGGGGTAAACGGTGATCGGGATCTCGACGCCCTTGGGCCCCATGAAGGGCACCGTCTCGCCGCGCCACAGCCGCTGCACCAGGGGAATCCGTTCCTGGCAGATTTTGACGCGCTGCTCGTAGTGGTGCGGGGCGAGGATGAAGTCGCGATCGCTCCAGCCCGAGCCGAAACCCAGATCGACGCGACCGCCGGAGAGGATGTCGTTGATGGCCCAGGTCTCGACCACCTCGATCGGGTGGTGGAGCGGCAGCGAGATCCCGGCCGTGCGGAAGCGCAGGCGCTGGGTCTGGGCGATCAGATAGGCCGTCATGATCGAGGCGTTGGCGAAGATCGAGCCGTGCTCGAAGAAGTGGCGCTCGGGCAGGTAGATGGCCCGAAACCCCTCGCGGTCGGCAAAAAGCGTGACGTCGCGGGTGAACGCATACTTCTCGGCGCTGGTGGTATCCGCGCGCCCGTCGGAGAAGAACAGGAAACTGAAGGCCAGCCCGGCGCGCGCAGAGCGAGGCCGCGCCGGTTCCGGCTTGGGTTCCAGACCCAGCAGCTGGGCCATCGTCATGGCGGGTGCGGTCGTCAATTGGGGACCTCCAGGCTGCTGACATGCGCCGCCAGCTCGCGCAGGTTGGGGTAGTCGATCAACCACTGCGGCTGGATCTCCAGGTTCAGCTTCTTCTCGAGGCGGATCGCCAGCTGGACGCCAAAGACCGAGTCCAGCCCGTAGTTCTGGAACGACTCGTCCTCCTGCATCTCCTTGAGGGACAGGAGCTCGCAGGCGACCTCGCGGATCAGGGCCTTGAACAGCTCCGTCCGCTCTTGGCCCAGGGTCGCCGGCGTCGGCTGAGGTGCCGCGAGCGGGCGGGCGGGTTCGAGAGGCGCCGCGGCCGCGACCGGCGCGTTCGCTGCCGAGCCTGGACAGAGCAGGCGATGGATGCGGTGGATCTGCTCGGGCGGCAGGCCGCGGATCTGCTCGAAGCTGATCACCGCCGCCAGTTCCTCGGCCGTGACCGCTTGCGGGTGTCGCGCCTCCCAGCGCTGGAGCTGCGCCGCGAAGCCGGCCGCGGGCGTCGCGGTGGCCGGCGTTTCCGGGACCAGGCTCGGGTCCAGGGCCACATCCATCAGCTCGGCCACGCGCCGCGGTTGGCGGACGGCCCACACGCCGATCATGCTCTGATCCTGGCCGGTCGCCCGTTCCAGGATCGGCCAGACGGTCTCGATGTCGATCAGGTCAAAGCCATCGTCGGCGATCTTGGCCGCGCGCTGGGGATCCTTGTTGGCGTGGACCGGATCGGAGGTCCAGGGTCCCCAACACAGGGAGACCGTGTGCCCCGTGCGCTGGCCCTGCGCTAGCCGCTGGTTGCGCAGGGCGGCAAAGCGGTTCTGGAAGGCGCAGGCGTAGCTGTAGCCCGCCGAACCGCGAATGCCGAAGGCGACGATCGATGAGAACAGGATGAAGAAGTCCAGCGGCTCGTTGGCGGTCAGCTCGTCCAACAGCAGGCTACCCTGAACCTTGGCGCGTCCCATTGCCTGGAACTGTTCAAAGCCTTGGGTCGCGATCAGGCCGCCCTCTACCTGGTTGGCCAGATGGAGGACGCCGTGGATGGGGCCGTGGGCCTGGCGGATCTGCGCGAAGGTTGCCGTCATCGCCGCCCGGTCGGCCAGGTCCACCGGGTAGTAGTGGACCTCCGCGCCCAGGGCCCGCAGCCGCTCGAGCTGTGCTGTCCGCGCGGCGTCACAGGCCCCGCGCGAGAGCAGGATCAGGCGGGGCCGATAGCGCCGCGCCAAGGCCTCGCACAGCTCCCGTCCCACCAGCCCCAGGCCGCCGGCCAGGATCAGGGTGCGCCCGCTTTGGAAGACCGGCGTCGCCGTCTCCTCAAAGCGGAAGGCCTCTCGTTGCTGCACCCGACGACCCATGTTGTCATGGCGCACATAGGTGAAGACGCGGCTGTGGAAGATCTGGGCCGGCCGCGACGGCGCTTGGGGCGGCGGGTTCTGTCCGTCCGCCAGCCATTCCTGGAGCAGGAGCTGGGCGCCTGTGGTCTTGGCAGTTGTGCCGTGGTGGCCGATCAGGGTCCAGACGTGGCGCGGATGCTCCATCATCGCCGTGGCGATCAGACCCGTCAGCGCCTCGCAGTCCAGCCGCGGCTCCGCTGGGTCGCTGTGGTAGAGCGCGTAGATCCGCACCGGCTGTTCCCAGGCATGCCGCATCAGCAGGCGACTGAGCTGGTAGAGCGCGCGCACCTCTAGCGACGGCGCGGGCTCGTCGCCCTCGCGCCGCTGTTGGGCGCCGAGGAACAACACCACCGCAGGCATGCGCTGAAGCCGCTCGGGGGCCAGTTCGGAAACGTGTAAGAGTTGCAGCAGTGGCGGCTCGGACCAGCCGGCGATCGCATGCATCTGGGCGAAAAGCTCGGTGAATTGCCCGCGCGCGGCGGCGTCGCAGTAGACGACCAGGATCGGCTTGCCCTCCTGCCAGCGAGCGCGCTCGCGCCAGTCCAGATCCTGCGGGAACGGCTGCGCGACCCAGTGCTCGCGGACGAACAACCAGTCCTGAGGCCGCGGCGCCGGCGCCGCAGCTTGGATCGGTGCGGGCGGCGGGGCCGCTTGTGGCGCCACCCAGTAGCGATCGCGGGCGAACGGATAGGTTGGCAGCGACAGCGTTTGGCAGCCAGGACCATACAGATCCCTGAAGGCCAGGCCATAGCCCTGGACATACAGGTCGGCAATGGCGCCGAGATTTTCCAGGTAGGTTTCCGACGCCGTCAAGGTCGCCAAGGTGGCGATGCACTGGTTCCCGAAAAGCGTCAGCGCGGGTTTGAGCCGGAGCGCCCCTTCGGCGGCTTCGCCGCGGAAACACGGGCCAGATAGTTGGTCCATGTCCTGCGCCACCAAGGCCCGCAGTTCGGCCAGAGAGGCCACCACCATGGCCAGCCTGAAGCCCCAGTGCTTGCGCTTGCACAGCAGGGTATAGCTGAGATGGCCGAGCTCCAGCGCTGCGCCCGTCTGGTCACAGAAGGCGCGCAGCTGCTCGAAGCGCGCCCGCAGCTGATCGGGCGTGCGGGCCGAAAGCGCGATCAGGTAGCCAGGTCGCGGCGCCTGCGCCACCACTCGGGCGGGCGCCTCTTCCAGTACCAGATGGGCATTCGTGCCGCTGAAGCCGAACGAGCTGATACAGGCGCGGCGCGGCGCGCCCTCGCCTGCCGGCCACTCGCGCAGGCGCGTATTGACGAAGAACGGACTGTCCTCGAAGCGGATATCGGGGTTGCTCTTCTCGAAGTGCAGCGACGGTGGGATCTGGCGATGACGCAGCGCCAACAGGATCTTGAGCACGCCGGCCACGCCCGCGGCAGGCCCCACATGGCCGATATTCGTCTTGACCGAGCCCAGCGCGCAGGTGCCTGGGCGCACCGTGCCCGCGCGGAAGGAGCGGGTCAAGGCGGTGAACTCGATTGGATCGCCCAGACGGGTGCCGGTCCCGTGGGCCTCGACCCACTGGATGCTCTCCGGCGCAATCGCAAAGCGCTCGTGGACCTCGCGGATCAGCCGTTCCTGGGCCTGGGCGCTGGGCGCGGTGATGCCGTTGGTGCGGCCATCCTGGTTGATGCCGCTGCCGCGAATGACGCCGTGGACGACATCGCCGTCGGCAGTCGCCGCGCTCAGGCGTTTCAGGACCACGACCCCCACGCCCTCGCCGGGCACGAAGCCGTCGGCCTTCTCGTCAAAGCTATGGCACTTGCCGGTCGGCGAGAGCATGCCCGCCTGGCTACCGGTCTGGTAGAAGCCCGGCGTGCATTGAACCGAGACGCCGCCGGCCAGAACCAGGTCCGTTTCGCCGGTCCACAGGCTCTGACAGCCCAGGTGCATCGCCACAAGCGAGCCCGAGCAGGCCGTGTCGACCGTCACCGCCGGGCCCTTGAGGTTCAGGTAATAGGCGATGCGCGCGGGAATGATTGAGGCGGAATTGCCCCAGAAGGCCTGGGCCGGGGCCTGGGTTTTGTCGAAGAGCTGGGCATAATCGGAGCCGCCGTAGCCGAGGTAGATGCCGCAGCGCAGGTCCTCCGTCGTCTCGAGCGCGTAGCCGGCATCCTCCAGCGCGCGCCAAGCCTCCTCCAGGAAGAGCCGCTGTTGGGGATCCATATAGGTGGCTTCCGCTCCCGAAATTTTGAAGAAGAGCGGGTCGAAGCGGTCGATCTCGTCGAGGAAGCCACCGTGCTCACAGCTCTGGTCCTCGGCTGCCGCCTTGGCAAGCGGCCAGCGGGTGACCTTCACGACCAGGTCGCGGCCCTGGGCCAGGTTCTCCCAGTAGCGCGCCAGGTCCGGAGACTGGGCGAAGCGGCCACTCATGCCGATAAGCGCGATCGGCTCAAAAACGGGCGAACTCGGCGCCTGGCGCGCGGGTTCCGGCGGCGCCGAGCTGGCCGTTGCCCGCGCCGCCTCGGCGGTGACGGGCGGCGCCGGGCACTGGGCCGCGTAGGCGCGCGCGACCGCCGCGCCGTGCTCGGCTAGGAGGTGGCGGCTCATGCGCAAGACCGAGTTCTCGTCAAAGATCAGCACCGTTTCCAGGTCCAGGTCCAGACGCTCGTTCAGCGCGCGCATGAACTGGATGCCCAGCAGCGAGTCGAGCCCGTAATCCGCGAAGGATTCATCCAGCGCGATATCCGCGGCCGTGACCTGCAGGGCCTCGGCCACTTCCCCGCACAGAAGTTCGGTGAGGAATGCCTCCAGGACCGGCTCCTCGGCCGGGCCCGCCAGCTGCGCGGGCGGCGCGTTCAGCTGCGGCGCCAGCGCTGGCTGGGGCTGGCTGGCCAGCACGAGGCCACCGCGCGCGGCGATGATCTGCTGGCCGAAGCGGTGGGCCGACTCGGCCGGGAAGCGCACGGCGCTGAAGCCTCGTTCGCCGAGCAATTGCGACCAGGCGGCCGGCGCGAGACCGGGGATCCCAGGAATGCGGCGCTCGGCATCATCGTAGAGCCACCAGCCCTCCAGGAGCCCGAAGGTCAGGTGGACGAACAGGTTCCGGTCGCTCATCTCGTTGATCAGCAGCAGGCCGTCGGGCGCCATGGCGGCCTGGACATGACTCAGGGTTTGGGTCATGTTGCGCGTGGCGTGGAGGCAATTGGTGGCGATGACAAAGTCGTAGGCCCGTTCCGGGACGCCCTGCGCGCCAGGCGCCTTCTCCAGGTTGAAGATGCGCGTGCAGAGCCAGGGATGGCCAGGTGCGTAATGCTGGCGCGCGTGTTTGAGGAAGGCTTCGGAGAGATCCGTATAGCAGTATTCCGCCACCGCATCGCCAAGCGCGCGCAGGCGCGGCAGCAGTCCCGCCGTGGTGCCACCGGTCCCGGCGCCCACTTCGAGGATGCGCACCTTGGCCGAGGGCTCGGCCTCGAGACGCGCTTGAATCGCCTCGATCAGCGAGTTGGCGAGGATTTGGTTGAAGTAGTCGGAGACCAGGTTCTGCTTGTAGATGCCCTCCACCAAACGCAGGCTGCCCTTGGGGAACATGACGTCGGTGATCAGCTTGCGCCCGGCCAGCACCTGGGGCAGCTCGCGCATGCAGGCCTCGACCAGGTTCACGGGCGCGACCAGGTTCGGATTGCGCAACCAGGCCTGCTTCTCCTGGTCCCAGCGCGCCCAGAGTTGGTCGAGCGGGGTCACCGGGCGTTGCCCATAGAGGCCGTCGGCCCGATGGCAGAGATAGCCTTGTTCCTCAAGGACGACCTGACTGTGGTCCAGCCAGCGCTGGTAAAACGCGGGCACATCGCCGCCATGCCGAACCGCCAACTCGGCCAGTGAAAGCAGCGCCAGGTCGCCCGTCGACTCGGACCGCAACAGGCCGATCTGGTGCAGACTCGACCACAGCAGCTCGTGGAGCAGCGCCTGCATCGGCGCGTTCTGCAGCGCCTCCTGCTGGGCCTCGATCTGGGCCAGCAGGTTCGCCTTCGGCTCAGGCGCGGCCATGCCAGCGCCGTAACGTTCGCGGGCGAAGGGATAGGTGGGCAGGTGCAGGCGTCGTGGCCGAGCCATCTGCGGGAACGTGGCCCAAGCCAGCGCGCGGCCTTCGACCCAGGCCTGGGCCAATTCGTCGAGCGCCGCCGCGCCGAAGCGCAGCGGTTCGCCGTCTCCGTCGCTGGCAAGCGCCGTGCCCCGCCAGATGCCGTCGCCGCGCTCGCCCCGCTGCAGGGTCTCGAGGCCGGCCAGCAGCTGCGCGATCGAGCCGGCCCGGACCACGGCGCGAATGCGCAGCGGTTCCCTACCCTGCTGGAGCGTAAAGGCCAGATCGCCGAGCCGCACCTGCGGCCGCCGCGCGAGGTAGGCCACAAAGGACTGCAGCAAGGTCGCCAGCTGGGCCTCCGTGCGCGCGGAGAACGGCAGCAGCACAGGCACGGCCAAGGGCGCGTCCGCCAGGTCGCGCGGCGCTTGGGCCTCGCGGATGACCAGGTGGACGTTGGTGCCGCTGTGACCGAAGCTGTTGAGCGCCGCCAGGTAGGGCTTGCCCGCGATCCGGGGCCAGGGCTGGTTCTCGGTTTGGATTTTGAACGGCGCGTCGTCCAGGACGATGCCGGGGTTGAGGTGCTTGAAATGGGGCAGCTTCAGCAGCTGGCCCTGGGCCATCGAGAGCAGGACCTTGATCAGCCCGATCACCGCGGCCGCTGCACTGGTATGGCCAATATGGGCTTTGGCGGTGCCCAAGGCGCAGTAACCGCGCGCCGTCGTGAAGCGCCGGAAGGCGCGCACCAGGGCATTGACCTCGACCGGATCGCCCAGCTTCGTGCCCGTGCCATGGGCTTCGACATAGCCGATCTGGGCGGGGTCGATGGCGAACTTGCGGTAGACCGCGGCGATCAGGTCCTCCTGGGCCAGGCCGTTGGGGGCCGTGATACCGTTGCTGGTGCCGTCCTGGTTCGTGCCCGAGGCGCAGATCACGCCGTAGATGGCATCGCCGGCGGCGATCGCGTCGTCCAGGCGCTTGAGCAGGACCATGCCGATCCCCTCGGAGATCAGCGTGCCGTCGCAATCCCGGTCAAAGGCGGCGACGCGGCCCTGGGCCGAGAGCATCTCGGCGGCGCTGAGCTGGATCAGCGCCTCCTGGTTCATGCAGGCGTTGACGCCGCCGACCAGGGCCAGATCGGTCTCGCCGCTGCGCAGGCTCTCGCAGGCCAGGTGCAGCGCCACGCCGGAGGAGGAGCAGCCTGTGTTGACCACCAGGGCCGGTCCCTTGAGGTCGAGATGGTAGGCGAGGCGCGAGGCGATCAACGCCTCCGAGGAGCCGGTCAGACTGGCGCTGAAACTGCCGCTGGGTTCGGCGCCGATGTAGATCCCCGTCGCCGTCCCGGCGAGGCTGTGGGGGTTATAGCCCGCGTCCTCGATCGCCTTCCAGCCCTCCTCGAGGACCAGGCGCTGGTGGCGGTTCATGGCGTGCGCCTCGCGCGGCGGAATCCCGAAGAAGGCGGCGTCGAAGCAGTCGCGATCCTCCAGGATCCCGCCCCACTTGCAATAGCTCTTGCCGTTCTGCTTCTTCTCGCTGAAAAAACCCTCCAGGTCCAGATAGTTCGGCGGGTAGACCTGGATGCCGTCGATGCTTTGGCTCAGGTTCTCCCAGAAGGCCTGGGGGTCACGGGCACCCGGGAACTGACCGGCGATGCCGATCACGGCGATCTCGGCCAGGCCCTGTCCCTGGGGACGCGGCGGCGCCACGGCGGGCGTCGCGGCCGACTGGGCGCGCGCGTCCAGCTCGGCGCCGTGGTGGGTACAGAGATGTTCCGTCAGACGCGCCAAGGTCGCGTACTCGAAAATGACCGCCGTGTTCAGCGAGAGGCCCAGGCGCTCGTTGAGCAGGTCGATGAAGGTCACGCCCAGGATCGAGTCCATGCCGTATTCCGAGAAGGGGACGCGCGGGTCCAGCTTCGTCGCGGGCGCCTTCAGGCTCTCGGCGAAACAGGCCAGCACGGTTTCCCGGACATAGCTCGGCAGGGACGGGAGCTGGCGCGGCGCGGCCTGTGAGGCGCCGGGCGCTGCGGTTGGCGCCGGATTCATGCGGGCCAGGATCGTCGGCGTCGTCTTCAGACACAGGGCCTGGCCCAGGTCGCCCTGGCGCAGCTGGCCCAGGTAGTCGAGCAGGCAGGTGAAGCCCTCCTCATCGCTGAGACAGGCGACCTCCTCCGAGCGGGTGGCGACCGACGTCCCCCAAAAGCCCCAGTTGATCGTGCCCACGGGGAACGGTGCCCAGGATCGGGCCGCGCGCACGAAGGCATCGGCCGAGGTGATCCCGGCGGCGTAGGCCGCATGGCGCGCGGCACCGGAGAAGGCATAGGCTTGCCCCGAGGAGAAGAAGCACATGAAGTCCAGCGGCTCGGCCTCCAGCGCTGCATAGAAGCAGAGGCAGCCCTTGGTCTTGACGTCGAGGATGCGGCGGAACTCGGCCTCGGTCGTTTGCTCGAGCGAGTTCTGGGCGTTGAAGACCATGCCCGCGAAGAGGGCGCCGTGGATCGCGCCATGGCGCTGCTTGATCGCGGCAACCGCGGCCCGCAGCGAGGTCAGGTCGGTGGCATCGGCCTGCACATAGTCGGGTGGTTGCGGGCAGCGCGCGAGCGCGGTCTGGACCTTGGCGTCGGTCCGCGCGCTTCGACCGACCCAGACGACCTGGGCCTGAAAGTGGCGCTGCAGCTGGCGGGTGATGGCCTGGCCGACGCTCCCGCTCCCGCCCAGGATCAGGATCACCGCGCCCTGGCGTATTGGCGCGGGCGTCGCCGCGGGCCAGTGGACCGGCTCAAAGCGCTGGGCGAGGACCTGGTCGCCGCGCAGTTTGAAGACCTCGCCCTGGTCGGAGGCGGGCATGGCGAGGATGCGCTCGATGAGCGCGCCCCGCTGATCGGCGCTCTCGAGCTCGGCCTCCGCCAGATCAAGGTTGTGGACCTTGAAGCTGAAGCTGCCCTGGGCGAGCGCGTAGGCAAGGCCGGTCAGGCCCGCACCCAAGGGGCGCGGCACATGTTCGCCTGCGGGCAGGACATCGAGCGTGAGCACGTAGGTCGCTACCGAGCCATGGCTGCGCCCGCCCTGTTTCAGGCACTTGAACATGCGCAACAGCTGGATCTCGTGTTCTTCCTGATGGGTGAGCAGCTCCTCAAGGCTGAGCTCGGCCATGGTGCGATCGTCGAGAGCCAGGAAGAACAGCGCGTCGATGGCCGCCGCCCGCGCTAGGCAGGTCTCGAAGCCGTGGGCGTCCGCGATGCCACAGCGCCACTCGGATGGGGCAACGGCCGCGGTCTCGTCGGCCAGACGGATCAAGGTCACCGCCGTGCCCGCCGCGCGGCAGGCGGCCAGGAGGTCGGCCTCGAAGGGCGACGGGTTGCGCGGCGCGACCACCAGCGCGTGCCGGTGCTGCGTCCGCGTTGGTGCGGACAGGGTCACGGGCCGCCAATGGGCCAGGAAGCATCGTCCGGGTTCGGACGCCGCTGGGCTGGCGACGGGGCGGGGCGCCTGGTGCCAATAGCGCTCGCGCAGGAAGGGATAGGTGGGCAGGCTGATGCGGTAAGGCCGCGCCTCGTAGAGCCGTTGCCAGTCCAGTTCGTAGCCGCGCACCCAGTGGTCGAGGAGTTGGACGTGGTCCCGTTGGGCGAGCCAGGCGTTTAGCATGTCAACATCGATCTCATGGGCTTCATGGCCTTGCGCCCGTGCGCGGAAAACGCCCGTGGGCGCGTCCGCTTCGCTGGCCAGCCACCCGCGCAGCTGTAGGCGCAGTTCGTCCAGGGAGCGGACAAGAAAGCCCAGACGCTCCGCCATCGCCTCGCGCCCGACTTGGAGCGTGTAGGCCAGGTTGCGCAGGTTGAAACCGTCGGCGACGGGTTCCTCGACTCGGGCGTCCAGCCAGTCGAGGAGCCGCATCGCCCGCTGGCGCAGGCAGGCGCTGTCGCGCGCGGAGAGCGGCACGATCAGCGCTTCCTGGGGCGGTGGCAGGGGCAGAGCGCGAGGACGGTCGTACTCGGCAACGATCAGGTGGGCGTTGGCGCCGCCGGCGCCGAACGAGGAGACGCCGGCGATGCGGGACCGCCCGCCCGATTCCGGTCCGGGCCAGGGCGCCAGCAGGCGCTGCACCTGAAACGGCGTCTCGGCAAAATCGATGTTGGGGTTCAAGACCTCGGCGTGGAGGGAGGGCACGAGCTGGCGATGCTGCAACTGCAAGAGGATTTTGGTCAAACCGGCAATCCCGGCGGCGCTCTCGCAATGGCCGATATTGGACTTGATCGAGCCCAGCGCGCAGTGGGCCGCGGGTCCGTCCGTGCGGAAGGCGCGGGCCAGGCCATTGACCTCGATCGGATCGCCCAGGGCCGTGCCGGTGCCGTGGGCCTCCACATAGCTGATCTGCCAGGGTTCGACGCCGGCGCGGCGCAGCGCGGCGCGGACTACCTCCGCCTGGGCCAGGGGGTTGGGGACCGTGTAGCCGTTGGTCTTGCCGCCGGCGTTGAGGGCGCTGCCCTTGAGCACGGCATAGATGTGGTCGCGATCGGCGATCGCCTCGTCCAAGGGCTTGAGCAGCACGGCGCCAACGCCTTCGGCGGCAATGAAGCCGTCGGCATCCACGCCAAACGAGCGGCACTCGGGTCCCGAGGCGAGCATGTTCAGGTCGTTGAGGGTTTGGAAGTGGGCGGCGCTCGAGATCAGGTTCACACCGCCGGCTAGGGCCAGCTTACAGCTGCCCGAATGGAGGCTCTCCAGCGCCAGGTGCAGGGCCGCCAGCGAGGAGGAACAGGCCGTGTCCACCGCCAGACTCGGACCCTGCAGGTCGAACTGGTAGGAAACCCGGTTGGCGATCGAGAAATAGCCGGACTTGCCGTGGTAGCTGGAGTTCATGACGCCCACGAAGACGCCGGTCTTGCGGTCCCGGCCGAGCGACTGCGGCGTGTAGCCGGCGTCTTCGATGGCGTGGTAGCAGGTCTCCAGGAACAGCCGTTCCTGGGGGTCCATCTGCTCGGCTTCGGCGGGCGAGATATGGAAGAAGAACGGGTCGAAACAGGCGACGTCGTCGAGGAAACCGCCCCAGCGGGTGTAGAGCTGGCCGGGCTTGCGCTTGTGGGGGTCGTAGTTGGCCTGCCAGTCCCATCGGTCGGCGGGGATCTCTGAAATGGCGCTGCGGCCGGCGGCGAGATTCGCCCAGAGTTGGTGGACGTCCTGGGCCTGTGGATAGCGCCCACTGAGACCGATCACGGCGACGTCGCCGCGGCCCTGATCGGGCCGTGTCGCGGCAGGTGCCGGTGCCGGCGCGGCATTGCCCGCCCCGTCCGCTTCCGCGGTATAGCCTACCAGCGCCATCAGGGCATCCCTCTGGGTTTCCAGGAAATGGTCGACCAGGGCGTCGATGGTCTGAACCTCGAAGAACAGGGTGTTGCTGACCTTCCTGAAAACCTTGCGCAGGTCCTGGGTCAGTTGGATGACCAGAATTGAGTCGATGCCGTAGGATTCCAGGGCCTTGCCCGCATCAATGCGGGCCGGGTCCAGCTTCAGGGTGCCCGCCACCAGCTGTTTGAGGTAGGCGGCACTCTTCTGGCGCAGCTCCTGCGCCGAGAGCTGGGCCGCCACAGCTTTGGGCACGGACGGCGCAACCGCGATCGGCGCGTGTGCTACCGGCTCTTGTACTGCCTGGACGGTCTCCGTCCGCGGTTGCCCGAAAACCACGCCGTCGCTTTCGGCGAGAATCACCTGCAGACCCAGCTCGCGGGCCTCGGCGAGGGGCAGGCAGACCTTGGTGAAGCCCTCCTCTTCCAGGACCTCGCGCCAGGTTGCCGGGCTCAGACCGGGGCAACCGGCCAGGCGCAGCGCGGCATCGGTGTACAGCCACCAGCCCTCGAGCAGGCCAAAGGTCAGGTGCGTGGGCAGGGTGTTGTCGCTGAGCTCGTTGAGCAGCAGCAGGCCGTGCTTGCGCAAGGTCGTCTTGGCATTGCGCAGGGTCGCGCGGATGTCGCGGGTGGCGTGGAGGACGTTGGCGGCGATGACGAAGTCGAAATGGTCGGGCGTTGGTCCGTCTGGCTGTTCGGCCAACGACTTTTCCACATCGTAAAGGGCCGTGGTCAGGAAGGGGCAATCCGGCGCGTAGTGGGTCTCCGCGTGGAGCAGGAAGGCGCGCGAGAGGTCGCTGTAGCAGTAGGTCTCGATGAAGGCGGCGTAGGGTTTCAGGCGCGGCAGCACGGTGGCGGTGGTGCCGCCGGTGCCGGCGCCGATTTCGAGGATGCGCAGGCGCGGCGCGGGCTCGCCCTTGGCGGCCGCCTGGTTCAGGCGGGCCTCGATGGCCAGTACCAGCACATCGGCCAGGGCCTTTTGGAAGAAGTCGGCGACAATGTTGCCGCGGTAGATGCCCTCGACCAGGCGCATGGAACCGTTGGGGAAAAGGACATCGGTCGCCTTGCGGCTGCCGCTCAAGATCTGCGGCAGGGCGCGCACGCAGGTCTCGACCAGGGCGATGGCGGCACGGTGGTTGGCATTTTCCAGCCAGGTCAGCTTCTCCTGGTCCCAGCGCTGCCAGAGCTGGTCCAGGCTCGCGTCGCTAGCGGCGGGCGCGGCGTCCAGGACCCGCTGACTCTCCTCGAACCAGCGCGTGAAATAGCGGGGCAGACGGCTCTGCGCGGCAGGGCGATCGACGCCCTTCAAAATCGCGCGGAGCAGTTGGGCCAGCAGCGCCTCCATCGGCAGGTGGCGCGAGGCCCGTTCCAGTTCGGGTCGATCGACCTGGGCATGGGCAAGCTGGTCGCGGTTCTCGGCGAAGCGGCGCGCGACGGTCTCGAAGATCGAGGGCAACTGCGCGTCGTAGAGCTGGACCTGGCGGGTCCCATAGCGCGCCTGGATCTGTTCGGGCTGAAGCGTCTTGACCGGTGCGACCTGGGTGAAGGGCGCGGCCATGATGCGGTCGAGCAGGTCCATGCCCTCGGCGGGCAGGATTTCATCCTCGCCGGCCTTGCGCATGCGCTCGCGGTAGGCGCGGTCGCCTACGATGCCGACCTGGCCCCAATAGCCCCAGTTGACGATCTTCACGGTCGCGGCCAGTTTGGGCGAACGCCGCGCCAGCTGGTGGGCGAAGGCGTCGGCGAAGGTACAGCCCGCGGCGTAATTGCTCTGGCCTGGGGCGCGGGAAAAGGCCTGCATGGAGGAGAAGAACAGCAGGAAGTCCAAGGGTTCCTGCCCAAAGACCTCGGCCAGGTTGACGCTGCCGGCGACCTTGACCGCCAGACTGGCGCGGAAGCGGTCGAGCGTCATCAGGGCCAGGCTGCGGTCCTGCAGGACGATGGCGGAATGGACGACCCCGTGGATCTGGGGATGGATCCGCTTGATGGCTAGATAGGCGAGGGTCAGCGCCTCGCGATCCGTGGCGTCGGCCTGGAAATACAGGGGCCGGGCCGCCTCGGGGAACTGCGCCAGGCGGGCGCGCATCGCCTCGTCGAGGGGGCGGCGTCCGATCCAGACGATCTTGGCCTGGCAGGTTTCGATCAGATGGCGGGTCCAAACGCCGCCCAAGCCGCCGGCCCCGCCGATGACCACATAGACGCCGCCCGGCCTGGTCCGCGGGGCGCCGGCCTGAGGCGGGAGCGCAACGGGGACCAGCGCCTGTTGAAAGAACTGCTTGCCGCGATCCTGGCCGCCGCGCCAGGCATAGCCGTCCTGAGACGGCGGCAGCGCGAACATGGCTGGCTGCGGCAGATCACCAGGTTCGAGGTCCAGCAGCCGGATGCGCCAGTGCGGCACTTCCTTGACCAGACTGCCGACCAGACCGTGCACGCTGGCATGGGCCGCATCGATTCGATCGCGCTGGAAGACGGCCTGGGTTGCAAAAGTAAACAGCGTCCACTCCAGCTCGCGCGCGTCATAACCCAGCCCGAACAAGGCCTTGATCACGGCAAACAGCTGGAGCACGCCCTGCGCCTGGGCGGCGATGGCGTCGGCGCTCGGTGGCGGCGCGACCCAAACGAGTCGCTCGTAGGTCGCGCTTTCGATCAGCGCGACCAGCGCGTCGCTGGTTTCCCTGCCTGTCAGCGCCAGTGATCTGACGGCGGGGAACAGTGCTTGCAGGGCCGTCAGAGCCGGGCCAGGGGGCGCGATCAGCAGGGTCGGGCCCACGCTTGGCGCCGTTTGCAGCTCGGCTGCCACGGCGTTCCAGACCGGCAGCAGCGCGGTCAGACCGGTGCGCGCCGGCGGCGCTTCCTGGGCGCGGGAGGACAGGCCGAGCAGGCGCACGCAGACCTGGCCCTCGGGATCGCAGAGTTCGATATCCAACTTGCGCACCCGCGCGCTGCTGTCGGCGGCATCGCGCACCCAGGCCGAGAGCTGGCCAGCGATCGAGCGCAAGAGCTCGAGGCGGTCCAAGGCGAACGGCAAGACCGGCGCGTCGGGCTGTTGAGGCTCCAAGCCAATCGCGGCCTGGATGGCGGCATCCATCAGGCCGACATGGCGCAGCCAGGGCGCGGACGCGGCCGGCGCGGGCAGGGCCAGGTCCGCCAACAGTTGGCCCTGGCCCAGGACGAGCCGCTCGATGCCCCGTAAACTGGGGCCGTGGACGACCCCGGCCGCCTGCAGGCGACGGTAACAGAGGTCCGCCTCGAGGACGCCGCGGTCCATTTGCGCCAGGAGCTGGCGCAGGTCGCGAGCGGGCGGCTGAACCAGCGCCGCGGCGGATTCGGCGGTCAGGCGGGCGTGGACGACCTCGCGCTTAGCCGCTTCGTCAAGGCTGTAGAACTCGAAGTCGAGCAGGTCGCGATCACGCTGGCGGATGCGCAGGTGGAGTGTGCAGGGCCGCGCCACGACGACTGGCTGGATCCAGGCGATGTGGGTCAACACACAGGGCGAGGCGGCGTCCGCGTCGCGGTCCTGGACCAGCGCCAGGGCGACCCGCGCCATTTCCAGATAGACCACGCCAGGCAGGACCTTTTGCGGTGGCTGACCGGGCGAACGCAGCTGGTGATCGAGCAGGAAGGTTTCAGCGCCGGTGAGGTTGGTGCTGAAGCGCAGCTCGCCCAGCACGGAGGTGTTGCGGTGGATCAGGGCGTGAAGCTGGGCCGGCCCAGCGGCCTTGGGGCCGGATCTGAGCCAATGGTGCTCGCGCGCGAAGGGGTAGACGGGCAGGCAGACGCGGGTCAAGCGAGCGCCGCCAAACAGCAGGTCGCCGTCCAGTGTGGCGCCTTCGACGTAGAGGTCGGCGATCGCTTGCAGGCGCTGGCGCCGCTGGCGCGGCTCCGCGGCCAGCTCGCGCTGGCGCTCCTTGGCGGAGCGGTTGATCTGGCGCAGGCGCTCCTCGGCCGCGATCGGCGGGAAGTCTTCGCTCGGCAAGGCGCCGAGCTGGGCGCGCAGGTCGTCGAGGTCATCGGCCACAAGCGCAGTACGGACCTCGAAATGGCTGCGACCCGCCGTCAGGGTGTAGGCGATCTGGGCCGGACTGGGCGCGGGCGATACCTGCGCATCGAGCCAGGCGATCAGGTCCGCAATGCGGCGGGCGTTTTGGCCGAGAGCGGGAACAGATAGGGCGCCGGCGCGGTGGCGCCTGCGGATCGCGCGGGCGCCTCCTCGACGACCAGATGGGCATTGGTCCCGCTCATGCCAAAGGAACTCAGCCCCGCGCGCCGCGGATGACCGGGTTCTGCCGGCCAGGCGCAGGTCTGGGTGGCGACAAAGAACGGCGTCGCCTCGAAGCCGATATGCTCGTTGGCCTGCTGGAAGTGCAGGGATGGCACGAACTGGCGGTGTTTCAGGCAGAGCAGCACCTTGAACAGGCCCATCAGCCCCGAAGCCTCAAGGGTGTGGCCGATATTGGTCTTGATCGAGCCGATCGCGCAGCTCTGGTTGGGGACCTTGAAGGGCGTGAAGGCATCGGCCAGGGCGTGGACCTCGATTGGGTCGCCCAGCTTGGTGCCGGTGCCATGGGCCTCGATATAGCCGATCGTGTTGGGGTCCAGCTCGAAGGTGCGGTAGAGGTTCAGCAGCAGCGCGGTCTGGGACGGCCCGCTGGGCGCGGTCAGGCCATTGGTCTTGCCGTCGTTGTTGATGGCATAGCCCTTGAGCACGCCGTGGATCGGGTCCCGATCGCGCAGGGCGTCCGCGAGCCGTTTGAGCACGACGACGCCCACCGCCTCGCCGGGCACGATCCCGGCCGCGGCCTGGTCAAAGGTGCGGCAACGGGCATCGGCGGCGATCATGCCCACCGCGGCCATGGTGTCCAGGGCGGTGGTCGTGGTCATGATCGAGATACCACCGGCCAGCGCCAGCTCGGCACGGCCCGCGCGCAGGGCCTCACAGGCCAGGACCAGCGCCGTCAGCGAGGAGGAGCAGGCGGTGTTGACGGTCAGACTGGGGCCATTGAGATTGAGCACATAGGAGATGCGCGCGGCCAGCGCCGAGATGCTGCGACCGGTCAGGGAGTGGGGGTTGATCTCGTGGTCCGCGGCCTTGCTCAGGTAATCGCCCTGGGTACAGCCGATGTAGACAGCGCAGGCAGCCCGTTCGAGGCGCTCGGCGGCATAGCCCGCGTCCTCGAAGGCCTTCCAGCTCTCCTGGAGCAGCAGGCGCTGTTGCGGGTCCATTTGCTCCGCCTCCAGGGGCGAGATCTGGAAGAAGAGCGGGTCGAAAACATCGATCTCGGCCAGGAACCCGGCCTCGAAGTCGCGCGCGTCCGGGCCGCACTCTTGCAGGCGGCGCGACTCGGGCCGCGGGCCAACGCAGTCCCGACCCTCGCGGAGCAGCGTCCACATCGCCTCGAGATCGGGCGCGCCGGGGCAGATGCCGGACATGCCAATCACGGCGATATCGGAGGATCGCGGCGGCGCCGCCAGCGGCTCAGGGGTCTGGCTGGGCGCGAGCTGGCGGGGCGCCTCCTCAAGGACCACGGTCGCGCCGAGGGCCTGGAACAGGCGCAGGCCCTCGACCGGTGTGATCTCGCGATTTTTCAACTGCTGCAGGATGCCGTTTTTGCTTGCGTTCACTGGCGTTTCACCTTGTTTGGGTGCACCGAACCATGGGGCTCAAGAGCTTTTGCGGTAGAGGATGGGATTGAAGTCGTCGTTCTCGAGGCGGTCGCCGATCTTGAGGCGGGCCAGGTAGTCGACCGGCAAGACGTTGGGCCTGCCGTTGAAGGTCACACCGTCGGGCATGAAGGCGCAGGTCCAGCCGACCCGCTTGTGCGGGGTCATGTTGGCGCCGGAGCCGTGGAGGGTAAGGCCGCTGTGGAAGGTGCAATCGCCGGGATTGAGCGGTAGGGCCACCGACTCGCGGTCGGCCCAATGCTCGTAGCCTTTGAGTTCGAACAGGCCGCCGACACAGTCTTCGGGGATGTTGGGCAACTCGTAACTCATCTCGTGGTGGGAACCGGGCATGAAGTGCAGCCCGCCGTTGTCCTTGTTGCTCTCGCTCAAGGCGACCCAGATGGTCAGGGCCTGGGGCGAGTTGAACGACCAATAGGCGGCATCGTAGTGCCAGAAGGTGGGATTGGCCCAGGCCTGCTTGACGAAGCAGGCGTCGTGCCACAGGCGGATGGCGTCGGCGCCGACCAGTTCGGCGGCGATTTTGGCGATCTGGGGACTCAGGGCGAACTCCCGGATCGGCGCGTAATCGCGCCAGAGGTTGAGGCGCTGGACGAACATGCGGTCGATGGCGGGTCGTTCCTTGGCTAGGATGTCGCGGTCGGCGAAGCGGTACTCGCCGCGCTGGTCGATGGCCCGCTCCAGGTGCTCGCGCAGGCGCGCCACTTCATCGAGAGTGAGCAGGGAACGGATGCGCACGAAGCCGTATTTTCTGTAGAAGTCGATGTCTTCCTGGTTGATGGAATCTCTCATGGGTTTCTCCAAAGGACATGGGACAGGGGTCGGGGCAGGGTGGCACTCAGGGGACGCCTTCCTCGGCCAGCAGCCGGTCGGCCTCATCGAGCTCGAGTTCGCCGGCGTAGAGCCGCTCGAAGATCCGCAGCAGCCGCGCCTGGTCCGGGCTCTCACCGCAGCGGCCGCGGACAAAGACCGCCAAGTCATGGGTGTTGGCGTAATTGAAAAGCTCGGTCGCGCGCAACTGGATGGCGAAGGCCTGGTTGATCTGGTCGATGATCTCGGTGGCCAGGAGTGAGTCCACACCCATGTCGGCGAAGCTCGACTTGGGGTCGACCTGCTCGGGCTCGACCTCGATCACGTCGGCAACCAGCTTCCTCAACGAGCGCTCGACCTGGTAGACCAACTCCTGCTGCCATTCGTCCTCGTCGATCGCGGGCAGTGCCGCGTTGCCCGTGACCGCGCGCTCGGGCTGGGGCAGCCCCGCGCACCGGGCCAGGAGCACATTCTGGCTGACGCCCTCGGCCGCGACCGGCACGAGGACCTCTACCTCGGCAAAGCCATGGGCGAGAAGCAGGCGCTGCCACAGGGGCACGGAGAGCAGCGGCGAGTGCGGCAGGCGCAGCGCCTGATCCTCGCTCAGCCACCAGCCCTCGAGCAGGCCGAAGGTCAGGGTCGAGAAGCCGTGGGCGGCGACGGCCTCGTTGATCAGGACCTGGCCAGCTGGTCGCAGCAGGGCCTTGACCTGGTCCAGGGTCGTCGCCAGGCGGCGGGTCGCATGCAACACGTTGGCGGCGACGACGAGGTCGTAGCTGTGGGGCTCGAAACCCTGTCTGGCCACGTCCTTCTCGATGTCCAGGACCTTGAAGGCGACGAAGGGGTGGTGGCCGTAGTGCTTGCGGCCGTGTTTGATGAAGCTCAGCGAGAGGTCGGTATAGTGGTAGTGGATGCGCTCGCCGAAGGGCGCGAGAGCTTCCAGCAGCGCCTGACTGGTGCCACCGGTGCCGGCACCCACCTCGAGGATGCGATAGCGCGCACCTGGCGCCAGCTGAGGCAGCGCCTGGCTCACCTGGCGCACGGCCTCGGCCACGACCTGGCGGTTGAAATAGTCGGCCACGGCGTTGCCCTTGTTGATGGGTTCGACCAGCCGCAGCGAGCCCTCGGGGAACAGGACCTGGGTGGCGGCGACCCGTCCCTGGAGAACGTCGGCGAGGCGGTCCATGCAGTGGAACAGCAGCTGGAAATGCGCGGCACAGTCGGGGTACTTGCGCGCCCAATAGGCGGCGTCGCCGGCTTCCTGGGACTCCGCGACCCGCGCGGTACTGCGCAGGCCGCTTGCGTCGAGCGCGATATAGCCCGCCTGTTGACAGAGCTCCAGCAGCGCCTCGAAGAGCCGATCCAGCGCGGGTACCAGGCCGATGCGTTGCTTGAACGCGGCGCGGCTGTAGGTCTCGCCCACCTGGCGCAGGCAGCCCAGCTGCTGGAAGGCGCGCAGCAGCAGGCTCTGGCCGACCTGTTCCAGGGCGGCAAAGGCCTGGCGGAAGTCGGCGAGCACGTCGCCCGTCGCGACCGGCTCCGCCGCTGGAGTGGCTGTGGCCGCGGGCGGCTGCGGCTCGGGTCGCTGGGCGTACCAGTAAGGCGTGCGCGCGAAGGGGTAGGTCGGCAGGGAGACGCGGCGCGCCTGGCGCGGCGCGAGCGCCTGCCAATCGATCCTGGCGCCCCTGACCCAGCGTTCGGCCAGCTGGGCCTGGTGGGCGGGTGCGAGCAGATGGGCCGGCACGGGCACGTCCGCATCCTTGGGCGCCTGGCCCACGAAGAGGCCCGCGCGCTGTTCGCCGGTCAGGAACGCGGTGAACAGCGCGGTCGCTTCCCCGTGGCTCGCGACCAGCAGCGCAGGCGGTCGGACATCTCTTCACGGCCGACCTGCAGCGTGTAGGCGATGTCGGCCAGTGCCAAGGCGCGGCCTTCGCCGGCCAGGAAACTCAACCAGCGCCGCGCATAGTCGGCCAGCTGGTCGCGGTTGCGAGCGGAGAGCAGCAGCAGCTGTGGGCCGCTGTCGCCGGGCTGGGCTGGGCGCGCGGGGTACTCCTCGAGGATCAGGTGGGCGTTGGCGCCGCCCGCCCCGAACGAGCTGACGCCGGCACGGCGCGGCAGGCCCGCGGGCGGAGTCCAGGGCGCCAGCTCGAGCTGGAGCCGGAACGGCGTCTCGGCGAACGGGATCTGGGGATTGGGCCGCGCCGCGTGCAGGGTCGGGACCAGGGTCCTGTGCTTCATCTGCAGGAGGACCTTGGTCACGGACGAGATGCCGGCGGCGGCCAGCAGATGGCCAATGTTCGACTTGACCGAGCCCAGCGCGCAGCTCTGCTTGGCGAAGGGTGCGCTGCTCCAGGCCTGGCACAGGCCCTCGACCTCGATCGGATCGCCGAGCGCGGTGCCGGTGCCGTGGGCCTCGACATAGCTGATCGTATTGGGCTGGATGCGGGCCTGCTCGAGGGCCAGCTTGATCAGTTCCGCATGGGCCTTGGGGTTGGGCACGGAATAGCCGTTGCTGCGGCCGCCGTGGTTGACGGCGCTGCCCTTGACGACGGCGTAGATCTGATCGCGATCGGACTCGGCCTGGGCCAGCGGTTTGAGCAGTAGGGTGCCGACCCCTTCACCTGGCACGAGCCCGTCGGCAGCCTCGCCGAAGCTGTGGCAGCGGCCAACGGGCGAGAGCATCTGGTCCTGGCACATGGCGACGTACTGGTAGGGATGCAGGAAGAAACTGCTGCCCCCGGCCAGCGCCATCTGGCACTCGCCGTTGCGGATGCTCATGCAGGCCTGGTGGATCGCGCTCAGCGACGAGGAACAGGCGGTATCGACCGGAAAACTGGGGCCCTGGAGGTTCATGAAGTAGGAGACGCGGTTGGCGATCGACCAGAGTCCGCTGCAGGGGGTGGCCATGTTGCCGTTGGCCCATTCGCCCGGTCCCCACAGGCTGTAGGCGTTGTTGCTGATCCCCGCAAAGACGCCGACCCGCATCTGGCAGGTCTCGCGCAAGCGTTTTTGGGTGTAGCCCGCATCCTCGAGGGTGGACCAGGCACTTTGCAGGAAGAAACGCTCGGTGGGGTCGATGAGCTTGGCTTCGCGCGGCGCGATGTTGAAGAAGAAGGGGTCGAACCCGTCGACATGGTCGACGAACCCGCCCCACTTGCAGTACATCTTGCCCTGGGCGCTCTGCTTGCGGTCGGGGTCGTAGTAGGCGGCCACGTCCCAGCGGTCGGCGGGAATCTCGCCGACGGCGTCGTGGCCGGCGCAGAGGTTCTCCCAGAAGCGGTCCAGCGTCTCGGCGCCGGGATAGATGCCGTGGAGGCCGATGATGGCGATGGCGATGGCGCCCTGGGCGGTAGGTGCGACCGGCGGGCCGGCGGACGCGTTCTGTGCCGGCGGTTCAGGGACAGAAACATAGGGCGCCGAACGGGGCGCGAGCGGGGCGGAATCCAAACGGGCCGGCGAGGGCGCGCGGGCAACGACCGGCGCGGCCTCCGCCTGGGCGCGGGGCAGGCCGATCGTTTCGGCTTCGCGGTAGATGGCGCGGGTCGCGGCAGAAACCGTGTCGGCGGCGGGCGCCGCGGCTGTTTGGGAGCACTTGGCCAGCTCCGAGGCAAAATCACCAAGGGTGGCGCACTGGAACAGCAGGGTCGGCGGCACGGGTCCGAGCCGTTCGGAGAGCTTCTCGTTGAGGATGGTGATCACGATCGAGTCCAGACCCAGGCCGTCGAGCGGCTCGCGGAGGTCGATCTCGGCGACCGGCACCCGCAGGACCTCGGCGACCAGTTGCCTCAGGTCGGCCTGGAGGTCTGCCGCGCCCACCTGGGCGGCGGCCGCGGGCCAGCCGATGCGTTCGGCCTCCTCGTAGATGTGCTGGACGGTGGAGCGCTGGGCGCTGGCGGGCGCGACCGGCGCCACTTCAGCCGCTGCGGGAACGGCGGGCGCGGTTTCGGGGGCATGGGCCCGCAGGTAGTCGCTGAGCTCGCCCAGGTTCGGGTACTGGTAGAGCAGCGTCGCCGGCAAGTTGCCGAAACGGTCGCGCAGCTTCTCGTTGAGGATGGTGACCATGATCGAGTCCAGCCCATAGGCGTCGAGCGGGTCGTCGAGGCTGATCGCCTGGAGCGGCAAGCGCGTGACATCGGCGACCATGCGGGTCAACACGGACGCAACCGCCTGCCGCTGCGCTTGTGCGCTCTGGGGCGCAAGTGCTGGCGAGGTCTGCCGGTGCTCGACGGGGTCACAGCAGCAGTCGGCGGCATGGGGTTCGGGCGCCGGCTTGGCGCTGCTCTGGAACTGCTGTTGGATGAAGGCGCGGATCTTGGCGGCATTGCCCGAGAGGAACATGCAGGCCGGCAGCCGTGCTTGGAAGATGCTTTCAAAGGCCTGCAGGCCCTGAGCGGTGGTCAGCACTTCCAGCCCGATGGTTTGTTGGGTGAAGGCCAGATGTTGCTCGGTCAGGCGCATGCCGCCTTCCTGCCAGAGCGCCCAGTTGCTGGCAAAGCCGCGCTGACCGGGCAAGAACCCCTGCTCGGCGAGGGCGTTGAGCAGGCTGTTGGCGTAGGCGTAATCGCACTGGCCGATGTTGCCGATGGTGGCGGTGGCCGAGGAGAAGAGGGCGAAGCAGTCGAGGGCCTCGCCTGCCAGCGCGGCTTCCAGCAGGAGCGTGCCGGTCACCTTGGCGGCAAAGACGTCGGCCACCTCGGCGCGCGTCTTGTTGAGGATGCGGCTATCGCGGTTGCGACCGGCGAGGTGGAAGACCCCAGCCAGTTGGCCCTTGGCGCGGGCCGAGGCGACGAGGCGCTGGACGTCGTCAACCCGGCTCAGATCGGCCTGGACATAGGCGGCCTGGCAATGGCGGGCCTGCAGCGCCTGGATCAGCGCCACCAGCTCGGGGTCGGCGGGCCGGGAACCGCTGAGCACGAGGGTGATCGGACACTGTTGGCTGGTGGCCTGGCGCTGCAGGTAGCGGGCGAAGACGCGGCCCAGCCCGCCGCTGGCGCCGGTCAGCAGGTAGACGCCCTGTTGGCGCAGGGCAAATGCCTGGGGCGTGGGCGCGGGCAGGTCCAGCGCCTGCCAGCTGCGAACCTGGCGGATCAGGGCGCCGGTCGGCCCGGTCAGGTAGCGGACTTCGACCTCCGCGGGATCCTGGTGAAACTCGTCGGCGACCGCTGCCAACTGGGCCAGGCTCGGCACCTCGACGCAGCGGGCGACGAGCTGGGGCTGCTCCTGGTGGAGCGAGCGGGCAAAGCCACTGATGGCGCGGTTGAGCGCCTGGGCGCGGGAGGTCTCGGTCTCATGGGCATAAATCAGCTGAAGGTTTTCCCCGCTTCGCTGCCGGAGCGCCGCGCGGACGAGGTGGAACAGTGCATAGAAGCCCAGGTCCAGGTGGTGTTGGAGACGGTCGAGACTGTAGCCCGTGGGCGACCAGGCGTGGAGGATATGACTGGGCACGAGCTCGCGCTGGGCCAGATCCTCGAACAGGCGCAGGTAGTCCTCCTCGACCTGGGCGCGGATCCTGTAGCTCGGCTCGCGACCGGGCAGGCACTCGTAGCGATCGCCCGCACAGACCAGGACGACGGGCGACGCGGTCCAGAAGGAGCGGTCCAGGCCTGGTTCGCCCAGGACCAGCAAGGAACCGCGGACGGGGCCGGGCGCCGTCCGCGTCGGTCGCACCTCGCGCCACTGGGGTTGCCAGAAGGTGCCCTCGGCGGCGGGACGGGGTGCGGGCATGGCCTGCTGCCGGACCGGCTGGGGCGTGGCCTGGAACCAGTAGCGGGCGCGCTCGAAGGGATAGCCGGGCAGCGAGATGCGGCAACAGGTGTGCGCGGGGTACAGCAGCTGCCAGTCCGGGTCCTGGCCCTGGCGGTAGGCTTCGCCGAGCGCGTTGAGCGCGGCCACTTGTTGCCCATGGGCGAGCTGGCCGTCGCGGACGCTGCGCATCAGCGCCGCGCTATCCTGCAGGCGGCTCGCGCTGCGGGGTGCAGGCTCGGCCGCGCGCAGGGCCTGGATCAGGGCGGCGTGGTCGGCGACGACCAAGGCCAGACGCAGGGGGAAATGCTTGCGGCCCAGGTGCAGCGTGTAGGCGATATCGAGCAGGCGCTGGTCCCGCCCTTCGGCTTCGAGGTAGGCGACCAGGTCCTGGCATTTCTGGCGCAGTGACCAGGCGCTCCGGGCGGAGAGACAGATCAGGACCGGCCCAGGCGTCGTGGCGGCGACGAGGCGGGCGGGTGGCTCCTCGAGCACGAGATGGGCATTGGTGCCGCTTAAGCCGAAGCCGCTGAGGGCGGCGCGCCGGGGCTGGTCCTGGCGCGGCCAAGGGCGCAGGGTGGTATTGACCACGAAGGGGCTGTTGGCGAAGTCGATGTAGCGGTTGGCCTCGCTAAAGTTCAGCGAGGCGGGGATCTGCTGGTGGCGGAAGGCAAGCGCGACCTTGATGATGCTGGCCATGCCGGCCGCCAGCGAGGCGTGGCCGATATTGGTCTTGACCGAGCCCAGGTAGCAGAAGTGCTTTTTGGCGGTGAAGCGGCGGAAGGCCTGGGTCAGGGCCTCGACCTCGACCGGGTCGCCGAGGCTGGTGCCGGTGCCGTGGGCCTCGACATAGCCGATGCTCTCGGGGTGGATGCCGGCGCGCTCGTAGACGGAGACCTCCAGCTCGGCCTGGGAGCGACTGCTGGGCGCGGTGATGCCATTGGTCTTGCCGTCCTGATTGACGGCGGAACCTTTGAGCACCGCGTGGATCGGGTCGCGGTCGCGGAGCGCGGCGGCCAGCGGCTTGAGCACGACGACGCCGGCGCCCTCGCCAAAGGCGAAGCCGTTGGCGCCCTGGTCGAAGCTGCGGCACTGACCGTCGGGCGAGAGCATGCCCGCGCGGTTGGCCATGACGTGGAAGTGGGGGGTGGTGCAGAGGTAGACGCCGCCGGCCAAGGCCAGCTCGCTCTCGCCGCGGAGCAGGCTCTCTTTGGCCAGGTGGACCGCCACTAGGGAGGAGGAACAGGAGGTATCGACGGCCAGGGTCGGACCCTTGAGGTCGAGGAAGTAGGCGATGCGCGCGGGCACGACGGCGGGCGAGTTGCCCCAAAAGGCCTGGGCCTCGCCCAGGTAGCCGCTCTCGCGCATGTGCATCAGGTAGTCGCTCATGCCGACGCCGGCAAAGACGCCGACCTTGCGCTCGGCCAGCTGGTGGGGCGGGTAGCCCGCATCCTCGAGCGCGGCATAGCACTCTTCGAGAAAGATGCGCTGTTGGGGATCGGCCTGCTCGGCCTCGGCACCGGACCAGTTGAAGAACAGCGGGTCGAACTGATCGATCGCGGCGAGGAAACCGGCCTTGTAGGTGGGCGGCAACTCGCTTTCGCTCCAGCGGCCGGGCGGTGGCGCCGTCAGAGCCGATTGGCCCGCGGCCAGCAGCCGCCAGAAGGCGCGCAGGTCCGGACTGCCGGGGAAGCGACCGGACATGCCGATCAGGGCGATCTCCTCGGAAGCAGGCAGCAGCGCGGCCTGGGCGGCAACGGTGTCTGCGGCAAACGCGACGGGCGCGGCAGGCGTGACGGGCATCAGCTGGTGCAGAAACGCGGTGCCGTGTTCGGCCGCGATGAACTTGGCCAGGGTCGGCACCGAGGGGTAGTCGAACAGGGCCGTCATGCGCAGGTCGATGCCAAAGCGCTGCTTGAGTTGATCGATCAAGTCCATGCCGGAGATCGAGTCCAGACCGTAGTCGGAGAAGGATTTCTCCATGACCAGCTCGCGGTCCTGGATGCCCAGCACGTAGCAGATGGTCTGAGTGACCTGCTCCAGCACCAGCATTTCGCGGGCGCCGGCATCGGTGGCGGGCGGCGTTTGCACGGGCGCGCTGACCGTCGGGGCCGCTTCGGCAGGTGCCGGGAGCGGCTGCCCGTCGAGGGCGGTCTGGGCGATCAAGACGTGCTGGCCCGGTCCCTTCAGCGCCTCATCCTCGAGGCCCTGAGGCGCTGCCACGACAAAGCCGTTTTGCCGCAGGAGCTGGACCCAGGCGGGGGCGTCGAGCAGGGGCGAATGCCGCAGGCGCTGGTCCTCGTAGAGCCACCAGCCGTCCAGCAAGCCGAAGGTCATGGTGGCATAGAGCTGGACATCGGTGACTTCGTTGAGCAGCAGCACGCCGCCCGGCGCCAACAGCTGCCGGACATGGCTCAGGGTGCGGGAGAGGTCGCGGGTGGCGTGGAGCACATTGGTGGCGATGACGAGCTCGAAGGCGTCACAGCTAAGCGCCTGAGTCGCGGGCGGCTTTTCGATGTCCAGCACCTCGAAGCGCATGAAGGGATGGTCAGCTCCGAAGCTGCGGCGACCGTGCTGGACAAAGCCCGCGGTGATATCGCTGTAGACATAGAGCAGGCGCTCGCCGAAGCTGCGGATGCGCGCCAGCAGCGGCAGGGTCGTGCCGCCCGTGCCCGCGCCAATCTCCAAGATGCGCAGTTTCTGGCCCGGCGCCAGGGCTGGCAGCCGCTCGGCGAGCAGCTTGACGACGTTCTCGACGAGGATTAGGTTGTAGAAGTCGGCGGTGGCGTTCTCGCGGTAGATGCCCTTGACCAGCGCGAACGAGGCATCGGGATACATGACTTCGGTGGCGGCGAGGCGTCCAGTCAGCACCTCGGGGTAGCGCTGCACACAGGCCCACAACAGCTCGAGGAAGGCCTTGATCTGCGGGTAGTCCGCGGCCCATTGGCGCGTGAGATCCGGGATCTGGTGATCGGGCCATTGCGCGACCAGGCGCTGAAGCGCGGCGGTGCCGACAAAGCGCTCGCCCTCGGCCCGCAGCAGGCCGGCGGCCTGGAGCTGATCGAGAAAGGCATGGAGCAGGCGCGTGTGGCGGGGGTGAATGCCCATGCGGCCGGTCAGGTTGGTCAAGCTAAGTGCCTCGTCCGCGCCCGTGAAGGCGCCCATGCGCTGGAAGCTGTACAGCAGCAGGCGCAGGCAGAACTCGGGGATGCGGGCATAGGCCCGCTGAAAGTCGCGCAGGGCGGGTGGACGCTCCGGCAGCGGGGCGGGTTGGAAGGGCGCGGCGGACGGGACTGGCGCGGACGCGGCAGTCGGCGCCAGCCAGATGCGTTGGCCGACGAAGGGATAGGTGGGCATGGCGACCCGCTGGAAGCCTTCGGGAAAGAGACCGGCCCAGTCCAGATCATAGCCCTGTTGGTAGAGGTCGGCCAGGCTCAGCAGCGACTCGCGCAGCTCCGCGGCCTGGGGCTGGGCCAGCTCGCGCACCAGGCGTCCGCCGAACTGGCGCAGGGCGGCGCCAAGCTCGGCCTTCCTGGCGGGCAGCGCGTCCGGGTCGAGCGCGGCCCAGTGCTCGACCTGGGCCAGCAGCTCCTGGCTGTTGGCGGCGACGAAGCCGAGGCGAAACTCGAAGTGGGAGCGGCCCAGCAGCAGGGTCGCAGCCAGGTCGCGCAGGCGGTGCTGGTCGCCCGCGGCGCGCAGCCAGGCGGCCAGCTCGCGCAGCTTGGCCTGGAGGTCGACGCGGGTCCGCGCCGAGAGCGCGATCAGTTGGTCGCGGGTCTCCCGCTCGGGCACGAGCGCCCGCGGCGGCGCCTCCTCGACGACGCAGTGGGCGTTGGTGCCGCTGAAGCCAAACGAGCTGACGGCGGCCCGCAGCGGCAGGCCGGGAGGGTTTTCCCACGGCTTGTATTCGGTGTTCACATAAAAGGGCGTCTGGGCCAATTGGAAGTGCTGGTTCTGGGTTTCGAAGTGGAGCGAGGGCACGAGCTGGCGCCGTTCCAGGCACAGCAGGACCTTGACCAGACCGGCGATGCCGGCGGCGGCGAGGGCGTGGCCGATATTCGTCTTGACGGAGCCCAGCGCACAGAACTGTTGGCGCTGGGTCCAGGTCCGGAAGCTGTCGCTGAGGGCGTCGACCTCGATCGGGTCACCGAGCGCGGTGCCGGTACCGTGGGCCTCGACATAGCCGATACTGTCGGGATCGATGCCGAAGCGCTGGTAGACCGCCCGTTGCAGGGCGGCCTGGGAAGGCGAACTGGAGGCGGTGATGCCGTGGGTCTTGCCGTCCTGGTTCATGCCGTAGCCCTTGATCACGCCATAGATGTGGTCGTGGTCGGCCAGCGCCTGGTCGAGCGGCTTGAGCAGGACCACGGCCACGGCCTCGCCGGGCACAAAGCCATCGGCGCGGTCGTCGAAGGTCATGCAGCGAGCGGTGGGCGAGAGCATGCCCATCATACCGAGGATGCGGTGGTTTTCCGGGGTGGTGCTGAGGGCGACGCCGCCCGCCAGCGCCAGCTCGCAGGTGCCGGCGGCGATGCTCTCGCAGGCCAGCGCCACGGCGACGAGCGCGGAGGAGCAGGCGGTATCCAGCGAGAGGCTGGGTCCCTTGAGGTTGAGGAAGTAGGCGATGCGCGCGGAGAGAATGGCGGTACTGCTGCCGATGCCCTGGTAGCGGCTATGGCCGAGATGGGCGAAGGGGCGCAGGTAATCGCTCTCGCGACAGCCGACAAAGACACCGCAGCGGCGTTCCTCCAGGGACTCGGGGGCATAGCCCGCATCCTCGAAGGCCCGCCAGGCCTCTTGCAGGAACAGGCGCTGTTGCGGGTCCATCCAGCGGGCCTCTTCGGGCGAGATCTTGAAGAAGAGCGGATCGAAGTGGTCGATCTCGCTGAGGAAGCCGCCCAGGTGGCCGGCTTCCGACCAGCGCCCGGCGGGCACTTCGCCGACGCAGTCGCGGCCGTTGACCAGGTTCGCCCAGAAGGCGGCCAGATTGTCGGCCATGGGGAAGCGAACCGACATGCCGATCACGGCGATGCCGGCCTGCGCGGTCGCGGCGGCGGGCGGGCGGCTGGGCGCACTCGCGGAAGGACTGGCTGGCGCGACGGTTGGCGCGATAGCGGGCGCGCTCGCGGTCGGAGCTGCGCGCTTCTGCGTTTCGGCGACGATGTGCTGGCAGAGCCTGTTGATGCTGGGGTAGTTGAATAGGTCGGTGCTGCGCAGCTGTAACTGGAGGCGCTGGTTCAGCTCGGTCACGACCTGGTAGGAGGTGAAGGAGTCCAGTCCGAACTCGCTGTAGGGCGCGTCCAAATCGAAGTGCTGGGCGTCGATCATGAGGGCGTGGGCGAGCGTCTGGCGCAGGGTCTGGACGAGTTCGGCCTGGCTTGGCAGCGCGGCGGCGGGCGCCTCGGTCCGCGCCGGCGCTGCGGGCGCCTGGCTGGCGACGAGGATGACATAGCCGCTGTCGCTGCCATCGGGCGCGGTCTGGCCGTAGGCCTGGACGTCGGCGAAGCCCTCCTCGCGGAGGAATTTGCGCCACAGCGCAGCGTCCAGCAGCGGCCCGCCGGCGGCGCGCAGGGTCGGGTCCTTGAACAGCCACCAGCCCTTGAGCAGGCCAAAGGTCAGGGAGATGAAGTCTTGGGCGCGGGTGACCTCGTTGAGGATCAGGCGCCCATCGGGCTTGAGCAGGGAGCGGGCATGGCGCAGGGTGCGGCGCAGGTCGGAGGTGGCATGCAGCACGTTGGCGGCGACGATCAGGTCGAAGGCCTGCTCCTGAAAACCCTGGAGGGCGATGTCCTTCTCGATGTTGAGGACTTTGAAGTCGAGGAAGGCGTAATCCTGGGCGAAGGTCTGCTTGCCGAGCTGGGTGAAGCCGGCGCTGATGTCGCTGTAGACGTAGCTGAGCTGAGCGCCGTAGGGGTGGATGGTGGGCAACAGGGTGGCGCTGGTGCCGCCGGTGCCGGCCCCGATCTCGAGGATGGCGACCTTCTCGCCCGGCTGCAGCTGCGAGCGGCGGGCCTCGATGCCGGAGACGAGCTGCCAGCCGACGAGCTGGTTGAAATAGTCGACGACGGGATTGCCGCGATAAAAGCCCTCGACCCGTTTCATGGAGCCATTGGCGAAGAGGATGCTGGTCGAGGCCAGCTTGCCGGAGAGCACGTCCTCGAGGTTGGCGAGACATTCCCACATGGTCTTGACCTGGGTCTCGAGCTCGGGATGGGCCTCGATCAGCGCGGCCTTGCGGCGCTCCAGATCGGCCAGTTCGACGGGCGCGGTGTGCACGACATGGTAGTGCTCGCCCTGTTTGCGCAAGGCGCCGGCGCGGACGAGCATATCGGGCATGAGCGCGAACAGCTGGCGATGCTCCTCGGCCAAGGCGAGCTGGTCGGCAAGCGTTTCCAAGGCGACGCGCTCGCCGGCGCGGGGGAGGCTGCCCCAAGCCTGGAAGCGCGCCAGGAGCAGCAGTCGGGCCAGGACGTCGATTTCGGCGAAGGCCGCGGACCAACGCTGCCAGACATCGGCAGCGAACGTCGGCTCGCCGACGACGACGGCGGCCTCTTGGCTGCCCTCGGTCAGGGTCGAGGGGAAACAGTAGCCGGGCAGGGGGATGCGGTTGCCGCCCAGTTCGGGAAACAGGGCCGGATCGGCGAGTGAGGCGCCGCCGACCCAGAGTTCGGCCAGCTTGCGCCAGGGGAACTCAGGCCCGCGCGTCAGCGCGGCCGCGATCTTGGTCCTGGTCGAGGTACGGGTGACGACGCCCTCGAAAAACGCGCCGCGCTCGCCCTTGAGGTAACGCTGGATCTGCTGGATCAGCTGACCGGGCGTATCGGCCAGAATCGCCAGGCGCACGTTCATCTCCTGCCGGCCACAGCGCAGGGTGAAGGCGATATCCTCGAGATTGAGCTGGTGGATGCCGAAGCTGCCGTAGCGGGCGGACTGGAGGTAGTCGAGGAAGCGGGTCAGATACTGGTGGAGCTGGGTCGGCGTCTTGGAGGAGAACAGCAGCAGCGTTTCGCGCGGGGCCTCGGGCCGGCGCAGGTGGAGGTTCTCGCGCTCCTCGATGATGAAGTGGACATTGGAGCCGCCATAGCCGAAATTGTGGACCCCGGCGCGGCGCGGCAGTTTGCGGCCATTGGCATCGACCCGTTGCGGCCAGGGCTGGCGCCGGGCAACCACGCTGAACGGCAGGTCCTGAACACTCTGGTTCCAGTTGAGGTTCTGGAAGTGGAGCACGGCCGGGAGGGTCGCGGTCTTCATCGCCAGGCAGACCTTGATCAGCGAGGTGATCCCGGACGCTGATTCGACGTGGCCGATATTGCCCTTGATGCTGCCGATCAGGAGTTTCTGCCCAAACTGGCGCGGCTGTCCGTTCTCGGCCAGCGCGAAGACGTCGCCGTAGGCCTTGAGTTCGGCCTTGTCGGACAGGTCGGTGGCGATCCCCTGGCCCTCGATGTAGTCGATCGCGCCGGGCGCGAGCCGGGCCTCGGCCAGGGCGGCCTGGATGACCTTGATATGGGATTTGGGCTCGGGCGCGGTCAGGAAGACCGTCTTGCCGCTCTGGTTGACGGCACAGGCCTTGATCACGCCGTAGAGGAAGTCGCCGTCCCGCTCGGCCTGGTCGAGCGGCTTGAGCAGCGCCGCGGCGACGCCCTCGCCGATCAGGTAGCCGGATGAGTTCTGGTCAAAGGAGCGCACGCAGTTCTCGTTGGTGAGCAGGCGCATCTTGCGGTTGGCGATATGGGAGTAGGGGTCCTGGACGACGGTCACGCCGCCGACGAGGGCCTGGCGAATTTCGCCGCGCAGGAGGGCGTGGAAGGCCATGTGGAGCGCGGTCGAGGAGGAGGCGCAGGCGGTATCGACGGTAAGACTGTTGCCGATCCAGTCAAAGAAGAAGGAGATGCGGTTGGCCAGCATCGAGTGGGTATTGCCGATGTTGGTGTAGGGCCCGAAATCGCAGCCATCGGCCATCAGCTGGAACAGGTTCTCGTTGCGCTGGACGCCGAGGTAGACGCCGATATTCTCGCCGCGCAGGCTGTCGGCGGCGTAGCCGGCATGCTCGAGCGTCTCCCAGACGGTTTCGAGCATGATCTTCTGTTGGGGATCCATCTGGGAAGCTTCGCGGGGCGAGATATCGAAGAACAGCGGCTCGAAGCGATCGAGGTTGGCCAGAAAACCGCCGTGTCGGCAGTCGGTGAGGTTGCCACCGGCTTCGGGATCGCCGTAAATGGCCTTCCAGTCCCAGCGGTCGCGGGGAACCTCGGAGATGCAGTTCTTCTCCTGGAGCAGGTTGTCCCAGAGCTCAAGGATGTTCTGTGCGCCCGGGAAGCGGCCGGCGAGGCCGATGATGGCGATTTCCGGGGTGGCGCGGCGGGCGGCGGGTTGTTGGGGCTGCTCGCGGGCAAAGAGCTCGTCGTCGAAGGACTCGAGCAGTTGCGAGCCGAGGATCGGGGCGGGCTCGGCCGGTTGGTGAGCGCGCTCGGGCGCGGGCTGGAACAGCACCGGCGCCGGCTGGGTCGGGCCGCTGATGGGCGGCTCAGGTCCGCGTCGCGGCGCCGCGGCTAGGACGGGCGCGGGCGCGGTATGGGGCTGGAAATGGGCCTCGAACTCGGCCTGGTAGTGGCGCGCTAAATAATCGCCGAGCTCGCGCAGGGTGGTGTACTCGAGGAAGGTCGAGGGCTCGAGATCGACGAAGGCGAAGGTCTTGTTCAGGTGGTTGGCCAACTGGGTCAGGGTAATCGAGTCGAAGCCATAGGCGCTCAGGTCTTCCCCGTCGCTGACCTGATGGCGCTCCATGCCCAGGACGGACATGACCGCCGCGATCAGGGACGCTTCGAGCTCTCCGCGGAACGGCACACTCAGACGGGTTGGCATGTTGAAACCTCTTGTTCCTTCGCGATTTGGGGGACGGCGGGGATTTCGGCGAGAGCGCGCGTCAGCTCGGCCTGGGTGATGTGTCCTAGGCTCAGCATGTGCTCAAGGTTCTCGCGGCCCAGGCGGGCCAGCATCTTGAACTTGAGCTCCTCGATGCGCGGGTCGTTGTTGTTGACGTAGAGCCGCTTGCGCAAGCGTTCGAGATACGCTTCGGCCTGGGGCCAGGGATGGGGACCGACGAGGCGGTAGACATAGGGCGTGGCCGGCATGTTGACCAGCTTCCAGTAGAGCGGCCAGTCGCGCACGGGGTTGGGGAAGGCGCCGATCTGGTCGGCGATCCAGATGTTCTGCTGGGACGAGTCGATCGAGGGGAAGAGGTTGCGGACCCGAGCCTGGCGGCGCAGGTCGCTGGCGCTGCTGGCGCGCATCTCGGCGGCCGACGGCAGCTGGCACTCGCCGGTCAGGATCTTGGAGAACCAGCGGGCCTCCAACTCGACGGTGGGGATCACGCTCAGGGAGGCGCGTTTGCGGCCCATGAACGAGAGGTTGCGGTAGTCGGGATGGAACTGGCTCTTGTAGAGCTCGTCCAGCCTGATCGGCATGGGCAGGAACGGGTAGCTGGGTTCCTCGTAGCCGGTGCAGTCGACGATCAGGTCGACCTTGATGCGGGAGCCATCGGCGAAGACGCAGTGGTGGGCCTCGAATAGCTGGGGCTCGGCGACGATCTGGATATGGCCCAGACTCACTTCGCGGACGTAGTCGTCGTTGACGAGCAGAATGTTCTCCTTGGTGGGGAACTCCGGCAAGAGCTGGCTGTTGAGCAGGTGGTGGATGTAGTCGGGGATCGAGCCCTGCCATTCCTTGAGGATCTCGCCGACGGACTGCTGGTTGATCAGCAGGCGCTTGACGGAGGTGATCGAGCTGTCGTTGGTGGTGAAGCCGAACATGCGGGGGATGACCATCTTCTTGGAGCGCAGGCTGAGGGTGACGCTCTCGGCCTGGGCCACGGCCTCGACGGCGATGTCCATGCCGCTCACGCCATTGCCGATGACGAGCACCTTCTTGCCCTTAAAGATCGAGGGTTCGCCGTAGTTGGCGGAGTGCAGGCGCTCGCCGGTAAACCGCTCGATCCCGGGGAAGTCGATGATCTTCGGCGTCCAAAAGGCGCCGGTGCAGATGCAGACCGCGTCGAAGAGCTGCTGCTCGATGCGGCCATCGACGCGGCGCAAGCTCAGCTGCCAGCGATCGCCATCCTGGACCATGCGTTCGAGGGCGGTCTCGAGCTGGATCGCGGCCCTTATGTTGAAGTGGTCAACATAGGCTTGCAGATACTGCTGGACATGCGTCACACCGGGGAAAACCGGCATGTCGTCGGGCGGAGGGAAATCGGAGAAGAGCGAGGTGAACTTGGAGGTCTGCAGGCGGGTCGACTGGTAGGGACCGCCCTGGTGATTGTCGCGGAAGGCCCAGATGCCGCCGATGCGGTCGCTGCGCTCGAAGACGAAGGGCAGGTGGCCGTCGTCGCGCAGGCACTTGGCCGCGGCCAGACCGGCGGGGCCGGCGCCGATCACGGCCACGGTGCGCGCCCTGGCGGAACTGGGCGCGGGCGTCGCGGTCACGGATAGGCGGGCCGCGGCGGGTGACTCGGCCCGCGGTGGCAGCCAGTGGCGATCGCGGTAGAAGGGATAGGTGGGCAGGGCGATGCGCCGCGGCGCGCGCTCGCCCGCGGCGGGCGCGCTCCAGCTCACGAG
>CAYRFM010000001.1:149320-152207 GCA_964423555.1 uncultured Holophagae bacterium | reverse complement strand
ACACCATGCTGTAGCCACCGTTGATGGAGATAACTTGGCCGGTGACCCAGGCGGCGGCGATGGCGCGCTGGTTGTCGGCGCCCAGCACCAGCACCGGTTCCTTGGGGCCCTCGCTCTGGCCCACGTAGACGTCGCTCTGGGCGGCGCCCTGGCTCTGCAGCCACAGCCCGAGTTTGTGGAGCAGGTCCCGCTGGGAGCTGAAGACGATGGCCAGCCGTTCGGCCATGGCCTCGCGGCCGCAATAGAGGGTGTAACAGAGATCGTCGAGGCCGACGCCGCCCTGGTCGAGCAGGAACAGTTGGTAGCGCTTGCCATAGGCGAGCAGGCGGTTTTGGTCGCGGGCGGAGAGCAGGAACAGCCGGCTGCGCTCGTCGCCGCGCTGGCCCTTGGCGGCGGCCTGCTCCTTGTGCGGATAGGCTTCGAGGATCAGGTGGTTGTTGGTGCCGCCGGCGCCGAACGAGCTCAGTCCGGCCCGCAGCGGGTAGGTCACGCCGTCCACGCAGGCCGGCTGCCAGGGCGCCAGCTGGCGCTGGAGCTTGAACAGCGAGGCCGCGAAATCGATGTGCGGGCTGAGCCGCTCGGCATGGAGCGAGGGCACGAGCTGGCGGTGCTTCATCATCAGCAGGATCTTGGCCAGACCGGCCATGCCGGCGGCGGATTCCAAATGGCCGAGATTGGATTTGACCGAGCCCAGCGCGCAGGACGCGTCGGTGACGCCCAGCTCGCGGTAGGCCTGGTTGAGGGCGGTGATCTCGATCGGATCGCCGAGGGCGGTGCCGGTACCGTGGGCTTCGACGTAGGTGATGCTGCGCGGATCGATACCGGCCTTGCGCAGGGCGCTGGCGATGACCTGGGCCTGGGCCTTGGGGTTGGGCACGGTATAACCGCTCGTCTTGCCGCCGGCATTGAGGAAGGAGCCCTTGATCACGCCGTGGATCGGGTCGCCGGCCGCCTCGGCCGCGGCCAAGGGCCGGAGCAAAACGACGCCGACGCCCTCGCCGTCGACGAAGCCGTCGGCGTCGGCGCCGAAACTCTTGCACTTGTTGTCGGGCGTGATCATGGTGGCGGCGGCGAGGCGCATGAAGTGCTTGGGGTGGAGGATGAGGTTGACCGCACCGGCCAGGGCGAACGCGCATTCGCCGCGGCGCAGACTCTCGATCGCCAGGTGGATCGCCGTCAGCGAGCTGGAACAGGCGGTGTCCACGGCCAGGCTGGGACCGTGGAAGTCGAAGATATAGGAGGTGCGGTTGGCGACGGACCAGAACGAGGTATTGGCGGTATTGGGCGCGGTCGCGGACCAGTGCTCGCCGGCGAGCGCCTCGTAATCGGCGTGCATCAGGCCAGCGAAGACGCCGACCTGGGCATGGGCGAGCGTGGCCCGGGTATAGCCGGCATCCTCAAGGGCGTGCCAGGACGCTTCGAGGAACAGCCGCTCCTGGGGATCCATGAGCTGGGCCTCTTTGGGCGGGATCGCGAAGAAGAGCGGATCGAACTTGTCGACGTCCTCGATGAAGCCGCCGAACTTGCTGTAGATGGCGCCGGCTTGGTGCTTGTCGGTGGCGAAGTAAGTGCGCCAGTCCCAGCGATCCGCGGGCACCTCGCGAATGCAGTTGCGGCCCTCGACGAGGTTTCGCCAGAACTGGTCGAGACTTTCGGCCATGGGGAAGCGGATGCTGACGCCGATGATGGCGACGTCCTCGGCTGCGTCCAGGGGCTGGGACGCGGGCCGGGTGGTGGCGACCTGGGCCGCGGCGAGCGGCAGGGCGCTCGGGGCGACAGGGGCGGGCGCGGCGGGTGCGCCGAGCAAGCGCGCGAGGGCCTCGCGGTGATGGGCCAGGAAATAGCCGGTCAGGCTGCGGGCGGTGGTGTGTTCGTAGAGCAGGACGACGTTGAGTTTGCCCAGGTCGCGCTCGAAGACGCGCAGGATGTCGACCATGATCAGCGAGTCCATGCCGTAGACTTCGAAGAACTCATCCGCGTGGATGCTGGCCTGCTTGATCTTGAGGGTGCGGGCAAAGACGGCCGTGACGTAGTCGGCGACGCGGGCCTCCAAGTCATCAAGGGCGGCCACGGGCTCGGCCGGAAGCGCGGCCGGTGTAGCGGCCGCGGCGCTGGCGCGGTCGGGGAAGTCGACGCCCAGCTCGAGCAGGTGCTCGCGGCTGGCCTTCATCGGCATGACCTGGTCGAGTGGGCTGGCGAGGAAGCGCTCGATCGCCTCCATGCCTTCGGCGGGCTCGATCGAGGCGACGCCCATGGCGGCGAGCTGGCGGTTGTAGGCCTCACTGGAGACGACGCCGATGGTGCCCCAATAGCCCCAGTTGAGGATCTTGACCGGGTAGGCGACGCGCTGGCGCAGGTAGTGGGCAAAGGCGTCCTTGAAGGTGCAGGCGGCGGCATAATTGCTCTGGCCGGCATAGCAGGCGTAGGACTCGCCGGATGAGAAGAACAGCAGGAAGTCGAGGGGCTGGTCGCCGATGGCTTTGAAGAGGTTGACGCTGCCCTGGACCTTGGGCGCGAGCGCGGCGCGGAACAGCTCCTCGTCCATCTTGGCAAGCGACTTGTCGGCCAGCACGAGGGCCGAGTGGACGACGCCGTGGAGGGTGCCAAACTCGGCGCGAGCCTGGGCGAACGCGGCCGCCATGGCTTCGCCGTCCTCGGCGTCGACCTGGAGGTAGAGGGCCTGGCCGCCCAAGGCCCGAATCGCGGCGAGCTTCTCGGCGAGCGCGGCGTCCTGGGGTCGGCGGCCCAGCCAGACGAGGCGGGCCTGGACCTTTTCGGCGAGGTAGCAGCTGAAGGCATAGCCCAGGCCGCCGGCGCCGCCGAGGATCAGGTAGACGCCCTGCTGGCGGAAGGCAGTTCCCTGGACGGCCGGCAGGGCGATCGGCTC
>CAYRFM010000001.1:148203-149310 GCA_964423555.1 uncultured Holophagae bacterium | reverse complement strand
GAGCCGGCGCTGGCCGCGCAAGGCGACCTCGCGGCCCTTCTCGTCCCAGGGCTCGGCCAGGATCTGGGCCGTGGCGTCAGCGCCGGTGTCGGCCAGGTCCAGACAGCTGACCTGGAGGTTGGGGTACTCCTTCTGCAGCGTCTTGGCCAGCCCGAACAGGCTGCCGACCAGGGGTTGACCGGCCTCGCCGGGTAGCGCCGCATGGGCGCCGGCGGTGAGCACGCGCAGCTGCAGCGAGGCGCGCACCCAGCGCAGCTGGATCATGGCCTTGATCAGGCGCAGCAAGGCGATCACGCCCAGGTTCTGACTGTGGCGCAGTTGCGACTCGGGCAGCTCGGCTCGCACAGGCTCCTGAAGCCCGCCCATGAAGTAGATCAGGTCGGGACAGGGGAAATGCCCGTCGCGCAGGCAGGCTTCAAGGGACTGGTCCTGGTCGAGGTCGATCTCGCCCAGGCGCTCGCCGCGCAGCGCGGTGCGCTGGCCCAGGCAGAGCTCCCATACTTCGTCGTCCTCATGGGCGCTGAGCAGGCGCGCCTTCAGGGCCAGCACGTCGGGTCGTTCCGGGTAGATGCAGAGGACCTGGCGACCCGGAGCCTGGGCGGGCGGGGCGGCCACGGGCTTTTCGCGCCAGCGCGGCAGGTAGAACAGCTCGGCCAGCCGGTCCTTCTGGGTCTGGTAGAAGACATCGTACAGGCCGACGGCGACCTGACCCTGCTCGTCGAGCAGCAGCAGGTTGAAGCGGCCCGGCCCGATCTGCTCCAGATGGACAAAGGCGCGGTCGCCCACGGTACCGAACAGCGCGACCCGCTCGATCGAGAACGGCAGGATGCGCTGGGGCGGCGCCGGAAGGTGGCAGAGGAACAGGGCGCCGACCTGAAGGCAGCCGTCGAGGAGCGCGGGCGCGAGCCCATAGCCAGGGTTTTTCGCGCGGAAATCCGCTGGCAAGGCCAGCTCGGCGAAGGCCTGGCCGTCGCCGAGGGACAGCTGGCGCAGGCAGCGATAGGCGGGGCCATGGGCGATGCCGATCTGGCGCAGGCGCGGGTAACAGGCGTCCGCCTCAAGGGCGGTGCCAAGGCGCGCCCGCAGCGCCTGCAGGTCGAGGCGGGG
>CAYRFM010000001.1:71459-148193 GCA_964423555.1 uncultured Holophagae bacterium | reverse complement strand
GCGCCGGCGGGCTCGGTCGCGAACGCGCCGCGGCTGTGGACCTGGTCGCCGATGCGCAGCTCAAAACCGGGCCGACCGTCCTGCTCGAGCAGGACAAAGTCTAGCAGGGTGGGTGCGGCGACGACGACGGGCTTGATCCAGATGACTTGGGCCAGCTGGCAGGCCTGGTCGGACGTCAGGGCATAGGCGGCGCGGGCCATTTCGAGCACGGCCACGCCAGGAAGACTGGCCTGTTCGGCCAGCTGGTGCTCGGCGACGAGCCACTCGCTGGGCTGGAGGATCGTTTCCAGGACGAGGCCCTGGCCGATACTCTTGCCGGGATGCAGGCGGCCGAGCAGTGGGTGCAGCGCGCTTTCCAGTCGGGGCGTGAGGCGGGTCGCCGTGGGCGGCACGAGGTTGTCCTGGGGAATCCAGTAGCGCTCGCGCTCGAACGGGTAGGTGGGCATGGCGAGCCGGTATGCGGCTTCGTCCTTGCCGTGCAGGCAGTCCCAGGCGGGCGTGAAACCGCGCTCGTAGAGGCCCGCGAGCGCCTCCAGCTGGGCGCGCTGGAGGCTACCCGCGGCCGCGGCGAGGGCCAGCTCGGCCTGGAGCTGCTTGCCCTGCTTCTTGACCTCGGGGCTCAGTTTGTCCCCGCGGGGGTCGAGTCCCTGAGCCAGGCGCGCCACCAGTTCCTGCTTGTCGGCGACAATCAGCGCCGCGCGCCAGGTGAAATGGCTGCGGCCCGACTGCAGCGTGTGGGCGATGTCGCAGAGCTCCGCCGCGCGGCCCGCGCCGAGCAGCCAGTCCTGCAGCTGCCGGACCCGGACCTGGAAGGCCGCGGCGCTCTTGGCCGAGAGCGGGATCAAGACAAACGGTTTGGCCGGGATGGGGCCGCGGCTGATGGCGGGCGCCTCGTCGATGACCATATGGCAGTTGGTGCCGCTGATGCCGAACGAGCTGATCGCCGCGCGGCGCACCTGGCCGGGGCGGGTCGTCCAGTCGCGCAGCTCGCGGTTGACGAAGAATGGGCTGTCCTTGAAGTTGATGAACGCGTTGGGCGTATCGCAGTGCAGCGAGGGCGGCAGCTGCTTGTGCTGGAGGCAGAGCAGGACCTTGATGACGCTGGCGATCCCGGCGGAGCGGGCGGCGTGACCGATATTGGTCTTGACGGAGCCGATCGGGCAGAACTGCACGTCGGCGCAGGTCTTGCGGAAGGCGTTGGTCAGGGCCTCGATCTCGATCGGGTCGCCGAGCTTGGTGCCGGTGCCGTGGGTCTCGACATAGTTGATGCTGCCGGCGGGGATGCCGTAGCGCTGGTAGACGGCGGCCTCCAGCTCGGTTTGCGAGACGGAACTGGGCGCGGTCATGCCGTTCGTCTTGCCGTCCTGGTTGACACCGATGCCGCGGACGACGCCATAGATGTGGTCGCGATCGGCCAGGGCGCGGTCCAGGGGCTTGAGCAGGATCGCGGCCGAGGCCTCGCCGGGCACGAAGCCGTCGCCCTGGTTGTCGAAGGCGCGGCACTGGCCGACGGGCGAGAGCATGCCGGCCTTGCTGGTGAGGAGGTAGAACAGCGGCGTGGTGCAGATGTGGACGCCGCCGGCCAGGGCCATTTCGGACTCGCCGGCGAGGATGCTCTGGCAGGCCAGGTTGATCGAGACCAGCGAGGAGGAGCAGGCCGTATTGACGGCCAGACTCGGCCCTTTCAGATTGAGGAAGTAGGAGATGCGCGCGGCCAGGACGGAGGTCTCGTTGCCGGGGAACGAGGGGCCTTCGATGGCGGCGCCCTCCTCGTGGTGCAGCTTCAGCTGGTAATCGCCCTTGGCGGCGCCGACAAAGACGCCGAGCTTCATCCCCGAAAGCGCGGTGTCGGCATAGCCGGCATCCTCCAGCGTGCTCCAGCAGTCTTCCAGGAAGACGCGGTGCTCGGGGTCGGAGAGTTCGGCTTCACGCCCGGAAATTTGGAAGAACAGAGGGTCGAAGCGGTCGATCTCGGCGAGGAAGCCGCCCCACTTGGAATAGGACATGTTGCGCAGCGCGCGGTCTGGGTCGTAGAAACCCTGGATTGGCCAACGCTCGGGCGGGATCTCGGTGACGCAGTCGCGGCCCTGGACGAGGTTGTCCCAGAAGGCGTGGACGCTTGCGGCCATGGGGAAGCGGCCGGCCATACCGATGATGGCGATGTTCATGCCCTGCTCGCGGCGCTCCGGGCGGGCCTGGGCTGCGGCGGCGACGGGTTGCGGCGGCGCGGGCGGCTGCACGCTTTTACTCAGGTCCTCGGCCAAGATCTTCTGCAGGTGGTAGCCCTTGAACGAGAGCGCCTCGACGCCCTGTTCGTCCACCAGGGCCAGGTCCAGGCAGATGTGCTCGGGCTTGACGGAGACGGTCGTGACCACGCCGTAATAGCACTCGCCGGGCAGTTCGCGGTAGACGCGGATCTGGTCGAAAAGCACGGGAATGAAGAAGTTCTTGGGGTCGCCGGAGAGGTGGCTGGCGAAGTAGAGGCCGGTCGCGAACAGGCCATCGACGATGGCGGGCTCCAGGACGAAGTTCTGGCGCAGCGCCTCGCCGGCGGGACTGCGGCGCAGCAGGCTGACGGCCCGCTGGCCCTGGATATGGAGCTCGCCGATGGTCTGGTAGCTGGGTCCGCACTTGAGGATGGCGTCGGGCGTATAGATCTGGGGCGGGTAGACAATCTCGTCGGGTTGATTCCAGACGGCCTGGAAGTCGCGCTGGACGGGGGCACTCTCGCCCAGCTCGCGGAAACTGCCGTCAACGCTGACCTGATAGGCGGTGCTATCGCCCGCCTTGCGGCTCTGGATGGCGAAGCGGTTGCTGGCGCCCTTGCGGGTCAGCATCAACTGGCAGTCCAGCGGCACGCCCGGTTGGGTGATCATGGGGAAGCGCAGGTTGAAGTTCTCGACCTGGAGACCGCCCGCAAGGCCGAGCAGCTTGTGGGTGCCGATATAGAGGATCTCCAGGTAGGCGTCGGAGGGCATGATGTACTGGCCATAGATGACGTGGTCGCGGATGCAGTTGTTGTCCTCGACGGTGATGCGCAGCTGCTGGCTGACCCAGCCGTCGCGGGCCCAGTCGCCCGCTGCGCCATAGCCGTAGTGCAGGCAGTGGTCGTGCCGACTGCTGGCCCGCGGCGGCGCGAGCACGGGCGCTGGGGCCATGGCCGCGGGCGCCTGCGCGCTCGGTGGCGGCGCCGCGGCGTTGCCCAGTTGGGCACTGACCTCTTGGGGGTAGCGCTCGAGCATGTACTGGGTCAGGGCCTGAACGTTGGTGTAGTCGAACAACGCGGTCTTGCTCAGGCCGATGCCAAAAGCCTCGTTGAGGTGGGTGACGAGATCGATGCCGGTGATGGAGTCGATGCCGTATTCGGAGAAGGGCCGCTCGTCGTCGATCTCGCCGAGGGGAATGCCGGCGGCCTGTTCGACGCCCTGGAGTACGCGGGCAAGCAGGGCCTGGGTCAGCGCCTCCTGGCGATCCTCCGCTTCGGGCTCGGGCACCTGCACCGCGACGGCTGCTTCGACGGGCGCGGGCGGCGCGGATGGCACGGTCAGGGCGGCGAAGCGGCGCGGCGCGGCGAGCGGACGGGTCAGCGGGGTCGGGAGGCTCTCCCATGGTGGCGTGGGTCGCTCCAAGGCAACCTCCTGACGCAGTGATTTTTCGGCCAGCAGGACCGATTGGGCCAGGGCCAGCCCCTGGGCGGGCGAGGGCGCGAGTTCGACGACCGGCTGGAAGCCGAGCTCGCCCAAGAGTTCGGCCCAGCGCTCGGGCCGCAGCAGCGGCGCGTCCGCGATGCGCAGCGCCTCGTCCGTGAAACACCACCAGCCATCGAGCAGGCCGAAGGTCAGGGTCAGCACGTCCTGGCGGTCGGTCATCTCGTTGAGGATCAGCCAGCCGCCCGGCTTGAGCAGCTGGTTCACGGACGCCAGCGTGGCGCGGATATCGGGCGTGGCGTGCAGCACATTGGTAGCCAGCACCAGCTCGTAGTCGCCTGCCTGGACCTGCTGGGCCGCGAGGTCCTTGGTGATGTCCAGGGTCTTGTAGACGGTGAACGGGTAGCGCTCGGCGAACAGCTTGCGCCCGTGCTGCAGGAAGTAACCTGAGACATCGGTGTAGACGTATTCCAGCTGGTCAGCCCAGGCGGCCAGCGCCGCCAACACGGCGCGGGTCGTGCCGCCGCTGCCGGCACCGACCTCGAGGATGCGGATCTTCTCGCCGGGCGCGAGGGTTCGGCGCCGCTGCGCCACATAGCGCTGGGCGCTCTGGGCGGCCAGGGCGTTGAAGTAGTCGGAGACGGGGTTGCCGCAGTAGATGCCCTGGACCAGGTCCATTTTCGACTTGGGGAACAGGACCTCGGTCGCGCCCAACTCACCGGCGAAGATCTGGGGGTAGTGGGCCACGCAATGGCAGAGGAGCTCGAGGTGGGCGCGGATCTCGGGGAATTCCGCGGCCAGCTGCCGGGGGTCGATGTGCTCGCCGTTCACTTTGCTGGGATCCGCTAGGCGTGCGAGCGCGGCGCGATAGAAGCGCGCGAGCGTGGGCGGAAGGGGCTGGGCCGCGCCGTCGCGGAGGCCCATGGCGGCGAAGGTCTCCGCGACGAGGTGGCGCGCGTAGCTGGCCAGTGCGCGGTAGCCCTGCTCGAAGCGGGCCAGTCCGGGCTCGATCGCGGCATCGGGATCAAGCGCAGCGCGGACTTCCGCGAGCGAGACGGCCGGCTGATCGACGGCTTGGTTCGCAATGAACATGCGCGCCCGCAGGCGGGCATCGGCCTTGAGGACGGCGACCTGGCAATGGCGGTGGGCGAGCACGCGCTCCAAGCCCTCCAGGCCCTCGGCGGTGGTGATGGGTCCCATGCCCTGGGCGCTCATGCGCCGGTGATAGTCGGGCGTGGCGACGATGCCGACGCTGCCCCAATAGCCCCAGTTGATGACCTTGACGGGGTACTGGCGGGTCCTCGCCAGATGACGCATATAGGCGTCCTGGAAGCAGGAGCCGGCGACGTAGTTGGCCTGGCCGGGGTTGCCGGTAAGCGAGAGCACGGAGCTGAACGCGACCATGAAGTCGAGATCCTCATCCGCGAGGAGCTCGCCGAGGTGGAGACTGCCCAGGACCTTGGTGTCGTAGGCGAGCCGGAAGGTCTGCTCGTCCATGTTCTCCAGGGCCTGGTCGCGCAGGACGACGGTCGCGTTGAACAGGCCGTGGATGCCGCCAAAGCGCACGCGCGCCTCGGCGATGGCGACGCGCAGCGCACTGAGCGAGGTGATATCGACAGCCAGATAGAGCACCTCGGCGCCCTTGCGGGTCAGTGCCTCGATTTGGGACTGGCGTGTGGCGTCGAGCTGGGAGCGGCCCAGCAGGATCAGGCGCGCGCCGTAACGCTCCGCCAGGAAGTCGCTGAGCGCCAGGCCGACGCCGCCGAGCCCGCCGGCGATCAAGTAGACGCCGCCCTGGCGGAAGGGCGATCGCGGCGCGGCTGGCAGCGCTGTGACGACGTGCGTGCGCACATAGCGCTTGCCGCCGTGGAGCGCGACTTCCTCGCCGCCCTGCTGAGCGGGTTCGGCCAGTAGCTCCGCCGCGCTGGCCTGCGGGCTCAGGGCCAGGCGTGTGATCCGCCACTGCGGGTACTCGCGGTTCAGCGTTTTGGTCAGACCCGCCAGGCCCGCGACCCAGGGGAAGGTCGTCACGGACGCAGCCACATCGTGGATCTGAGCCGTAAAGACGCGCAGCCGCAGCGGCCGCTCGCTGAATCCGGCCGCTGCCAGCGCCCGCACCAGGCGGTGCAGGCCGTGGACCGCAAAGGACTGGATCTCTTCGATTTGCTCCAAGGCCAGGTCGGCCCGCGGGGCCAGGTAGCCGGCGAGGTAGCAAATTTCCTCGACCCCGGCGAGCGTCTCGAGGCGTTCGCTGCCATGGCAGACCACGCAGCCCACCTCGGGTCGAGACTGGATGAGGCGCTCCAGCAGCTGTTCCGCGGCTTCGGACCAGCCGCGGGGTGGCAGAATCGCCAACAGCTGGCGCGGTGACGGCTCGGGCCGTGCCTGGGGCAGGGCTTGCTCGACCCACTCGGGTGTAAAGAAAAACTCGCTGAAGGGCTGTTTGCGCTCGCGGAACACCAGACCCGTGAAACGGGCGCAGAGGTGGCCGTCAGCATCGCGCAGGTCCAGGTCGAAGCCGGAGCCGGCGCGGGTCACATGGACGAACATCTCGGGCGCGAGCGGCTGGACCAGCTGCAGCGCTTCGACCATGAACGGCAGCGCCGTGGCCCCGGACGAGTCCAGCAGCGCCAGTGCGGCCTGGGCGGCGGCATCCACGAGGGCGGGATGCAAGCCGAACTGGCTAAAACTGCGTGTCAGCTGGCGGGGCAGTTGGAGCGTGCCCAACGCCTCGCGCTCGCCGAGCTGGAGGCTGGTCAGGCCCTGGAAGGCGGGTCCGTAGGCGATGTTTTGGGCCAGAAAGCGCTGGTAGAGCGCGGCGGCGCTGTGGACCCTCGGGCAACGGCCGCGAATCTCGGCCAGCTGGGCGGACGGCGCAGGAGCCGGGGCCTGGTCCAGGCACAGGCCGATCGCGTGGGTCGTGGGCGGCTCGCCGGGCCGGAGGCTGCGGACCTCGAAGCTCAGTCCCTGGGCTTGTTGCTGGAGACGGATCTGAACGTCGCAGGCCTGCTCGACGACCAGGGCCTCCTTCCAAACGACCTCTTTGAGCAGGACCTGGCCCAGGCCCAGCCGTTTTGCGGCGGCGCGGGCCATTTCGAGGTAGGCCACGCCGGGCAGCACCGCCTTGCCGCCAACCCGGTGCTGGTCGAGGTACCAGGCCTCAGGCGTCAGCCGGTTGCGGAAGGCGACGCCGTGCTCTAGGCCCAGCGAGGTAGGGCCGTCCAGTTCGCCCAGGAGCGGGTGGCGGGCCGCGTCGGCGGACTCGGGCAGCCAGTAGCGCTGGCCGGCGAAGGGGTAGGTAGGCAAGGAAACCCTTTTGGGGCGGGGGTCGCGATGGAGCAGCTGGAAGTCGATCTCGCTGCCCTGGACCCAGAGCTGGGCCAGCGTGTCCCACTGGTTCTGGGCCAGGACGACATCGAGGTAGGCCTTGCCGGCCGCGCCCTCGAGGCGGAAGGGGCTGTGCTTGTGACGGGTGGCTTGGCCGCGGTGAAGGCTGATCCCGCTCTGCCCCTTGCCCTGGGCGAAATCGCTCAAAGCGCCAAGCAACCCGGCCTGGTCGGCGACGACAAAGGCCAGGCGCTCTTCCATCGCTTCCCGGCCGATCTGCAGCGTGTAGGCCAGATCGGCCAGCGCCGGCAGCGGACCGGGCGCCAGGAGCCGCTGCCGAAGCGCGGCGGCGTAGGCCTGCAAGCGATCCTCGCTGCGGGCCGAGAGCACGATCAGTTGGGAGCCGGGCGAGGCCGGCGCGGGTGTGACCGGCTCGGGGTATTCCTCCAGCACCACATGGGCGTTGGCGCCACCCATCCCGAACGACGAGATGCCCGCCCGGCGCGGGCCCTCGGCACGCCAGGCGCTCCGTTCCTGCTGCACGTAGAAGGGGGTTTTGGCGAAGTCGATCTTGGCGTTGGGCGGGGTGGCGTGGAGTGAGGGTACGAGCGTCTGGTGGCGCATCTGCAACAGAACTTTGATCAGGCCGGCGATGCCGGCCGCGGCGATCAGGTGGCCGATGTTCGATTTGACCGAGCCGATCGCGCAGAACTGCGGCTCGGTCACGCCGAAATGGCGGAAGGCCTGGGTCAGGCCCTCGATCTCGATGGGGTCGCCCAGGTGGGTGCCGGTCCCATGGGTTTCGATGTAGCTGAGCGAGCGCGGCGAGATGTTCGCCTGTTCCAGCGCCTTGATCACCAGGCGCGCGTGGGCCGCCGGGCTGGGCACGGTATAGCCGCTGCCGCGACCCCCGGCATTGACGGCGGAACCAAGGATCTGACCATAAATGTGATCGCCGTCAGCAATCGCTGTTACCAGGGGTTTGAGCAGGACCGCGCCGGCCCCTTCGGCGTCGATGAAGCCGCCCTTGCCCTCGCCGAACGGGTGGGTGTAGCGCTCCGTGGTCAGCATGTTCTTCTGGCAGAACTGCACGATGCGGCTGGGATGGAGCGTCAAGCTCACCCCGCCCGCCAAGGCCAGGGCGCACTCGCCCAGGCGCAGACTCTGGACCGCCAGGTGCACGCAGGAGAGCGAGGAGGAGCAGGCCGTATCCACGCTCATGCTCGGACCTTGGAAATCGCAGAAGAACGAGACGCGGTTGGCGATATCGTAGTTGTCCGTATCGGGCGGGACCTCGGCGCCGTCGCCGGCCCAGAGCGCGTAAGTGTTGGTGGTGACGCCGACGAAGACGCCGGTCTCGGCGGGCAGGGTCTTGCGGGTGTAGCCGGCGTCCTCGATGCAGCGCCAGGCGGTTTGCATGAAAACCCGCTGTTGGGGATCCATCAGCGCGGCCTGGTTGGGCGTGATCTGGAAGAACAGTGGATCGAAGGCGTCGTAGTCCTCAAGGAACCCGCCAAAGCGGGTGTAGGCCTTGCCCTTCTGCTTGACGGGGTCGAAGTAGCGGGCCAGGTCCCAGCGGTCCGCGGGCAGTTCCGTGATGCAGTCGCGGCCTTGGACCAGGTGCTCCCACAGGGCATCGATGCCGGCAGCCTGGGGGAAGCAGCCGCTGCAGCCGATGATCGCGATCGGCTCGCGCGGTTGGACCTGATCCCAGTGCGCCGACCGGCTGGGCGCGGCCGCCTCGAGCTTGCGGGCCTGGACCTGGGGCGCGGGCGGCGCCTGGGTTGACGGGCTCAACCGCGGCAGGTCCAGGAGCGCGGCCAACTGGCTCGGGTAAACGCGCAGGAAGTAGGCGGTCAACTGCCGCAGGGTGGTGTGTTCGAAGAGCGCGGTCTTGGGCAGGTCGGGGAAGGAGCCCAGCAGGACCTCGACGATCTCCTGGTTGAGCAGGGAGTCGATGCCGTAGGCCTCCTGGAAGCGGGCCTGTTCGTCCAGCTCGTCGGGGTCGCAGTGCAGGGACTTTGCGAAGATGCCCTTGAGGAAGGCAGCCGTCCGCTGGGCGAGCAGATGTTCGTCATAGGCAGGCGCCTGCTCGACGGGGACGGCACTGGCCGAACCGGTCGCCGCCGGTTCAAGGAAATCGCGCGCGACCCGGCGGAAGTAGATCTCCTCCACTTCGAGCAGCGGCTGGCCCTCGCGATCGAAGGCCTGGAAGCTGAGCTTGAGATCGCCGGCGTCGGTGATCTGGATCTGACGCTTTTCCAAAACCGCGCAGCAGCTGCCTGCGACCGGCCCGAGCAGGCGCAGTCCGCCAATGCGGATGGGCACGAACAGGAAACGGTCTTGGAGCAGGTCGCCTAGCACGTGGCCCGCGTAGAACACGCCCTGGAACATACAGTCCAGCACGTAGGGGTCCAGCCCGCTGCCGTCGTCCGCGGCCGCGGTCTCGCCTTCGATCTGGATCAGGAAGGCGTCGTCGCGCTCCTCGATCCGCTGGATCAGCTTCATGCCGGGTCCGTAGTGGTAGCCCCAGCGGTCCATCAGCGCATAAATCGCCGCAAAGTCGTCGCGGAGGCTGCCGTGCAGCTCCCGCGGGTCCCGCGCCGGGACTGCGGCGCCGCGATCCTCGGTCAAGCGGCCCTCCGCCAGCACCTCGTCCTGCTCCCCTTCCCGTTTGCTCAACTGGAACCGGCCCGCGTCGCCGAGTTGCAGCTGGAAGGCTGCCTCGTCGGCAATGGCGCCGGGATGGGGAAAGAAGACCTGCTCGACTCGGTTGCAATGGGGCGACAGCGCCCTGCGGCCGGCCTGGATCGCCAGGGCCAGGCGCAGGGGGCTGGGCGTGATCCAGTGGTTGCCGACGACCGTATCGCGGATGATCGCATCGCGCTCGCGGGAGAAACTGCGCGAGAAGCGCTGGGGCTGGTCTTGGTTGAGGTACAGGGGGTGTGGCATCCGGGCACTCGCTTGAGGGGTCGGTTCGGGGCTGATCCAGTAGGACGCACCGTCGAAGGCGTAGGTCGGCAGCGGCAGCTTGAGGTAGGGTTGGTGGCGGTAGTAGGCCTGCCAGTCGAGCTCGGCGCCCGCCTGCCACAGGGCCAGGGCCATGGCGCCCAGCGAGGCGGGCCGCTCGAAATGGACGGTTGCTCCGGCGATCGCGCTGCCGCCAAACTGGAAGCAGGCCCGTTCGTCCGGGACCGGGGCGTAATGGACCTGCTGCGCCTTCTTGAGCCAGCTGGCGAAGGGCTTCAGCGATGGCGGCAGGCCGTTGTGGGCGTGGAGGAAGGGGAAGCGATCGGGGTCCAGCGCGCCGACCGCGCCGCGGTTGAGGCGTTCGACCAGGGCTTCGAGGTCCGCGGGCGCGCCATGGACGAGCGCGACCACGGTCGCATAACTCAGGTCCAGGCGCGAGATCAGCAGGCACAGCTCGCGCAGGTGGGGGTTGGCCAGCGTGCGCTTGGGGCTGAGGTCCCATTTGCGGTAGAGCTTGTGCAGGCAGGTCTCGAGGACAAGCGCGCGCAGCAGCGCCCGTTCGGGGTCAAGCGCCGTCTCGGCCAGCAGCGCCGCGACCTCGAGGCCCAGCGGGGCCAGGGCGTCCTGCCACAGTTTGAGGAAACCCTTGAAGCTGGGCTGGCTCTGCGCCAGGGCGCGGGCTTCGGCCAGGTAATCGCTGTCAAGGGGCTCGGCCTGCTTGGCCAGCTGGAAGAGCTCGCCCAAGCTGGCCGCCTGGAAGCGGATCGGGGCCAGCGTCTCGCCGCTGACTGGGTCCGCCAAGGGGATGCGGGGCAAGCGCGGCTTCAGGTCCCGAGCCGCGCGCTCGCGGGCGAGCAGGGCAATCACTTCGTCGGGCTCGAGCATGCCGGAAAGCGCCAGTGCGAGCCAGAGACCCGAGCCCTCGGCGCGGATCGAGGCCGGGCGGAACCCCAGCGCGAACAGGCCCGAAAGCGCCAGGTAGTTGGCGGTGAACGAGAGGATGCGGCGCTGGTAGGAGGACCAGCGCGCCCGCGTGATCCTGGCGTCGGGATTTTGGAAGAAGTTCAGCGCCGCCAGGCGGGGCCGCAGGGCGCGGTAGGCGTCGCGCAGGAGCTGGGCCTCCTCGAAGAAGGGTTTGACCTCCCCGAACCCCTGCCAGAGCCCGTCGCCCAGATGGAGGACAAAGGACGTGTCTTTGGGCGGCGCGCTCGGCGAGGGCTCGGCGGTCAGATGGTGGCGCAGCTGGTCGTGGCTGCTGACCAGACAGCCGAAGCGGTGGGCGTAGCTGGCGCGGCCAACAGCTAGGGTCGCGCACAGGTCGCGCAGCGGCAGGGCGGTGAACTCGGCCGACTGGCTGAGCTCGCGCCAGTGGGCCAGGCTGGTGTCCAGCGAGCGCCCGCTGCGCGCGCTGAGCGCAAAGAGGTAGGGCCGTTGAGGCGAGGCCACGAGCGGGCGCGGGCGCGGCGATTCCAGCACGACATGGGCAATCGTGCCGCCGAAGCCGAACGAGCTGACCCCGGCCCGCAGCCGGTCCATGCCTTCGATCGGCCGCCAGGGAGCCCGTTCGAGCGTCAGGCGGAACGGCGAGTCCTCGAGGGGCAGGATGGGATTGATGTGGTGGACGTTGAGGGTCGGCACCAGCTCGCCATGGCGCATCATCAGCAGCACCTTGATCACGCCGGCGATGCCGGCCGCCGCTTCCAGGTGGCCGATATTGGTCTTGACCGAGCCGAGCCCGCAGAAGTGTTTCCGCGTCGTGGTGGCGGCGAAGGCGCGGGCCAGGGCCGTGACCTCGATCGGGTCCCCCAGGGAGGTGCCCGTGCCATGGGTCTCGACATAGGTCACCGTCTCCGCCGCGACGCCGCTGGCCTGCAGGACATCCGCGATCAAGCGCTGCTGCGAGGCGACCGTGGGCGCCGTGATCGAGGCGCTGCGGCCGACATGGTGGACCGCGGAGCCCAGCAGCAGGCCGTGGATGTGGTTGCCAGCAGCCAGCGCGTCGCGCTCGCGCTGGAGCAGCAGCACGCCGATGCCCTCGCCTGGCACGTAGCCGTCGGCGTTGAGGTCGAAGGTCTTGCAGCGGCCCTCGGGGCTGAGCATGCGCGACTTGGAGAACGAGATGTACTTCCAGGGATGCAGGTTCAGGCTGACCGCGCCGACCAGCGCGTAATCGGCTTCACGAGCTTGCAGGGCGAGCTTCGCCTGGTGCAGGGCGACCAGCGACGAGCCGCAGGCCGCATCCAGCGAGAAACTGGGCCCGTTCAGGCCGTAGCAGAAAGAGACGCGATTGGCCAGGATACATTCATAGTTGCCCAGACAGGCGTAGCTGTCGGGCACCACCTCGGGCGCCGTGGCGCGCAGCAGGTAGTCTTGCGTCATCACGCCGATGAAGACGCCGGTGCGGCGCTGCTGGAGCTCGCTCAGCGGCAGGCCGGCATCGTCGATGCAGTGGCGCGCCTCTTGGAGCAGCAGCCGCTGTTGCGGGTCCATGCTCTTGCTCTCGCGGGCGGAGATGCCGAAGAAAGCGGCATCGAAGCGATCGATGTCCTCGAGCAGGCCACACCACTTGCTGACGCTGCGGTTCGGCTGCTCGTGGGCGGCGGCATAAAAGCTGTCCGTGGCCCAGCGCGAAGGTGGAATCTCGCCGATGCTGGACACCCCGTGCTTGAGGTTCTCCCAGAAGGCCGCGTAGGTGTCGGCGCCTGGGAACCTGCAGGCCATACCGATGATGGCGATCGCGTGATCGGGGGAGGAGGTGTCGCTCATGGCTGGTTAGTTCGGTGTCTTGTTCACGTCTGGGGAGATCGCGCCGGTCGGGGTCGCCGCGTCAAGGTCGTTGGCGCAAGTGGCGGTGGTTTCCAGATAAATATCCTCGACATCCTCGAGAATATCCTCCTTGATCTCCTCCAGGCTCAGGCCATTGAGTGCGTCCTGCTTGACCTTCTGGGTCAGACTGGTATCGCGCGGATCTTTCTTGGGCGAGGTCAGGTTGTCGATCAGACCGCGACCCGTCAAGGAGAGGCTGAAGGAGTTGGCGGCGACCGCCAGGCCGGCGGGCAGGCCCAGCAGGGCGACGCCCAGAACCCCCGCACCGGCGTGCAAGATGCCCGACTTGAACTTGCCTTCCAGGATCAAGCTGGTGCCGGGTACAATAAAAAGCTCGCCACCCAGTTTGACGCCATTGGAAAGCGTATCCGTTCGCTTTTTTTCCGACATGTCCGACCTGCTTTCCTATGGTTTGGGGATGTAGAGCGCTAGTGTAGAACATGTCTCCGCGAATGTAAAGGGCTAAAAAACCCTCGTTTCGTAACTTTCCCTGATCAATTCCCGACGACACAGTAGCGCATGGTCTTGTGCTTGAGCTCTTTTTCACGCAAATCACAAAACCATACAAGATCATGCAAATTTTCTAACATCGCGCTTGTACAAAACGCGAACAGATCCCTCGCTTGGCATGAATACACTGTTCCAACCCTCTCGGGGCCTTGAACCACGGAAAGCATCGATCACTGGGAAAAGCCAATTCGGGGCTGTGATGATCATCCGTGGCTAAGAACCACGGAAAGCACGGAAGGACACGGAAGGGGGCAGGGACACGGCGGTGCTGTTCCGTGTAGTTCCGTGTTTTCAGTGGTTTAAATAAGGACAAGCTCGGCGCTCGGGGCTGTGATGATCTCCGTGGCTAAGAACCACGGAAAGCACGGAAGAACACGGAAGGGGGCAGGGACACGGCGGTGCTATTCCGTGTAGTTCCGTGTTTTCAGTGGTTTAAATTAGGACAAGTTCGGCGTTCGGGGCTGTGATGATCATCCGTGGCTCAGAACCACGGAAGGACACGGAAGAGGACAGGGAAACGGAGGTACTGTTCCGTGTAGTTCCGTGTTTTCAGTGGTTTAAATTAGGACAAGTCCGGCGCTCGGGGCTGTGATGATCATCCGTGGCTATGAACCACGGAAAGCACGGAAAAACACGGAAGGCGGCAGGGACACGGAGGTGCTGTTCCGTGTTGTTCCGTGTTTTCAGGGGTTTAAAAAAGGACAAGTTCGGCGCTCGGGGCTGTGATGATCCTCAGTGGCTATGAACACTCTCCCACTTCCGTAATACATTGAGAGTTACAGGGTGCTCAGGGCCCAACGAAGCAGAAAAAATGTCGAAAGCGCGACGTAGGAGCGGCTCGGCCTCGGCTGGCCGTTGGGTTTTAACTAGCGATATGGCCAGGTTATTTAAGTACATTGCGACATCAGGCTGGTCAGGCCCCAAGGCGGCTTCCTGGGTTGCCAAAGCGCGGCGGAGCAGCAGTTCGGCCTCTGCGGGCTGTTCGGTGCCTAGGAGCAAGATCGCTAGGCTGTTAAGCGATCTGGCGACATAGGGGTGATCAGACCCGAAGGCGCCTTCGGTGATGGCCAAAGCACGACGGAGGAGTTGTTCCGCCTCCCCGAGCCGCCCGGTAGCTTTAAGCACGCGAGCGAGATTGTCGAGATCCCTGGCAATATCGGGTTGCTTAGGGCCCAAAGACATCTCATCGTTCTCCAGAGCCACGCGGAAGCACAACTCAGCATCCGTTAGCCTACCCATCCTCTCCAAGAGTAGGGCCCGATTGCCATAGTTTTTCCCAAGCAGAAGGCGATTACCGATGGTCACTAATAGGTCATGCTGTACCTCTAGTAAAGCCAGTGCCTCAGCTACTTTGTCCCAGTCCGCCAGCACCCAGGCGCGATCGCCATAGCATTCAGCCAACCCGACGCGATCGCCATCCCCCTCGCATAGGGCTTGGGCCTGTTCGAGCAGCGACAGGGCATCCTTAAAGGCCCCCTCTTTCCGAGCTAAATTTGCCGATGCCCTCAGTGCCGTCAACCGGATATGGTGGGGTTGGTCATCGCTAAGGAGAAAATCACGCCACTGTGCCATCACAGTCCGGGCCTCGGCCAATCGGTCAGCTTCGACCAAGCCCCCGATCAGGCTCAAGACCAGACTCGGAGCTGGATCGCGGGCATCCTCCAGGTAGCGGCGGATCTCGTCGAGACGGGCCGGCGAGAGGCCCATTGCAGGTTCTGTAGCTAGCATAAGCGCTGTATGGGTCGCCTCGGCCGAGAGATCTAGTACCGCGGTACGCCACGCCCACATGTCGGGCGCTTCCAGGGCAAATGACTGGATGTCCTTTTCGGTTAGCCACAGCATCAAGGTGCAGCCCAAGGCGGCGATGGCTTCGCGATGGTAATTGAAGCCCTTGAACAGGTCATCCCCCCCAGCGATAGGCCACATTTCCAAACCTAGAATCTGAACCGAGCTGGCCTGGGCAGCTTTCTCGGCGAGGATCGCCTCAAACTCGGCGAAGCGGCCGAGCCTCTTGGCATCGAGCGTCCAGAGCGTTCCAGCCGTTGTCTCAGACAAAGCTTGCGCTAGGGTGGCGCGGTAGGCGGGATCTGCGTATTGCAGCAGGATCAACTGGAATTTATGGGGTCGGGCCAACAGGCGCAGCAAGCGGCGCAGGGCGACCTGATGCGTGGCAAGGGCCACCTGCCGCAGCGGTTCCGGCAAAGGCTCCGAGCTGGGGTATCCGGGGACACCTGCTTGGTTCACCCTACGCCTCCCTATGGACTGGCTATAGCCTGATACTCGCCCAGGGTGCGGATCAGGGGGTGGCTGGCACGCCAAAAACCGTTGTATTCCAACAGCGCCAGGTTGTAGAGCAGGAAGTCCTGCCGTGCCGTATCCTCCACGGGGAGGTTGTGGTCGACGGCATAGAGGATTTTGTAATCCTTGGGTTGCAGCCAGCGTTTAAAGTCCACGGCAAGATCCTGGATCGCTCTGTCTAGGGAGCGTTCGTCAAACTGACCGCTATCACTATGGGTGAAACAGGTCTGCAGAATGCGAATGAGCTCGCGCGGGTTGCCGCCCGAGTAGGTAACTGCTCTATCAAGCGTTTCCGGTTTATCGAAGAGGCTGTGGTCCGCTCGTTTCAGCACCATCTCCCGCATGGCATCATAGCCCTTGGGGTTAAGCGTGCCATCCTGCTCGCGCAGTTTGATCATTGGCAAGATGATGTGTTTATCGAAGGTCTGGCTGGGTCGGTAGTCCTCGTGAAGCAGATGGATGGGACAGCTGAAGATGAAATTGCTGGCGATTTGTTTGAGCTGGTGGACATCCTCATAGAAAAACCTTTTGCTGTCGTCGCCGCGCATCCTGTCCGTTCCATCTACGATGAACAACAGGGTTCTTTGTGGGTTCTGCATCCGTAGCGCCTTTAGAGTGGCCTCTAGGAGGATATTAAAGCTATTGGCAAATTCGCTGAACGTGTTTTTAATGACGTTGCGCAATTCTTCGTTGTAGGTCGTTTTCTGTTTGAAGCTGCTGGTCAGACTGCTCATGACTTCGAGCAGGTAGGGCAAGCCTGCCTTTGTTTTAACTTTAGCCTCGACCTCCAAACCGAATTCGCGCAGGGACGTCTGCTGGGTAATGCGTTGTTTGAACCAGTCTAACAGGTTCTGTAAATTGATCTGATCAACGTACACATGCTCATCGTCCATCTTTTGAACCATGGTTTTTGCGATGGCGATTAACAAATCGGGATACTGCATATTATTGATATCCAGCTCGCGCAGTGCATCCGTGCTAACGACGAAATATAAGTCACGCTTGTCGAGGCGGGCGGCCAGTTGGTTGAGCTCCGTCGACTTACCACATCCGCGATGGCCACAAAATACGGTATAGGATTTACCGGGCGGCTTGATCAGCGTCATCGTGCGAGGATCGATCCCCAGGGTTTTAAGCAGCACATCCAATTTGAAGGCACCGCGCGCTTCCGCCATCGGCACGTAGAGCGGATGAGCTTCAGAGAGCGACTCGTCATAACGCAACAGGTCATTGGCTTCCCAAATATCGGTCGGGGCCTGGTGCTCGGCGTTCTTTTTGCCCGCGTTGTCGCTCATGACTTCACCTCACGCAAGGATGTTAGCACATTTTAGAGATGCGCTCAGGCTCCATTCAAGACCAGGATGGGCAGCCGGTGTTTGCGGCCGCCGGGCGATTTGTGGGCGAGTGACTGGCTGCTGGTTCTCGATGTTTCTTTGGAATTTTCGTTGCGCTTTCTGTTATGATGGGCCTTTCCACCTGACCCATCCACCCGCAAGGGACACCTACCCACCAGCACCAGATTTTTTGGGGTCAGTTCGAAGGAAAACGCCCAGGATCGCTTGACCTGCGGCCACGAATTTTCGATTGGGGATGCTATGTTGTGCACTTTTGAGCAATTTTCCAAAGCCGACCAGGCCGCGCTCGCCGGCGGTAAGGGCGCGATGCTGGCCGAGCTGTTCCAGGCCGGCTTCCCGGTACCCGAGGGCTTCATCCTTTTGGCCTCCGCCTTCGACGGGGAGGGCTTGCTGGCATCCGCGCGCGAACAGGTCGCGGCGCTGTACCGGGCACTCGGGGCCGGCGCGGTCGCCGTCCGCTCCTCGGGTCTGCAGGAGGACTCGGCGGCCGCCTCGTTTGCGGGCGAGTTCGAGTCGGTTCTCGATGTGCGCGGCGAGGCTGCCCTTTTTGAGGCAATCGCCCAAGTTTTCGCCTCCAGCCGCAGCGAGCGGGTCGCCCACTATGCCCAGTCCCTGAACCTTTCGGGGCAGCAGCGTCTCGCGATCGTGGTCCAGCGCATGCTCGCGCCCCAGTTCGCGGGCGTGCTGTTCACCCTGGATCCCGTCAGCGGTGATCGCACCCAAATGCTCGGCAACCTGACCGAAGGCACGGGCGAGAAGCTCGTGGCCGGCGAGGTGACCGGCTCCGCCTTTCACCTGGATGCCAAGACCGGCGCCTACAGCGGACCGGCGTCCTTTGCGCCCTTTGGCGGCGAGCTGTTCCGCCTGGCCCAGGAGCTGGAGCGGCGCCTGCAGGTCCCGCTCGATCTGGAGTGGGCCGTGGCAGAGGGCAAGCTCTACCTGCTCCAGTGCCGGCCCGTCACCGCCCAGGCGCGGACGCCCGAGGTCTGGAACGACAGCCTGGCCGGCCATTACCTCTGGTGCAATACCAACCTGGGCGAGCTCTTCTGTCAGGTGATCACGCCGCTGACCTGGTCCGTGTTCAGAGAAGTGACCGAGCGCCAGATGGCGGCCGTGGCCCACCATCGTCCCGTCGGCATGATCGCCGGTCGCAGTTATTTCAACCTCAGCCTGATCTGTTCGATCATGGCCAAGATGGGCAAGAGTCGCGCCGCCGCCCTGGGCGATGTCGACCTCTTCCTCGGCAGGGTGCCGGATCACATCGAGCTGCCCCTGATCCCCCTGCGCTGGGGCGAGGTCCTGCGTTTCGTCGGCCAACAGATCAAGACCTCGCTGAAAATCTCGATCGGCTACGCCGGGTTCCTCAAGTGGATCCAGCAGGAAAGTCCCGCTTACTGCGAACGGACCATCGCCCAAATCGCCGAGTGCCGCACTAACCAGGACTTGTTGGCGGTCTTTGCCGCGTTCGAGCCGATCCTGTTCAAGACCTTCTCCGTCGTCGCCTTCGCGGGGAACGCCGCCGTCCAGCAGCAGTACAAGCTGCGCAAAGTGCTCGGTCCGCTGTTGCCGGCCGAGGACCTGGAGATCATTCTCTCCGGGCTGGGTGGTACCGACCAGCTGCACAGCATGGGTCCCTTGATGGGCGTCGCCGCCATGCAAAAAGGCACGCTCAGTCGTGAGGACTTCATCCGTCAGTGGGGCCACCGCGGCCTCGAGGAGGCCGAATACGCCGCGCCGCGAACCGCCGAGGACCCGGCCTGGATCGACAAGCTCATGGCTCAGTCGCATGATCTCGACGTCGATGCCCTGCTCGAGAAGCAGAAGCGCGAGCGCGAGCGGGTCTGGCAGCGCTTGGCCGAACAACATCCCAAGCAGGTGGCGAATCTGCGCAAGCTCTGCGCGGCCGCCGCCAGCTCCGCCCAGAACCGCGAGCAGCTCAAATCCGAGAATTTCCGCCAGGCCTGGGTCATGCGCCGGTTCGCCCAGAAGGTCGCTACCGTCAATGGTTTGAGCGAGGACAGCTGCTTTTACCTCAGCAAGGACGAACTGCTGGCCTTCCTCAACGGGGACCGCAGCCCGCTGGAAAAGATCGCGGACCGCCGCCAGACCTATGTCGCCTACAGCAGTCTGCCAGCGATCCCGAATCTGATTTCGGGCAGCATCGATCCGTTCCAATGGGCCCGTGATCCCATGCGGCGCACCGACTACCACCAAGCCAACCTGACTTCCCAGGTCGAGGACGAGCAGCAGCTTAAGGGCTTCCCGGGCTCGACCGGCATCGTCGAGGGCACCGTCCGGGTACTGGCGTCACACGAGCAGATGGGCGAGTTCCGCACCGGCGAGATCCTGGTCACCTCGTTCACCAACGTCGCCTGGACGCTGCTGTTCCCCCGCGCCGCGGCGATCGTCACCGATATCGGCGCACCGCTGTCCCACGCGGCGATTGTCGCCCGCGAGTTGGGCATTCCCGCCGTCGTCGGCACCGGGTCGGCAACCATGAAACTCAGGACCGGCGACCGCGTTCGGGTCAATGGCCATGCCGGTCTGGTGGAGCTCCTCTCCAGATAAGGTGATCACGCCTAGCCGAAAAGGTCTCCCCGAACCGACGACTGGATCCGCCGCCCTGCGCAAGATTGCATCTTGCGCTACAGCAGCTACAGCAGCTACTGCGGCGGGACACAATCGCCTCTCGTCCACAATTTATGGTCCCTGTCGTTAGGACAATCGCCTCTCGTCCACAATTTATGGTCGCTGTCGTTAGGACAATCGCCTCTCGTCCACAATTTATGGTCCCTGTCGTTAGGACAATCGCCTCTCGTCCACAATTTATGGTCGCTGTCGTTAGGACAATCGCCTCTCGTCCACACTTTTTGGTCCCTGTCGCTGGACTTGCCGCGCACATCAGGCCGGTAACGGCTGTGCTCGCGTCCTCAATAGAGGACATTTTGGAAGGTTTTTTATTCACACAAGCGACCAAGACATTCCCCTTGCACGCCTCGAGAACATTGCCTATCGCGCGAAGCGATGGCGCTAAGCAGGCGACAAAATTTGTCCTTAGGTTACAAATTAACGCGAGTTGCGCGGCTACGCCAGTTGCAAGTTTGTATGTCTTTATGCTGCCTAAAGATTTCATTTAAAATTCCAGCAAGCTCTGATTAAAATCTCTGTATTCTCTTGTCATTCCACGGTCAAATTGCCTGGCAATTTTTCCGATCATTATTGTAAAATTCCTGGTTGGAGACAACGCGACATGCCGTTTATTGGGGAGAGCCCTCCCGCCTTAAGGGAGGCTTTCGCATCCTCGACCGGGTGAGGGGACGTCGTTGAAGTGGAACAGTGCCGTATGGGGAACGCTCTGGAATAGCGGATCTCCTCCAGGGAATCTTTCATGGTAATGCCGTTACGCTATGTGGAGATCGACGCCACCGATGCGCCTTTGCCCCGCTGTCGCTCGCGCATGCCCAGTTTGGAGCGGGCGACTGTCCTGGTTCTGCTTCATCCCGAGATCAAGTATGGGCCCATCGATATCGCCAGGATCCTCTATACCTGGGAGCTTCAACAGCCGGGCTCACCCATGAACGATGAAATTGCCGCTGCCCGCTTGTGCTATAGCAAAATGGCCGACCGGCGGGGCTTTGGCAGCAATCCGGACCTGGCCGGCTCTGTCTGGCGGGACATGGTCGCTACCAGCATGCGCGATATCGCCGTACTCATGGAGCAACTGAAAAGGGCCCAAGCCGCTAACCCAGACCGGATCTATTGCCTCAAGGGGAACCAATTGGCCATCTACCCGGAACCCGTGGCCAACTTGAGTGCGCCCCTTCCCCCCAGGGTAAAAACGGGCTGCCAAAGCGTCCTGCCTCGTTATGAAAGCCAGGATCAAGAGTCGGGCATGCTCAGGTCAGAGCCGGCCAGGGTAGCGTCCCAGGAAGAGCCTGTGGCCGAGGCACCGTCCCCCGTCGACGATTTCTCTGAAGCGGTGACCGCCCATGAGGCTCAGCCCGCTGCGGAACGGGCGTGCTCTGACCCTGAACCCGCGCCCACTCCAGCGCCCGCCCATGCGGGCCCACCGCCTCGACAGAGGAGTAATGGTCCGCGATGGAAGCGCCGCACGCTGCTGGCCCTGGCCCTTCTGTTCCTGCCGGCGCTTTTGTTTGGTTACTTTTGGTTGAACCTTGAGCGCTACACGAGTGCCGATATCACCGAGCTGGGTGCACCCGATCAGGGCACACCCTTTTTGGTGGTCGCTGGCAAACGCTATGAACCTGGCGATTGGATCTACTTTGAAGGTCAGTCCGGGATCATCAAGAAAATTAGTCGGCACTCGATCCTCATCGGCGATCGTGAAATACTGGCACCGCCCCTCTATTTTTTAGGTGAGCGCATGCGAGAAGGCGGCAACTTTGTCATTTATCCGGGCAGTCCTCGCCATATCGCCGGCAACTTCGATCTGGAGCGGGAAGAGGACCTCGACACCCTGGAGCCCGGCTATTTGGGCTGGCTGGACGGCTTTGCCTCGACGACCTTTGCCAGTCTCGATAGCAGCGAAGTCGCCGCCTTCTGGAGCAAGGTCAGCGGTCGCGACATACGCTTTACACAAGAGGTAAGCATTGTCATCCCGGAAGGAGCACAATGGTCCGACTTGGTTGAAGGCTGCACCCAGCAAGGGTGCAAAATCGAACAAAATCACGATCAGGTGGTGATCCAATGGCCCTAATGCTACATCTCTTGATTTGGGCGGGCACCCTGCCTGGGGTTAGTGCCGATGCGGACGTCAAAGTTTTTGTCCAGACGCAGCGAATTGTCGCTTGTGAGGGTCAGGGTGGCCTGATCAGGGTTTTCGACTTAGACCAGAAACCGCAAGGCGAACTGACCCTGCCGAATGTACCCGCCTATGTATGCGAGGCCGCCGGCTATTTGGTCTTCAATTACGTCGACAAGCAGGCCGTATTTAACCTCGTGCTGGTTCGACCGGACCTCAGTGGTTCCCGGACCGCAAAAGGCATTTCCCTGTATTATCCCAACAGCTATCGCGGCCAACTCCTGGCCTACGACTACGACCATTTCGCCCGCCAAGGCAGCGGCTATCCGCCCCTGGCGCGGGCGTTCAACATCACCCATTTGCGCTACGAGTCCCTGCAAGTATTCAAAATGCCCTTCGAGTTAAGCAAGCTGAGATGGAATCCAGGTGCTTTCTGGATGTTCGAACGGGACAACGGCCTGCTGGTGATCTGTGAACGCAGTGCAGTGATGTATATGCTTAACCGGGGTTATCTGGCAACAGAAAGAGTCACGGCCCAAGGAGCGCAGGCGTCGCCAGAGCGCATCCCCCTCAAGTTGCCCGGTGGCTTCCAAAATCCCGGACCCTTCCAAATGCCACACGTAATGACCACCACGGAAGCAAGGGCGCGTTTTCGCGATTGGGGCCTGGGCAAAACTATCATAATGCTTGCTTGGGAGGCAGATGAAGGAAAGATCTATTTGGCCTTTGGCGCTGTAAAGGACGGAATCTTCCAGGTCGGTGTGTTAAAGGACGGGTTTGATCTGCAACCCCTTGGATCATTCACGGGGAAAATTGCAGCAGCCAAAGGGCCTGCGCTTTGGCGGGTGGAGCGTACCAGCAATGGGGTTGTGGTGAGAAAGGAAGGTTTCTAAGGGTCTCAAGGGCAGGCTCCGCCATCACGAATGCAGTACCCCGGAGATGTGATCTCATCATTTCTCCCGCCAGGTTGAAGCAGGCGCAAATAATTGGCATTGATCGTGGTTCCCAGGAGTAAGGCCAAAAGCAGCAGTCTTACAAATTTTCTCATTTGTTCCCTCCTCCCTTCTGGACACGCCGCTCAACTGGCCCCACCGCCTGTCCCAAAACACACGCATGGGGTCATTTTAGCATGCTCCCCATTCGGCGTACCACCGTCATGTCCTCTCGTTCCCCTAGACGATTGACCCCAAACGACAGATCGGGACAATCATCGCGCTGCATACGTCTTTGGCGCTGGTACGACACTATGCGGGCACCGTGACCGGGACCGGCCCGCCTTCAAACCATAGCGCGCGCCGTTCCCATGGGGTCATGTCGGCATGTACCCCATCTTGCACCGAACAGGCACACCGTCGTCACGCCACTTTGCCTTGGTTGCGGGGAACCTTCGGCTCATGATCTGGCAACCAACCAGCGTCAATCCCTATGACGGGGGATTACCTGCTACTCGAACCCTCGGGCCGCAAGATCCGCTTCAAGAGCCGCACTTGGGTCGATGGCTCGAACAGTGGGTCGGCCGAACGCCTGTACTACCCGGTCAAAGTCGAGGACCTCGACGGTGAATCGGTCGATTGGCGCGATGGCGCTGGGGGATAGGTTTCCCAAAAAATACTTGACTCCACGCGAATCGCGATTTAGCATCTCACACGTCGGGTATACCTATCCGACATAAGACATAACAGGAGAAAATCTATGAAAATCTTTAAAACTTCCTTTTTGTTACTTGTCGTATCGTTAAGCGCTCTTTCCTTTGCAAGATGGTCTGATGACGATTGCCGTGCTCTTTCGATCAGACTTGACAACCACTACCAATCCCATGGCGCTGATCGCACATTCGAAGGCATGCTGGATACATACGACCGCAACTGTTGACTCCTAAGTTCGTCTTCGGTGCATCCAAACCCTAGAAAGCAGCAATTCTGACACATTTTTAACCTGAAATCATGCACTGTATGGACATAGTAGCCCATGCAGTGCATTGACATCACAAGGGAGCGGCGACTATGACCATTTTGCTAATCTTAACTCTGCTTCAGACATCTACAAAACAATTAGATATTAAAGACTTATACTCCTCCATCATCCACGCAGCAATCACGCGCGAAGGCAAAACATTTTGGATTTCAATCGAAGGCAGGGGCGCTGGACGAACCAATGACTTGTATATGTTTGATCACAATTCGAGGAAGATTTTAAAAGTCAACACGGATTTTACCACTTTAGACGTATACTGCCGCCTAATACCGATGCGAGCAGGATTCGCGCTCATAGACAAGCACGCGAATGTTTACATCCTCAACGACAAAGGCGAGTTTCAAGAACAGTTTTCTATCAAACAGATGGAAGGTTGCCCATCCAACCTTAAATTCTTTGAAGCTCAACACAAAGAAGGGTCTGTCTTCGCCTTAACTTATCGTGACCTCGAGCAGGTAAGTGACCTTTTCTTAGCTGAAGTAGATCTTGAGAATCGAACGTTCGAGACTGTTTTTGTCAAGCATCACTCTCCAGAGAGTAGTTATTGGTTGCACTGCAAGGACAGGTGGTATTCGGTTAGTTGCCACACGGGCGAAATTATCGAACTGGACAACCAATTTAGAAATAAAAAAACTCTTGTACCCAAGCGGGAACCCATTCTTACGGTTGATGACAAGAAAATTGCGGATATGCTCATCTCGCAAGGTGTCTCTCCGTATCTTGAATTGGTTCGCGCCGGCAGTACAGTTGGCGATACTACATACTTTTGGCGATTTCATCAACAATCTAAAAATGGGCTGGTACTACATCAGTTAGCACTAAGAAATGGTGTGTTAACTGTTGTTAACCATGGTAGAATGGTTCTCGCCAAGTACAAGGATGGCGCCCTAGAATTCGACCGCGACGAACAAGAGTTCAAATTAACATCTAAACCTTAAACGGCGCTAGTATTTTAATTCATTCCAAGTCGAATGATTTAACGGATTTCCCGAAGTATTACTCAGGATAAATTCAAGATCACTGAAGGCGATGGCCTACCTGCCCACTGGCAAAATCTCATTTTTTCATTGCCGTGACTGCCAAGCCGCTTCCGGCAGGCTGGTCGCTCGGAACTTGTGTAAGGAGGCCGAAACAGGTTCGCTCTCGCTGAGAAAGGCTACAAAGATTATTCAAAAGGCTTTCGTCAAAAGCGTCTCCCTGCTCACTTACATAAAACACCGTACCCGTTATTGGTGATTTGGTGATTTTGCTTACTTGATTAGCACGAACCAGCAACTGATTAAAGGTACATAGGATCTTTTGAAGGCATTCAACACAATTATCATACAGAGCCTGGATTTTTGTTGTTCCTGAGAAAGTGGGGCAGGTGGCAGATTTCGATTGTAGGCTATAAGTGCAAGAAGCAACGCCGCCGCTGCGATTATAACCAGCGCAAGGTCAATTAATTTCTTTTTCATATTTTAACAGTAAAACGACAAAGCACAATATCCCACTTGCTATTGACAGGTGTATCTTTGATCACGAGAAGTCCTCCCGTGACCGCGGCTACAGGCTGCAGACCGTCTGATTTCGCGGTACCTACATAGACACCATGCTTTGTGTAGATGTCAAGAGATGAGCTTGAAGATGTCTTGAAACGGTAAATCAAAATATGCTCACTTAACTCATAGATCCCGTCGAATTTGTCGAAGGACCGGACATTTTCCGACAGTGCGCTTGTGTCGTATCGGCTAATTCCCTTTTTCTGCGATGGCTTGACGTAACCTAGTGGAGCACGCGTAATTTTATTCAGCAATTTCCCGTCGCTACTGAAATGTTGAATATTGTACTCACCTGTAAATGCACCCCAAAGTGTACCGTCGCTGGCATGCATAACAGCACCTTTGTGAGAGCCAGAAACGTCCAAACAGCAGGGAGAGTCACCCAATAGACGGCGAAACCTAAGCTCTCCAGTCAAGTCGGCAATACCCAAAACTTGTTCCTTGAGAGGATCCACAAAACAAGTGAACAATTCATCGCCCTTAATGGATAGCGCATTTGCCCCAGCCAGGCTCCAATGCTTCAAGAACTTGCCGGTACTAGGGTCAATGCGATAAAGTTTCTGCTGGTTAGTGTCGCAGACATAGAGATAGGGCGTCTGATAGAATAACAGGCATGGCCAATTAAATTCACCAGGACCCTGGCCCTTTTTCCCGATAGGTGGTAAAGCCTTGCCATGGTCGTCGTATCTTAGAACGGTTCCTTGGGTGGGATGGGCCAGAAAAACCGAGCCATCTCCCAAAGCAGTTGAAAGTATCACGGCAGGGTTGCCCTGGAACTCCAATGGGTGAAGCTCGACCAGCTCCACTCGAATCCCGACAAAACACCACAAGAAAAGACACAACATTCACTTTCACCTAATTCACGCCGTACATCTTCGTGGGCCATCTTAATGCCTGGCTAAATGAGGCGCACATACGGTATTAAGATGCGCACCCTAATTCTGTTGGGGTATAAGCAATTAAGGGTTGCCGCCACCAAAATGGGCGCATTCGTTGCCTGAGTCGGGGCAACCGATCCAATAACCATCACGGTCATATGAGTTTTTGAGGTTAAATACAGAGTCGCGGGCCAGAAGTGAGGCGGCAGCGACAAACAATGCAGTGAGGGCCAGCAGCAATGCGAGCTTTTTCATTAAATCCTCCGGTTACATGCTTTATTTGACCAGGCAGATACACATCAACCTACTTAGCTTTTGCCAAGTGAGCTTACGTCATCCAACTTCCGGTGTCAATGATTTTGTAGCCGGAAGGTCTTGAGGGTAGTGTAGTCACGGGGAATGAAATTCCCATGGGGTCATGTCGGCATGTACCCCATCTTGCACCGAGCTTGAACTTCCTAAAGATGGGGTCCTTAGGGGTCATCCTGGGGCGAGAATGCAGATGGTCTCCATTATGCGCGAATATTTCGCCATCATGGGTGAATCACGCGGTGAAGCCACGTGCTCCTCTGGGGTTTGCCCTGTGGTTTTCAATTTATCCATCGCTCCGCTAAGGTATCTCATTTTGTTCTGGGGATCCCCGGGGATCCCAATTTTTTGGGTACCGCTGCAACCGTTCCAGCGCCCAATGCTTGCGAGGTGCACGCATGAATAAGTTCTTTATCGCGGACGACTGGCACGCGCCTGGGCTCTCAAGTTTGACGCAAGCATGGTTCCTGTTTTTCCTCATCGCTCCGCTAAGTTGTTTCATTTTCACTTGGGAATTTGCGGGGATCCCACTGATTTGCACACAAGGCCAGCGCCCGAACTACTCACGCACAAGGATCGCAATCATGAAACCGACGACGCCCCAACTCTTCCAGGACGACGAACAATTAGCCAAGATTGACAAACTTTGGTCGGTTGCCGACTTGCTGGCGCAACCAGCCGTGTTCTTTCTCAAGGACGTCTGCTCGCTGCTCGAAATCACCGCTGCCAGTGTGCTCGCTCATGCCAAGCGACTGCATGAGCAGGGCCAGGACGCTTATGCCGTCATGGGACTCCGCAAAGTCTGGAACCATTGGTATGTGCGCATGAAGGTCTTTGCACCCTACTATCAGGCTCACTTCATGACCAACATCCGCAGGATCCGGCCCGGCATGGACACCAATACCCTGCTGAACCAGGAGGGCATTTTTCTCCTGAGCCAGGTTTGCAAGTGCATCCCTTTCACCTCCAACCAATTGCGCCACCAGGCGCGGGTCGTGCCCGTCGAGGTCTGCGGCATCTTCAAGCAGGAGGGCACCTATTTGGTGCACATGGAGATTTTTGGCCAATGGCTCAGCCGCCTTTGGCAAACGGGCTTCGACAGTCTGGCCGCAGAATCGTCCAAACAGGCGCCTGCCGTCCAAAAAAGTGAATCGCGCAAATCCTGACTGCGCGCTCGTTTCGCCTGCAGGGAGGCCCCCCGCACCGCGCCAATGCCCATCTGGAGCGGATAGCCCATTGAAAAGGAGTAAGGGATAAATGGCCAAGTACGATGACTTATTGCTTTTATTGGACGACACTAAGATCTATTCCGCGGGTCTGATCGTGCGCTTCGCCAGAGAGAGAGGCTACGCCCACAGCTATGAAGACCTGTTGCGGATCCGCATCAGCATCAATGGCAGAGCGATGCGTCTCGGGTTTCCGCGTAACGGTGATGGCTGGGTCCGCCTGGAGGGCCAAGGTCCAACGCCCGGTTGGTACGGCTGGCGCTGGAAAAGGGCAGCCCTGAATTCCTAAGTGGACGATGTCTGGCGAAACTGTCGAGCGACGGAATGCGGGGGCGCCATGATTCAATTGCGCTGGGTGGCCATCGACAAACAGGCCTACGCTAAAATGCCCGCGCCGCTGGGCAGGTTGGGCATCGAACAAGCCACCTTGGTGGCGATGTTACAAGACGACCGGCTGTATCGCGCGGAAGATGTCGCTGCGACAGGTTACAGACAGGGTTCGCAAGCGTTTCTCAGTGCGTTTCGAGCCTTCAGTAGGTTGAGCCGGCGAAGCGGCTTGAATGAAACTTTCGAAAATCGAAACCATGTTGCCGGAGAAGGGTACGCCTGGTCGGGTCGATCCTGGAAAAGGGCCTTGGGTCAAGGTATGGCGCGCATCGCCGTGGTGATGGAAGAATTGGAGCAGAAGCAGCGGCGCGAGCCTGATCAGCTGTTCTTTCTGCAGGGTTCCCAGGTCGTGGGTCAGAGCATGGCCCCGATCCGTGTGCCGACCGCATGTCCAGGGGTGCAGGTTGACCCACCGAAGAGTTCAACAGGACGGCAATGGCCATGGCATGTGCTCTGGGCTTTGGCTCTGGCGGTCACCTGGTGTTCCTGTTGCTGGCGCTGTTGACACTATTAAACCGGGCTCCACTCTGGTCGAGGATTGTCCGCGTCACTTTCTTAGGTCCCTTCCGTGGGTTCAGTGATTTCGGTGGTTAAAAAAACAAAATGGAACCTCGCAGAGGCCGTACAGAAAGGAGGATTTTAACCACGGAAAACACGGAGCACACGGAAAAGCATGTGGCGCCTTTTGGACCATACGCGTTCCCTGCGACCAAGGCAAAGCTGCGGGGGCGCCTAGTACGACTTTGTCAGGTTGGCTAGGCCAACACTTTTACGCCGGCTCCGCCCTACATTCGTGTTCCATCCGGAGAAGGCAAGCCGGCGGCTTACCGCACTGTTCCTGGCTTCGCGGACCAGTTGTGTTCCCTGCGACCAGGGTAAGTCGGCGGGTCATCACCAACCTGACAAAGTCGTACTAGCCGCTTTACCTCAGTTTTCCTGGCTCCACGAACTATATGCGTTCCCCGCAACTACGACCTGGCGGGTCCGCCTGGGTGCCAGACTCTGCCTCCGTAATCAACCTGACAAAGACCTACTGGAATCGCTAATCAAATGCATGCTCATGCCGACAAGAGACTGGATACCCCTGCCGGGTCCGCTATCTCCAGGTGAAGCGTTGCGATGATCAAAAAACTGGGTAGATACGACATTATCGATGTTTTGGGCCGCGGCTCGATGGGCGTCGTCTACAAGGGCATCGATCCCCAGATCGGCAAGCTCGTGGCCATCAAGACCATGAATCCCAAAGTGTTGACCCAAAAGGAAATGCAGGAGCGCTTCTACCGCGAGGGCACGATTCTCGGCCAGCTCCAGCACAAAAATATCATCAGCGTCTACAATGTCGGCAGTGACGGCGACACCTGCTATATCGCGATGGAATACCTCGAGGGCACCAGCCTCGACAAAGTCATGAGCTCCGGCGAACCCATGGGACACCGCCGCATCCTCAACATCATCAAACAGGTCTGTGAGGGCGTCAACGCGGCCCACAAGCAGTCCGTTACCCACCGCGACCTCAAACCGGCCAACATCTTCCTGCTGGACGGCGACCTCGTCAAAGTGCTCGACTTCGGCGTCGCCCACTTCCAGAACAGCAGCCTGACCAGTTCTGGCATGCTGCTGGGCACGATCAACTACATCGCGCCTGAGCAAATCACCGGGTTGAAGGTCGACTATCGCGCCGATATTTTTTCTATCGGCGTGATCATGTACGAGCTGATGACCGGGGTCAATCCCTTCCTGGGCAAGAACCTAAGCAAGACCATGGTCAAGATCGTCAACGAGGAGCCCGAGCCGCCGAAAAATGCGCCCAAGGCCATTCTGGCCATCCTCGACAAGGCCCTCGAGAAGGACCGCAACAAGCGCTATCTGAGTCTGCGCCATATGGCCGCCGACATTGACGTGCTGCTGCGCGAGATGTCGATGAGCGGCGAGGATCCGGGCCGCACCTTGCCCGCGCCCAAACCGCGGGTGGAAGTCGAACCCGTCGCAGAGGTCGAAGACAAGAAGACCCAGAACGAAATCCTTCAGCGCATGATCTTCGAGCGCATCGATGGCATCAAGCAGTGTTTGCGCGATGAGAACTTCGACCAGGCCGAGAACCTGATCGCCCAATTGCGCCGCCTCAAGAGCGACCACCCCTCGCTCGAAGACCTGGTCATGAAACTGGACAAAGGCAAGCGCCAGGCCGCCAGCAAGCGCGCCTTCGCCGAAAAGTTCCACCAGGAGACCCTGCTCAAGGCCAACGAGCACCTGGGCAATCGCCAGTACATCCAGGCGGTCGAGCTCTGCAACAAGGTCCTGGCGGTGGACAAGCACAACCAGGACGCCCGCGTATTGCGGGCGCGCGGGCTGCGCATTCTCGAGGACTTCCTGCGCGAGCAGAAAGACGCCTACTGAGTCGCCCTCAGAAAGCGAAGGCCAAGTCCTCGGTCCGCTGGTGGACGGCCTGAGTGAAGTCCTCGAGCGAGGCATAGTTCGCGTAGGGCGTGCCCATCACGGCCGCGCTACTTGGCAAGGGCGTGGCGCGGCTCTCCAACAGCAGCAGGCTCACCAGCTGTTTAAAGCCATGGGCCGCCTGCTCGATGTCGGGGAAAAGCCGCTTGAGATCGAGTTCGGATGAGCGCAAGCGCAGCAGTTTGCGGGTTTCACCGGAGGACATCAGCACCAAGTCGACCGCCAGAAACGGCTTCGCTCGAGGGTCCTTGATCGCGCCGACGGCCATTGCTTGGATCTGATGCATCGGCAGCGTCCGCGTCTTGCCCTGGAAACTGAGCAGCAACTGCTGACCCTCGATGCCCAGCAGTTGAACATCGCGAACCTCGGGGGCGGGCAGCATCATGGTCGACACGATCTCGTCCCCCAAGGGTGCGGCTGAGGGCAGCGGTGCCATGAACGGATTCGCCAGCTCCATGTCGCCGATCGAGGTGCGCTTTTGGTTGGCGAGGGTGAAGCGTAGCGAGGTCACCATTTCCTTGAATTCCTCGCGGCTGGGCAAAACCTCTCCCTCCAGTTTGGCGGCAACTTCCATGCCCCATTTCTGGCCGAACCGCACCGCCAGTCGCAGCAACTCGAGCTGGGTCCGCACGCCGCAGCGCGAGCCGCGCGTAATGGCGCCGGCGACCATCAGTGCCGCCTCCTCATCTTTGGCCTCAAGCATCGCCTCGACCAAGGAGAGCGAGACCTTTGGCGGCAGCAGCTTTTCGGTGAGCCGGTCATATTCCTGGAACGTCTTGAAGGCCAACTCTGTCTGGCCCTGTTCGAGCGCCTGAGCGATGCGTTGCGAGGCCTCTTCGACGATGTGGGCACCGGCAACACCGCGCCCCAACTCGGGCCTCGACGGCGAGGGGCCATTCGCCGCCCGGCTCTCGACCGGGAGAGCGGGCGCGGCCTGGTCGAGGAAAGGGTTGAACTTCAAGTCCCAGGCACTGATCGCCAAAACCAACCCGATCACGGCACCCAGGCCTAATCCGGACAGATCGACCGCGATCGACGTGGTAGGATCGAAGATGCCGATGACGATGCGACCCCCGCAATACAGTCCGAGGCCGATCCAGAACACCCAGCGCCTCCACAGGAAGGGCCGGTGGATGTGGAACACCATGGACGCACCGAACAGGGTGGCGATCAAGCCGTAAGGCCCCATCAACATGTCTAGCGTCGGGCTGAGCCAGTGCTTGATCAAGTACGGCACCGCCGCGCCGACCACGGCTAGGCACAGCACGAAAAAGCCACCCATGCGATACTCTAGTTCCCGCCCGAAGACCCACAGTGAAAGAGTGTAGAAAATAAGCAGCAGCACCGAATTGGCGACAAAGGGCGCGCTGAGCAGGCGCGTCCATCTCGGCTTGGGCGAAAAAAACGCCAGATTCTGCATCAAGAGCGCCGTGTTCGTTTCCAAGCGTGGAACCATCGCGTTAAAGATAACCTGAGCGTCCGCCGCGGTTTTGGTTGAACTCATGGGCGAGTCGGTCAGGCGGAGGTAGCCAGAACGATCGTAGACCTCCAAAAGGTGTTCCACTTCTGGCGTTCTCAGGTTCTCGTCAAACACCCTATCAACGAAATCCAGCTTTTCTTCGTCATATGTGGCAAGGATGTTGTGGAACTTGTCGGGTACCTCGATCTCGAAATTATTGTAGAGGTAGACCATTTGGAGCTCAAACCGGCGGTTGATCGGGGTTTCCGTCAGCATCAACTTTGCCATGAGGTAGATCGACAATGCAGTGGTGATCGCGATCATCACCCAGGTGATGACCGGGAAGGGACGGTCGGCGACAGTGGACAGATGACGAGACATAGGGTGGATCCTAAGCAAAGAAATCTCTTTCGAGAAGTTGGGGCGATGTTAAGGTTTGTAACCCGAGCTAAAAAGGCGGCGGTTCAGTTGTTTGGAAAGATCTGATATATATGCCAACGGAAAAGGACTCGCTACTGCAAGCCAGCCTATTTTACCTGTTAACGTTTTTCTGCTCAATATGAAAATTCGCCATCGCTTGGCAGGTTAGCGCCCGCCCCTCGCTGTTGCTGGGTCGATCTTTTGTGGTGCCATTGCCCCGCTCGGGTATAATAACCTGTCCCTCGCGTAGCCACAGTGATTGGTTTGGGACCCTGCCGGTGAAGAGCCTTTCACATTTGTGGCCACGGGCTCACGCCTGGTTTTTTGGAGCGAACCCGTGAATTACCGTTACCTGCTCTTCTTATTGCCCTTGTGCCTGTACGGGCAGAACCCCGCCAGCCCACCCCTGACCGTTGAATCCATCATGCGCGATCCCGTCTGGATTGGCGCCATTCCTTCCGCGGTGGTGATGGCGCCGGACGGCCGTCAGGTCTTTTTTACGGTCGATGGCAAGGACCCGCTGCCTAGCAACCACATGCAGCTCGACCTCGAGAGCGGCCGCGCCAGTGTGCTTGAAAGCCAGAACCGCGCCGCTTCCCAAATCGACGAATCCTTCGTACGTGGCAAAATCCGCATTGACAGCGTTGCCGGTGACCTCTGGTTGGCCGAGGGCGACAAGCCCGCCAAACCGCTGCTGGCCCTGGGCGAGCGCATCGTTTTTGTGCGCTTTCTCGACGACCACCGCTTCGTCTTCCGCCTCAACGACCAGCTCTACCGCCACGACCTGGCAAACGGCACCACGATCAAGTTGACCAAGCTCAGTTTCAGCGACAAGAAAACGGATGAGAAAACCTACCTGAAAACCGAGGAAAAGCGCCTGATCAAGTTTGTCGAGGACCAGTATACCCTGGAGGCCTACCAGGACGAACACGAGGCCGAAGGCCGCCAATACGGCGACTGGACCCGCCCGGTCAGCATCTTCCTCGGCAAGGGCTTCGAGTTGGCCGGCCGCTGGACCAGCCAGGATAACCGCCACCTGCTGGACATCAGCGACGACCTGGCCTATTTGGCGATCGTGGTCGCCCCGGAAAAGGAAGAAGAAGCCACCCATTACGCCCAATACATCAACCGCGAGGCCTCCGTCAAAGAGGTCGAGGCCCGCGGTCGCGTGACCTTTAGCAGCAAGACTTGGAAAGCCGCGGTCATCGACGCCAAGAGCGGCAAAGTCAATTGGCTCGACTTCGGCAACCTGCCTGAGATCAAGACCGATCGCCTTGCCGAGATCAAGGCCGCCCTCAGCGAGGAACAGCGCGCCTTCCTGCCCAAGGCCCGCGGCGAGAACGAGCCGCGACCGGTCGAGATCGCCTGTAGCGGCTTTAACGGCAAGCAGGTGCTGTTCACGCTCTTTTCCCGTGACTTCAAGGACCGCTGGGTCGTTTTGGTCCAAGCCGATACCCTGGAAATGAAGGTCGTCGACCACCAGTATGATCCGGCCTGGGTACAGTACGCGATCCGCAACCTGGAGATCCCCAACGAGGCCTCCGGCGCGGCCCAGTGGAACGCCAAGGGCAACGGCCTCTACTACATCTCCGACAAGGACGGCTTCCAACACCTCTATACCTATGATCTGGCCACTGGCAAGACCAGCCAGCTGACCAAGGGCAAGTTCGAGATCTTCAATCCCTTCGAGGCCCCGGATGGGTCCTGGTTCCTGCACGCCAACAAGGTCCACCCCGGCGAGTTTCACTTCTACCACCTGCTCACCGACGGCAACCTGATGCAGCTGACCGAGGGCGAGGGCTTCCACGAGGTCACCGTCGATCTGGACGGCAACGTCATGGTCGACCGCTACTCGCGCACAACCGTGCCGCCGGTGCTGCGCGTGCGCAAGGGCAGCGGACCCTGGAAAGAGATCTACGACGGCCGCTCCGAGGAATTCCGCCAAACCGCCTGGACCACGCCCGAGATCGTGACCTACGCCAACCGCGACGGCGTTCAGGTCTATGCCCGGCTCTACAAACCGGCCAAAAGCAACGGCGCCGGCGTGATCTTCACCCATGGCGCCGGCTACCTCCAAAACGCCCACAAGGGCTGGAGCACGTACCAGAACGAGTTCATGTTCCACAACCTCCTGGTCCAGAAGGGCTATACCGTCCTGGATCCCGACTATCAGGGCTCGGCCGGCTACGGTCGTGACTGCCGCACGGCCATCTACCGCCACATGGGCGGCAAGGATCTGAACGACGTGATCGACGGCGCCGCCTATCTCGTCCAGACTCAAGGTCTGGACCCCAAGCGGCTGGGTACCTACGGCGGCTCCTATGGCGGGTTCCTGACCTTCATGGCGCTGTTCACCAGCCCCGGCACCTTCCAGGCCGGCGCCGCGCTGCGGCCCGTATCCGATTGGGCTCATTACAACCACTGGTACACCTGCCGCATCCTCAACACGCCCGAGGAAGATCCCCAAGCTTACCGCCAGAGCTCGCCGATCTACTTCGCCGAAGGGCTCCAGGGCCACTTGCTGATCTGTCACGGCATCGTCGACGACAACGTCCACTTCAGCGACTCCGTGCGCCTCAGCCAGCGCCTGATCGAGCTCGGCAAGCAAAACTGGGAGATCGCGCCGTTCCCCGTCGAGCGCCACGGTTTCCGCGCGCCATCGTCGTGGACCGACGAGTACCGCCGCATTCTCGAGCTGTTCGAAGGCACGCTTCGATGACTGCCGATAAACCCATTCGCGCCTGAGGCGTTGAATGGAGTGTCGCGCATAGCGCGGCAATCTCATCTGTTCCGCGTCCGTCGGTTCGGGTCCGCCCGGCCGGCGGACGTTGGCGTCGAGGGCTCGCATGTCTCTGGTCCGTTTGCACAAAGGTGCTCGTGGAAATCTCATCTGGACCGCTCTCTGCTTTCTGCCCTTCTATGCAGTGACCTCCGCGCTGTTACTGCTGGGCATGGCGATTTACGGCTTGATCGATCGCGACACGCTCCTGCCCCGCCACGAATTGACCGTAGGCCTGAAAAAGGTCGACGCCAGCATCTTCCGCATGCTCGAACCCGGCAGCGCGCCCGCTTTCTCGACACAGGATCTCGCGGTCATCGCCGAACAGCCCGGCGTGGCCTCGCTGCATCCGATCTGCTACGGCAGTCAACCGGCCGAGGCGACGATCGCCTTCTTCGGTCGCGAGTTCCATACCGAGATGGTGATCCAGGCCTTCGACCATGGCTGGCTGCCCGAATACGACGCCGAACTGACCGGCTGGACGCCCGATAAATTGGTGCCGATCGTGGTCAACTCCTCGATCCTGGCGATTTACAACCACGCCTACTCCAAGGCCTACAACATGCCCGAACTCTCAGAGGTCGCGATCAAAACGCCGATCCTGACCCTGGAATACGGCGAACCAGGCCACCGCGTCCAGCTCAAGGGCCATGTCATCGCCCTCTCGCCCAAGGTCGCCCTGGGCGCGGCGGTCCCGCGCGAGGTGCTCGATTACCTGCACCAGCAACTGGCCATCGATCCGCCGGCGGTGACCGAGGTCGTGCTGCGCTTCGAGGCCGGCGAGGACCTGGAGCGCACGCGCCTGGCGGTCGAGAAACTGGGCTTCGTGATCAACGAGCCGGGTCAGTTGCTGCAGTTGATCGGCATCGCCCGCAAGCTGGTGATTCGCGCCTTCCAGCCGCTGTTCCTGTTCCTGGGCCTGGTCGCCCTGCTGATCCTCAACCTCGGCTACGGTGGCATGATTGGACAGAGCCGCGCCAACTTCGCCGCCCTCCATGGCGAGGGTCTGCCGCGAGCGACTCTGGTCAAGCAGGTCCTGGGCGAATTGGTGCTGATGACCCTGCTCCTGGTCACCCTGGGCTCAGCCCTGGGCCAGGCTCTGGCGCGCTGGGTCAACAACGCCTATGTCTCGCCGTTCCTGGAACACTTGATCACCGCGCCCATCAAGCTGGAGCTGCCCCAGGAGCCGCTCTTCTACTTCAACGCGGCCTTGGTCATGGGCATGGTGGTGCTGATGGTGCCGCGAGCGCTGTGGGCCAGCCGCGCCTTGCCGCGGCCGATAACAGCCTCAGACCAGCAAGTCGAGTAGTTGGGTCTGGGCCTCGAGCGTGCGCTCCAGGTTGGTGTACTGCGCCTCCTGGAGCTGTAGCGCGATGTCGAAAGCCGTGCCGGCGGGGCTGGCGGCGGGTTGGCGGACCTGAGCCGCAGGGCTGGGCAGGGGATAGGGACTGCTGGCAACGGAAGAAATCATAGCCACCTCCTGTTTTACCTTTCGGTCAGGGAGTGCGACAACTGCACTGAAAACGCAAAAATGTGACAGTGCCGACCACTGCGGTCACATCGGCGTGCTGCCGGCGATCTGGCCAAACTGCTTGAATTATTCGCGGTTTTCACTGATCATGGGTTGCTGATGTACAGCTGTGAAAAACTGCCAGGGGGTCGCCATGAAAATCGTTCCGATTCCATGCCTGTCGGACAACTACGCCTATCTGCTGATCTGCGAGGCCAGCGGACAGGCCGCCGTGGTCGACCCTGCGGAGGCCGAACCGGTCCTGCGCCAGATCGAGGCACTCCGCGTCGACTTGGTCGCCATCCTCAACACCCACCACCACTGGGACCATGTGGGCGGCAACGAGGCCCTGTGCGCCCGCTACGGCGCGCTGCGCGTCTATGGCCACGCCTCTGACCGCGGTCGCATCGCCGGTCAGACCGAGTTTCTCGAGGCCGACGATAGGCTCGAAATCGGCCAGCTCGTGGGCACCCTGACCCACAACCCCGGCCATACGCGCGGTGCGGTCACCTACTATTTCGAGGATGCGGCTTTCACGGGCGACACCTTGTTCGGCTCCGGCTGCGGCCGTCTCTTCGAGGGCAGCCCAGCCGACATGTACGATTCCCTGTGCTTGCAGATCGGACGCCACCCGTCGAACACCCGGATCTTTTTCGGTCACGAGTACACCGAGGCCAATCTGCGTTTCGCCCTCTCGGTCGAACCCGACAACAGCGCGATCCAGGCCAAACTCGCCGCCGTGCGCGCGCTCCGCGCCCAAGGCGCTTTCACCTGCCCTAGCACCCTGGCCGACGAGTTCGCTACCAACCCCTTCATGCGCTGCGACCAAGCCGGCGTGATCGCGGCGGCGATGGCGGCCGAACCCGACTGCGCCGGCGACCCGGCCGCGGTATTAGGCGTGATTCGCCGCCTCAAGGACCACTTCCGCGGCTGAGCGATACCTGCTCGTGCCGCTGTGAGGAGGATTTCACTTTGCAGTCAACTTGCAGCATCTATGGTAAAATTCCTTGTGCTCTGTATTCATTCTGTCGGTAGGTCTATGAAGCGGCGTTTTCTTTTCCAGTTCAGCCACTTCGTGCTGCTTGTGCTCGCGATCGGCTTCGCTCCGTCGGCCATGGCCCAGACCGAACAAGCCACCCTTGTGCCCCGCTACCACTTTCAGCATTTCGGCCAGGAAGAGGGCCTGTCCCAGGGTTCCGTCTACTGCCTGCTGCGCGATTGGCGCGGCTTCCTCTGGGTCGGCACGGAGGACGGTCTCAACCGCTTCGACGGCTACGGTTTCAAGGTCTTCGACAACGACCCGCTGGACCCGGAAAGCCTGTCCCACGGCCATATCGAGGCCCTGTTCCAGGACAGCGCTCACAACCTCTGGGTCGGTACCGCCAATGGCTTGAACCGCATCGCTGCCGACAGCGGCAAGATCGTTCGCGTCAGCCTCGATCCCAAGGGCAATGCCCCTGTCGACGAACACATCAAGAGCCTGCAGCAGGACCAGCGCGGCCGTCTCTGGGTCGGTACCACCTCCTCCCTGCTGCGACTCGACCCCGCCTCGGGCCAGGTGGATACCATCACCTGGCCGGATCGGAGCTCGCACTACGTCAAGAAAATGGAGCCCGTTGGCAAATGGCCCTCCCATTTCTGGGTTGCCACCAGCGAGGGCCTTTACGACCTCGACACCGACAGTGGCCGCCTGGAGGGCGTCCCCCAAATCGAGCAAGGCTCCGACAGCAGCGGTAAAACCCCGATCCATGGCATGATCGAGCAGCCCGCCGGCACACTCTGGCTGGCAACTCAATATGGCGTCGTCCGCTACACTTACGAAACCGAGGAGATGGTGCGCTACCGCTCCCAGCAGGGCAATCCCTACGCCTTGGGCTATGATCAGGTGCTCGACGTCTGTTCCGACAGTGCCGACGCCTCGCTCTTATGGTTTGCCACCGTGCGCGGTCTTTATCTGTTCGACCGCCGCACCGAGCGCTTTACCGGCTTTCGCCACGACCCCTCCGATCGCCAGAGCCTGGCGGACGATCTGGTCTTTTCGCTGTTGCGCGACGAGGTGGGCGCGCTCTGGATCGGCACCTTCGGCTATGGCTTCGACCTCGTCCGTCCCGAGGCCACCCAGTTCAATCACAAGGTCATCAAATACCCTCAGCAGGCGCTCAACAAATCCAACAAAATCATGAGCTTCCTGCAGGAGCCCGACCACACCCTGTGGATTGGTTCCCTGGAGGGTGGCCTGATCCGGGTCGCTAAGGACGGCCATGTGGAAACCCATGTCCAGGAATTCGACTCGCCCGCCATCTTTGCCCTCCACCTCGACCAGCGCGGGCTCTGGGTCGGCACCCAGCGCGGCATCGTCCTCATGGATCCCAAGACCCGCGCGGTCCGTCAAAAATTCGCGGCGGAACCCAATAATCCAGCCGGCCTCTCACACAACTGGGTCACCTGCTTCCAGCCCGATCCGGCCAATCACGACCTGCTTTGGGTCGGCACCTACGAGGGCCTCGACAGCCTCTCTGTCTCCGCAGGCAACTTCCGGCGCTACCTCAATCGCGATGACCCCAATAGCATTGCCGCCAACTGGATCGTCGACCTGGCGGTCGTCCCCGGCGATGCGGGCAAACTCTGGATCGGCACCTTCCGCGGTGGGCTCAATGTCCTGGACCTGGCGACCGGCAAATTCAAGCGCTACCTCAATGTCTACGGCGACGACCGTCGCGGCCCCGCCGGCGATTCCGTGCTCTGCGTCTCGCCCGATGCCCAAAACCGCGAGCTGCTCTGGCTCGGCACCAACGGCGGCCTCAGCCGCATGGACCTCAAGAGCGAGACCTTCAAAAACTACCGCCTCAGCGATGGCTTGCCCAACAAAATGATCTACGGCATCCTCCAGGACGGCGCCGGCGATGTCTGGGTCAGCACCAATAAGGGCCTTTCGCGTTTCAATCCTAACCGCGAGCAATTCCACAATTACACCGCCCTGGATGGCTTGCAGGAAAGCGAGTTCAACGCTGGCGCTTACTACAAGAGCGATGAGGGCCGGCTCTATTTTGGCGGTGTGAACGGCTTTAACACCTTCTTTGGGACCCACATCCAGGACAACAAAAAACCGCCGACGCCCGTGCTCAGCGAGCTCTACATCGCCAACAAAGCCGTCGGCCTCAAGGACCCAGACTCGCCCCTGACCGTGCCGATCGAGCTGACTTCCGCCTTCACCCTGCAGCCCGAGCAGAACATGTTCTCCCTGCGCTTTGTCGCGCTCCACTACGCCAACCCCCTGCTCAACCGCTTCAAGTACAAGCTCGATGGCTTCGACGGCAACTGGCTGGAGACCGACGCCCAGACCCGCATGGCGACCTATACCAAGATTCCGCCGGGCACCTATACCTTCCACATGACCGCCGCCAACAAGGACGGCTATTGGAGCGAGCAGGAGGCGCAGGTCCGCATCAAGATCCTGCCGCCCTACTACCGCACGACCCTGGCTTATCTCGTCTACCTCCTGATCGTGCTGGCGATCATCGGCGCCTTCCTGCGCATCCAGTTCAAAAAGCTGGCCTCCGAGCGCGCCGCCGCCGAGAGCGAGCGCAAGGTCAGCGCCCGCCTGCGCTACGTCGACCGCCTCAAGGACGAGTTCTTGGCCAATACCAGCCACGAGCTGCGCACCCCGCTCAACGGCATCATCGGCCTGGCCGAGTCACTGGTCGCCGGGGTGACCGGCCCGCTCAACCCGGCCACCCGCGACAACCTCACCATGATCGTCTCGTCCGCCCGCCGCCTCAACAACCTGGTCAACGATATTCTCGACTTCTCAAAGCTCAAAAACAAAACCCTCGAGCTGCATCAGGACGCTGTCAACATCGCGGAACTGACCGACGAAGTCCTGGCCCTGACCCGACCGCTGGCGCGCCAATCGAATCTCACCCTGCTCAACCTCATCCCTCGCGACCTGCCGCTGGTCTACGCCGATGCCAGTCGCCTCGAGCAGATCCTTTACAATCTCGTCGGCAATGCCATCAAGTTCACCGACGAGGGCACGGTCACCGTCAGTGCCGAGCATCGCGACGCCTTCATCCACGTCTCCGTCGCCGATACCGGCATCGGTATCCCGGCCGACCGCCTGGACTCGATCTTCGAGAGCTTCGAGCAAGTGGACGGCAGCAGCGAGCGGGCCCAGGGTGGAACCGGCCTGGGCCTGGCGATCACGCGCAAGGTCGTCGAACTGCACGGCGGCACCATCACCGTGGCCTCGGTGCCCGGCAAGGGCTCGACCTTCACGTTCACGCTGGCGCTCGCCGACGATGCCTGGCAGGAACCGCCACTGCTGGCGGAGGAGCAGGAGGACGAGCAGCACGACGAACCCTGGACCCTGGCCCCAGTCCCGAGTCCGTCATTCCAGGTACCCGCCTCGGCACCGACCCCTGCGGCCGCCCCCGACTTGCGCGACCGCAGCATTTCGCTCTCCGAAGAGGCGCCCGTTTACACGATCCTCGTCGTCGACGACGAGCCCGTCAACCGCCAGGTCATCGCCAACTACCTGGCCACCTCGCGCTGCCGCCTGCTCGAGGCCCAGTCCGGCCAGGAGGCTCTGGATATCGTCGCCCGTGAAGCGAATGTCGACCTCGTCCTGCTCGACATCATGATGCCGCGCATGTCCGGCTTCGAGGTCTGCCGCATCCTCCGCCGCGACCGCAGCCTATTCGACTTGCCCGTACTGTTCCTGACCGCCAAGGCCCAGGTCGAGGACCTTGAGGAGGGCTTCCGCGTCGGCGCCAACGATTACATGAACAAACCCATCAACCAGGGCGAGCTCTTGGCCCGTGTCGGAACCCATTTGCAACTGCTCGACGCCCATCGCCACCTCGAGCGCCGCGTGGGCGAGCGCACCCGCGACCTGGCCGAGAAGAACGACGAGATTGTCCGCACCCAGAAACTGCTCGTCATGCAGGAGAAGCTCGCCTTCCTCGGCAACTTCACCGCCGGCATGGCCCACGAGATCCGCAACCCGCTCAACATCGTCAAAAACCTCGTCTCCGTCAACGAAGAGTTGGCCCGCGAGATCTTGGAAGTCATCGGCGCCGCCACGGAACCTCTGGACCCCAACCGCGTGCTCGACGAGACCGAGGACCTGGTCAACAACGCTGTCGTCATGAAGAACCACTGCGAGCGCATAGACAGCATCATCAGCCAGTTGCTGGTCTTCACCCGCGAGCAGAAAAACGAGTTCCGCGACGAGGACCTCAACAAGTTCACGGAATCCTATCTGCGCTTAGCCTACCAAGGCTCGGCCCGCGGTAATCAGGCCACAACCCTGACCCTCGACTTCGAGGGCGACGCCAGACTTGGCCCCGTCCGCATCATGCCTGGCGAGTTGAGTCGCGCCATCATCAACGTCGTCACCAACGCCATCGACTCCATCGAGGAACGCCAGGCCCGCAAGGAGGAGGGTTATGCGGGCCGGATCCAGTGTTCGACCCTGCTCGACGGCAATAAGGTCGGACTCTTCTTCCGCGACAACGGCTGTGGCATCGCCGCGCAGGACCTGGCCTTGGCCTGCGAGCCCTTCTTCACCACGCGGCTGCGCGAGCGCCACATCGGCTTAGGCCTCGCCATCGCCAAGGACATCATCGAGAAAGGCCACGAGGGTGAACTGGTCATCCACAGCGAGGCGGGCGCTTACACCGAAGTCATCCTCTGGCTGCCCCTCCGGCAGACGCCAAAAAGCGAGGGCTGACGCTCAGCGGTGCATGCACTGGGGCGAGCTGTGGCCGTGCTCGTGGCCGGCCTCTTCCCACTGACTCGGCGACATCAGCTTCATGGCCAGGGCGTGGACGCCGTTGGCCAACTCGAAGGCCAGCGCCTTGTTGACCAGCCGATGGCGCTGTACCTGGCTCAAGCCCTCGAACTGTGCGGCCACTAGGACCACTTTGAAGTGCGACTCGGAGCCCTTGGGCACATTGTGGTTGCCGCTCTCGTTGACGACCTCGAGATGGAGCGGTTGAAACGCTTCCGCCAACTTGTCTTGAATACTGGTCTGGATCCGCATGGCCACCTCCGCTGCAGTCATATCCTGCGCCGATGGCGATTCTACCACGGCCGGGGGCTTCGCGCGAAGACCCCGCCAATCTCACAGAGCCGCCTCCACGACCCTAAAAATTGCAGTTCACAGCCGAGCCAACACACTGGAACACAAAATCTTGAGACCTGCGTCTTTCTTTGCTTCTTTCTTCGCGGCTTCGCGACTTCGCGTGAGACAATTATGCGCTTTTCCCAGGCACCTCATGGCGGCTTAAGGTGAGCTGCTAACCGTGATGGGGACGCGCTCGGCTCAGCGCTACCGCCCAGATTTTTCGCGCCTTTGGACCGGGTTGGTGTAGTATGGGTCAACATTTTGATCGTGTGGGGTTGCTCAATGCCCGAATGGATGTCCATCTTGCCACCGCTTCTCGCCATCGCCGTGGCCATCTGGAAGAAGGAAGTGACGATCGCGCTGCTGTTAGGAATCTGGCTAGGCGAGGCGCTGCTGCTCTGGCACGACGGCGCTTTTGCCAACAGCGGCCTGGCCTTGCCGCTGGAGGCTCTGTTCGCGAGTTTCCTCGCCGTCGCCAACCGCATCGTCGGCGTCTTCAGCGACTCCGGCAACGTCCAGGTCCTGTTGTTCGGTCTCGTGGTCGGCGCCCTGCTGGAGCTGATGAAGGACTCTGGCGGTGTCCAGGCGTTTGTCGGCCGACTCTCCAATCTCGGTCTCACCAGCAGCCCTCGCCGTGCCAGCGTGCTGGCCACGCTGACCGGCGTCGTCGTTTTCGTCGAGTCCTCGATCTCGGTGCTCAGCGCCGGCGTCGTTGGCCAGCGGCTCTTCGACCGCTACGGTCTCAGCCGCGCCCGTCTGGCCTTCATCATCGACTCCACCTCGGCCCCGATCTGCATCTTGATCATGCTCAATGCCTGGGGAGCCTACGTCCTCAAGCTGCTGCAACCCTATAACTTAGCCAACCCCGTCGGCGTCCTGATCGGCACCATCCCCTTCAACTTCTACCCGCTCGCGATTTTTGTGATTGTCTGGTACACCGCCATCAGCCTGCGCGTCTTTGGACCCATGGCCAAGCTCGAGGCTGCCCAGGCCCAGACCAGCGCCGCGATCGACAACGCCGCGCCGGTCGAGGAACTAAGCGGAAAGGCGCGCTCGCGCTACATGTGGGCGCCCATGTCCGTCATGATCGGCGGCATGTTCTTCATGATGTGGTACACCGGCCAAGGCGACTTCACAGCGGGCAATGGTTCCTTCTCCGTGCTCGTCTCCGTCTCACTGGCCGCGATCCTGGCGATCCTGCTGATCGTTGGCGATAAAGTCATGAGTTTCCGCGACTCCGTGGAAACCGTTTACACCGGCATGGGTAAATTGCTGCCTGTCAGCACCATCATGCTGCTGTCCTTCGCCATCGGCGCGCTCTGCAAGGCGCTGGGGACAGGTCCTTTCGTCGCCTCCTTCCTCGGCAGCTTCCTGCCGGCCCTGATGGTCGCGCCACTGGTCTTCATCACCGCCGCGGTCATCTCGTTCACGACCGGCACCTCCTGGGGCACTTTCGCGATTCTGATCCCGTTGGCCATGCCGCTCGGTGCCCAGCTCGGCCTGCCACCCTCGTTCGTGCTCTCGGCGGTGCTTGGCGGCGGCGTCTTCGGCGACCACTGCTCGCCGATCTCCGACACCACCATCCTCTCCTCCCTCGCCTCCGGCTGCGACCACCTGGACCACGTGCGCACACAGTTGCCCTACGCCCTGACCGCCGCTGCCTTTGCCGTCGTCGCCTATCTGGTCGTCGGCCTAGTCATCCTCTGAGTCAAACGCGGCCCACCTGGGCCGCCGTCCCTTGACCTCGCGCGTGTGATACGGGTTCCTGTGTTGGATGACGGTCAGAAGCGCGACTCTCGGCCGCATAGCCATAATTGCGAGGCACGCCAACGGGCCGCTGAACAACATGGCAAAACTTACGAGGACCTGGGCGCTCCGGGCTCAGTCCACAGATGCTGCACGTGGTCGTCGACCATCGCTAGCGCCACCTTTAGCTCTTCTTCCGTCAACACCGACAACGGGGTCGGGGTGCCAACGGGTGGCAAGTGCGCCAAGGGTGAAGTCTCCCAGGGGCAAGAGCGCAGGAGTACCCAACTTATTCGGCACCCAGAGCGCTCGGCCGCACGAAGGAGGGTCATCAATTGAAGATTTTTGATGTAGGGCGAAGCTAGAAAATCCGGGCTGAGCAGGAACAGGGCCACCCTTGCTTTTCCCAAAGCAAGGCCAACACCTGCCTCCCAAGTTATTTCCTGCGGTGTTTCGTCCGTGCGCCAGAGTTCAATTGCGGTCTCCCGTATGCCAATTGCCGAGCGCAGATCCGGCAGCCAGTTCCCGTCGTTGGGATGGTAGGTGATCAGGAGCGTGTCATCGGGCTTGGAACCCTCGTTAGCCAAGAAGGTCTCTAATAAACCCAAATAAGTCGGATCATCGGGATGGGCTCGTATCCCCGCCTCAACAAGTGTACGCAGTCTATTTTTATTCGCCAATAAACTCTCCCCAGCAGCCCAGGCCAGCAACGCATGTGGTTTGAATGCACTGGCCTTAATGATGGATCGATCCTTTGGGGCGCTGGCCACTTCTTCTGAGTGATCCACGAGGTTTTCTAGCTCGACCCAGACAGATAGGTTGTCTTGATTTTTTGGATCGAGCACCAGGGCTTTGGCGATCAGCCATCGCGCGGACCAGGGCTGTTTGAGAGATCCAAGATTGCCCGCTTTTTTCTCGAGCAGAGCCCAAGCCCGCCAGGTTGGGGCGTGATGCGGATCGACAAAAATCGCCTTGTAAAAAAGCGCTCGTGCCGTTTGTGGCTGGTCTACAGAGCCGATATTGCCAGCGTCTGATTCCAGTAGAGCCCAGTTCAGCCAGTGGCGCGCCACGCTTGGGTCGACTTCAACGGTCCTCGCAAAGAGCCAGCGGGCACTGTAGGGTTGCTCCTTCGAGCCGAAGCGGTCTGCATTCCGCTCGAGTATGGCCCACTCCAGCCAGGAGGGTGCATAGTGGGGATTCACTTCTGTGGCGCGACGAAACAACCAGCGTGCGCAGTCTGGATGGTCGAGTGTGCCCCAGTTTCCTTCGCGCATTTCGAGCATTGCCCACTCATGCCAATGAGCGGCATCTTGTGGGCGCAGGTCGCAGACTATGCGGTACATGGTTCTAGCCTGATCCCATCGTTGTTGGGCCTTCAAATAGCGCGGAACGATCGTGATATAGTTCTCTTCATCTTTAGCAAAATACCTTGTGGGCGTCGCGACACATCGCAGAAGTCGCTCAAGTATCAAAAGTTCATCCATGAATCCTGTCTCGTTAAAGAGCAGCGGCCAGATTAGGTTGCTGATCTCAGGGTGCGGCAACGAAAAAGCACCATCTTGAAACTGAAGATTCATGACGCCTTGAAGCGTTTGAAGCCAACCTTGAAAACCTCTCGCAGACACGTTGAGAAAAATCCTCATAAGCCGGAGGCTACATGTCAGCTTTTCTTCAAGTGTCCGGGCCATCTGATCCGTGGCCGCTAACAAGCAGAAACCCTCGATGAATTGATGACCTTCGTCGAACTGTTTCATCCGATCAAGGACTGACCCCAGTTTGTTGACAAGCTGCCGGCCGGCGGTCGCCGTCAGCATGGTCGAAAGAAAGGATCGTCGTGTGCTGGAAATAGCCGCACTGAGCTGAGGAACGTTTATGTGACCGAGATTGGCGCCCGCACATACGATGAGATGTGCCAGTCGGTCACCTTCTGCTAGAGAGAGGGGCGCCATCGTGACCTCGATATAGCTACTCTTATCGAGATGACCTTGGAAACGGCGCCATTCGTTTGTTCGGGCGACCATGATCAACTTGGTGGTTGCTTGCCGGGCCATGGTAAACTGCATAAGGTCATCTAATTGAGTGTGGTACTTCTCCGCGTTGTCGACAAGCAGGACCAACTTATCGTTTCTATGTTTCAATGTCGCGGCGAGCGCCCCCGTGCACGATTGTACCTCTAGCACGCAGTACTCATCGATCAAGGCTAAGCCCACTTGTTTAAGTAAGGTGCTTTTCCCTTCTCCGACGGGGCCATGAAGCAGCACCACCTGCGATTTCTCTGTTGCGAGCAAGTTAAGGATTTCGAATAGAGCCTCGCGTTCAAGGCAATGACCCTGTTTTACGAGCTGCCAGTTTACTGGGGCACCGCGATAAAAAGAGCGGACTTCTTCCACGTCGGGTGGGAGGCCTCTGGCAAGGCTGGCGCTGGGTATTTCGAGCCACAGCGCTTCTGTCGGTTCCATTTCGGAGCTATAACTATCGGTTTTCGTCTGAAAGCCCTCGGCAAGTCTGGTCACCCAGAACCCAGGCTCATCGGTTGCGCAGAGCGAGACAAAGCGTTCATCATAACTTCCCGCGACAAAAATCTGGTGGCGGTCTGCTCCTGCCAATGCGTAGAACTCATCCAACAAGTGGGGGTACCCGCTGAAGCCTAGGGCCAAGACCTTGAACTTTAAGAGTTGTGTCCGTAAAAACAACAACAATGGCCCATTCAATTCATTAAAACGCTGGTATTGGTCTTGACTCCAAACAACAGATGACGGGCGGTCCGCCCTGCCGTGAAGCCAACAGATATACTCGGCATCGGTCATCTCCGCCTCGTCATGCCAAGAGAAAACCTTCCAGGTCGGGAGCACATCCTGAAGCAACAGATCAAAGCCGAAGGTCAAAATGCCCTGAAAGCCAAGTGAGGCAAGGGTAGAAACCCAAGGGGGTACGTCGATCTTCCTGCTCAATGGGTCGTAGGCCTGCTCGAGATACTCAAACCAACGGTATCTGTCGAGGTCGCACAATAATTTTGCGATGCGAGGTTGGTCGCTGGGATTGGTTATCCATTCTTGCAGGAGTCGTTCGTGGTTGGAATTGACCAATCCATCCGCGCGCAAATCGTTAGCGACGCGTTCAAGGAACCTGGTTGGACTGGGGATCCCTTGGATGCCCAGATCCGGGCCGAGAAGAAGCAATAACCGCTTTTCGCCAAGAGCTCGCCAAAGTTCCTCCGGTATGCCATCGGGTGGGTCGGCGCTAAGAAGTTGAACCGATTCGACTTGTGCTTCACTCTGCTTCACCTGGACGACGGGTTTGGACGGTGCGTCCAGAAACACAACCAGGTCCCGGACGCTCCAAAGGTCAGGCGCGAAGTCACGCACTTCCAGCGCTAAGCGTGGTAAGGCAACGACCAAAGTGCATGTCAATCGACTTCGCAGCACGTCACGCTGTTCGTTGAGACGACCCATCAGATTCCTAGTGTATTTTTCCTGACGGGGACCTATGTAGTTGGCGTAGAACAGCACATAGGCGACATCTGTGGGCGGCGACATCGCCAGTTGGTGGGCCGACTCGGTCAACATCTCGGGCTCTGGGTAGAGAATCAGGCCCTTTCCGAGTTGTTGGAGTTGTCTATCGACCCAATCTGAGGTATCCGAGGGGTCAACGAAGACAAAAACAAGGCCAAATCCTTGGTTGAACGCCATGAAACTGCGAAGACGTTCTAGCCCCTCGATCGAACCAGGTTCCTCGCAACTCGTACTCATGAAGCCGGCTTCGCCTTGAGCTCGGGTCGCAACAGTGGATGGACATCGTACCAATCTGAACCGTTGCGATAGCATTGGACACGTTTACCGGTGAAGAATCGAGCCAAGCGATCCAGTTCCGAAATTTGCGATAGGTGGCAATCTTTGGTCTGATAGATTTTTCGCAACCATGACTTGTCGTCTTCCGTCAAAGGCAGCATTTCACGGCGCAGTTGGTTCTCGACCTCCTCGATCAGGTCCGTTGGAACGGGCAGACTGTCAAGGCGGGGTGCCGCGAGCAGGACTTGTCGCAACATTCGGAACAAATCGCGTAAATCGCCTCCTGTTGCGAGAATGCAGCGATCAAGATCTTCCTGGAGAAGGACTTCAGGCCATTTGGCGTAGCGTTTGTTGATCAAACCGCGCATGACTTCAAGCCCGACCGGATCGATGTCATCCACTGGATCGGTGCCAATTTCGCCACTGCTCTTTTTATAGACATGGCCATTGGCCAGACTCCAAGTCGTGCCGCCGAAGACGGTATTGACACTTGGCGCGAGAAAGGCGAGGTAAGCGGGTACCGAGTAGACCATATTCAGACCTGGTAGTACCAGGTGCCTGCTGTTTTCGACAAAAAGGTTGCGGATGCTCTCGTGGACCTTTCTGCCGTCCTCGCCGATGCCCTTTACTTTTTCGAGGGAGTCGATGAGAACAACCACGCTTTTGCGTCGCGTCTGAATTTCCAATTCACTGACCACAGACTCGACGAAGTTTTTGACACTATTCAAGAACGAGCTAAAGGAATCCTTGAGCGCGTTCTGGACCCGTCTTTTGAAGCTGGGGTCGTCCTTCAGGCTGGCTTTGAGCTCGGCCCCGGTTTTCACGCTCAGTTCGAGCTTGGTCTCACGCGCCATCAGGTTGCGGCAGCGTTCCCAATAGCTTTCCCTGATCATGTCCATGCCTAACTTTTCCTGGATCGCATCGCCTAGGGCGCCTAGCACGGTCAGAAGAAAGTCAGTGATTTCCAAGGGCTCATTAGGATTGAGGTAGGTGCCAAGATCGATCAAGAAAACCAAATGGCCGGCCGTTTCTAGGCGATATTTCAACCTTAGCAGCTCCGTGCTTTTACCGGCACCGGGCTGACCTGTAATCATTGAGGAAAAATTTCTGTCGCTCCACTCCAAACGCTGAATGTAATCTTCCACTGGGTCCAGCTTGTGGCCGGGCGATTGATGCAGCTCGGGGACATATTTTGCGTCACCCGCCGGGAGAGGCCGGTCATCTAAGGCTTGGAAAAACCTTTTCAATTCCTCTTTTTGACCTTCGCTTAACATCCTTACCCCCAAGCATGAGCCTTAGGCTCATTATAGCCGATGGCAAAACCAAGTTTGGCATAAATCGGCGACTTGAGCGCAAGGGTGGCGATGTCGATTCGCGGAGCGCATTTGTGGTTTTCTGGGGCAGATCCTCATAGGCTGTGGTCCTTGCGACCCTTAGGATATGACCGGCTGTAGGGAGGGGTATTTCGAAAAACTAAACGCGAACTACATCAAAACCCTTCACCTGAGATGAAAAGTTGAAGACGACTTTTTATATTGCGGGGGCGATTGGCCGATGCCCTTCAAGCAACGGCCGGGTGGAGCCGATGCTTAAGAGCTCCGCTCGCTCCATGGGGTGGGCTCTTAGGTTTCTTCGTGCCTTCGCGCCTTTGGCGCTGGGCACCTTCACAATTCGGCAAGGACCTTGTCGATCGCGCTGACGACCCGGTCGAGATCGCCTTGGCCGATGACCAGCGGTGGCAGCAGTCGCAGGACGGTGGGGCCGGCGTTGAGGGCGAGGACGCCCTCTTGGGCCAAGCGGTCCAAGAGCGGCTTGACCTTGACATCACACTCGATGCCGACCATCAGGCCGCGGCCGCGAACTTCCTTGATGGCGGGATGGCGCAGGCCGTGCAAGGCTTCGAACAGGTAGGCGCCCTTGCGGGCGGCGGCGGCGACCAGGTCTTCCTCGATGAGGATCCGCAAGGTCGTGCGCGCCGCGGCGCAGGCGAGCGGGTTGCCGCCGAAGGTCGTGCCGTGCTTGCCGATCGGGCATTCGACCCGCTCGTTGACCAGGACCGCGCCCATGGGCATGCCGCCGGCGATCGCCTTGGCCAGGCAGAGCATGTCCGGACGGACGTCGGCGTGTTGGCAGGCGAACATGCGGCCCGTGCGGCCAAAGCCGGTTTGGACCTCGTCGAGGATCAGCAGGGCGCCGCGGCTGTCGCAGAGTTCGCGCACGGCGCGCAGGTAGTCGTCATCGGCGGGTCGCACGCCGCCTTCGCCCTGGACGACCTCGAGCAGCACGGCGGCGCATGATTCGTCCAGTTGCAGGTCAAGGGCCTCGATATTGTTGTAGTTCACATGGCGGATCCCAGGCAGGAGCGGCTCACAGCCGCGGCTGTAGTTGGGGTTGAAGGTCGCGGTCATGGCGCCGAAGGTGCGGCCGTGGAAGCCGCGACGGGCGGCGAGGATACCGGGCCGGCCAGTGGTCAGGCGCGCGAACTTGAGGGCGGACTCGACCGCCTCGGCGCCGGAGTTGCAGAGGAAGACGCGGTCGAGACCCGGAGGCGCAACGGCGGTCAGCTCGGCCTGATAGGCGCTTCTGACGGGGTTGTCGAAGGCGCCTGGGCATTGGATCAGGCGGCCGGCCTGTTCGGCCAGGGCCAGCGCCAGGCGCGGGTGGCCGTGACCGATGTTGGCGGCCCCGTGACCGCCGACGCAGTCGATGTAGCGGCGGCCCTCGGCGTCGAAGAGGTGGGCGCCGCGACCGGAGACGAGGCTGATGCCGCGCTTGCCAAACACATCCAGTTCGTGGCTTTTTTGTTCTACGAGATGCATGTGCCCCTCCCTGAGATGGCGCCGCTGACGGGGTTGGTCGCCCGACCGTCGGCGATAAAGACCTGGGGTCGGTTGTGATGGAACAGCTTGCCGAGCGCCATCAACTTGCGGCGCATGCGGCCGCCGACCCGGGTCTCCCAAGCGGCCAGCTCGCCGGGGCTGAGTCGCGCCACCAGCGAGGCGGGATCGGCAGGGTCGGCCAGCAGACCGGAGGCTTCGATCAGCATGACGATCGAATCCGCGCACAGCTGTTGCTGGATCAGGGCCAGGACATCGTCGTTCTCGCTGCTGATCGGGTGGCCCTCCTCGTCGAGGATCGGCATCGTCAGCACGGGCACGTAGCCGGCCTCGAGCAGCAGGCGCAACAGGTCGGTGTTGATGCGCTCGGGTTTGCCGGAAAGGTCGCGCAAAAGGAGCTTTTTGCCGTTGTCGCGCACGCGGATGCCGGCATTGCGGCGACCCTGGACGAGGCCGCCGTCGATGCCGCTGAGGCCGATGGCGTTGATGCCGTGGCGGCGCAGGCAGGCGACGAGTTGTTTGTTGGCCAGGCCCGCATAGGCCATCATCATGATCTCCAGCGCGTCCTCGTCGGCGAAGACACTCTCGACGCCGGAGACGGAAGTGACGGTGCGGCGCGGGTGGCCCAGACGCTCGGCGAGTCGGTCGCGGCAGTGGTTGGCGCCGTGCACGACCAGCAGCGGGCCTTGCTGGCGGGCCAGGTCCGCGGCGATGGCCTCGTGGTCAAGCGCGGCACCGCCGCCGATTTTTACGATCAACATGGGTCACCTCGTGGAAAAAAGCTCCGGCCGGCGAACCGACCGGAGGTCACTCGTTGGAGCTGAAGTCACGGGGTAAGGGTGGCCCGAGGATCGAGCGGTTGCGAAGAGGATGAGCGAAATCCCCAGGCCAACCCTGTTCAGAGCACGGCTTGCGTGCCGTTGTCGATGGGCAGCCAAGACCCGGCGAGCGGTTGGCTGCAGATGGCGTCGAGACCCTCGCGGTGGAGGCGGTGGAGGGTAAAGTATTCGGGCGTTTCGGAGAAGTGGCTGGCGAGGTAGAGGCGCTCGCCGTCGGTCATCAGCAGGTTGAGGGCGCGCACGTAGTCGGTGCGCTCGCGGATCAGGCTGACGGCACGGGCGAGGGCCTGGTCGAGGTCGCCCTTGTGGAAGCCGAGGATGGTGTTGAAAATCTTTTCGGCGCCGATGCGACCGGGCCTGGATAGGCGCACGCCGCGCAGTTCGCCATTGAAGATGAAGATGTGCTGGCCCTGACGAAACGGCATGTTGTTGGCCAGTTCGATGCCTTCGTCGCGGAAGGCCGAGCGCGCGTGCACGAGCGCCAGGTCCGCCTCGCCGAAGCCCTCGAGTGGGCTTTGCCAGATCGGCTCGAGTTGCCGATGTTCGTGCCAGCTCCCGTTGCCGTCGCGCCAGGCGATGCCCCAGCCGTGGCCTTGGTACTCCGGGCTGGCCGCGCACATGGCGGCGAAGGGCTGGAGCCAGGCGGTCAGGTTCTGGGGTTCGGTCGCGCGCAGCGCCAGCAAGCGGCACATGGCTACACCGGGTGCAGGCCGGGGAACCGCAGCCCGGCCTGTTCCTCGAAGTCGAACATCAGGTTCATGCACTGAACCGCCTGGCCGGCGGCGCCTTTCATGAGGTTGTCGATGGCGGAAATGACCACCAAGCGCTCGCCGTCGCCAGCCAGTTCGAAGCCGACATCGCAGAAGTTAGTGCCGGCCAGCAGTTTCGGTTCGGGATAGCGGTAGATGCCCTCGCGCTCTTTGACGATGCGCACGAACGGCTCGGCACTGTAGGCCTCGCGGTAGATCTTCCAGATATCCTTTTCCGTCAGAGACTGGGCCAGGAAGACATGGCTCGTGGCCAGGCAGCCCCGCACCATGTCCACGGCCGTGACCGAGAAGTGCAGCTTGACCGGGCCCTGGAAGGCCAGCTCCTGCTGGATCTCGGCGGTGTGGCGATGGCCGGTGGGGCTGAAGGAGCGCAGGCAGCCACTGCGTTCGGGGTGGTGACTGCCGTCGTTGACCCGGTTGCCGCCCTCGCTGGAGCCGGCCTTGACCTCGACGACCGTGCGGCCCGGTTGGGCGACGCCGGCGCGGTAGAGTGGGTAGAGGCCGAGCAGGGTGACGGTGGCATTGCAGCCGGCGCAGGCGACCCGGTCGGCCTCGCGAATCGCTTCGCGGTGCAGTTCGGGGATGCCGTAGACAAAGCGGTCGAGGAGTTCGGGGCGTGGGTGGGGCTTGCCGTAGAAGTGGGTCCAGGTCGCCTCGTCGCGCAGGCGGAAATCGGCGCTGAGGTCGATGATCCGCGGCGCCAGCCCCTGGTAGTGCTCGAGCGCGACCGCGGTTTCGCCGTGGGGGAGGCAGAGAAACAGCAGGTCGCAGGGCTCGAGCTCTTCCACCGAGCTGAACTTGAGCTGGGTGAAGGAGCGCAGATTGGGGTGGGCGCGGGTGACGGGCTTGCCCCAGTACTGGCGGGAGGTGATCTGTTTGACACGGGCGTTCGGGTGGCACAGCAGCAGGCGCAACAGTTCGCCGCCGGTGTAGCCTGACCCGCCCACGATCGAGCACTCAAGCATAGACGAGCTCCCGCCCGGAGGCGACGCGAGCCGTGTAGGCGGCGATATAACCAGGAATGTCAACGCCGGTCACATAGACGCTGTTCTTGAATTCCATGGTGTCGTTGACTTCATTGACGACCAGGCCATCGGCGGTCTCGAAGAGATCGATCGCGACGATGCCACCGCCGACAGCGGTCGCGGCGCGCAGCGAGATTTCGGCCAACTCGTTGGAGACATAGCAATTGGAGGCGACCGCGCCCAGGGCGGTGTTGGTTTTCCAGTGGCTGGAGCTGCGGTAGATGGCGGCGATACAGGTGTCGCCGACGACGAAGGCGCGGATATCGCGGCCGCCCTTCTCGACATAGCGCTGGATGTAGAAGATGCTGTGTTCGTAGTGGCCGAGCGTGCTCTTGTGCTCGAGCAGGGCCTCGGCGGCGTCGCGGTCATTGATCTTGGAGATCAGGCGCCCCCAGGAGCCGGTGACGGGCTTGAGAACGACGGGGTAGCCCAGTTCTTCGATGGCCTCCAGGGCCTTCTCGGGGGTGAAGGCGACCCGCCATTCCGGTTGGGGGATCTGGGCGCGGGTCAGGGCCAGGGAGGTCTGAAGCTTGTCGCCGCAGAGGCCGATGACGGCGGAGGTATTGACGCAGGGCACGCCGGCGGCTTCGAACATGCGCACGGCGTTGAGGTTGCGCGAGTGGCTGACGCCACGGGCCAGCAGGGCGTCGAGGCGGAAGGGATCGCGGCCGGGTTCGAAGACCTGTTGGCGGTCGTCGATCAACTCGAGGTGGGCACCCGAGGAATGGGCGAAGGCCTCGATGATCATTTTCTCGTCTTTGCGAATGATTGAGTGAAGAAGGCCAATGCGCATGGGTGTGCTCCAGAGGTATCGGATCGTAACTTACTGACCCCAGTCCTCAGCGGCTTGAGGTGATTCCATCAGGCCGAAGGGGGTGAGGCTGGTGACTTCGAGCTCGCTGCCGCAATCGCCGCAGTCTTTGAGTTCGTGCAAAACGGTGTGGGTGTCGAAGGGGACGTTGCCGCCGCAAACGGGACATTCAGCCATGATCGTGCTCCTAAGGGAGGCGCCGCCTGACTGGGGGGGATTGCAGGCGGCGCCCGGGATTTTGGGACGATGTGGAGGCGAGCCGTGCCCGCCCCGTGAGTGAAAGGTAGCAGCCTGCGAAAAAGACTGGAAATTAATCGAAGAAAAAGTGAAAATCTCTGCGTTTGTGTTGCAAATATACCAAATTACCGGGTGCTCGATGCTCAAGATCTCCGACGCGGTCCGCGAAATCATCACCAACCATCCCTTTCTCAGTTATGGGTTTCAGAAGGACCTGCTGAACCTCAGCCAGGTGGCGCGCTTCATCAAGCCGCTGGTCGAGGCGCGCACCAAGAAGGAGGTCCAGGAATCGGCGGTGCTGATGAGTATCTCGCGCCTGAAGGAGCGCTTGGCCCAGGAGAGCGAGGTGGTCCTGCCGGAGTTCTTCTTGGACAAGGTTTCGGTCCACTCGAATCTGTGTTCGCTGACCTTGGTCAAGACGGAGACGGCGCACCGCGCCTTGAACCGGTTGTTTGCGACGATCCAGGAACGTCACGGTTTTTTGACGATCACGGAAGGCATGTCGGAGATCACGGCGATCTTCGACGAGGAGCACTATGAGGACGCCATGGCGATCCTGGTCGAGAAGCCGCGCCTGGAGCACCGCTCGATCGCCTCGGTGACAGCCAAGTTCCACCGCCGCTTCCTCAACACGCGGGGGCTGCTGTACCGCATCCTGCACCAGGTGACGATGCAGAACATCAACCTGGTGGAGGTCGCCTCGACGGCGACGGAATTCAGTATCTTCATTCACCAGAGCGACGTGGAGCTGGCCTTCGATTCGATCTATCGGGCCTATATCCGCCGCGCGGGCCGTTCGCCATCCGCCGAGTTGGACCGCTGAAACGAGAAAGCGCCCGGCGAGGCCGGGCGCTGTGGGTGGGTTAGTGTTTCGAGTTGCCGAGGCACCAGTGGCAGTTGTCGAAGCGAGCGGCATGGGCACTCGCTAGGCTCGTGAAGTAGGTTCTGTGTTCGGGTTTGATCTGGTTAATATGGCAGTTGTACTGTTGCTTGTCCAGATTGTGGACTTCTTTGGTGTTGGTGTTTCCCAGAAAAATTGTCATGGGTCACAACCTCCTTTGTTGGGGTTTGCCCAGCAATGGGGCCTAATCAGGGATGCGAAATCGGCTGTGGCAAAAGCTCATTGCGGGGGGTCGTGAGGAAAGGGGCGGCGATAACAGCGACTTGGCGCCTGTTCGCGCTGGGTCCTGATCTCCGCCCGCAGGTTCTGAAGCTGTGCGATCCACTCCTTCATGAACCGTTCCTTTTCCGCCAGCAAGGCCTGATGGGCGCGCTTGTTCTCTCGCCAAAGCAGCAAGAGCGCCCAGATCAGCATGCCCTTTTCCACACCAAAATGCTGAAACAAACCTGTCAGCTGTTCTATCTCCATGGCAGTTCTCCTGAATCTGAACCGAGCGACAGCTGCGCTGTCGCTCGGGTTATGGGGCGTCAGTTGCCCCCGCTCGAGCCGGTGCCGGAGCCAGGACCATGAGGATCTCCGGTGGAATCGCCTTGACCATCGCCGGTGACGGGCGGGTTTTGATCGATAGAGGGCGCAAACAGAAAAGACTCGAGCGTGAAATGGTTAGTGCGGAACATCTTCTACCTCCTTGATTTCGAGAGCCTTACCGGCCTCTCATAGGCTTCAGCGAATCAGGAGGAAGTTTTTGTTGGCCTTAAACTCAATATGTGGTTCAGTCACCTGCCTGATTGGCGAGATGAAGGACATAAACCTTGACAGCGGTGGATATGGGCCAAGGCCACTGATCGAGAGGGCGTTCCGTGTGCAAGGGCAGAAGTGACATTTTGGCCTCGCGCTTGCGGTCGAGCGCGAGCAATGCTTCTGCGAGGGTAACATGGGCGAGAAAATCCGCTTCAAGGAGTGGCAATCCATGGGTGCGGCGTGCGTGCAACAGTCCGGCGAGAAGGTCAGCGGCAAGCGCGGGGTTACCCTCTAGGCGATAGGTATCCGCCAGGTCGGATACTGTCCTCAACAAATCTACATCGTCCCAGCTTACTCGCTGCTGCTGCTGGGCTAAGAGCTGCTCGAGTACCCTTTCCGCCTCGTCGAAACGGCCCTGGTGCTTGAGTTGTGAAGCTGCCCTCAAGCAGACCCGCCAGGTCATGGGTGGCGCGTCCAGGTGATCAGCGATGGCCAAGATTTGCCAGGGATCAACCGCTGGGGCGACCGCACAGGGCTCCGCCAATTCAGCTGTGGTCATCGCCAGCCAGGCCTCGAGCGTCAAGCGGTGTTCGAGACCGAAGCGAGCCTGGGCGTGCGTGAAGAGATTGCTGAATTGGGTTGGTGCACCTTTCAGCTTGCCCTGACTGCTTAACAAAGCGTAGTACATCAGCTGCACCCACATCGAGTCGGCCGAGCGCTCACCGGTCTCCCGGATCGATGCCGTAAGCGCCATCTCATAGAGGGCCGATGCCTCCGCTATAGCGCCGATATTCGCATAGCAATCCGCCAACCCACGCCAACGAGCAATCTGGTTTCGGCTGGTTACAGCATCCTCAGGTAAGGATTCGTAGATATCGATGGCCAGTTGGTGTTGCCCCGACAAGCGAAACACCTCGGCACGGCCGCTCATCGCCCGGACCTGCTCTTCTGGTAACAGGGCTCGCGTGTTCAATGCGCTGGCATACAGGGATTCGGCGATTTCGAAATTACCCGCCAGTTGATGAAGCCTAGCCAGCACCACTTCGTTGCTCGCAATATCGTGCGCGCTGGCCAGGTCTTTTTCCAAAAGGTCGGCTGCCTCTGTGGCGAAACAAAGCGCGAGCTCGCTCTCTTCGAGTGACGATAGCGTTTCTGCTGTGTAGGAAAGCACATTTGCGCGGACCAATGGGTCTAAGTCAAGCGGCATCGTCTCACCGAGCCTTTTGAAGACATCGACCAAGGTCGCTCCAGGTCCCTGAAGCCTGATATTGGGCGCGGCCAACGCCCGGCCCAGGACTGCGAAGGTGTCGCGCGTGCGTTTCTCGAAGGTCTGATTCCTGAAATGGTTTCGAAGTGCCATACCTGCCAGGGTCCCGAGAAAGGCTAGAATGATCAGACCAAGTGCAAGAGGTCGACGGTGACGCTGTAAGAATTTTCGAGCCATGTAAAAGGCGGATTTCTTTGGGCGAGCGAGGACCGGTCGATCAGAGAGAATCGCATTGAGGTCGGCAGCAAAATGAGAGATGCTCGGGTAGCGTTCGGCTTTCTCGATGCGCGTGGCCTTTTCGAACACCCAATCCAACTCGGGTGGAAGATGGGCTTCTCTGTATTGTGAGAGCTGCTGTGGGCGGTGCGCGCGGATGTATGCCAGTTTTCCACTTAAGGAGAGCTCCTTTAGGACATTGCCGTCGATCGTCGGGTGACCACAGACCAGTTCGTAAAGGACGGCGCCCAGGCTGTATATGTCAGATCGCGTGTCGATCAGATCGGAGCCAGGATCCCACTGTTCCGGACTCATGTAGGCGGGCGTGCCCAGCACATGGCCTGCATCGGTGAGGGTTTCGCTGGACCCAGAGTCCTTTTCCAGCGCCTTGGCAATGCCGAAGTCGATCAGCTTGACTTGGAATTTCCCTTCGCGCAGGGCGACGAGAATGTTGCTGGGCTTGATATCCCGGTGGATTAGGCCCTTTTGATGGGCGTGTTCGACGCCTTGAAAGACTTGGAGCATGAGTCTGAGGCGTTGCTCCAGGTCCAATCCCTGCTGTTTGGCAAACTCGGTGATCGGCAGGCCGGGGAAGTACTCCATCAGGTAGAAGGGGATGTGGCGGTCCGGCGTAAAGCCGAAATGGTAGAGGCGGGCGACATTCTCATGGTTCATCCGCGCTAGCGCGCCCATCTCTAGCTGGAACCGTTTGAGTCGTTCTGGGCTACAGGCCGCCAACAGCACCTTGAGCGCGACCAGGCGCCGCGCCGGGGCGTTCTGCTCGACCAGGTAGACGCGGCCCATGCCTCCTTCGCCGAGTTTTTCGAGCACGCGGCAGTCGGGCAGGTTGGCCAGCTCGGCGGTCAAGTCGCGCTCCTCGTCGAATAAAAAGCCTAGGCCTTCTAGAATCGGGGCTTCGAGCAGATCGTCCGCCTGCTGCGCGCGTTGCCAGAAGTCGAGGACCTGCTCGGCCAGTAGCGGGTCGTCCTGGCAGACGCTTTTCAGGAAGTCGGGCACGGCCTGGGCATCCAAGCTCTCGATCGCTTCGAGCAAGGCCTCCATCTGTTTCCAACGCTCTGGGTCGCGATAGCCATCTGCGGCGGAACTGTGACTCATGGGCATTTCCTCCCGATTCTGACGCGTTGCTGTACATCATACAAAATGCGGATAAAACGCGCATGCGAGCTCATTTTTTGTGCCGAGTTTTTTTTTGAAATGGGGTTAGAATGAGGGTTCCGAGGTGATCCTGTGACGTCATCCACCCCCCTTTTCAAGGATTATGCGGCCAAACACCTGAGGTTCCATCTGGAGCAGCTGCCCGAGTCCAAGCGCCAGCGCTATCTCGACGCCGTCTCCAGGAGCCAGCAACCTAAGGCCTTGGTGGACGAGCGGGCGGTGCGTTCCGCCAAATTAAAGCAGGTCTTGATCGCCGCCAGCGTGTTGCTCATGATTGGCCTGATCTATGGCCTGACCCGTTCGAGTCTGCAGGCACGCGAGCAAACTGATAAGGGCCCCGCTGACCTTGTCGAGGATCAGAAGGCAACCCTGCCTGTACAACCGTCCCTGGCGGAGCAGCACCCGCCCGAGCGCACGCTCGAGGTCAGAGCCAAGCCTCGGCCAACCCAACCAGCCGAGGCAGAGACCAAAGACCGTTCCGATAAGCGCTGGTTAGGTGAAAAGCCCCAGATGCGCCCGCAAAGCCATGGCAATGCCGCGCTGGCAGATGTCTATGCGCCGTTTGGGCTGCCGGCCGCGACCCATGTCTTCTATCGGCCGGGTTACGCCATGGGCTTCTCCGATCAGGGCGGCATTGCGTGCTGGGTCGCCTATAAGACCCTGATTGGCAACTACGAATCCGAGACCCATGCCGTCGAGGACAAGGAGCTCAGAGGCTTGGGCATTGCCCAGTTGGACAGCGGCAGCAAGCGCGAGGGCTATGTCCGGGGCGCTTTCATTCCAGCTTCACATCTATCGGGTTTGCGCGATCAGAAGAGCCTCAGCTACTTCTCGCTGCGAGCCTTGATGGCACGGGCGAGCAATGACTTGTTGAACAGGTCGCACATCGGACTCCGCAAAGGCGAGCGAGATATCTATGTGATGGTCGGCTCTATCAAACCCAGAGCCGACGAGGGGCAGGTTCTGGCCCAAGCCTTCTTCCGTATCTGTTACCGGGCTGCGGGTGGGCGTCCCGAGCAAATCCAGGGCTTTATCGTGCCGAACCGGTCAGATCTCGAAAAGAACGATAATTATCGGGTTTCGGTGAATGAGATCGAAGCAGCGACGGGTCTTGATTTCTTTAGTCAACTCCCGGACCAGTCCTTCGAAGCGCGGTTTTAGCGGCTTAGGACGTGGCGTTGCGGTCCTGCAAGTAGACGCGAATCCATTCCTTGGCGCGTTCCCACTCCCGTTTGACGGTGCTGACCGAGATGTCCAGCGCCGCGGCAATCTCCTCCTGGTTGAAGCCGCCGAACTGGAATAGCTCGACGATGCGGTACTTGCGAACATCAATGCGTTCCAGCTCGGTCAAGGCCTCGTTCAACTCCAGCAGGTGTTCGCAGCGATCGGGCAGCTTGAGGGCCGGGTCGAAGGTCAACAAATAGGTGCCGCCGCCGCGCTTCTGTGAGGTCAGCTTGCGCACCTCGTCGACCAGGACGTTGCGCACCAGGCGCGCGGCAAAGCCGAAGAAATGGGCGCGACCCTCCCAGGGTTGGTGGCGCTGGTCCACCAGCAACAGGTAGAGCTCGTTGACCAGTTCCGTTGGTTGAAGCGCCATCTGACGATTGTTATACTTGTGGAGGTATCGAACGGCAATCTCGCGCAGGTTAGCGCCTACCAGTTCCATCAGGCGGTTTTCGGCGACCTTGTCTCCGGCCCGCCAGGCGTGCAGCAACTCGGTAATATCAGGATTTGGTTCTGTCATGAATGTCTTGATGACCCCCGGCCTCACCTCATTGGATCTTACCAAAGAACAAGATATTTTGGTGGGCTTGATCCTGACAAGGCGCGGATTTCGCAAGAATAAAAAGAAATCGTCCTCCGGAGCAACAAATAGGCTCTCCTGGATCGCTTTCGTTTTTGAGCGATGCTCATACTTCGAACGGAGGCCGCAATGGAGCAAATGAACCAAACTGAAATTCTATTCAAACAATGGCAAGATGGCGACCCAATGGCGCTCAATCTCTTTTTTGAATCCTGTTACGAGACAACTTTCCTACCCATTGCGCGCCGTCTGGTGCGTCATGAGCGCGACCGTTGGTTCACGGACCTTGATTTGGCTCGGAATGCGTTCCTGGCCCTGCAACGCGCAAAAATCCCATTCCCTAACCCAAATGCAGCGATCGCCTACGCAACCCTCGCCATGAAAAACGACTTGCGCGACCATGCAAAACGCAAAAAAAGCTTGTCACTCGATGCTTTATTGGAAGAAGGAGGTCTGTAATGAGTACTTGGGAAAATGATGGCAAATGGACCGCCTTCTGCCTACAAGCGTCGGATCAAGAACTGTGCGCGAGCCTGAAAACGCCTTTCGAACAGTTCCTGAACCACCGCTTCGGTGATCTACCGATGGCGCACTTTGCGCAAGCCAAACGCACTTTTCTGGCGATATTCAATCACCTCAACTGGTCTTTCTTGCGCGCAGAACCTGCCGCATGCGAGGTGACTGCACTCGGGCGGGCGATCCACGAGGTCTTTGATTGGTTCGTCAATAACCAGTCGGGGCCATTGCGCGGCTTGGACCCGCGTCTGTGGGAGCTACTCAACAAAAATATCTGGGTGGGGTTGGATGGCACGGCTCATGGCAGAGAGGACGAGTCCTTGATCGATCTCTTTCGCCAGTTGAAGGTGTTGGGCGCTGAGAATCGACAGGCGCTCCGTGTTCTGCAGATGCGCTACTTTTTGGATATGACGCGTGAGGATGTCAGTAAGGCTATGGGTATCAGTCTCCAGTCAATGCGTACCTTGGAAAAGCAAGGACTTAATGCACTCAAGGCGGCGATGTGAATCAAAATGACCTGAAACTTGAAATGAATGTTCGTCGCCAGGGCAGTGGACTAGGGTCACTGGCCTTCGAACTTACCTGCGAAGAGCTGGGGCTTCACGGCACGGCCGCGGGTAGCACATTATTGCAGCGCTCACCTGAAGCGTTCTTCGACGATTTTCTGCGCATCCTGGAACGGCAAGCTTTGGCCAATCGCAGCACGCCAGGTCAAGGTGGCGTAGACCAGCTCTTCCGCATCAAGGGCACAGATTTGTATGTGGATCTCTTACCCAAGGAGCTGCGTCGCATGCTTTGGGATCTGAAGGCAAAAATTCGCGACTTGGTCATCGAATCCGATGAGTCCTGGATCCCCTGGGAGCTGATGCTCATGGTGGATCCCGAGGAAGGGACCGAAGATTCGTTTTTATGCGAATGTTTCTGTCTGACACGCTGGAAAAGGCATCGGCCACCGGCGCGACGCTTGGCGCCGACGCCCATGGCTATGTTCAAAGGCCTGCACAAGACCCAGAAGAAGGTGATCGAAGAACTTCGCTGGCTGGAAGCGAACTGTTCGGACTGGCAGCCACGGGAACTGAGCTCGGATCTGGCGTCTTTCAAGATGGCCCTAGCATCAGGCGACTTCGGCGGACTCCACTTTGCAGGTCATGGCGAGCGCCAGGACGACGATGGCTCGCTGCATACGGTCTTCCTCGAGTCAGGCGAAGCACTGACGCCCGAATTACTGTCCGGCGAGGCGAGTCGCTTCGGAAAGCGCTCGATGCCGTTCGTGTTTTGGAACTGCTGCCATTCGGTCCGCTCGACGCAATCCATAACCCAATCCAAGAGTTGGCCCGAAGCCTTTTTGAAAATCGGGGCAGGTGCCTTTGTCGGAACTTTATGGAATGTCGGCGATGAAGAGGCCTTTCTGTTCGCACGCAAGTTCTACGACCACCTACGCTCAGGTCTACCCCTCGGAGAGGCAGTACGCCAGGCACGGTTTGCTCTGCGCGATGCTGGGACGGACGATTGGCTGGCTTATGTCGTCTACGGCGATCCCAGGGCGACCCTGGGGCAAGCAGATGAGCGTCGCATTTCGCTGGAGCGGGCCTGGGCGCAGGCCAAGGAGCACGCCGATTTCAAACGGATCCAACTTCCATTGCTGAGCTTGCTTGCTGTCGCGGCCGAGCCCTTGACCCTCCAACAACTCACAACCCTCATGGCGGTCGAGCCTGGCCAGCTCTCTCCGGCGCTCGAGCAATGGAGGGATTGGCTCATCGGTCGGAATGCTTTTGCGATTGATGACCGCATGCGGAAATGGCTAAAGGAGCGGGAAAGGAACGGCGAACTCGATCTCGAAGCCGCCCATTGGCGGCTGGTCACAGCCATCGCCCGCGACCTGCACGGCATCGAGCTTTAACCGCCCCACCCATCAAAGCCTCACAAGCGACGCCGGCGGCCATGGTACAATCGCCGCCATGCGTTTACTGTGATGTTTTTGGGGGGATGGCATGGCGCGTTTGCAGGACAAGGTCGCTTTGATTACGGGTGGAGCCAGTGGCATCGGCAAGGAGACCGCGCTGCTGTTCGCGCGCGAGGGCGCGGCGGTCGTCGTCGTCGATATTGCCGACCAGGCCGGCGCCGAGGTCGTGCGCCAGATCGAGGCCGAGGGCGGTCAGGCCTTTTACCAGCGCGCCGATGTGGCCCGCGCCGCCGATTGCCAAGTCATGGTTGCCGCCGCCGAGGCGCGCTACGGGAAGCTCAACGTGCTGTTCAACAATGCCGGCATCATGCACAGCGCCGATGACGACAGCCAGACCACCGAGGAGTCGGTCTTCGACCTGACCATGGCGGTCAACGTCAAGGGCGTCTTCTTCGGCTGCAAGTACGGCATCCCCGCCCTGCGCCGCGCCGGCGGCGGCAGCATCGTCAATACCGCCTCCTTTGTCGCGCTGCTCGGTGCCGCGACGGCGCAGATCGCCTATACCGCCTCCAAGGGCGCCGTCTTGGCCATGAGTCGCGAGCTGGCCGTGGTCCACGCCCGCGAAGGGATTCGCGTCAATGCGCTCTGCCCCGGACCGCTGCGCACGGAGCTGCTGATGAAGTTCCTCGACACCGAGGAGAAGAAGCAGCGTCGCCTGGTCCACATCCCCATGGGCCGCTTTGGCGAGGCCCACGAAATGGCCCGGGCCGCCCTGTTCCTGGCCTCCGACGAGTCCAGCTACATGACCGGCTCGGAATTTGTGGTCGATGGCGGCATCACCTCCGCCTACGTCACCCCCACCTGAGGCAACCATGCAGACCAAGATGTTGATTGGCAGTGATTGGGTGGAAGGCGCCGCGGGTGCCCACGAGTTGATCAATCCCGCCAACGGCGAGCTGCTCGCCACCGTCAGCCATGCCTCCGCCCGCGATATCGACCGCGCCGTCACGGTCGCCCACACGGCCTTCTCCGGGCCCTGGCGCCGCTTCACCAGCCGCGAGCGGGGTCGGTTGCTTTATCGGCTCGCCGAAAAAGTGCGCGACCAAAAAGAGCAACTGGCGCTGTTGGAGTGCCGCAATGTCGGCAAGCCGCTCAGCGCCGCGCGCGGCGAGATGGAAGCGGTCGCCAACTGTTTCGAGTACTATGCGGGTGCGGTCAACAAGTACTGCGGTCAGACGATTCCCGTGGCGGCTGCCGGTCATGCGCTGACCTTCCACGAGCCGCTGGGGGTCTGTGGCCTGATCGTGCCCTGGAACTACCCGCTCGTGATCGCGGCCTGGAAGCTGGCGCCCGCGCTCGCCATGGGCAATACGGTCGTGCTCAAGCCGGCCGAGGCGACGCCCCTGTCGGTGCTGGCCTTGGCCGAGTTGATGCTCGAATGCGGTTTCCCCGAGGGCGTCGTCAATGTCACCCCAGGCACCGGCCGCGAGGCCGGCGAAGCGCTGGTCCGCCATCAGCTGGTGCGCAAGATCTCGTTCACCGGCTCGACGGCCACGGGTGCGCGGGTCATGGCCCTGGCGGCTGACGATATGACGCGCGTCTCCCTCGAGCTGGGCGGCAAGTCCGCCAACCTCGTCTTCGCCGATGCCGAGCTTGAGGCCTGCGTCGCCTCCTCGATCTGGAGCGTCTTCGACAATACCGGCCAAGACTGCTGCGCGCGCTCGCGGATCCTGGTCCAGCGACCGATCTTCGAGGCCTTTGTCGATGCCTTCTGCCAGCAAGCGCAGCGCCTGCGCCTCGGCGATCCCGAACACCCCGACACCGAGCTCGGCCCCCTGATCTCGATGGGTCACCGCGGTCGCGTGGTGGTCATGATGGCCGAGGGCGAACGGGAAGGCGCCCGCCGGCTCTGCGGCGGGGAGCCAGGCGCTGGCGCGCTGGCACGCGGCAGCTACCTCTCGCCGGCGGTCTACGTCGATGTCCAACCCGAGATGAGCCTGATGCGCCAGGAAGTGTTCGGGCCCGTCGTGGCGGTGCTGCCCTTCGATCAGGAGGAGCAGGCGATCGCTTTTGCCAACGACAGCGACTACGGCCTGGCCGCCAGTCTCTGGACCCGCGACATCGCCCGCGCCCTGAGGGTCGCTCGCGCCCTCGAAGTCGGCATGCTCTCGATCAACAGTAGCTCCAGTGTCCACATCGAAGCACCGTTTGGCGGCGTCAAGCAGAGCGGCATCGGCCGCGAGCAGGGCATGGCCGCGCTCGACCACTTCAGCCAGACCAAGAGCGTGTTCATTTCCGCCACCTGAGGCGCGGGTGACAACCTGTCACCTCCCGTTTCAGACCGAACCAGCGGGCCTTTCACTCCAGGCAAGTTCTTGTTTTTATTCTTGTTGCAGGGATTGGCCCGCGCGTCGGCGCCGTGCCCCCTGTGAACTTTAGGTGTCACCCGCTGGCTTGAGATGCTGATGACTGCTGTAATTGTCTTTTATTTTCAGCTACTTGCGCTTCAAGATTGGTTTTTCGATGGCAGCGGCCTTGCTCTTTACAGACTCAGCCGGCGCAGCGAGGCAGACCCGCCTTAGCGCCGGCACCACTACCTCTTAAGGAGCATCACCATGATTAAAAGTTTCTTGCGTTTCCTTCCCCTCAGTCTGTTGCTGGTCGCCAACCTCGGCTTTTGTGGCCCCACCTTCGCCACGGAGGGGACCGGCCCCAAGAAAGCGCCCACCGCGCAAGAGCAGTCCGGCCAGACGGCGCAGGTCAACATCAATACGGCCTCGCGCGAGGAACTCGAGTCCCTGCCGCAGATCGGCCCCAAGATTGCCCTACGCATCCTCGAGTTCCGCAAGGAGCACGGCAACTTCAAGACGCTGGAGGAGCTGATGAACGTCAAGGGCATCGGCGAGAAAACCTTCGCCAAGGTGAAGGAACGCATCAAACTCTGAGCCCGCACAAACCTCAACCCATGACCGGTACGGCACGCCCGGAGCGGGCTGGTCCGTCCGGAGCACGCTAGCGAGACTTCCGGGCTGAAGGCCGGAGCAAGGTCGGAACCGGGGAGGGGGACAGCCCCCTCCTCTTTTTTAGACGTTGAAGCGGAAGTGCATGATGTCGCCATCCTGCACGACGTATTCCTTGCCCTCAGAGCGCATCAGGCCGCGGTTCTTAATCTCGGCTTCGCTGCCGTAGGTCTCGAGGTCCTGGAGCGAATAGGTTTCGGCACGGATGAAGCCGCGCTCGAAGTCGGTGTGGATCACGCCGGCGGCCTCGGGCCCCTTGGCGCCCTTGCGGATCGTCCAGGCCCGAATCTCCTTCGGACCTGCGGTGAAGTAACTCTGCAATCCCAGTAGCCTATACGTTTCCCTAGCCAGTGCGTTGAGGCCTGGCTCGTCCATGCCCATTTCACGGAGCAGCTCGGTGCGTTCGGCGAGGTCGAGACCGGCCAGTTCGCTTTCGATCTTGCCGGAGATGATCACCAGACCGGCGTTCATCTTGGTCGCGTGGGCGCGCAGCTCAACCGCGTGCGGGTGTTCGCCGTGCATGTCGTCCTCGTGGACGTTGCCGATGAACAGGACTGGTTTCATGGATAACAGGAACATGTGCGAAAGCGCTTCGCGCTCGCTTGCATCGAGCTCGCCGCGCGCCAACCAGTGACCCTCGTTGAGCAGCGCCAAGGCGCGCTCGATGGCGGACCGCTCGGCCTTGGCCTTGGGGTCGGCCTGCTTGCCAATCCGCTTGAGTCGCTTGTCGAGGCTGTCCATGTCGGCCAGCATCAGCTCGGTCTCAATCGTCTCCACGTCCCGCAACGGCGACACCGAACCCTCGACATGGATCACGTCCGGGTCCTCGAAACAGCGCACCACATGCAGAATCGCATCGACCTGACGGATGTTGGCGAGGAACTGGTTGCCAAGACCTTCACCCTTGCTGGCGCCGCGCACGAGGCCGGCAATATCGACGATCTCGATGGTGGCCGGGAGGATCTTCTCCGACTTGATGTGGGTAAGAATCCGGTCCAAGCGCGGGTCGGGCACGGGCACGATGCCGGTGTTGGGCTCGATCGTGCAGAACGGGTAGTTCGCGCTCTGGGCCTTGCCCGAGGTGAGTGCATTGAAAATGGTCGACTTGCCGACGTTGGGCAGACCTACGATACCAGCGGATAAACCCATGGAACCCCCCATGACATGACCTTGCCTGCGCGGGAATCCGCCCGGCGGGCAAAACAGCGGATTATAGCCCAAGCAGCGGGCCTAAGGATAGTCTTGTATGAAAGCGCCTCTACGCAGTCCCCAAAACCGCTTCATCTTCGGAGACCACCGCACCTGGACCTGTATCACAGCGGAAGAACGCGCGGTTTTTGCCTTCCCCGCCCACCTCAGTGACCAGATCTTCACCATCCACTGCGCGCGCACGCCGGTCGCGCTCCTGTTCGAACTGACCGTTTCGGAACAGTGTCCCAAAGACACCTATACCCGCATCGCTCAATGTCTAGCCAAGCTCCCGGCAGAGTATCTGATCGTCAGCATTGGCCACGCTCGCAATGCCGGCACCCACCTCATGTTCCATCGCCATCGTCAACCTCAGGTCTTCCATCACCTCGATCTCGACCCGACCCACCCCAGCCCCTTCGACCTCGAGCTGATCCAGGGCCTGCACCGGCCCAGTCCCAGGCGCCTTGGGGCCCTGTTCGAGATGATCGACAGGCAGGCGCTGAGCCAGTCCTTCTTCACAACTCTGCGTCGCCAGCTTCGCGCTCTCCCTTCCACCAGCCAAACCGCTTACTATGCCACCGTCGACCTGCTGCTCAAGTTGATTTTCCTGATCTTCGTCCAGCGCAAGGGTTGGCTCAATTTCGACCCATACTACCTCGAGACCAAGATGGCGGCCTGCCACGGCCGTGGGCTCTCGATCACGAACTGCCTGTTCAAGCCTCTGTTTGCCACCCTCGAGGGGCTGCCTTGCGCCAGCCTGTTCTCGCTCGGCGTTCTGCCACGGCTCGGCGGTGGGCTCTTCCACTTCCGGCCCGAACTCCTGCCCAGACTCGACAACGACTGGATTCTCGGCCTGCACACGACCCTGGTCTCGCAGTACTCGTTCTCCCTGCTGGAAGCGGTCGACGGTCGCCGCGTGCTGGGCATCTCGCCCGAAGTGCTTGGCAACGTCTTCGAGAACCTGCTGATTGATGAGGATCGCAAGAACCAGGGCACCTTCTATACCCCCATGGCGACCGCCGAACGCCAGGTCCGTGCCGCACTCACCGCATGGCGCCGCCACCATTGTCCCGACGAGGCCAGCTGGTGCGCCGCCCTCCCAGATCTGCGCATCCTCGATCCCAGCTGCGGCAGCGGCACCTACCTGGTGGCCGCCTTTGGCGTCCTCGTCCAGGAACGCCTGGCCTTCCGCCCTGAGGCCGAACGCTTCAACGGCAAACTGTTTGCCCTCAAAAAGGAAATCGTGCTCAACAACCTCTATGGCGTCGATATCCAGCCGATGGCCATCAAATTAGCGGAGGTCCGACTCTGGCTCAACATGATCCAAGACCTCGAGATCGCCGACCCTGCCCTTGCGCCGGCGCTGCCCAATCTGCGCCACCACCTCCGACCCGGCGACTTCCTTGCCCGCCACCTGCCGGCCTCTGCGAGTCAGGTCCAGCGCTGGCCCAAGTACGCCCAACTCGAAAGCGTGCGCCGCCTGTTCCCCGAGTCTTCGACAAAATCGCGACCCGCCTACCTGCGCCAGCTCTATCGCCTCGAGCAGGAACTCGAAGACTGGTTGGCGGCGCAGGGCGATCGCAACGAACGCGAGCGGGTAAAAGAGGCACGGCGCCAACTGGCCCTTCCAGGCCAAGAAGGGTTCGCGGAGGAGGTGACATTCGAGCCGACAGCGCGCACGTCCGCCCTGCTCCACGTGGTCTTCAGCCAAGTCTTCCTCGAGGGCGGTTTCCATCTCATCGTCGGCAACCCGCCCTGGCTGCGGAGTTCAGGTATCGGACCCACTCAAAAAGCCCAAATCTTGGCTCGGCTGCAAACTCCCACCGGCCTGCGCCTTGAGGGACAGGTCGACCTCTCGCTCTACTTCACCGCAGCCGCCCTGAGCCTACTCAAGCCAACCGGGCACCTCAGCTTCCTGTTGCCGGCGAAGGTGCTCAACGCACGCTATGCCGCGGCGCTGCGCGCCTGGACCATGCGTCACGCCACGGTCGACTACCTCCACGACTACGGCATCGACCACCACTTCTTGTTTCAAGCGGCGACCTTCCCACTGGCTCTGGGCCTTACCCTTGCTCCGGCACCTCCACACCACCGCGTCGCGATCGAGCGCTTTGGCAAGGAGCAACGCCAGAGCTACGAACTGACCCAATCACAAATCGGGGAGTCCCGCGGCATTTGGCTTCTTGAACGGCCCCCTGGTCCAGACATGACTGTCTGGCCTTGCCTTTCTGAGTTGCCGCCCACGATTGCGAGAGGGATCGTGACCGGCGCCAAACGCCACCTCACCTTCGACCAACCACCGGCGGAACTTGGTCCCGACCTGCTCCAACCCCTCCTGCGAGGGCGTGACATCCAGCCCGGGCGCGTCGAGCCCGCAGGCTGGATCTTCTGGCCGTTCGCACTTGGTGCGGACTGGTTCGACCAACTTAGCCCTCACCTCCGCCACTGGCTGACCAACACTGGTCAACTCCAGCGCTCCGGTTCCCGCGCCTGGCTGGCCTACCGGCCGCGGCCGCTCGGGCACTGGGTCCTGGTCTGGAAGTACCTGGCCAAAAACTGGGACGTCGCCCTGGTGCGCGGTCATGGCTGGGTACCCGACCAGACGACCTACTATATGAACTTCAACGACTTTTCTACCGCCTACCGCTACTTTGCCTACTTCCACTCGGCGCAAGCCCAACAGTGGCTGCGCGCCGTCGCAGAGCGCGGCAAGGACCGCCACTTCTTCTATTACGCCCACACGGTCGGCTCCCTGCCGGTCCCACCAGATCTGACCACCAAGCCGCTGACGGTGCCGGCTGAACGCGAAATAATGCCCCTCGAAGGAAAAGGACTATGGAACCCCACCGACCCGCAATGCCCGAATTGAACCCGCTCCTCCAGCGCCTGCTCCTCTACCGGTTCGCCCTGGTCGAGTTCCAACCTGGCACCCGGCTGCCCCGCTATCGCTGGGGGCTGCCCTATCTTCAACAACTGCAAGCCCACGGGGCCTGGGCGACCGTGCTCGAGGAGGCCGCGCCGTTCAATCCGCTCGGGCTCGTACCTGTCGCCTCGCCCTCGCTCGCCGCCCTGATCCAGGTCCGCAGACGCCAACCGGATCGACCCCTGATCCTCTGTCGCCCCCTCTTTGCCCCGCTTCCCCGGAGTGCCCGCATGCGCGCGCTCGTCCGAACCGTCCACCAGGTCGCGCGTGTTCTCGATCCCGATGACCCCTTCCTGCCCCTGCGCTGGTCCGCGCCCCTGCCTGACCAAGCCGGCCAGTTCCTGAGCGCCTGGTTCGACGACCATCCCTACCAGAAACTGGCGCAGCTGATGCGCCGACGCAATCCCCACTCGCGCTTCGATTTCCGCGAAGATGGCCATCTGCTCGAGCAACTCAACCTTTTTGCCGAGGCCCAGCCGATGATCGTACCCCGCGCGATCCACGATGAACTGCATGCGCTCGAGCGCTGTGTGCGAACTCAGCTGGCCACGCCCGCACGCTGTCGCCTCGTCTTTGCCAGCAAGGAGGAACGGCTCGACTGGTTCCGGCGCGATTGCCTGCGCAGCCTGCCGCTGCGCTACCGCTGCCTCGACTTTCCAAGTCTCCCGGAGCCCCGCGACCCCCTCCCTTACCTGGTTTTGGTGCATGATGCGCGCGTGCGCATGCGCCTGCTGCCCGCAGGCATGCCGATGTTCCACCTAGACGGGTTCTCCCAAGACCTCCGCTACCGAGTCGCGCGGACCTGCCAGGGCCGACCCGGCTGGCTGAATGAGTCCGCTGGCGCAACCGCAGTCTATGCCGTCCGTGAAGGTCTCTTCCGCTTCGTGCAGGAGTCGCGCGGCTGGTTCTGCCATCGGGGCGGTCCGGCTCCGCGGGCCGACGAAGCCGCCTTCCAGCGCCATCTCCACTTGCAGCGCTTGCTCTTCCTGCGCGGCTGAACAGAGTCTTCGGAGAGGTGCGACATGGCGGGAAGCCGGAACGATCCCCAACGACGGAGGCAAAGTCGTCATGATCCCTATGCCAAATTCAGCCTGAAACACAAACAAACCGCCATCGGCTTCCTGCGCCAGCATTTGCCCAAAAAGCTGCTTGCGCGCCTCGATCTGACACGGCTGCGCATCGAGGGCGAACACTTGGTCGGCCGACTCCTGAGCGGGTATCTCGCCGACATCGTGATCGCCGTTCCTCTGCGCGACCAAGAGGAGGAGTGCGTCTACATACTCACCGAACACCTGCGTCAGTCGGAGTACCTGTTACCGTTTCGGATGATCGCCATGGTGTTTCAGTTTATACAGAGTTGGCTCCGGCAACACCACGGCCAACGTCGCTTCAGACAGACAGTATCATTACCGCTGGTATTGCCCCTCGTCTTCTACAACGGGAAAGTGCCCTACTCGGGGCCCCTACGCCTGTTGGATGTCTTCGTCGACCCAAAATCCATTGAGCGAATCCTCAATCAACCACTATGCATCGTCGACACACATAGATTAGTGTTAAACGAATCGGATGATGATCCTTTTAGTTATGTGTTTCAGACGGTTATGAAGTACATTTCTAGCCCGCGACTAAAAGATATTTTGCTTGATTTAAAACCCAAACTGGAGAGAATGAGTAGAGAGCCAGAAGGCATGGCGTCCATCCATGCGATGATTCGGTATTTACTCACCTCTGCGGATCACATGGAGCCGGAGGCGATACGCAACTGGGCACAATCTCTCGACCTAGGAGGTAGGAACATGAAGGCGCTGCTGCGGTTTTACAGAGAAGAGTTTGGCCCCGAAATGGATGACCTCGTAGCAAAAATAAAAAAACTGAAGCAAGAAAAGAAGGAACTGGCCGCGGCAGCCGAGCGCAAGGCTGCGGAGGCCGAGCGCAAGGCCGCGGAGGCCAAACAGCAGGCCGCAGAAGTCAAGCGGCAGGCCGCGGCAGCCGAGCGCAAGGCAGCGGAGGCCAAACAGCAGGCCGCAGAAGCGATGCTGCGTGAGGGCCTCGATCTGGATCTGGTTGCCAGAGTACTGAACACGTCGAGGGAGTGGGTTCGTTCCCTCGCCCACACCGATCAACCTGCAGACGACCCTTCCTCCTGATTTGGCAGGCCGCGGAGGCCGAGCGCAAGGCCGCGGAGGCCAAACAGCAGGCCGCAGAAGTCAAGTGGCAGGTCGCGGAAGCGATGTTGCGTGAGGGCCTCGATCTGGATCTGGTTGCCTGAGTACTGAATACGTCGAGGAAGTGGGTTCAGTCCCTCGCCTTGTGCGACGCCTCACAGCAGAATCGGCTCCAGTTCCGGGCCGTTGCGGGGCTCCTTGCCGCGGAAGAACTGGGTCAGCGCGCGGTTGAAACACCAGTTGAGCTCGCGCAACCTGACCTGGCTGGCACTGGGACCCTCCTCGCCGATTCCCGCCTGCTCCATATACAAACTGCGGTTCAGCTCGACCTGGATCCAGGGTAGCTCCGGGCGCGCCGCATCGAAACCTGTGCGAATGATATAACCCCCGCGGAACGGTTGATTGAGAGTCACCGTCGAGCGCGGTACCTTGAAGGCTCGCGCCATGCAGTCCGCCAACCAACTCAAGGTTTCCATCGATGACGTCTCGCCCTCCAGATTGGAAAGGCAGATCATTGGCCGTCGTTGGCCCGGGTCCGGCGCATGGACCGGCCCCACCGGGTGCATGATGTGGCAGTCCAGTGCCAGCTTCAGCTCCGGCAACGCCTTCGCCTGCGCCAACTGCCGGTGAAAGGGCTGATGGTAGCGCTCGATCAGCTGCGTGACCAGCAGCTCGTCCAACGGCGAATGATAGATCGGCAGGCCCGATCGCGTCTGGGTTTTCAGGGCGCCGTCTGGATGTTCGGGTGGCAGCAGGTCCGGGGCACGGTTGACGTCGGTGAAGCAGCGCGCGTATGGCGTCTCCACCAGGACCATGACGCTGTCCTCTAGGTTGAAGAGCTCGCGCGCAAAGGGATCGATATCGTCAAAAATTTCGAGCTTGCTCACCCTGACGAGTGACGCGACCTCTTCGGGGATTTTGATACCGCCGTGCGGAATGGAAATGAGTACGGGAAGTTTCATGATTCACCTCTCTGGCTTCCTGGCCCGAGCACGCGCGCTGGTAGGACGCTGGACACGCGTAAGCTTGGGACACTGGTGCATGATTCTTGCCTTACTTGTTACCGTGTCTCGCGCGGATAATCAAGTAAAACCTGCATACCGTTGTTCAGAAAAAGACTCGGCCCGCCGTCAGCCGCCACGGGCACGCTCCGCACCGCCGCAGAAATTGAGCCTTCAAAATCGATAACCGCGGACTACCGGAGATATGCTTAAATAGTCAAATACGGTGGACTGTCGATATTGGAGCGTTTATGCCAAATCTCCCCATCGAGCTCGCAGATCTTGCCTGCGGCCATAAAGGTATGATCTCCCATATCGCCTTCTCGCCAGATGCCCGCTGGTTGGCCTCGACCTCGCTAGACAGCACCCTGCGCATCGCCGAGATGGGTCGGCTCGAGCGCGCGCGCGTGGTCAGCGGCCACAGCTACAACATCACCGCCATGGCCTGGTCGCCCCTGGGCTCACGCCTGGCCACGGTTTCCGATGACCGCCACATGATCCTCTGGAAGTTCCCCGAACTCAGCGAAATTTCGAAGTTCGAGGAGCACCCCCGCGGCGTCTCGCGACTGGCCTGGTCGCCCGACGACCAGGAACTGGTGACCTGCGCCAACGATCGCCGCATCCGCGTCTTTGGCCTCCAGGATCCCCAGGCCAAACACATGCTCGAGGGCCATGTCAGCCTGCCGCGCTGCATTGTGTTTGCCCCCAACGGACGCTATCTCGCCAGTGGGTCCGAGAGTGGGACCCTGAGGGTTTGGGGTGTGCCAGGCTACGAGGAGGTCATCGCCTTCTACGGACACCGCGGCGGCATCAACCAGATCGCCTGGCAGGAGAACCATTTGGCCACGGCCAGCGACGACGGCACGGTCCGCATCTGGAACCTGGCCAAACAGCAATGCCTTCACGTTCTGGTCGGCCATGACGGCCCGGTCAAGGGTCTGGCCTTCAGCCCCTGTGGCCGCCTGCTGGCCACCAAGTCCTGGGATCAGACCCTGCGCCTATGGCGCACGGACCAGTGGACGACGATCGCCGTGATCGAAGAGGACACCGCCGCGCCGTTCCCGAACCTGGCCTTCGCGCCGCGCGGCTGCTGGTTGGCCTCAGTCGGTGGCGTCGACAGGGTCGTGCGCCTATGGCGCTTTGACGGCGACGTCCTGGCCAAGGCCCATTCCAACGAACAGCTGCTACAATTCCGCGATAAGGAGGCTAAGCTGCTGCAATCGCGCGGCATGGCCGAGCTGATGACGACCCAGACCAAGACCCGCAAACCGCTGCGCTCGACCACCGTCACCCCGCCCGAGGCCGCCGCCTCGCCCGCGGTCGCCGCGTTGCCCCAGAAACCCCGCTCCGCCGAGCCGGCCCTCGGCGACCTCAGTTGCGCCGAGTGTGGCGAGTCGATCACCGCCAGCCAGATCCAGCGCCGCCAGGCGCTCGGCTTCGACTTCATCAGCTGCCCCGTCTGCGAGACCAAGGTCCCGCTTAGCCCGGCCGTGCCGCAGACCCTGGCCGACTGGGCCGGCGCCCGCAAACTGATTCTAGCGGTGATGTTCACCGATATCGTCGACTCCTCCGCGCTGGCCAACCGACTCGGCAACCACGGCATGAAAGAGGTGCGCCACCAGCACTTCGAGCGGGTCCGTCAGGCGATCCGCGCCCATCACGGCTTCGAGATCAAAACCATCGGCGATTCCTTCATGGCGACCTTCAAGACCGTCGCCGCGGGGCTCGACTGCGCGCTCGACGTGATTGGCGAGACCGGCCACGACGAGGTTCAGATCCGTGCCGCCCTGCACGTCGGCCCGGTCGAGGTCGAGGAAAACGACCTATTCGGCAATATGGTTAACTTCTGCGCGCGCCTGATGGGCCAAGCGGGTGCGGCCGAACTCTGCGTCTCCGAGGAAACGCGCAGTCACGTCATCCAGGAGGGTGCCGAAGCCCATGCGGAACTGGGTTGGCGGCCTTGCAACGAGGTCAGCTTCAAGGGCTTCCCAGGCACCTGGCGTGTCTGGTTACTGCCCTGAAACGAGTTACTTACAAATGAGGAATGCCATGAAACACGTCGTCTTCGTCAAGGTCGCCGACCGCCGCGGTCTGATTCACCAAATCACCGGTGTGCTCCTGGATCACGGTCTGAACATCGTCACCAACGGCGAGTTCACCGATCCAGGCGAGGGCCAGTTCTTCATGCGCTCCGAGGTCGAGGGCCCCTGTGATCCCGAGCGCCTGCGCGCGGACCTGGCGGCCGTGCTCGAGCCTGGCGCCGAGATCAAGATCTTTGACGACCACAAGAAGCGCATCGTCGTTTTCGCCACCAAGGAGACCCACTGCCTCGGCGAGCTGCTGATCCGCCACTACGCCGGCGAGCTCCATGCCGAGATCGTGGCGGTGATCGCCAACCATGCCAAACTGGGCGAACTGGTCCAGAAGTTCGGCGTCCCCTTCCATTGCCTTCCCCACGAAGACCGTGAGCGCCACGCCCAAGAGGACGACGTCCTGGCGACCCTGGCCAGCTACGCGCCGGATTACGTCGTGCTAGCCAAGTATATGCTCGTACTCTCGCCAAAATTTGTCGGCGCTTATCCGATGCGCATCATCAACATCCACCACTCGTTCCTGCCCGCCTTCATCGGCGCCCGCCCTTACCGCCAGGCCTACCAGCGCGGCGTCAAGATCATCGGCGCGACGGCCCATTTCGTCACCGACAACCTGGACGAGGGTCCGATCATTACCCAAAAGATCCTGCCGGTCGACCACCACCACAGCGTCGCCGACATGTCGCGGGCCGGACGCAATTCCGAGAAACTGGCGCTGAGCAAGGCGCTGGACCTGGTCTTTGAGGATCGCGTCTTCGTGCACGGCAACCGCACGATCATTTTCGACTGAAAACCGCCTCGTGCTCGCCCAGGATGATGGCGACGGCCTCGACCAGGTCGCCCGCGCGGTAATCGGCCTCACCCGGCTCGCGGAGCAGGATCGTGCGCAGACCGCGGGCGCGACCTGCGTCAATCGCCGTTTGCGAGCCGCCAACCAGGTAACTGCGGGACCAGTCGACCGGCACCGCGGCGTGGGCCGCATCCAATAGCCCCGGTTGCGGCGGG
>CAYRFM010000001.1:0-71440 GCA_964423555.1 uncultured Holophagae bacterium | reverse complement strand
ATCGTGCGCCTGGGGGCAGGCGAAGATCTCGTCCAGGTTCCCGCCAGCCGCGCGAGCCGCGCCGCGCAGGCAGCGGTCGACGTCTTCCAGGCCCTCGTCGGTCAAGGCGCCGTCGGCCGACTCGGCTCGCTCGCAGAGCACGACCGTGCGGTAGCCGGCTCGGGCCAGTCGCGCAGCCGCCCGCAGCGCGCCGGGCAGGAACAGCAGCTGGTGAGGCTCGGCGATCGGCGACGGCAGCGGTTGGTTGAGCACCCCGTCGCGCTCGAGAAAGACGGTGGGCCGGGCACCCTTCCGCAGCTCCGCGATCGCTTCAGCCATCGACCTGGTCGTCCTGATCGGCGTGCAGCTTGAGCACGCGCGGACGGATCGCGGCCTTGTCGCGGCTGGGCACGGACTCGATCAGGGACACATTCTGGAACGGGATCATGATGTTGGCCGTGTCCTTGAACCGGCGCTTGGTGTTTTCCAGATGGGGATTGACGACCAGCCCCTCCTCGTAGCCCAAGTCCATCTCTTTAATCGAGACAAAGTAGGGATGGGTCAGATCCAGCGAGGCTGCAACCAGCTCGTAATCGGTATCCTTGAGCCTGAAATGGACTTTATACAATGAGTGCCTCCGAGGTGGCCCAGGCGGGCCCTCGCCATTCTATCAAAGAACGCAAGGGCCCGGTGCAAGAAGCCTTACTGAGCCGGGGTCTCGGCTGGCTGGACGGTCTCTTCGGCGGGCGCGGTCGCCGGCGCGGCAGGTTCCGCCGTTTTGTCCTTGCCCTCGAGGAAGCTGTTGAGTGCCAGCCAGTTGTCGCGAAGATCGCAGGTGGCGTCGGCTAGCGCTGGCCAAGCCTTGCGGACGTCGTCGATCTCCTTTTCTGTCAGGTGCCAGGAGACCGGCCCATCCGGGCTAGGCCGCGTGAACTGCATCGTCGCTAGGGTAACCTCTCCGCCGAAAATCGTATTCCAGTTATCGATATACTGGCGCAGGTTGATGTCGTTGCGGGTGATGGCAGCACCTGAGTAGGCGGACGTCAAACCCAAGAGGGGGCCGGCAAGGGCCGCGGACCCGCCGCTGGCGGGCGGCTCCGAATCGGGATCGCTGGGCTGGAAGGCCCGCAGCTGCACGATGGCGACCCGCTTGAATTTGAGTTCACCCGCTTTACGCGCCTCGAGCACCGGGGTCAACCAATCGAGCATCGAGGTCACGCCATAGTTGTCGTAGTAGCCGCCATCGATGAGGTGGAACTCCTGGGCGTTCTCCTTGCCCGGACTCTGAAGATCGTCGTCGATGAAGGCCGGCCTGGCGGCCGGGGCGACGTAGGGAAAGGTGGCGGATAGCCGTGCGCTGGTCCAGATCGCCAGTTCGGCCTGCTTGTCCGAATCGGCATCGAAATAGAATTCGGAGATCGTCTGGCCGCGCTGGTAGGGCCGCTCAAGGGGGGGAAAGGTCAAAGGCGTGATCATGACCCGGCGGCCGACCTCCATGGCGGTCGCGGACATGATGAAGCCAGGGAGTCGCCCCCTGCGGACGTCGGTGCCGTAATCGGCAAGCGTTTCGCTGTCATCGAAGCGCTTGCTGGCGGTATAGCACCAGGCCTGCTCCAACAGGCTGCCGCGGTCCTGGTCGCGATGAAGCGGCAGGAGGCCGAGTGTCGCCAAGCGCGGCGTGTCCAACATCGCTAGACCATAAGCGGAGGCGACCAGGGACGAGGTGCAGGCCCTCTTGAAAATGGTGTCCAGTTCCGCCGCTGTCAGTTTATTACGTTGGCGGGCTTCGTTCAGGTAGAAGGCGGCGCCGACAGAGCCCCCGGATACGGTGCTGAACAGACTGATTTCGTGTTGAAAGGCGGGTCGCTCGGCAATCAGGCGCTCCATGCCGAGCGTGAACCAGGCCGCGGCCAGGATGCCACCGCCGGTACAGGTGACGACGACGAGGTTCTCCGGCTCAACCGCCGGGTTAATTTTGGCTTGGGCCTGGGTGCGCGCCTGCACGACCGCGACGGGATCCAAGGGGGGCTGGCGCGCCTCGACTTTGACCTGGAACCAGTGATCGATCCCGCGTACCTGGTAGCCGAAGAAGCAGACCAAGGCGAGGATGAGGATCGGCGAGACGCGAAAGCGCCCGAAGTGGAACTGCAGAAAGCCGGTGATCCAGATCATCAGCGAGACAGCCACAAAGAAAAAGGCCACGGCGCCAGGGTAATGCGAGTCCGGTCGGCCGATGCCCTGGAGCGGATAGAGCGCGTAGGTGGCGATGATCAGGATCACGGCGGTGACGAAGAAATTGGAGGCGGCAAAGAAATGCGCGGATAGGGCAGCCGGGCCACGCTGCCACAGGTAAGTCAGCCAGGGGATAGCCCGCAGCGCTCGCTCCCACAGTTTGAAGGCCTGGTTGCACAGACCACTGAGAAACTTCAAGTAGTCGACCTTCCCGCAGAACCAAGGCGGCAGGGGTTTGAACTCAGGGCAGGCGAGGATCGTGGGGGTGCAGGCCAAGCTGGTCAGGATCAGGCTGACTGCCAGGGCTGCGGCCAATAGAGCCAGGCCCAGAGGCAGGGAAACCTTCGCCTGGGTGGCGACCCAGATATCGCCGATTAAGGGAATGCTCAAGTAAAACAGCAGCTGTTGCCTGGTCACCTGTAGGTTCAGGAAACGGGTCAGAAACACCGGCATCGGCCCGAATTTAAGGACAGGGTCCTCGCCCTCGGCGTTGTCCGACAGGATGCCCTGATTGAACATCAGCGTGATGGATGCCAGGATGTGCGTCAGGCTCAGCCAGAACAGCTTCCAGGCCGAGGCCTCCAGAAACAGACCGGCGAAGAGGCTGTAGAGCGGCGAGGCTTTGATCGTGGACAGGATCGGAAACAGCAGGAGCAGGAGCAGGAAAAAGATACCGTACTTCTGCAGCGCTAAAAAGTTCATGAACGCACGAATCTTGTCGTAATTCATGGCATGCTCCTGGTGATGTGGCAACGTGCTGAGACAGGCTGATTGTATGTCAAGAAGTCATGGCAGGCAAGGCGTGTCGGCGCCGCGGCAGAACCTCGTCATAATCGTCGAGTAACCCTTTTGAAAGGCGCAGAGAAAAATCTTCCCCAAGCCTGTTAGCATGACGATACCTCCAGGGCCTGAGATCGGATAAATTCAGGTCAAATTGGGCGCGGATCTTCCCAGAGGCCAGTAAAACCAACCCGAACACGCGTTTTTCATTCAAGACAGGGGCAAGTTCACTTGGACTGGGTGATTTGAAAAATTCCAAGGGGCATGTTCACATGAGAGGACCGCTTTGAAAAACAGGAGGCGAGCAAAAACAACCCAACAGGGCCTGTAGCTTTTTTTCGAAGGGTTAGTTCACCTGAGCGGGTGTCCGCGATTTTTGACGCATGGATCGCAACAACGCGACAGCCCTGCCCAAAAAATTCGCATGGGCAAGTTCACCTGAACAGCCTGCCAAAAAAAAATTTCGTGGCCAAGTTCACCTCGCGCACCCGCTTCCCCCATTTTCAAACAGGCAAGATGATCTGGATAGCCCTCTCGAAAAAGCGCGGGAGGCATCGCTGCGACCTTATCACCCGCGTCTTAAAAAATTATCGGCCCCAAAGATCCAAACACGCCGTTTTAAAAGCGGCTCGTGTCCCAGGCGCCGCGGGCTGGAACCTCCCGATCGCCTGTTGTATGATGTAGTGTTGGGGGAGAACGAAAACATTCGGAGGAGCTGATGACCGCCACCGTGGCAACGGAAATTGGGTTGAAGAACAAGGTACGCTTCGTGACGGCCGCCTCGCTGTTCGATGGCCACGACGCCTCGATCAACATCATGCGGCGCATCCTACAGGCACAGGGTGCCGAGGTCATTCACCTGGGCCATAACCGCTCGGTGGGTGAGGTCGTCGACGCGGCCATCATGGAGGATGCTCAGGGCATCGCGGTCTCCAGCTACCAGGGCGGCCACAACGAATACTTCAAATACATGCACGACCTCTTGCAGCAGCGCGGCGCCGGTCACATCAAGATCTTCGGCGGCGGCGGCGGCGTGATCTCGCCAGACGAGATCGCCATGCTCGAGGGCTACGGCATCGCCAAGATCTTCTCGCCCGAGGACGGCGCCAAGATGGGTCTGGAGGGCATGATCGCCTACATGATGAAGACCTGCGACTACGCCACCGCCGAGCAGGTCCTGCCCGAGGAGGCCGGCAAGGCCAACCGCATCGCCCGCGCCATCACCCGCCTCGAGCTGGGCCTGGAAGAGGCGCCGGCGCCCGACCACAAGGTGCCCGTGCTGGGCATCACCGGCACCGGCGGCGCCGGCAAATCCTCGCTGACCGATGAGCTGGTGCGCCGCTTTCTCGACTGCTTCCCCGACAAGTCGATTGCCATCCTCAGCGTCGACCCCTCCAAGCGCCGCACCGGCGGTGCCCTGCTGGGCGACCGCATCCGCATGAACGCCGTGGCCTGGGCCGAGGGCGACGGCCACCCCAGGGTCTTCATGCGCTCCCTGGCGACCCGCGCCGCCAACCGCGCCACCAGTGAGAGCCTGGTCGCCGCGATCCGACTGCTGGTTGCCGAGGGCTTCGACCTGGTCGTTGTCGAGACCGCCGGGATCGGTCAGGCCGACAGCGAAATCGTCGACCTGGTCGACGTCTCGATGTACGTCATGACCTCTGAATACGGCGCGGCCACCCAGCTCGAGAAGATCGACATGCTGGATCTGGCCGACCTGGTCGTGCTCAACAAGTTCGAGAAGCGCGGCGCCGAGGACGCTTTCCGCGACGTGCGCAAGCAGTTCAAGCGCAACCGCGGCCTCTGGCACGCCGACGACGAGAGCCTGCCGGTCTACGCCACCATCGCCTCGCAGTTCAACGACAAGGGCACGAACCTGCTGTTCGTCCGCCTGATCGAGGCGATCGACAGCAAATGTGGCCTCGATTGGCCGGTCCCCGACTTCGAGCAGATGGGCACGCCCGAAAAGGCGCCGATCATTCCTGGCGAGCGCATCCGCTATTTGGCCGAGATCGCCGAAACCGTGCGCGACTACAAGCGCTGGGCCGACCAACAGGCCGAGATCGCCGAGCGCTTGTTTCAGATCCAGGGCACGATCCAAGCGCTCACCGAGCGCATGGGCGAGACCGACCTCTCGATCGGCAGCGACGCCTCCGGCACCGGTTCGGTGGAGTTGGCCCGCCCCGATTACGAACCCTTGATCGCCACCCTGCGCGCCCAGATCAGCTACCACGAGGCCCGGCTCGACCCCACCTGCCGCAAGCTGCTGGAGGCCTGGCCCGGCGCCGTGGCCGCCTACTCCGGCGACGAACTGGTCACCAAGGTCCGCGACCGCGAACTGCGCAACGCCATCAAAACCGTCTCGCTCTCCGGCCTCAAAATCCCCAAGGTCAGCCTGCCCCGCTACCGCAGCCACGGCGACCTGCTGCGCTGGATGCTGCTGGAAAACGTGCCCGGCGCCTTCCCCTACACCGCTGGCGTGTTTCCCTTCAAACGCGAGGGCGAGGACCCGACCCGGATGTTCGCCGGCGAGGGCACGCCGGAGCGCACCAACCGCCGCTTCCACTACGTCTCCAAGGACCAGCCGGCCAAGCGCCTCTCGACCGCCTTCGACTCCGTCACCCTTTACGGCGAGGATCCCGCCCGCCGCCCCGACATCTACGGCAAGATCGGCAACAGCGGCGTCTCGATCTGCAACCTCGACGACATGAAGAAGCTCTACTCCGGCTTCGACCTCTGCGACCCGCGCACCTCCGTCTCGATGACGATCAACGGACCGGCGCCGATCATTCTCGGCTTCTACCTCAACGCCGCCGTCGACCAACAGGTCGAGCGTCACCTGGCCGAACAAGGCCTGCTCGAGGGCGTGCGCGCCAATTGGGCTAAAAAGTATGCGGCCCTGGGCTTGCCCCTGCCGCAGTACGAGGGCATGCCCTATGAAGCGGCCGCGCCGCGCAGCTTCGGTCTGGGTCTACTGGGCATTCCCGGCGCCGAGGTCGTCGACGCCGAGACCTATGGGCGCATCCAAGCGGAAACCCTGCGTACCGTGCGCGGTACCGTCCAGGCCGATATCCTCAAGGAGGACCAGGCCCAGAATACCTGTATCTTCTCCACCGAATTCGCGCTGCGCCTGATGGGCGACGTCCAAGAGTTCTTCACCAAGAACCAGGTCCGCAACTACTACAGCGTCTCGATCAGCGGCTACCACATCGCCGAAGCAGGCGCCAACCCGATTACCCAGACGGCCTTCACCTTGGCTAACGGCTTCACGTTCGTCGAGTACTACCTGGCCCGCGGTATGAGTGTCGACGAGTTCGCCGCCAACCTGTCGTTCTTCTTCAGCAACGGCCTGGACCCCGAGTACGCCGTCATCGGCCGGGTCGCCCGCCGCATCTGGGCCGTCACCTTGCGCGACCGTTACGGCGCCGATCCGCGCGGCCAGAAACTCAAGTACCACATCCAGACCAGCGGCCGCAGCCTGCACGCCCAGGAGGTCGACTTCAACGACATCCGCACCACCCTGCAGGCGCTCTATGCCATTTACGACAACTGCAATAGCCTGCACACCAACGCCTATGACGAGGCCATCACGACCCCCACCGAGGAAAGCGTGCGCCGCGCCATGGCGATCCAGCTGATCATCAACCGCGAGCTCGGCCTGGCCAAGAACGAGAACATGTTGCAGGGCAGCTTCGTCATTGAGGAACTGACCGACCTGGTCGAGGAGGCGATCCTCTCCGAGTTCGTGCGCCTCTCCGAGCGCGGCGGCGTGCTCTCCGCCATGGAGACCATGTACCAGCGCGGCAAGATCCAAGAGGAATCGCTGTACTACGAGACCCTCAAGCACAGCGGTGAGCTGCCCATCATCGGCGTCAACACCTTCCTCAATCCCAAGGGCCAGGTCGCCCAGGAAGCGCCCGAGCTGATCCGCTCGAGCACCGAGGAGAAGGAACAGCAGATCGAGAACCTGGGCCACTACCAGCGCTTCTTCGCGCGCCAACTGGACGATCAGTTGGCCGGTGTGCGTCTGGCCGCCGTCAACAACCACAACATCTTCGAGAAACTGCTGGTCGCCACTCGCTACTGCTCGCTCGGCCAGCTGAGCGGCGCGCTGTACACCGTGGGCGGCCAGTACCGCAGGAACATGTAGTGAGCGAACCGATCAAAGTCTATCAAGGCCTGGTGACGGTGGACCGAGCGTCCACCTATCACTTGGGCTTTTACGAGGTCGCCTTCCCCGACGGCGAGCTGCGTTTCGAGGTTATGGCCCACCTTTGCCCCGAAGCGCACTGTCCCTGCGACAACATCGCTCTGGAAATCCATTCCCAGGGCCGCGTCTCCTCCTGTTGGTACACCGCCGAGCGCGCCTTCCACGACAACAACCACCAACCACTGGCAGCCGAGCTGGAGGGCGTGTTCCGCATCTTCGAGGACACCGAAGGCTTCCAGCAGCGCTACCGCCACCTGGTCTTCCTGCGCCGTCGCCAGGTGCTTGAGGAGCAGGGCCGCTACCCAGCCCCCTACGAGCTGCGCCTGCCGGCCGAACTCGTGGGCGCGGGTGCCGACCCGCGCCAGCATCACCTGGGCCGGGTGCGCCTGGGCGCCAAGGGCGGCAAGTCGTTGCCCTATGGGCTCGTGTTCTGCGGCGACGAGAACTGTTACTGCAACACGCTGTTCGCGATTATTGAGGACGGCAAGGCGGAGTATTCGTTCAGTATCGACCGAGAAAACCGCTGGTCCGATCCCACCGCCAGCCCGGAGGGCGTTCGCATGCTGGGCCGCCTGGAACACCGCCTCGGCAAGGACCCGCTGTTCCTGCGCCAGCTCGCCTTTTTCCGAGCCGAACGCCAGCTCCACAACTACCATCGCTATGTCAGCCGCTACCTGGAAGAGCACCGCGTTGGCCTCTGAGTGCCGCAAAGCGCCCGGCATCCGCCAAACCCCGCGGCACCGCAATTTCCGTTTGCCAGTGACGACAGTTGTGATATGATGCCATGCCCCGGGCATCAGGCCTGGAAGTTACGGAGGCTTTTGGATGAATACCCTACTACTCATTGTTCACATCGTCATCTGCGTCATGTTGATCGCAGTCGTATTATTCCAGGACGGCAAAGCCGGCGGACTCACCTCCGTGTCCGATGCCAGCCAGTCGGTCTTCGGCGCCCGCGGCGCCGCCAAGTTCCTGATGAACCTGACGCTGACCTTGGCCGCGTTGTTCATGCTGACCTCGATCACGCTGCACCTCACTGGCAACAAGGTCCAGAAGAGTATCGCTTCTGACTACGTCGCCCCGCAGTCGGAGAGCAAGGACACTCAGGTGACCGCACCGCCCGCCAAGGAAGGCGAGACCGCAGGCAGCGAAACGCCCGCAGCCGACGCCGCCGCTCCGGCCACGGAAGCACCCGCCGCTGCCAGCGATGCAGCACCTGCCAATGGTGAAACGCCGGCTCCCGCGGGCCAGTGATTTTTTCCAAATAAAGTGCTTGTTTCTTTCCTCTGAACTCATTAAAATAGCGCCTTGCGTATGACGGAGTCAGGCGCGAATGCCCAAGTGGTGAAATTGGTAGACACGCTATCTTGAGGGGGTAGTGACTTCGGTCGTTCCGGTTCGAGTCCGGACTTGGGCACCACAAACCTTCTGAAAAAGGCACGGAATCGTGCCTTTTTTCGTTTGGGGGGTGCACATTGACGACCCTGATCTTGTTCCTCGCCCTGCTGGTATCTGACGGCGAAACGACCTCACCCTTCACTCAGCTCTCTCCCGACCATTTCACGGTCAAGCGACTACCCAAACTGTTCTCGCCGACCGCCGTCACGATCTGGAAGGACCAGATCTACCTCGGTTGTGATCTCCTGGACAGCCGACCCGGCATCTATCGCTACGATTCCGAGAGCGGCAAGTCGACGCTTGTCGCGTATATGCCGCAGACAGAACTCCGCGGACTCAGCAGCAGCGACGGCAAGTTCGTGGCCGCATCCGCGCGCATCTTCTCGACCCGACCCGACGACTGGCAAGGGCAGGCGCTGCTCTACGAGATTGCCGAAAAGCGCAAGCTGCAAACGATCGACCTGCAGATCCCCGCCAAATGCGTGACCGGCGAATTCTCCTGTGGGCTCTCCTCCGTGGTCCTGGCCGCTCCCGACAAACTGCTGGCCATCACCATCAATCCCTCCGAACTCAATGTCTATACACGGGGTCAGGACGGCCATTGGAGCAATCAACACAACCTTATGGTGACCGTCAACCGCCAGTCGGTCGAAATCAGCGAGGCCGCGCTGATCGGCGAACAGCTGGTGCTCTTGGCACGCGACCGCTGGGCATTGTGCGCCGTTGCCATGAGCGAGGTATTGGCGGAGGATGCCTGGCGCATCGATGCAACGCCGGTCTTCGACCTCAACCCTCTCAAGAAGGCCTTCCCTATCGGCGTGACCAGTCTGGTCTCCAGTGGCTATGCCGAAGGCTTCGCCTTCGACAAGGGCCGATTGCTGGTGGTGCTAGACAACCGCGGCTATAACTTCACCATGGAGGGCGAGGAAAGCGATCGGAAATCACCCGTGCTGGTGATTTACGAGCCTCCAAAAAAGCCGGAACCCATCGTCCCCAAATCGCCCTCGGAGTTGCCTGAAACAAAGCCCGAAGCGGACAAAGAAAAGGCCGGGCAGCACTAATACGGCCCGGCCTTTCGCTTAGCGTCTGATCGACCCTGTTGGGACCTCGCCGAGGTCGTTGCGATTGCCGACCCAGTTGGCCGTGCTGTCGAAGACCAGGATCCCTTTGCGGTACATGCGGACCCAGACCCCACAGAACGCGAGCTTGCCATTGGCTGCCGCCAGCTTCGTCACCGCCGCCGGCGTCAGCTTCAGTCTGAAGGTCGCCAACTCGCCGTCGTGGTTGATCGGCTGGTTGTAGCGCAAGGTGTAATGGGTCAACAAGCCCAGCAGGTTCTCGTAGCTGACCATCATCGGGCTAGCGCTGTAGAAGCCGGCAGGCCAGCCGCCAATCACGGCGGCGTCCAACTTGCCCTGGCCGGGAATGTACCAGTAGCCGAGAATGTCGATGGTGTCGGCTTCGACGAGGTTGAGGTTGTACATGAAAACGCTGAAGTCGATCAGGCTGGGGTCGGCCAAGGCGGCGAAGCCGGGCCCGGTTGGATCGCCAAAGTCGATCGCAACGCCCGTAGTATGGGCGTTGAAGTTCATTTCCCGATCGCCGTCGATGTAGTCCTCGTAATAGCCGCATTCGGGAACATCGGTTTCCAGGCCTTCGGCCTTCTCCAACCAAACGGTATAGTCGTCAGCCGGCAAATTTTTTACCAGGAACTGGCCTTCCTCATCGGTCCGGAAGGCCATGCGCTGGCCCTTGCTGTCTTCGACATAAATGGTCGCTCCCCTTACCGGTGCCTTGCGGTCAGCTGTGACGCGACCTCGGATAGTGCCCGCTTGGGTGGAAAGGACCGCACCCAGCAACATGAAAAATACCAAACTCCACTGTGTTTTTGTCATTGCTTCCCCCTCCATAAATAAACAATACAATGGAAGTATACACGGGAGCGACACAAAGTAGAGGTTATCTTCGTCATCGAGCACAGTGACACTTGTCACGGGAGTTCTACCCGGTCGAATTACGCCTGGACGCGGAGGTGACTGGCCAGTGGAGCTTACCGCATGGGAATCATCGGTTTAGACACTCAGGCCTGCCAGACGCCGATCGAAGCGGGGAGTTGTCTGCGCGCTGCCATGGTGCTATGTTAAGCCCGTCCCGTCAGGTAGGTGAAGGTGGAGCTGTTCAATCGCCATGAAATGACTGAAGCCCAAGTGGTACTGCGCCTAGAGGGCGCGCTCGACCAGAGGGAGTGGGTGACCTCCGCCCGTGCGGGCAAGTGCCGACTGCTGAGTCGCGCGGGTCGCGTGCAACAGCAGGCCCATTCCAGCCGATTGCCTGCCGAGCTGTGGCGACGCGGCGAGGGGTTGCGCAACCGCCTGATCCAACAGCTCGAGCGCTTCGCCGACCTGCCGATGGAGCTGCACGCCCAGGTCATGGTGCGCGACCGCCAAGTCGCCGGCGTAGCTGGTTATCGCCAGAGCTACGAGGGTTTCTGGGGTCACTTCCGCCTGGCCGGTCAGTGGACGTCTATCTTTGGCGCGAACCCCCAGGGCGAATTGGTGTTCCGCCGCGGTCCCTGGGAGTACTGGCCCACCGACCTGCCCGAGCTGGCGGAGGTCGACACCCGCCTGCCCCTGATCCTTTCGCCCTATTGTGCGACCCTGTTCCACGAAGCGGTCGGACACGCGCTCGAGGACGACTACCTGGCCGGCAGTCCGCTCAAGTTTTACCACGGTGATCGCGTCAGTCATCCGCACCTGGTGGTCATGGACCGACCCGATCTGGAGGGCTATGCCGGCAGCATGAGCCACGACGACGTGGGCTGGCCCGTCAGCGCCACTACCTTGATTCAACAGGGCTTCCTCGTGGGCGACCTCTCGGCCCAACACGGCGCCCACCGCCGTGCCTCCTACCGCGAGGCACCGCTTGTTCGAGCGACCAATTTCCTGATCCGCGCCGGCACGGAGGAACCCGAACGCTGGCTCGATAGTCTGCCCGCCGCTCATTACGTCTGTTGGATCCAGTCCGGCAACTGGCAACCTGGCAGTGAGCGCTTTAAGGCACTGACCGGTCCGGTGGTGCGGCTGGAGCGCGGCCAACCGGTCGCGATCTGTGCCTGGGCCAGCCTGCGCCTGACGATCGGCCGCTTCTTGGGTTCGATCCGAGCGATTGGCGAGGACCTGCGCATGGACCCCGTCGTCCACTGGTGCGTCAAGCAGGGCCAGCGCGTGCCGATGAGCATGGGCTCGCCCTCGCTGCTCTTGGAGAAATGGTCGTGAAACAGTTGACCAGCTCGCTAACCCGTCATGATTTCTGGCACTGGCGCGAGCGCGGCGAACGCACCGGCCATGCCTGCGAGGCCCGCCAGGCCTGGCTCCTGGAGGAGGGTGGGTTGCTGCAGGAAACCGTCCCTCCGCCCATCCTGACCAGACCGGTCGCGAGAGCTTTCGAGCAGGAGCGCCGCCGCTGGCGGACGTACCTCGTGCGTCGCCCGCTCGATCATTTTGGACTCGAGCGAAGCGAACTCCAGATCATCTTGCCAGGACCGCCGCGGCTCTGGCTGCGAGAACCGCCCACTTGGTCGCTGGCGCTGGGCCTGACGACGCCAGCACTGGGTCGGCGCTTGATCGCGCGGCGCTACCGCTGCCCCCTGCCGCCCAGCATGGAGCTGCGGGCGCATCTCGACGATCTCTGCCGGATCCGTCGCCTGGAGCAGCGACCGTTTGGCGAAACGCCGATCCTTATCCCTGGTGAACTGCTGCTCGATGCGCTCAGCCACGCCATCGAACAAGTCGTGAACCGAACAGGCGAGCTGGGTCGATGGGTCGATCTCAGTCCGCCCTTGCCGGGTTCGCTGCGCGGCCTGGTCGATCGGCACCAGCGCTTCCGCTTCCTGCCCGCAGCGATCGCCCAGGTCCCGACAGAGGCCTGGCGCGCGGCTGTCTACGACGCCGACGAGCGTGCATTGATCTGCGTTCGCCACGGTGAGGCCACGGCTCGGCGCTACCTACTGGGCGAGCCGCTTTACCGCTTGGTGGGCCGTTTGCGATTCTGCGGACAGGTCCAAAGTCTCTCCCTCAAGGAGACCACCTATATCTTGCCATCCGCGCTGTTGGGCTGATCTGCAAGGCACGCTCGATCGGTTTCGGCGCGCGCGCGCAGGGCGCTGGAACTGAGGTCGCGGTAGGGATGATCGCCAAGGAGCACGACCTGGCAGTCGGGCGCGGTGGCGGCCAACCAGCGCCGACTGGCCTCAAGGTCGGTTTGCTGCGCGCGTCGCGGCACGACCAGCAGCCGTTTCAGGGCGCGCACCAAGTGCGCTGCATCGACCCAGTGCGGCATCGAAACCAGCGAGTCTTCGCCGACCAGAAAGCTAAGCTCGCCCGCCACGCAGGGCAGCCAGCCCGCGGTTGGGTTAGGCAGCTCCATGCCGCAAAAGCCTGGGTAAACGGCCAGGGCCGTGGTAGCGAAGGCCTGGCGCAGACTCAGGTACTGTTGCCAGGCGCAGGTCGCCGGAGCGTTGTCCTTGAAGGGATTGCTGTCGGGCACCACGATCAGGCTGTCTGTTGCCGCGGCCATGCCCACACAGGCGCGGTGACCGTCGTGGAGCGGGTTGAAACTGCCGCCGTAAAACAGCGGCGCCGCCGGGAACAGGGCGGGCGCGCCGAAAGCCTGAAGGCCACGCAGCAGGGGAAAGGCGCCCGGCATTTCGGCCCAGAAGCGACCCAGCGCCTCACAGAGAATGGCGCCGTGGTCAAAGGCCAGTGCGCCTAACTCGGACAAGGGCACCCAGACCGCAGTGCGGGCATCGTCCGCCGCGGTGACCGCGGCCGGCTCGGGCAGATGGAACAGAAACGGTTGGCTGAGGGTCCAGCCGCGCGGGTCGCGGCCCTTGCGCGCCCGCAGTTCGAGCGGCAGGGCAAAGGGCACCGGCGGCACCAGCCCCGTCTCCTCGTGAAGCTCGCGCAGGCAGGCGCTGAAGGGCGCCTCGTCGCGGTCGACAAACCCGCCTGGCAGAGCGTAGTGGCCGGCAAACGGCGGTCGCGCCCGCTCGATCACGAGCAGGCGCATGGCCGCGCCCTGACCGGCGAGCACTACCGCGTCGACGGTCAGGCTGGGTTTGGGGTAGCCGCCCGCGGGGGCGGGCTTCGCCGCGCTCACCCCTGACGGCCTCAGACTTGCGCGTGACGGGCCAAAATGTGGACCACGCAAGCGGTCAACTTCTTGGCGAACGGAACGTGCAGGAACTCGTTGGGACCGTGGGCGTTGCTGGCCGGGCCGAGCACGCCGGTGACGACGAACTGGGCTTGTGGGAACTTCTCGCCGAGCATGCCCATGAACGGGATCGAGCCACCCTCGCCCATGTGCAGGGTCGGTTTGCCGTAGAAGGTCGAGGAAACCTCATGGAGGCAGGTGTTCAGCCAGGGCGCCAGCTCGGGCGCGTTCCAGCCGGTGGCGGCCTCTTCGAAGTCCAGCTCGACCTCGGCGCCGTAGGGCGGGTTCTCGGCCAGGGTGCGCTTGATCAGCTCGGAGGCCTTATGGGCGGGCAGGGTCGGCGGCAAGCGGAACGACAGCTTGAGCGCCGTGTAGGGGCGCAACACGTTGCCGCCGGTGCGGCTGGCGGGAATGCCGTCCTGGCCGATGACGCTGAGCGTCGGGCGCCAGGTGCGGTTGAGGACCAGCTGAACGTGGTCCGTGTCCATGGGTGACATGCCCTGCAGGAAGGGAAACTTGTCGTAGACTTCGGTGCCCAGGGTTTCGGCGGCCAGTTGCGCTTGTTCCATGCGCTGGGCGGGAATCTCGACGTGGAGACCCTCAAGGAGGATGCGGCCGGTCGTCTGGTCCTCGACCCTGCTCAGCAGCTCACGGGCGATCCGGAACGAGGAGGGCACGATGCCGCTGGCGTCGCCGGAGTGGACGCCCTCGCGCAGCACGCGGACCTTCATCACGCCGCCGGCCAGGCCGCGCAGCGATGTCGTGCACCACAACTGGTCGTAGTTGCCGGCGCCGGAGTCCAGACAGATGACCAGGTCGGGGCTGCCGATCAGGTCGGCGAAGTGATCGACGTAGGCGGGCAGGTCGGGCGAACCGCTCTCCTCGGAGAACTCGATCATCAGCACGCAGCGCGCGTGGGGCACGCCTTGATCGTGAAGCGCCTTGAGCGCGCAAACGGAGGCGAAGACCGCATAGCCGTCGTCGGCACCGCCGCGACCGTAGAGCTTGCCGTCCTCGTACTTGGGCTGCCAGGGACCCAGATCCTCGCGCCAGCCCTCCATTTCGGGCTGCTTGTCGAGGTGACCGTAGAGCACGACGGTCTTGTCGATGCTGCCGGGAATGTCCATCAGCAGCAGCGGTGTGCGGCCGGGCAAGCGTCCGACATGCAGGGTTGCGCCCTCAATCGGGTGCTGGTCCAACCAGCCGCGAACCAGCTCGAGCGCCTGTTCCATGTAGCCGTTCGCCACCCAGTTCGGGTCGAACGCCGGCGACTTGTTGGGGATCCGGATGTATTCGGTAATCGTGGGGAGAATCTCATTATCCCAGAAGGCGTCCACGAAGGACTGGGTTCTTTGCGCGTTTGGCATCCATCAACTCCTCTTGCCGTGTTGGGCCAGGCATTCTAACACGAATCCTGGCGATTGCCGGCGACGCCGCGCCTGAAGAGGGCGCACGGTCGGCTTCAATTCTGGGTCTCGGGCACCGCCTCCTCGTGCGGCTTCTTCAGGCCGTCGTCGCGGCCATCGTCACCCGCGATCAAGGCCAGTGCGGCGTCCAAAGCCTCGTTGTGAGCATCGACACCGCGGTATTTCTCGCCGAGGCGCAAGTGCGGCTGCACACCCTCGGCGGTCACCACCTGTTCGCCCACGGCAAACTGGCGGGTTGGCAGGCGCACATAGCCGCCGTTCTTGAGCGCGATCGTTTCGTACCAGAACGGCAGGCCGATGGTGGGCTCACCGACCAGGCGAGCGCGGCCCTCCGCGCGGGCGGCGGCGCAGAGGATCTCGGCGCTGCCGCTGGTGGTGTGGTCTTGAAGCAGGTAGAGCTTGCCCTTGAAGCTGCCAGCGCTGGCATTTTCCAGGGGCAGCTTCTGTTTTGGGGCGATCCACGTGCCGATCACGCCGGCATCGAGAAAGCGCGCGGCCAGCAATTTGACCAGGTCCAGATCGGCGGTGGCGCTGCCGCGCAGGTCAATCACCAGCGTGGCTTCGGCGGGCAGGGCGGCCAGCATCTTGTCGAGATCGGCGGCAAGCGCGGGGTAGTTGTAGGGCAGCTTGAGAATTTGGACGCCATCGCGGGAGATGGGCGCAGCCAGAGGCGCCAACGTGAAGGGTTTGACCTCGAAGGCAACTTCGGCATCATCTGCCAGACCTGGGGTCAGCAGCCCCAATTTGAAGGAACTGCCCTTCATCAGCACTTGTTGTATTTGATACAGACTCTTACCGCGAGTCGAAAAACCTTCAATGCCGCGGATGTAGCGCGCACTGGCGACGCCGGCCAGCGCCGCCGAGGAGCCCGCCGCCGCCTCGAGGATGTAGGGATAGCCGTTGCGCTTGGTCAAAACCAGGCCGGTGCGCAGGAACAGGGCGCGGTCCAGATCCTCGGGCTTGGGACCGGGCGGGATGTAACTGGCACTCTCGTCGACGGCCTCGATCGCGCCCTGAAAAGCGCCGGGCATCAGCTCGCCCATTTTTACGTCGTCAACATAGGCCTGCTCGACAAGATGCAGGATCTCGGGCAGATCCTTACCGTAGCGGAAGATGTGGGACGTGTCCTTCTGCAGGTAGGCTCGCGCGGCGAAACTGCCCGCCATGCCGCTGAAGACCATCAGGGCGCCCATCATCAAGTGTTTCATCGCTGCCTCCCGCTACGCTTCCTCATTCTAGCATTCAAGCGTCAAGACACAAAGGCGCGGCGACCAGATTCAGCGCATGAAGATTTGGAACGCACCCCAATAGTAGGGCTTGCGATAGCGGCCCTCGCTGCGGATCAGCTTGAGTTTAGCCTGTCGCAAGGCCTCGACCGGGTTCTCGCCCAGACTGAGATGTGCGTAAAAGACATCCATCAATTGACTGGTAGCTTTGTCGTCCACATTCCAATGCGACGCGACAACATGATGGGCGCCGGACCAGAGAAAAGCCCATGCCAAGCCGGTGAGGCCCTCGCCGCTATAGGTTTGAACTCCCGCGGAACTGCAGGCGGAAAGGGTGACCAGATGAACCTGGCTCAGGTCCTCGACCATGAAATCCTGGGCGCTGATACGCGAGGGCGGTAGGCCGTCTTGCTCGGGCGAGAGCATGACCGCCGAGCTGAGCGGTGCGTAGTCGTTGACGACCGCGTGAGTGGCGAAATGTATGACGTCGTACTGCTGGATTAGCTCCCTAAAGAAGTGCTTGCGCGTCGCCTGCTGGCCCGTTAACAGTTTGTGTCGATGACCGAGAAAATGGGATTGGATCGTCGCCAACTCGGCAATGGCGCCGGGCAGCGGCGGCAAGCTCTTGGTCTGGAAATCGGGATGACCCACCAGGAGCAGCCGATCTATGGGCACCGCAGTTTGAGGATGACTCAGATAAAGCGATAGCGAAGGCGTCAGACAGAGTTCTTGATCCTCGGCCCAATAGTGACCGGGCCGGTCCGGCGAGGCCAAGGTCTCGAACGCCAGGCGGTGGAGCCCGCCATCGGCCACAATTACTACCCGGCGTTTTCCGCGAATTGCATCCTTGGCTTGGCCGAGTAGGATGCGCCCCAGCTCCACGCTGTCCGCACTTTTCATGCGAATGGGATCCGTTAGGTTTTGCACGGCGAGCGTATGCTGTGCAACCAGGTCTGTGATCGCTTGCTGACTGGGCAGGCGAAAGACTCGACGGGTATCGCCCGTGAGCACCCAGAGATAGGACTCCTGCTCGGAAAGCCAGTAGGCCAGCATGGCGGTGTCCTTGGGAACCGCCAACTTCGCCAGATCGGCTTCTGGGGCAGCCACCATGCGGCGGAAGCGCAGGAGACGCGCTCGGCTCGATTCGGCGACAAGCAGGGCCTGATCGCTCAAGTTGCGTCGCATTAAATGGTCTACATAACCTTTGTGAAAGCGCACGAGACTGCTGAAATAGAAGATTTGATCCTCTGGATCGATCATTCCTGGACTTTCTTCGAGCTCGTCAATACTGCTCTGGAGATAGGTCATGGCCAGCTCTTCCGCGCCCATCGCGTCAAGTAAGGCACCAAACGTGAACTTTGCCTTCCAGCCCAGATCAGGATCATCGCTCAAACTGGCTTGGGTCATCAACTCAAGGGCCAGGGCCTCGGCGTGATCGAAGCGACAGCGGTTAATGTCGAGGTTGACCTCGAACAACTTCGTCCAACTTCCGGTCGAACCCGCTTTGGCCATGAAGCTTTTGGCCTCGTTGAACCATTGGTCGCCCTCTTCCCAGCGATCACGAATCGCCATCAGGCGGGCCAGATTTCCCGCCCACAGTCCCGCATAGGCCCACTGTTGATCGCCGCGCGCTTGCTCAAAGGCTGCATGTAGCGCTGTGAAGGCTTCGTCATAGCGACCCGTGTGCACATAGTGGCTGCCTAACTCACCCAGGTATTTCTGGCGGTTGGCTTGAAGCTTCGCAGGGAGCGCCTCGTATTCGGCGAAGAGGCTCTCGGCCCGATCGAAGTTCCCGGTAATGGAATAGGCCGCTCCGAGGTTGATCAGCAGGTCGCCGTAATTGGGATCCTCCTGTTGAAGCAGGGCCTGGGCTTGTTCGAGGTGGAAGACGGCTTCTTCGTAATTGTGTTGTGTCATCAAGTGAACGCCGAGGTTGTTGAGTGCCTTGAGGCGGGTCGGGACCTCTCCCGCGCGCTGAGCGGCAGCCACGGCCTGCTTGTCGAAGCCCATGGCGCCGTCGAGGTCACCGTGCATATAGCGGAGGTAGGCCATCATGTTGAGCACACGGGCCAAAATCCGATCTCTGCCGCTGCTCTGGGCGATTTCGCGGGCTTCGAGCAGGCGCGTCCAGGCCAGCTCTGACTGTTGCGCGCGTTGGGCAATCAGACCTTGGAGCATCGCCTGGTGCGCGTGCAGTGCGGGACTGGCCTGAGCGGGGATCACGAGCTGTTGGATCAGCTGGTCGGCCCGACGGTCCTCTTTGAGATTGAGCAGCGCTTCGATTTGATACAGTGCCAACTGGGTGGCCTGATCATCGCGAGGCGCGCCCTGCCAAGCCCAGGTTTGGCGTCGCAGCAACTCGACCACCGCGCCGCTGTCACCCTGACAAAGGGCGGACTCTGCCGTTTCCAACAACTGACTGCGGGTCGGCCTCGCACTTTGGCATGTGATCAGCACGCAGCAAAGTGCAAGGCCCAGGGCTGTTCTCACTCGCCCCTCCGGGTTAGGTCATGGGCCATCACGGGGGGATGACCACACCGTTGGTGGTCGTGCCACCGACAACGATGCCGCCGAGGTTCTCGCCATCCGATTTGGATCGCACATGAGGAGCTGCCGATTGGAAGGGGCTGCCCACTGTCTCGCTGGCCTGGTCGCCGAACTCAAAACGCAGGAGGTTAGAGCGCAGCGAGATGCCGTCGCGGTAACTTTCGGCGACGTAGCAGCGACCCACCTTCGGCGAGACTAGGACGTGGCCATTGACCTGATTGCCCTCGTGGCGCTCACCTTCCCAGGCGATGCGGGCGACGGGCGAGTAGATCAAGTAACCACTGGCTTCGGTGTAGATCTGTTCTCTGCCAGTATTGCAGATCTGGGCGCTGCTGTTGCGATAGAAACGGCCGCGGTGCTCTTTTTGGAATTCGGGCTGGGCCAGGGCTTTGAGGAACTGACTGCGTGTCTCGAGCGCCAAAAGGCCCGTGTGAAAGGTGGCGACAGCCTTGTAGCCGGCAAATTCGAAAACCAGTTTCTCCGGCAGGTTCATCCGGATTGCCATTTCCTCGGTACCCGCTTGGCTGTGTCGCGAATTGAGGCCGATATGCCCCGATTCCATGGCGAAGCGGCGGTCGATGTACAAGCCGCGAATGCGCACCTCGACGTTGGTCTCATAGGTGCGGCTGGAGCTATTGAAAATGCCCGTGGCACGCGTTGCCATCTGTTCGCACTTGACGCCGCTCGCGGCATGGCTGAAACCGGAAACTTCGGCTTCGGAACGCCCCCCGATGGTGGAGAGCACGCTAGGTGCCTGAGTGCTGAAATTCGTGCCGGCCACACCAAGGGCCTCGCCGCGGTACAGGAAACTGCCACGGTAAAAATCGGTCATGTCGATGCCTCTCATTCCTTGATTGTAAATTGGTAGGTTGCAACGGGTTTCGATGGGTCAGCGGTGTCGCCATACAGGGTCAGCACGTAGTCGCCCGCGGACCAACCGGATTTGAAGTCGAGCACATAGGGCTCTTGATGGACCGGCGCCGGCATGGCGGCGGTGGTTTGCACCCGATTCGGACCGCGCAACTCGAAGCGATAGCGAGCATAGCGCGGGAAGTCTTCGGGGTGATCGAGGGTCAGCATCAGCGTCTGGCCAGGCTCGAGTCGCAGCGACTGCACGCCTGCGCGCACGATCTCTTTGAGCACCAGGTTGGCAGCGGGCACCGGCTGGCGCGCTTGCGCTACCTGGCGCTCGAGCCGCGGGATTTCGTAGAGGTTCTGGAAGCCGATCAGGGCCAGCATCAGCATGGCGGCGGCAGCCAGCCATGCCTGCCCGTGGCGGCCGGCGTTCCAGCTCAGCCAAGCGGCGCGGGCGGTCCGCTTGGCTGTGGCTCGCTCCTCGTGGATCTCCTTCAGGGACTGTGCCAGCACGTCGTAGCTGGGCGCGGGTACCGATGGTGACTTGACAGCAACCGCAAGCTCTTCGTACTCGTGCAACAGGGACTGGCATGCTTCGCACTCGGCCAGGTGGTGTCTTACTTTTTCCTGTTCGCTGCGATCCAGAGTTCCATTGACATACCACGGCAGCAGATATTGGATTTCCAGATGTCGATTCAAATTAACCTCGCGAGATTGTCCTTTCCAGGGATTGGCGAAGCTGTTGTTTGGCGTGGAACATGCGGGTCTTGACAGTGTTGACCGGACAATCGACGACCTCGGAGATCTCCTTGTAGGAAAGTCCCAGAAAGAAGGTCAGTTCCACTACTTCGCGGTGTTCGCGCGACAAGGTCCTCAGCCCGGCATGGACAAGGTTCTTGCACACGAGATCGTATTCTGCGTTGCCATTGGGGTCTTCCAGTTCGAGGTTCTCGGGCGTGTCGCCCTCCTCCTCGGTGCGCGACAAGCGGCTGATGGCGCGGTTGCGGGCGATGCGGAAGATCCAGGTGGAGGGGCTGGCGTCGCCCTTGAAGCGGGCGGCACCTTGCCAGATGGCCAGAAAAACTTCGTTCAGTACTTCTTCTGCGTGTTCCCGCTGGCGCAGGAGGCGGAACAAATAGCCGAACAAGCGGTGCTGGTAGGCCCTGCACAGCTGCTCGAAAGCGGAGATATTCCCTGCGCTAATCTCGCGGATCCACTGGACATCCGGATTCAAACTGCCCCCTGACTGCAAACATACATCATTATATGCCTTGCTGGGCCCGGTCACCAGACCGATGATGTGGCGCGCGCTTGGAACGGGGGCGGTCATGGTGCTTGCATTCATGGGAAGAGCTGCTCCTGATCGATTGAATGTCGAGCAAACACGGTCGATCCGTTAGGAATGGTCCCCAACTATCGGGAATAGGTTCAAACAATGTGAAACTTTCCCTGGATTGGATCCGGTCTGCCTCTTCTGAACTGATTAACGCCATCGCCCGCGAGCAACCGGCATCAAAACGGCAGCCATCCCAAAAGTTTGATAATGCTCACACAAATGATGACGAGCAACAGCCGGTGCATCCACAGGGCGGCGTCCTCGCGGCGCGTGGCGAAGCTGGCGGCCAGCCAGGCGCCCAGACTTTGGCCCAGGGCCATGAGTAGGCCGAACCCCCAATGGACCTGCCCCTGTAGGGCAAAGACCAGCACGGCCGGTAGGGTAAAGGCGAGAATGATCGCCAGTTTGACGGCATTGGCGTGCTTGAGCGAATAGCCGCAGCCCAGAACCATGGCGGCCAGCAGGAACAGACCGACGCCGGCCTGGATGAAGCCGCCGTAGACGCCGATCGCCAGGAAGATCAAGAACTGGAGCGGCGTGCGATAGGCGCGATGGGGCTCGGACTCCTTGCGCAGCCACTGTTCCGGCTTGAGCAGAATCAGCAAGCCCATCAGGCCGAGGACGAGGGCAATCACCTGGTTCATGGTCCGCTCGTCGAGGTCGACCGCCAGCCAGGCGCCCAGTACGGAGCCCAGCACCGAGGGTATGATCAGGAAAGAGTCGAGGCGCAGGTCGCGCTGCTGTTGGCGGAACTTCCACAGGCCGACGGCATTCTGGAAGATGATGCCGATGCGGTTGGTGCCATTGGCGACCGGGGCCGGCAGACCGAGAAAGATCAGCATCGGCAGGGAGATCAGAGAGCCGCTGCCGGCCAGGGTGTTGATGAACCCGGCCAAGGTGCCGGCCACCAGCGCTAAGGCGTAGAGCCAGAGTTCGTGCATGGCGAGATTCAACGGGGCGCGGCGGCGATGTTGCCGCCGTCGACGGCAAGCACGCAGCCGGTGGTGGCAACAGAGGCCTGGAGGTGGACGAACGCTTGGGCGACGTCCTCCGCACGGACCTCGACGCCCATCAGATTGGCGGTGAAGTAGGCGTCGGGCGAGAGCCCACGGGCGGCGGCCCGAGCGGCCAGCAACTCCTGATCGAACAGGCCGGTGCGGACCCTGTCCGGATTGACGGCGTTGGCGCGAATGCCCTGTGCGGCAAACTCGACCGCGTACTGTTTCATCAAGGCGACCAGCGCCGCCTTGGGCACGCTGTAGGCGCCAAAGCCAGGGCCGGGATTGAAGGCCGACTTGGAGGCGTTGAAGAGCAGGCACCCAGGTGTGGCGGCGGTCAGCATCTGGCGCACGGTGGCCGCAGCCAGGTACTGGTGGGCCAGCAGGTTGATGCGCAGGCTGCGCTCGAGCGCCGTCGACGCTTCGTGGATCGGGCCGGTCGGGGCGACGCCGGCATTGGAGACAAGTGTATCGATGGCGCCGAACGCCAGCACGGCCTGGGTGACGAGGGCGTCGGCCTGGTCCGCCTGGGTCAGGTCGGCGGCAATGCCGAGCGCGGCCACTTTATGCGCCTTGCTCAGAGCAGCAGCCAGCGCCGCGCAGGCCGCCGCATCGAGGTCCGTCAGGACGAGGTTGCTGCCGCGGCAGGCGAAGGCGGCGGCGGTTGCAGCGCCAATCCCACCACAGGCACCGCTGACGAGGGTCACCCGCCCCTCGAGTTCGCGGGGCTTGGCCTTGCCCAGTTTGGCCTGCTCCAGGCCCCAGTACTCCATGTCGAACAGGTCGGCCTCGGGCAAGGGCTGGTAACGGCCGATGGCCTCGGCGGCGGCGAGGGTGACAAGGGTGTGTTCGTAGATATCCGCGGCAATACGCGCGGCGGCGGCGGTCGCGGCGGCGGTGACCAGTCCCAGCGCAGGGATCAGGAACACCACGGGCAGGGGGCAGAGCTGCTTGCGGACCAGGCCGCGACCTTGCGTCTGGCGTTGGAAGTAGGCCTCGTAGGCGGCGACATAGTCGGCCAGGCCGGTTTCGACCCGATCGCGGAACAGGGCGGCATCGTCTTCCAGCGCCAGAACGAGCGGTCGCTGCTTGGTGCGGATGATGTGGTCCGGTGTAATGGGACCGCGGGCGCTGAGGTCCGCCAGGTCCGGGCGGGCCAGAAAGGCGTCGATGGCGGCGTTGCGGCGGGTCTCGAGGATCACGGCGCCCTGAGCCTTTGGATGGCGGACGAGGCAGCCGCGCAAAATTGCAAGCGCCTGGGCGGCGGCGGCGGACGCGCAAGGGATGACTGGCCGTGGCGCAGGCGGCGCGGCACGATGGTGCTCGAGGTAGCGCTCGGCGGCGTCGACGGCGGCGATCATGCGCTCATAGGCCTCGCGCGCGCTGGCGCCAAACGTGAAGATGCCGTGGTTGAGTAGGATCAGGCCCTCGACCTGGGGCGCCGCTCGATAGGCTGCCAGGGCTTGGCGCGCCAGCTGAAAACCGGGCATGATGTAGGGCACATAGGCCATGCGCTCGCCCCAGATGGCGCGGCAGACGGCAGCGGCGTCGGGCTGGTTGGCCACCGCCAGGACGGCGTCGGCGTGGGTATGATCTATATAGGTATGGGGCAGGAAGGCGTGCAGCAGGGTCTCGACGGAGGGATTGGGCGCGCTGCTGTCGACGAGATTGCGGCGACAGAGGTTGACCATCTCCTCATCGCTGAGGCGCTCGAGGGCCACGGCCTCGCGCAAGGGCTCGAGCACGACCGCGGGCAGGCCGGCAGGTTCGATCTCGCCCATGTCCCAGCCACTGCCCTTGACGCAAAGCACTTCCTGGTCGCGACCGAGCAGGTCGGGTAGGGTCGTCTTGACCGAGGTATTGCCACCGCCGTGGAGGACGAGAGCCGGGTCGCGGCCCAACAGGCGCGTGGTGTAAACGCGCAATGCCAGCGCCTCGCCGTAGCCTGGATAGGCGCGCACATATGCCTGGGCCTCATCGTCGGACCATTGTGAGTGCATGGCATCCTCTCGGTCAGAAAGTCCCGCGACCTAGGTGGCCGCGGCGGATCAAGCATACCCTCACCAAAAGGAAAGGGGAACCAAAAGGTTCCCCTCACACATTTCCTGACGTTGTCGCAGCTGGCGAATTAGCGGCGGGGCCCCTCGAGGGACTTCAGCAGTTTGGCCTGGAGCTTGCCGTCTTTGTCGAGCGACTCGCGCTCCGACCACATGTAGGCGGCGAACAGGTCGGCACCGACCTCGTTGGTGAGGGTGTCGATGATTTTGTGGCGCTCTTCCTCGAACTTGCTCTGGTCGGGCGCCTGTTTTTCGATCACGCGAGCCAGGGCGAAACGGGTGTCGGAGCTGGTTTCCATTTTGGGCAGGAACTGACCGATTTCGAGGCCGTAGATGTCCTTGGAGAAATCCAGATTCGGTGTGCGCAGGTCGTAGGGGAGGGTGTTGACGTCGACCCAGTCGGTCGTGGTGAAGCTGTTGTCCTTGAGCCAGGCGCGGTTACCGCGCAAGTCCTTGAGGGACTTCTGCGGTTCTTTCTGGGCGGCATCGCGGATCTTGGCGAGCTCGGCTTTGATGAAGGCCTTGGCGGCCACGTCCTGTGCGAGCTGGCGGATGCGCTGGAGGTCTTTGTCCATGGTCAGCACGCGCGGGCCTTGTTCGGCGACCCACTGCATGACGATCACTTCGTTGCCCATGGCGACCGGTGCGGAGACGTCCTGCAGCTTTTGCAGCTCAAACGCGGCCTTGCGGGCCTGGAAGTTCATCTTCAGCACATCGCCCAGGTAGGAGCGGTTGTCATTGTCGAAGAAGTCGGAGGTCTGGACCTCGTACTTGAGTTCCTTGGCGGCAGCTTCGAAGTCGACACCGGCCTCCAGTTTGGCGTGGAAGGCGCTGGCGGCGTCCATGGCCGCGCCCTTGGTTTTGTCGCGCTTGATCGTGTTGACGATGATGTTGCGCACATCATTCAGAGGGCGGGTCGATGCGGGCGTGGCTTCGAACTTTTTGATCAGGTGGTAGCCGAATTCGGATTTGACGGGATTGGAAACGGTGCCGATCGCCATCGAGAAGGCGGCGTCCTCGAAGGGTTTGACCATGGCGCCGCGCATGAAGGTGCCCAAGTCGCCACCGCGAACTTTGGAGCCATCGTCCTCGGAGTACTTCTTGGCGGCTTCGGCGAAGTCCAGACCGGCGTCCAGTTCTTTGCGGATCTTCTCGATCTGAGCCAGGGCTTCGGCTTCGTTGCGCTTATCAGTCTTGATCAGGATGTGGCTGGCCTTGACGCTCTCGGCTTTCTGGTAGCGTGAGATGTTGGCGTCGTAGCTTTCTTTGATTTCCTGGTCGGAGACGGTTGCCTTGTCTTCGAAGGCGGTAAAGGGCACGCTGATGAAGCGGATCTGGCGCTGGTCGCCGGAGCGGAAAGCGTCCGGGTTTTCGGCGAGCACCTTGGCGACGTCCTCGTCCTTGTCGAGTTTGACTTCGCTGCGGGCCTCGTAGGAGCCAAGCGAGATCATTTCAATTTTTACTTTCTGGCTGTCGCGCGCAAAGCGGTCGGCGATGGCTTTCTCGCTGACGCTCGAGGAAAAGAAGAGGTTGCGGAACTTCAGGGCGCGCAGGGCGTGATTGCGCAGGTACTGCTCGTAGGTGGCCACCTGGACGCGGTACTGCTGGCTGATGTAATCGCTCCAGCGCGCGTCGTCGACAAAGCTGCCATCGGGCAAGCTGCGGCTGCGCACGACCAGGTCGCGCAACTCGGCGTCGGAAGCGCCCAAGCCCAGGCTGTTGGCATTGTCGAGCATGACGGCGTCGTAGAGCAGCTGATTGGCGGTGAAGCTGTGCAGGTTCTCGCGGTCCAGCTGGCGGAAACGGCTCATCAGGTTTTCCTGCTGGATCCAGGCATCGGACAGTTTGATGTCGACGGAGCCCACGCTGGCGATGGTGTCGGATTGAGCGGTCGGGGGCGCGGTGCCAAAATTCACGAGCAGGTAAGAGGCCATCAGGAACATGATGGCGATGAGAATCAGGTTTTGAATTTTTTTGTTGTTGCGGAATGGATTGAGCACTTGCGTAACCCCTTGTTGATTTTTCCACCCTGACCCGAAGGGTCCGTATGCAGGCATGAACGAAATAAGTGCCGCATTCCACGTTCGGGATTCGTGGATCGGAGAACGCCTGAAGCCAAAAAATCACGCGGTGGAATGCGATATTTATTCCGTCCCCGGCCAGTTAGGCCTCGGGCGAGCAAACGATTATATCCACGTTTGCCTTTCGGTTCAATTCACTAATTGGGTGTCGCCGCCAAGAATGAGGGCTACAGGCTAGCCACGCGCCGCAGCGGGCGCGGTCGCCATCGCCTTGATCAGCGGTAACCAGCTGTGCCAGAGTGGTTTTGCTGCGAAAAGCTGGGGCGGCTTCAATAAACAGGCGCTTTCTGATAAGATAGCTGGGTATGTTCTGTGTTTTTGAAAATGTCATGCTCGAAAGCACTTTCTCTGACTTTGTTGATCCGGCAGTTGGGAGTACGGGGTAGATGAAAGCCAAACAGGTGCAAAAATCTGATTTCGATGTCAAGAAGTGGGGCATCTTCGCCCTCTTTGTCCTCGCCCTCGTCGCCGCCCTGCTCTTGCTGCTCAAGCCCGCTGACGAAGAGCGCGCGCGCCTGGAACTGGAGCGCGCGCGCATCGAGAATCGCAAGGCACGGGAACTGGCGCTGAAGTCCAACCAGCCCCAAGACCTGGCGGCGGTCGATATGTCGACAGAAGCGCTGGATAAAGCCAACGCTCTGTTCATCGAAAGCGAGTTCTCCGAGGCGATCGTCGAGGCGCGCCGGGCGATAGTCAAGGCCGGCGAAGTCTCCGGCAACGATGAAAGCGGCCCACTCGATGCACGCATCCGCCTGCTCGAGACGGTGGGCAACGTCCAGGTGCGCAAACGCGGTGCCAGCTCCTTCATCGGCCTCAACCGCAAATCCCAAATCGACCTGGGCGACGAATTGCGTGCCGATCAGGCCGGTGCCTGCACGATCGGCGATCAGGGCGGTACGCAGATAACGGTGCTGCCCACCAGCCAGGTGACCCTCGAGGAAGACCCCGAACAGACAGCCCGTGGCAAACTCGGCTTGGTGCTGAGCGGGGGCGGAGTCGTCCTGAAAACAGCCGGAGGCAAGGACAAGTTGCGCCTCTCGCACAACGGCAGCAAGGCCCTGGTCTACAACGAGACCAGCGCCGAGATACGGGCCCTGAACGGCAGTCAGCTGGAGGTCAAGGTTCGCGCCGGCAGAGTTGACGCCCTTGCCAAGGGCCGGACCGTGGTCGTGGTCGCGGGCCAGAAGCTGGTCTTTTCTGGCGAGAGCACGCAGGGCGAGGCCAAGCCAGTCCTCGAAGCGCCGCGCTTGATCTCGCCGCTCGACTCCTCCAAGTTAGCCCCCAACACCAATGGCTTCGCTCCCGTCGTCATCGTCTGGGAGCCCGTCCCAAACGCCGCGGTATACCGCTTTGAACTCAGCGGCGATCCCCTGATGGTCTTCCACAACGAAGAGAAACCGCGCTGTTCATCGACCCAGGTAACGCTCACCGACCTCGGGCCTGGCACCTATTTCTGGCGTGCCACCGCGGTCGCCGAGGACGGATCGCTCGGACTGATGCCAGAACCCTTGCGTTTCGATGTCACGAGCCCAGAGAATCAGACCCGCCTTGAGGGCGGCCAACCGCCCAAACTCGACATCGACCGCGCCGTCGTTCAGGGCCAGATGGCGATCATTCACGGCGTCACCAATGTCGATGCGACGGTCAAACTCAACGGCGAGATGGCGCTGGTCGACAAGGAGACGGGAGCCTTCAACCACGTGCTCAAATTACCGGGCAGCGGCGAACACATCGTCAACATCGTGGCCCAGCGCAGCAACGGCAGCATTGCCTCGAAAAATCTGACCATCCAAATCAAGGACTGAGCCTTGAAACATGGCCCCTTCATCCTCATCACCGAAGCCGCGGATCTGGTCGAAGACGATCTTCCCGGCGTGCTGGCGCCCGATGGCGTGCATCGCGGGATTGTGGCGAGCCTGAAGGCGGTCATCTTCGACGAACAACTTAGCCCGGAGCGCCGTGCCCAGCTGGAGTCGCTGTGTCGCGCCGAAGGCATCCCCTGCTTCACTGCCCAGGTTCCTGCCGACGCGCCAGCGCGCGACCAGGCCAACCTGCGCGCCCATCTGCTGCGCTTCCTCGAGGAACAGAATGCCTGGCGCAATGAGCCGCCCTCGGCGGAGACGATCGAGCGCATCGAGCTGAAAACCCTGGTCGACATCATCACCACGGCCAACAGCTTGCTTGAGCCCGAGGACGTCATGAAGACGGTCATGGAGCGCATCCACCAGTTGATCCCTTGCGAGGCCTGGTCGGTGCTGGTCAACGACAACAACGAGGAAAACACGCTGTCCTTTGCCGTCGCCCACGGGCCGGGATCCGAGTCCTTGCGCAACCTCAAGGTCCCGATCGGCAAGGGCATCGCCGGCTGGGTGGCCAAGCACCGCAAGCCGGCGATTGTCGACAATGCCAAGGAAGACCCGCGCTTTTTCGCCCATATCGACGAGAGCACCCGTTTTGTCACGCGCACGATCCTCTGCGCTCCGCTGGTCAGCCGTGGCCGCACGATCGGGGTCATCGAAATGCTCAACGGCCGCAAGCAGGGTGGTTTCACGGAACAAGACATGGAGCTGGTCCAGGTCCTGGTCAACCCTGCGGCGGTCGCCATCGAGAACGCCTACCTGTTCCAAAAGGCCCAGATGTTGACGATCATGGATGACCTGACCCGGCTCTACAACGCGCGCCACCTCAATCACTGCCTGGAGTTGGAGCTCAAGCGGGCCGAGCGCGAGCAGGGCTGCTTCGCCCTGATTTTCCTGGACCTCGATGGCTTCAAGTCGATCAACGACAACTACGGTCATTTAGTGGGCAGTCGCGCCTTGGTCGATATTGGCCAGATTCTGCTGGCCTGTTGCGCGCCACAGGACATCGTCGGTCGCTATGGCGGCGACGAGTTCATGGTGATCCTGCCCAACGCCGACGAAGCCGAGGCCATGCTGCGCGCTCACGCGATCCGTGACGGCATCGCGGCCTACCGCATGCGCCAGTTGGCCATGACCGCCTCGATCGGCGTCGCCTGTTATCCGCAACACTCACAGGACAAGGAGCACTTGGTACGACTCGCCGACCAGGCCATGTACCGGGTCAAGGGCAAGGGCAAGAACGGCATTTTGATGGCCCACGAAGTAGATTGAGCGCAGCGCACTGGACCCGATCGGTGGTGGGAAAAAAAAATTTTTGCGCCTTTGAACCTTTCTGCTCAGGTCGCGGACTAAACCTTCGAAACCGCCGCGCTTCCGTACCGGATTCACAACTTAAAACGGGAATAGCAGACCAACCATCGGGTCTGGTACGGAAGCAGGCACCTCCCGCCGCGAGCCCTCAGATCAGGCCGCGAGGCAGGGAAACGATCATGGCACTGGCCAGTTCCTTGACGAACTTGGCGGCCACTCTCGCGGTCATCTGACCGACATCGAAGCGCGGGTTATACTCGACGATATCCGCGCCCACGATCGGCGCTTCCAGATGGGTCAGGATCCCAAGCAGGTCGCGCGTCATCAGTCCCCCCGGCTCCTGGTGAGAGACACCGGGCGCACAACTGGGGTCGAGCGCGTCGAGGTCGAGCGAGACGTAGACCGGACCCTCCAAGCGCAAGCGGAAGCCTGGGGCCATTTCGGCCATTTCGTGGACCTCGACGCCGAAGCGGCGCGCCTGGGCGCGCTGGTGATCGTTCATGGTGCGGATGCCGATCTGGATCAGGCGTCCGACCAGACCCGCTTCGAGGATCCGCGCGAACGGGCTGGCATGGGAGCTGGGATTGTCGTCGAAGAGGTCGTAGAGGTCCGGATGGGCATCGAAGTGGACCACGGTCAGCCGCGGGAACAGACGCGCATAGGCCTTGACGACCGGGAACGTGACCGCATGATCGCCACCCAAGGACAGCACGCGCTCGCCGCGTTCGAGCAAATCGCCAACGCCGCACTCGATCTGGCTCGGCATATGTTCGTCTTCGCTGAGCTTCAGATCGCCCGCGTCGCGAAACAGCGGGTGGCCGTTAAGATCCAGGCCCAATTCCGAGCAGAGGTTGGAGCTGCCATCGTGAAGCACACCGCGAATGCGCGCGGGTGCCGCCGCCGCGCCGCGCTGGAAGGACGAGTTGACGTCCGTTGGCAGGCCCAGTAAACTCACTCCGGAAGACGGCGGTTGGTGGGACATGGCAGGGAACCTCCCACCCTAACTTTATCATATCCCCAAGAATTTGGGCGCCCCGCCGAAAAGATATCAGTGGGTCTGAAAACCGCGAAAAACAACCGGAGGCGAGATTGCGCACGAGCACGCTGGGCAGAACGATTGAGGCGGCCCTGGTCGCCCGCGATTTTCGCAGCCTGGCGCGGGCAACTGACGCCCATGCGCGGGCCGAGGCGCGGCGCATGCTGATCGACCGCCTTGGTGCCATGCGCGGCTTGCCCCAAAAGCTCGGTCAGTCGCTCAGCCTCTCCAGCGACCCCGAGCACGAGGCCTACGCCAGCCTGACCGATCAGGGCGAGTGCCTACCCCTGGCGCTGGTGACGCGCCTGCTGAGCGAGCGCTGGGGACGACCCTACGAGACCGTCCTGGGCACCATCGAAGCAGAGGGTCACGCCGCCTCGCTGGGCCAGGTCCATCGCGCCCGCCTCCACGACGGCCGCGAGGTCGCGGTCAAGCTGGCCTATCCTGGCATTCGCGAGGCGGTCATGGCCGACCTGCGCCTGCTGGGTTTTCTCGGCGAGGGTGCGCGGGTATTTGCGGGCATTGGTTTGGACCGCCTGGGCGAGGTCCTCCACGGCGACCTCGAAGAGGAGCTCGACTACCGCATCGAAGCGCAGCAGCAGCGTGGCTATGCCGCCAGATGCCACCCCGAGGAGGCCGTGATCGTGCCGGCGGTGGTGCCTGAGTGGAGCACCGACCAGGTGCTGGTCTCGACCTGGTGTGACGGCCAGACCCTCGAGCAGGCCGCTACCTGGCCGGAACCCCTGCGCCAGCAGCTGGGCGAGCTGTTGGTCCGCCACTTCCTGCGCACGCTTTTCAACCACGGCTGGGTCCACGCCGACCCCCACGCGGGCAACTATCGCTTCCGCCTGGGCCACCAGGGGCCCGAGGTCGTCCTGTTCGACTTTGGCGCGGTCGCCAAATACCCCAAGGAACTGCGCTTGGGGCTGTTGCGCCTGATTTTGGCCACCCGTCGCGAACAGGGCGACCCCTTCGCTATGATGGTGGCACTGGGCTTTCGCGAGGACCTGCTGAGCCCCCTGCGCCCCTGCCTGCCGGCGATCTGCAAGCTGCTGTTCGAGCCCTTCCTCCAGCCGAGCCCCTTCGACCCCGAAGGGTGGCGGCGCAGCGAGCGCCTCGACGACCTGGTCGGCGAGCGCCGCTGGAATTTCCGCGCCAGCGGCCCGGCCGAGCTGGTCTTCTTGGTGCGGGCCTTCCAGGGCCTGTTCCATCACCTGGGACGCCTGGCGGTCAAAGTCTCGTTCGCGCGCGCCCTCGATCGCGTCATGGTCGACTGTCTGGCCGAGTGCCTGGCCCTGCCGCCGCCGAACCTGCCCCCCGGCCCTGGATTCGCGAGCCTGGCCAAGGCGCTGCGCCTACGCCTGACCGTCGACGGCGAACCCCGCGTCGCCCTCGAGTTCCCGGCCCAGGCCGTCGAGCGCCTGGCGGGCTTGATGGACCCAAACCTGCGCACCCAACTGGCTGCCCGCGGTATCGACCTCGACCAGGTCACCCGCCAGGCCCGCCGGCAGGGCTATGCGCCCGGTGAGCTTTTCGCCTACTCGGACGGTTCCAAACACTTTCGCGCCTGGCTGGAGTGAAGCCTGACCCTAGCGAGCAGCAAAGCAAATTTGCCAGCCAATAGAAATATATTTCCGCCACCTCACAAAATTAATGTACCGGTTCATTCTGTCGATAGGTTGTAGAGATTGTTCGACCCCTTGCCATCGTGGCTCCCGCCGAAGCGGGCCATTTGTCGGAGATAGTTAATGTCGTCTTTCGCCAGCCCCGATTTCGAAGATAATAGCTCATCGGGCAAGTACCTCACATTCGCACTCGGCCAAGAGACTTACGCCCTGGAGATCGCCTTCGTGACCGAGGTCATCGGCACCCAAGCGATCACGCCGCTGCCTGACACGCCGACCTACATCCGCGGCGTCATCGACTTACGCGGGCGCGTCCTGCCCGTCATGGATGTGCGCATGCGCTTTGGCCTTGAGGAACGCGCCTACGGCGACCGCACCTGCATCGTCGTCATCCACGCGCGCGAGACCTCCACGGGCCTCGTGGTCGACACCGTCAACGATGTCCTGGACATCCCCGACGAGCGCATCGAACCGATCAACCAAATGGCCGTGGGCATGCGCAAGGGCCGCTTCATCAAGGGCCTGGGCCGCATCGACAACCAGATCAAAATCATTCTCGACGCCGAAACCCTGGTCTTCGACACCAGCCTGGACGGTGCAGCCAGCAACGGAGGACCGACATGATCGTCCCCTCCGAGCCCGATCTCGAGATCATCCGCGAAAGTTTTGCGCTTCTGGCACCGCGGGGCGAGGAGATGATTTCGCGCTTCTACTCGATTCTGTTCCGGCGCTCGCCAGAAGTGGTGCCCTTGTTCGAGGGCGTCAACATGGAGCGCCAGCGTCATCAGCTCCTTGCCGCACTCAAAAGCGTGGTCGAGAACATCGAGCGGCCCGAACGCCTGGTTCCCGTGCTCAGCGCTATGGGTCGCCGCCACCAGGGCTATGGCGCACTGCCCGAACACTACCCCGCCGTCGCCCGCGCACTGATCGCATCCATGCGCGAGCTGGCCGGCGAACAATGGCGCTCCGAAATGGGCGAGGCCTGGGAGCGCGCCCTGATCCAGATTGCACAGACGCTCTTAAGTGGCTACAGCCAGACCAAGGAAACCATTGGGTCCAGCGGGCCGACGCACCCCGCCACCCAGAACGACAAGGAGAGAGGGATGACCAGCATGACCCAAGCGGGAGCCGAACTTTTCATCGATCTGCCGATCGCTTGCTTCGCGGTGGATGCCACCGGGAAGGTGACGGCATGGAACCACGCCATCGCGCAACTCACGGGCGTGGATGCCGACGAGATAGTCGGTAAGAAGGCCTGGACGGCCTTTTTGGAAAAACGCGGTCCCCTGCCCATCGACGACGCTTTGCGCACGGGCGAGGCGGTGGAGTCCAGCGTCGAAATCAAGACGCGGTCGGCCTATGCCAAGGTCCTATTCAAAGCCGTGCCGCGACTCGACGCAGAGGGCGAACCCATCGGCGCCGTGGCGACCCTGCAAGAAAGCGCCAACAACGACAGCTTGCGTTGGGCTATCGAGGGCTCGACCAACGCCATGATCATGGTCGACCGCGCGCTTGTCATCACTTATATGAACGCCGCCACCAAGGTTCTGATACAAAAGCATCGCGCCACCTTTGCCAAAGCGTTCCCCTCCGTCAACTTAGACAAACTGGAAGGCCAATGTGTCGACATCTTCCACAAGGTGCCCTCGGTTCAGCGCAACATTCTGGCCGACCCCCGCAATCTTCCTTATCGCACCGACATCACGATCGGCGAACTGACGTTCTGCCTCAACGTCTCGGCCTCGTACAACGCTCATGGCGAGTACGTGGGCTCGACCCTCGAGTGGGCGGATGTCACCTCGCAACGCGAACTGGACAACCGCGGCGCCCGCTTGTACTCGGCCATCGAGGGGTCCAGCTCGGCGATCATGGCCGTCGACCGCAACCTCGTGATCACGTACCTCAACCCGGCCACGCTGCGCATGATGGAAGAAAATGTCCATGAGTTCCGCAGCGCCTTCCCCGGCTTCGATCCACGCGCCCTGATCGGCACCTGCGTTGACCGCTTCCACCGCAATCCCAGCCATCAGCGCTTCATTCTCGACAATCCCAACAACATGCCCTACCGCGCCAACATCAGGGTCGGCAGGCTGACCTTCTCGCTCAATGTTTCGGCCATGCGCGACAGCGAGGGCAAATACATCGGCAACAACCTCGAGTGGGGCAACGTCACCCAGGACGTCGAGCGGGCGCGCAAGGCAACCGCGCTGGAGTCCATGATCGAGGGTGCCACGACCAATATGATGATGTGCGACATGGACCTGCGCATCACCTATTGCAACCCGGCCGTGCGCGACCTGCTGACCAAGCACCGCGCCCGCCTGGCCACGGCCTTCCCCGGCTTCGACCCCAACCGCCTGATCGGCGTCTCGATCGACGACTACCACGTCAACCCCAGCCTGCAGCGCGGGATCTTGACCGATCCCCGCAACCTGCCCTACAAAGCGGAGATCAAGGTCGCGGGCCTCGAGTTCGGCCTCAATGCTACCGCCCTGTTAGGCCCCGACGGCAAGCAGATCGGCGCCGCGGTAGAGTGGGTCGACTACAACGACCGCGCCCAATACCGCGACGAGGTCGGCGCCGTGCTGACAGCCACGGCGAGCGGCGATCTGGGCAGGCGCGGCAACGTCACCAGTCTCTCGCCCGCCTATCAACCGATGATGACAGGTATCAACCAGGTCATTGAGGCCATCGTCGCCCCCATCGGTGAACTCAAGGACAAACTCCAGCAAGTCTCCAAGGGCGACCTGACGGCCTACGTCGACGGCAACTACGCCGGCGACCATGCGCTGCTCAAGAACGCGCTCAACAACACGCTGGACTCGCTTAACGATATACTCGGCCAGGTCAACCGCATCGCCGAACAGGTCGACTCCGGCGCGGTCCAGGTCTCTGAAGCGGCGCAGTCGCTCTCCCAGGGCGCGACCGAGCAGGCCGCCGCGCTGGAAGAGATCACCGCCTCGATGACCGAGATGGCCAGCCAGACCAAGCAGAACGCCGAAAATGCCACCCAGGCCAGCCAGCTGGCGATCACCTCCAAACGCAGCGCCGAATCCGGCAACCAGCAGATGGAGGACATGGTGCGGGCGATGCAGGCCATCGAGTCATCATCCAAGGACATCTCCAAGATCATCAAATTCATCGACGAGATCGCCTTCCAGACCCGCGTGCTGGGTGTCAACGCCGCCGTCGAGGCGGCGCGGGCCGGTGTCCACGGCAAGGGCTTCGCGGTCGTCGCCGAAGAAGTCCGCAACCTCGCCACCCGCTCCGCCAATGCCGCCAAGGAGACCACGGACCTGATCGAGCAGTCGATTCTCAAGGTCGCCCAGGGCACCGAAATAGCCGGCAAAACCGCGGTCGCCCTCAACGAGATAGTGATCAGCATCGGCAAGGTCAACGATCTGGTCGCCGAGATCGCCGCTGCCTCCAACGAACAGGCCCAGGGCATCGCCCAGGCCAACAAGGCGCTCAACCAGATGGACCAGGTAACCCAACAGAACACCGCCAACGCCGAAGAGTCGGCCGCGGCCAGTCAGGAACTGTCCAGTCAGGCTGGCAACCTGCGGCGCATGTTGGGCCGCTTCATCCTCCACAAGAAGGAGGTAGCTGGCGACCTGGGCGGTATTTCGCCGGAAATGCTGGCAGCCTTCCAGCGCTTCATGGCCCAGCAGAAACAGGCCTCGGCGCCGCCAGTCCCCTATGGCGGCTACGGCGCTCAGCGCAGCATCGGCTCCGGTCGCAGACCTCAGCCGCCGATGCACCGGGGCGGCGATATGCGTTTGGATCCCAGCGACATGATCAATCTCGACGACGACGAGTTCGGCAAGTACTGAGGGGACGGGCACGAACGCGACCGCGCTCGTGCCCGGCCGTTTACAGGTCGGCCAAGGTCGCTTTGCGACCCTGGTTCTGTTGCTTGAGCCAGTCCATTAGCGGCGCAAAGTAGTCCAGCATGGGCTGGGCACTGATGTCCTCGCCGACGGCGTCGCGCATGACCTTGCGCCAGTCCTCGGTTGCGCCCTTTTCGAGGATATTGGCGATGAACACGCCCACGTCCTTGTGACCGAAGTAGTTGGTGGCGTGGGGATCCTGCTGCAGGATGTTTTTGGCGATATGGGCATGCAGTTGGGCCAGGATCACGTAGCTCAGGGCGTAGTCGTAATACTGGGCAGCGTCGTCGTTGATGTGGGTCTTCGTCGCCGCGTCACAGGATGCCTCGTCCCGTGGCGCGGGCGGCGCGACGCCCTGGTACTTGGCGACGTAAGACCACCAGCGCTTGTTATAGGCGTCGGTGGGCAGGTCGGCGTAAAGGTCGCGCTCGAAGTGGGTCATTGTCCCAGCCGAGAACGACATGAACACGACCTGGCTGAGCGCGTCCTTGAGCATGGCCTGCATGGGGTCACCGCCTTGTTCCGACACCAGGCCCAGCCCCTCGAGGAAGGGCCGCTGCATCGAGGCCAGGCCCATCAAGCTGCCGACCGCCTCGTGGAAGGCGCGGTTGGCGCCTGCCCGCAGCAGTGGCGGGACCTCGGGGCGGGTATAACTGAGGTAGTAGTAGATATGGCCCAATTCGTGGTGGGTTGTCTCGTACCAGTTGGCGTTGCTCTCGACACTCATCAGGCTGCGCACGTCGCGGCCAAGGTCCATATGCCAGGCACTGGCATGAGTGTTCTTCTTGAAGGGCGAGTTGGCGGGGACAGGGTACAGCGAGCTTTTTTCCCAGAAACTCGGCGGTAGCGCCGCGAAGCCCAGACTGACATAAAAGCGCTCCGCTTGCTTGACCAACCACTCTGGCTGCTTGTCGGCCAGGATCGCGTCCAGGTCCATGCCTTCGACCGTCACCAGGCCTGACCAGTCCTGTGCCCAGCGGTCCGTCAGCCAGTGTGCCGGCAGTAGCTCGGGCACCGGTTGGCCGTAGCGCTTGGCCAATTCGTAGCGCATCCAGGTATGCAGTTCGCGGAACAGGGGCCGCAGCTCGACGAGGAACTTCTCGTTGAGCGCCATCATCTCTTCGGTGGTCATGCCGTATTCTGAGACTTGATAGTCGAAGTAGTTCTTGTAGTCCAGCGCCTGAACGGTCTTGTTGCGCAGGCCGACGAGATTGACCAGACCGGTCTTGAGTGTCTTGCCGACTTCCTTAGAGGCATTCCAAGCCGCCAGGCGCTTGTCCAGATCCTTTTCGTTCTGGAGGATGCGGTCGATGTCGTTGGGCGTGACCGGCTGGCCAGCCATGGTGAAGGTGTAGCCGTAGAGCGCCGAGGTCTGGGCGGACTCGGCGGCGATGCGCTGCTTGACCAATTCGGGCACGGTCTGGGGTTTGTCGGCGGCCTTGTAGAGGATCGCCTTGAGCTGGCGGACCTGAAGGTCGGGCAGGAGGTCGGCATGCTTGAGCAGCTCTCGTGCCTGTTCGATCACGGCAACGCTGCCGCTATGGCGCGACATGGCCTCGTCGCTGACGTTGACGAGGCGGTCGATGCTGTCGACGCCGTCGAGAATAATCGTGTTGGCGACCCACTGAGCCTCGCCGGAAATGGCGTAGAGATCCAGGTATGCCGCGTTATAGCTGCGGAGGAAGGCTTCGGCCTTGGCACTCCATTGAAGAGCCTCGCCCTTGTCCGGCGCGGTGCCGGCGTGGGCGAAGACGGTCAGAGCAAAAACGGAAAGTAACGCACGTAACTTCATGGCAACAGCCTCCCAAACAGTGCCGGTCGCCGACGGTTGGACTGCCACGGGCCCGACATTAGGTTCCCGAGAATCAAAAATGGGCCTCGGAGAAACCCCCTCATTATTCCACAAGCGCGGCAGTGGGGATACGACCCTTCGCGCACTCATCTAAAAACGGCCTTCACCCTGCCCAGTTTTAATTAGATAATAGGGAAGTTTCGCATCTATCGGAGTTCCGCTAATGTCATCCATGGGTTTTCAGGAAAAATTACTCCAGCTTCGGCAAGAATACGCCGACCTGCTCCCGCAAAAGCTCAAAGATATCGACAATGCCTGGAATAGTCTGCGCCACAAGCCCAACCAGCCCGAGCTGCTGCGCCAGTTCCGCGCCTTTGTGCACACCCTGGCGGGTTCCGGTGCGACCTTTGGCTTCCCGGAGCTGAGCAACCAGGCGGCCCGTCTGGAAGCCCTGATCGATACGCTGGTCAAGGATCTGGGCGCCTTGGAGCAGTTGGCGCCGACCATCAGCGGCGGTGTGCTGGCCCTGCACCGGGCGGCCCACGCCCAAGAAGTGGCGGCCCCCGAACCGCCGCCCGAACCGCCGCGCCACGCGCCCACGAAGCTGTTCCTGGGCACGCAAGTCGCCTGGATCGGCGGCCAGGCCATCATCGGTCAAGCCTTGGCCGCTCAGCTGGAATGCTTCACCTACAACGTCAGTCTGTACACCGAACCGGCGGATCTCTGGGCCGCGCTTGACCGGACTAAGCCGAACGTCGTCCTGCTTGACCTGGGCGAAACGCCGGCCACCCTCTATCCGCCAGCTTTTGCCGTGCTCGAGCGCCTGGCCCAGCTGGCCATCCCGGTGATCGCGCTGTGTCCGGCCGACTATGATCTCGCCCATTGGCTGCACGTCATTCGCACGGGCGCGACCACCTGCATCAACCACCCGTTGGTGCTTTATAACCTGCTCGAGAAGATGGACAGTCTGACCTTTCAATGGGCCGAGCCGCCTGCGCGGCTGTTCATCATCGACGACGACGCAGCCCTGGCCAAGAACATGTCCCTGATCCTGACCAAAGCCGGCATGCAGGTCGCCGTCGAGACCAATGCCCTCGAGGTTCCCCGCAGTCTCGAGCGCTTCCAGCCCGACCTGATCCTCGTCGACCTCTATATGCCCGATTGCAACGGCATCGAACTCTCGCGACTGATCCGCCAGGACCCTCGTTATCTGGCCGTACCAATCGTCTACCTCAGTGCCGAGACCGAGGTCCATCAGCGCCTCGCCGCGCTCGAGGCCGGCGCTGACGATTTCATCCTCAAGCCAGTCAAGTTCAACTTCCTCTACCAGGCGCTGTCCTCGCGCATCAAGCGCGCCCGCCAGCTGCGCAGCTTCTACGAACGCGATGTTCTGACGGGTCTGTTCCGCCATACCGTCTTCCAGCGCCGCCTGCGCGAATGCCTGATCGCCGCCCAACGCGACCACCACGGCGTTGTCGTGGCCCTCGTCGACATCGACCGCTTCAAGGCCATCAATGAACACCACAGCCACGAGATGGGCGACAAGGTGCTACACCTGCTGGCGATCATGCTCAAGCGGCGCTTCGCCGAGGAGGCCCTGATCTGCCGCTTCGACGGCGCAACTCTGGCGCTGGCGTTCCCCCACGCGGAGCTGGACGAGATCAACGCCGCCCTGGAACGAGCCCGCGCCGATTTTCAAAAAGTCGAGCACGACGCCAACGGCATTGTCTTCGAGGCCTGCTTCAGTTCCGGTGTCGCCGCTTTCCCAGCCTTTCACTCGGCCACGGACCTGCTGGACGCCTGTCACAAGGCGCTACTCCACGCCAAGACCACAGGCCGCAACCGCATCGTGCAAAACTCCCATGCGGGTTTGACGACCTCCGATGAGAACATTAACCTCAGCTTCCTCACCGAGAGCGACGAGGCGCCCGACTTTCTCGAGGAGGACCCCGCCGATGGCGACCTCTTTCTGCTCGGCGATGACGGAACCGGCGCGGATGGGCAAACGCTCGTGGACGAGCCGCAGCCCACCGTCGAAGCAGCGCCCGTAGCGGAACAGAAGACCCGCGGCAAGGTCGTGGTCGTCGACGACGACAAGCAGTTGCTGCAGGTGCTGGTCTCGTTTCTCTCCGCCAACGGCTTCGAGGCCGTCGGTGCCAGCAACGGCGACGAAGGCTATGAGCGCGTGCTCGAGCTCCAGCCCGAGCTGGTGCTGATCGACCTGCTCCTGTTTCCCGGCATCCACGGCTTCGAGCTCTCCAAAAAGATCAAGAACCATCCCCGCCTCAAACAGACCTCGATCATTCTCATGACCGCTGTTTACAAGGACTACCGCTACCAGCTCGAGGGCAAGGAGGCCGGCGCCGACGCCTTTCTGATCAAGCCCATCAACTTCGAGGAACTGCTGAAGCGGATCGAGGAAGTCAAGCGGAAGAAGTCCGCGGAATGACCGCTGCGGCGTGTGTGTTCAGCCCGTTGGCGTTAGCGTGCCGCCACGCCGCTTGAGGCCAGTGGCCAGCTGGGACGCTACTCCGGGAACTCGCTCTCGTCAAACTCGTCCTCGCTCTCCTCGAGTTTGGGAAAGGTAATGCGCACGCCAAAGCCGCAGCCGGTGTCCGGTCGAAAATAAGCGATCGCGCCCTTGTTGCCCTCGACCAGATCCTTGACCAGAGCCAGGCCCAGACCCGTGCCGGTCGATTCGCGGGTCATCTCGTTCTCGATGCGGTAGAAGCGGTTGAAGATCTTGGACTCCTCCTCCTTGGGGATGCCGGAGCCGTTGTCGAAGACCTCGAGAATGGCCTTGTCCTCGAGCTCCGCCACCCGCACGGTCAGCAGTGGCTTTTCGTTGGAGAGCCCGTATTTGATGGTGTTGTCACAGAGGTTGTAAAGCACCTGGGACATGGAGTCCTTGTCGACCATCACCGTCGGTTGTGCCTCGAGCTTGAGGTCGAGCTTGAGACCGCTCTTGTCGATCCAGTCCGTCAGGGCGGCCAGCGTCTCCTCGACGAAGATGTCCAGTTCCAGCGGTGCGCGCTGGAGCTTGAAGGTCCCGCGCTCCAGGCCCGAGAAGTCGAGAATGTTGCGAATCAGCCGACTGAGCCGCTCGGACTCCCAGCGAATGTGCTGGTAGTAGGTCAATTCCTTGCCGCGCGCCCAGCCCTCCTCGAGCATCTCCGCATACATCATGATGCTGGTCAGCGGCGCCTTGAGCTCATGGGTGATGGCCGAGATGAAATTGTTCTTCTTGCGATGCAGGTCGACGTGGCCGAGGATCAGGCTGCCCAGATGCACCATGGAGAAGACCAGGGCGATCGTCAGCACGATCATCGTCAGGTTGAAGCGCCGCCGCTCGTCGTTGTAATTGTGCAGGTAGTTCTTGTCGCCGTTGGTCTTGTAGGTGATGACCAGGAAGTTGAAGGGGTCGAACAACGGCTCGCCCAACACGGGCGAGGTCTCCTCGATCACGACCGAGCCAAATTCGGGCTGAATCTCCTCCAGGTAGCTCTGCAGCTCTTGGATCAGGACCAGCGTGTTGACGACGAAGCCCTGGATCAGCAGTCGGTCCTTGTTGACAAGCACCGGGCGGAAGCCGATCACGTAGTTCGTGCTCTCCCAGCTGAAAGTGCAGAACCGGAAGTCGTAGTAGTAGACCCAGACCGTGGGGCTGCCGACCATGCTGGTACGCGTCAGGGCCTCGTTGGCGGCGAGCCGATCAAGGCACTCGACCTTGGCCAGGTACTCCTTTTCCTTGGATATGTTGTTGACCCGCAGATAGCGCAGGATGTTGTTGGGCACCAATTCCTCGCCAGGGCGCAGACCCATCTCGTCCAACAAGCGACCGCGCAGATCCTGCTCGAGAAAATGGCGGTAATCGGCGACCAGTTGGGCGCGTTTGAGCCGTTCGGTCGAGGCGGCCTGGTGGACATAGGGCGAGGGATCGTAAGGGGTGTTGAAACGGTTGACTCCTGGCTCGTAGGAGAAATAGCCGACCACGCTGTTGCGGATCGCGTCGCTCATCGAGGGCCGCGAGGGATTGGCCTGACCACCCTTGTCGTTGCCGAGGTTGTCCAGGCGATCGACGGTGTGGGCCAGGGGCGAACGCTCGGGCCGCAGGCTCTCGACTTTCAAGGACGCCTCGTCCTCCGCCGACTCCGGCAGGGTCACTGCCTGGTAGTGATAGTACTTGCGGAACAGCTCCTCGCGCAGAAACGACTCCCACACGGTGAACAGTTCGTGCTTGAGTCCATCACCGGTGGCAGCCAGTTCGGCCTGGACATTGCTCTCGATCTGGCGGCGCTTGTCTTCCAGGGAAACCGTGCCCACGTAGTAGACGATGCCCAGCGGAATAATGATGATCACCAGATAAAGGGCGAAAGTGAAATAGAGGCGGTGGATATTGAACAAGGACTTCATTGGCCTTCCGACGCCTTCGCTGACGTGCCGTCGCTAGTTGCTGTCTTCGATGATGTAGCCCTTGCCGCGCTTGGTCTTGATGATCATCGGATTGGCGGGATCCTCCTCGATCTTCTGGCGCAGCTTGCCGATCGTGACATCGACCGTGCGCGTCTCCAGTGCGATCGTGGCATAGCCCCAGACCTCTCGCAACAGCGTTTCGCGGTCGATGACCTTGCCCAGGTTCTCGACCAGGATCTTGAGGATCAGGAACTCCTTTTCCGACAGGTGTTGCCGTTGGTCCTTGAGCCAGCAGGAACGCGCGTCGAAGTCGATCGTCAGATCCTTGATGCGCACGGGTCCGGATGCCTTCTGCTGATGCAGGGCGTCGACCTTGTCGAGGTCGCGACGGCGCAGCTGGGCGTTGATGCGAGCGATCAGCTCCTTGACCGAGAACGGTTTGCTGATGAAGTCGTCGCCACCCTTCTCCAAGCCCTCAATGCGGTCCGCTTCGCTGCCCTTGGCCGAAAGGAAAATGATCGGCGCCTTGATGCCGTTCTCGCGCAAGTTCTCGCAGACGTCCAGGCCGTTGAGTTTCGGCAACATGATGTCCAGCAGAATCAGATCGGGATCCAGCATGATGCCCTTGGACAGAGCCTCGTCGCCCCGTTCGGCCGCAATGACCTCGAATCCCTGGAAACCCAGCGCATCGACGATACCCTCGCGAATCTTGGGTTCGTCCTCGACCACAAGAATTTTCTTGCGCATGTAACCCTCCCGAATATGAAACGATGATAACACAAAAAAGGGAGGCCCGAAGACCTCCCCATTCACTTCACCTGTGTGTGGTGCTTAGCTGCAGCCGGTGGTCGTCCCACAGGTATCGCACTTGAGGCAGGTGCCATTGCGCAGCAGGGTCAGGTTGCCACACTCGGGGCAGGCATCGCCCTCGTAGCCCTTCATGCGCGCCTCATTGGTCGAGGCCACCTTGGCGGACATGCGGTCGCTCTGGATTTCGGCACTGGTCTTGGCCATCACGGCGGAAAACTCGCGATCGGTTTCATCCATGTTTTGAAAAACCGGGGTCGCCTCCTTGGTCTCCGCCGCCAGCATGGGGACGTGGGCATAATCCGTGCGACCCAAGTAGTTCAGGCCCAGTTCGCGGAACACGAAGTCGATCACCGACGAGCAGAACTTGATCTGATCGTGTCCCTGCAGGGCGCCGGAGGGTTCGAACTTGGTGAAGACGAAGGCGTCCAAGAACTCCTCCAGCGGCACGCCGTACTGCAGGCCCAACGAGACCGCGATCGCGAAACAGTTCATGACGCTGCGGAAGTTGGCGCCCTCGCGGTGCATGTCGAGGAAGATCTCGCCCAGGCGACCATCGGGGTACTCACCCGTCCGCAGGAACAGTTTCTGACCGCCAACCACGACCTTTTGCGTGTAGCCGCGGCGGCGGTTGGGCAGGTTCTCACGCTCGCGCTTGACCTGAACCGCCGTCGCCATTTTTTGAGCCACCGCCAGGACCTTGTCCTTGGGCTCGGCCGTCTCCTCGACCGCTTCGTCCAAGTACTCGTCGTACTGGGCCGACAGCGGCTGACTCAGCTTGGAACCGTCGCGGTAGAGCGCGATCGCCTTGATGCCCAGTGTCCAGGCGCGGTAGTAGACGTCCTTGGTCTGTTCCACCGTGGCTTCGTTGGGCATGTTGATCGTCTTGGAGATCGCGCCCGAGAGGAAGGGCTGTGCGCCGGCCATGATGTTGAGGTGGCCCTGATAGGAGATGAAGCGCGTGCCCTTAGGACCGCACTTGTTGGCGCAGTCGAAGACGGCGTAGTGCTCCTCGCGCAGGTCCGGCGCACCCTCCAGGGTCATGGTGCCACAGCAGTACTCGTTGGCCTTCTGGACCTGCTCGGCGCTGAAGCCCAGGTGGCCCAGCAAGTCGAAGTTCCAATCGTCCAGCTGTTCGGTGGCCACGTGCAGGTCCTGAGTCAGGAACTTGTCGCCGAGAATGTGGCGGCTGAAGGCAAAGCGGATTTCGAAGGCCGAACCCAGCGCGGTTTCGACTTTTTCCAGTTTGGCCTCATTGAAACCGCGGGCGCGCAGCGTCTCGTGGTTGATGAAGGGCGCGCCCTTGAGGGTGCCGGTGCCCTTGGAGTAGTCGGTGATGCGCTTGACCTGGTCCGGGCTATAGCCCAACTGGCGCAGGGCCGCGGGCACGGAGGCGTTGATGATCTTGAAGTGGCCGCCGCCGGCCAGCTTCTTGAACTTGACCAGCGCGAAGTCCGGCTCGATCCCGGTCGTGTCGCAGTCCATGACCAGGCCGATCGTGCCAGTCGGCGCGATGACGGTCACTTGGGCGTTGCGATAGCCGTGTTTCTTGCCGAGGCTGAGCGCCTCGTCCCAGGCCTTCTTGGCGGCGTCGAGCAGGTACTGCGGGCAGTGGTTGGAGTTGATCCCCAGCGGTTTGACCTCCAGACCCTCGTACTCCTGCTCATCGACATTATAGGCAGCGCGACGGTGGTTGCGCATGACCCGCAACATCGCGTCGCGGTTCTTGTCGTACTCGGCAAAGGTACCCAGCTCCGCGGCCATCTCCGCCGATGTCTTGTAACAGACGCCGGTCATGATCGCCGTGATCGCGCCGGTGATCGCCACCGAGCGGCGCGAGTCGTAGGGAATGCCGCAGACCATCAGCATCGCGCCGAGGTTGGCGTAGCCCAGGCCCAGGGTGCGGTAGCGGTAGGACTTCAGCGCGATCTCGCGGCTGGGGAACTGCGCCATCAGCACCGAAATTTCCAGCACCACCGTCCACAGTCGGCAGACCGCCTGGAACGTGGCCACGTCGAATACGCCCGTCTCTTGGTTGAGGAACTTCATCAGGTTGACCGAGGCCAGGTTACAGGCCGTGTCATCGAGGAACATGTACTCCGAGCAGGGATTGGAGGCATTGATGCGACCGCCCTCGGGACAGGTGTGCCATTCATTGATCGTCGTGTCGAACTGGAGACCAGGGTCGGCACTGTGCCAGGCCGCCACATTGATCTTTTCCCATAGGTCGCCCGCCGGCAGCGTCTTGGTGACCTTGTTCGAGGTCCGCGCCTTCAACTGCCAAGACTCGCCCTCGTTGACCGCGCGCATGAACTCGTTGGAGACCCGCACGCTGTTGTTGGAGTTCTGGCCCGAGACGGTGGCATAGGCCTCCGACTGCCAGTCGACATCGTATTCCGGGAAGTGGATCGACTTGTAGCCCTGTTCCGCCAGCTGCATGATGCGGTTGATATAGGATTTGGGGATCAAGGCACCGTGGGCCTTGCGCAGGGCAGCCCGCAGCTTCGCGTTCTCGCGCGGATCGACCTGACAGCTACCCTCGCTCCAACAGGCGCGCAGGATCTCGTCCAGCATGCGGCGGCAGGTCTTGGAACCCGTCACCATTGCCGCGACCTTCTGTTCCTCGACCATCTTCCACTCGATGTACTCCTCGACATCCGGGTGGTCGATGTCCAGCGTCACCATCTTTGCCGCCCGTCGCGTCGTGCCGCCGGACTTGATCGCGCCCGCGGCGCGGTCGCCGATCTTGAGGAAGCTCATCAGACCCGAGCTGCGCCCGCCGCCGGACAGAGGCTCGCCCGCCGCGCGCAGACGGGAAAAGTTCGTGCCCGTGCCCGAACCGTATTTGAACAGGCGCGCCTCCCGCGTCCACAGGTCCATGATCCCGCCCTCGTTGACCAGGTTGTCGTCGACCGACTGGATGAAGCAGGCGTGCGGCTGGGGATGGCTGTAGGCATCTTCCGAGAGCCGCACCTCGCCCGTCTTGGGCTCGGCGTAAAAGTGACCCTGGGCCGGGCCGTTGATGCCGTACGCCCAGTTCAGACCCGTGTTGAACCACTGCGGCGAGTTGGGCGCCACCATCTGGCGCGCCAACATGTAGCACAGCTCGTCGTTGAACGTCTGCGCTTCGGCCTCGCTGTCGAAATAACCGTGTTTCCAACCCCAGTACGTCCAGCAACCGGCCATGCGACCGAATACCTGGCGGGCGTCCGTCTCCATCGTGTATTTTTCGCGCTCACCCTTCATGCCGCGCTCGTCGGCGACGCTGCACTGCAAGAACTCGGGCACGCCCTCCTCGCTGACCTTGGCTGTCTTCACAGGTACGCCCGCTTTGCGGAAATACTTCTGGGCCAGCACGTCGACCGCGACCTGTGACCAATCCGCCGGTACCATGGCGTGGTCGACACTGAACACGACCGTGCCATCTGGGTTGCGAATCTCTGAACGACGATGCGTAAATGGAATGTCCGCGTAGGGCGACTTACCCGCTTCGGTGAAACGTCTTTGGAATTTCATGGCGCTTATTTTCCCCTTATCCCTGATCCATGGAAAGCCAGCGTAGCCCAGGCACTCTTCGAGGGCCGAATCGGTGTTCGAAGCAGGCTGATTGCGTAGCTCAATGAACGGATTCTACCACCGCATCTTGTGGCTTTCAACACAAAATTATACAAGATGTAGTACAAGCCTGATCGAGCTTGAGCCCATTCGGCCGAAAGCCGCGCCACTGTTGAGATCCTTGCCCAAGCGGCCATCACGGATTGCTCATGGGAGCCCCATCCCAGCCCCACACAGACCCTCATGCGGTACTCGTATTAATAATGAATTGAGCCAAGAGTCCCACATCTTGCACCTATTTTCGGCGATACCCCATTATCTTGGGGAATCCCTAAGAAATTAATTCGTTCTGATCAGGAAAAATCCTAGCACTTGCCAGTGGCCGTTTGGTGCGGAATATGTGAACCCCCGCAAAGTGTAAGATCGCTAACAATCTGCCAAGTTGCGCTGGCATTGCCGTCCGTCTGACCCTACAATGAACGGACCGGGCGCGGCGACCGGCGCTATGCCTGCGGTTTCGATCTGCCAACCGGCACGAGGGCACCATGCGCGATGGCAACCCTACCATCTCCGTCATAGACGGTCAGTTTTTCCTGCACAGCCTGCTGGGCGATGCCCCGTGGGGCCGCACCTATCGCGCGACCCATGCCTCAGGCATGGAAATGGTCGTCAAGCTGGTCTATCGCGCCGATCACTTTTTCGACCGCCTGGCCCGTCTCTACGCCCTCGATGGCTCGGCCTACTTCAGCCACTGCCTGTGCAATTACCCACCCCTGGCCTACGCCAGTGCCGATCCGCTGGCCGGCTATCAGGAGCCCCTACCCGACGGCGTCGACCGCGCCCAGGTCGGCGTGCTGGTGCTCGAGTGGATCGACGGGAGCCCCTTCGAGCAACTGCTGGAGCGCGCCGACCCCATGGAGCGAGTCGACGCCCTGCTCGAGTTGACCCTCGCCCTGCTGGACCTCGAGCGCGCCGGCATGTGTCATGGCAGCCTGGCCCAGGGTCATCTGCTGATCGAACAGGATAGTCGCGAGCTCAAAATTATCGGCCTGGCGCTCGACCCACCCGGCTGGTCGGAGAATGACTTCCGCCAGCCGCCGCTCGGCCTCGCCCAGGACCTCGCCTGGGTGGCCGGGTCTCTGGCCCAGCGCTTAGACGTCGGCAAGAAGATCCGCCGCTTCCAACGCAGTTGCCAACAGCCCGGCGCCGAGGTCTCCGCCAGCCAACTCTACACCCTGCTCAAACAGGTGCGCCGCCGCTCCATGCCACGCCGCAATCTCGAGATCATCGCCGGCTTCTTCAGACCGCTGCACCTGGTCGGCTGGATGCTTTTCATCTGGTTCTCCTCACTCCTGATCAACCGCCTGCTCGGCGACGGCGAGTTACCCATCCAAAAGCGCCGCATCCAGATTCTGCACCAGGAACGCGTCGCCGACGCCACCCGCATCGCCGAGCTACGCCACCTCTACGACGCCGCCGAGGACCCGACCTTCCGCGAGCTCCTCGCCAAGGACATCGCCCAATACACCCGCGCGAACATCATTCACTTCGACGCCCACGATGCCGCCACTCCCATCGCCGTGCTGGCCCTCAAGCGCAATCCCGCCATCATCGGCAAGCAGCAACTGGTGCGCATCGGCGACTGGCTGCAGCTCGACCACTCATTCGGCTACGTCGCCGCCATCGAGTTCAACAGGGTCAAACTGGTCCTCGAAGACGCCTACAGCTGGCATCTGTTCGAACGGCCCCGTAGCTTTCTGGGCCTCAGCTATGGCTCGGAGATCGCCGTCGTCTGGGAGAACGAGCACAATCTCGACCGCCTCCTCAGCGCCGTCGCTCAACTATTCGACCTGCAATACGTTCACACCGAAATAAACTTGCCCGGTGAAATGCCGGGGTTGGCTGGCAAGGTCTCCGGCATTTTCGAGGCCCGCGGCGGCTTCGACACCTTCCTCGAAGAACTGAACCAGGCCATCACCGTCCGCGTGGAAGGTAACAAATTAATCTACCAGGCTCGGCCCAATACCGTGCCTGTCTACATCAAGTACTACTTCTTCATCATGGAAGATCGGCCTGTGGAAAGCTTTGCGTCCTTCATTGAGGGTGCGGTCGGCATGCCGGTCAGAGTCAGTGATCAACTCGCGAATAAAATGCTGACGCTTGCCGTTTACAATGCCACCTGGCAGGAGCTGATCACCCAAGCGGGTCTCTCCTATTCGTTGGACAAGGAAGGCCAAACCCTTGTCATGACCCTTGAACCACGTCAAGACGCATTTGTCTCCCAGGAGACCGGAGCGATCAAGTGAAAAAAGCCCTTATCGTGATCCTGGTGCTGAGCAGCCTCCCCGCTACCTCCGACACCCAGCCCGGATTGAGTACCTCCTCGACCATGCCGGGCACTGGCTTGGAAACCGTGCGCGACCATTGCGGCGATCCATCCGGAACCTGTGCACGAAGCGCCCGATGACCTGCTTCCCCTGGCTGTGCACGCTCTTGCTCGTCGCTGCCGGCGCGCCCCTGGCTGCCTATCGCGAGCCGCTACAACTGGCCGTGCCCGGCTTCGACACCAAGTATTTCCGGCCCGAGTCCTACCAGCTCGTGCGCGACGGCAGCATGATCATCGTCGACTACCCCGCGGCCTACCATTTCGACCCCAAGGGCAAGCTGATCTGCAAGTTGGAAGTCATCGCCGATGGCAAGCCCTTGCGGGTCAGCATGGCCCATTATGTCTGGACGCGCAAGCTCTACTGGGTCTCCACCGAGATCGGTACCTTCATTCTCGACCCCCGCGGCAAGGTTCTGGCCCGCGCCTACATGGTCGGCTCCGAGGGCCAGTTGCTGGACCTGGCCCCGCGCATTCTGCTCGCCGATGGCGATCGCCTGTTCGCGGTCGGCATGGACTACATCGACCTCTGGAAGCACCCTAACCCGCAAGTCATCAGCGAGATCGCCTTTGGCGTACCCGAACACGAGCAGGTCATCGTCACCAAAATCGGCAACTCTTTCTATACCCTGACCGACCATCAGCGCAGCTTCAATTTCAATTTTAAACTGCACTGGCTGATCGGTGGGCGCTACCATAGCGACCTCTACGTCATCGATCAGATCTCGCCGGTCGTGCGCCACTTTGTCCAGGACCCCGAGGTCGACCACAACAAACTGGAGCTGGAGGGCAAGCGCATCGTCCTCTCGCTGCCAGGCTTCCGCCCAGCGCCGCTGGGTTGGAGCCGCGCCATCAAAACCAAGGAGGACCACCTGCGCTGGTGGTCAAGCTGGAGCCGTATCACCGGCTGTTACGCCAACCGCGGGGGCTACCTGGTGCTCTACGAAGTACCCGATCCCCACCGCCCCACCGAGTCGCTCCAGATGATGCAGCAGTGCAACCACGAGGGCCGAGTCGTCGGCCATGTCCGCGAGGTCAAGGGCGCACCCTTGGGCATCATCGGTGGTCTGCTGGTGCTGGTCAGCCCCAACGAGAAGGGCGTGAAGGTGACCTACCTGCCCGTCTAAGCGCAATTTCCATTCGCGGCGATATTGCCAGGCTTGTAGTAAAATGCAGGGATACCGGTTGTTGGGAGCCGTACCATGCATAAGCCCGAGCCTCGCATGCGGGGCCAGCTGATCGTTCGACGACCGCCTCCGCTGGCGGGTCTGCTTGTCCTTGGCCTGTGCTGGCTGGGGCCGCGGCTTATGGCCCAGGATCGCGCCCTCGAATTCGTCCAGCTGGGCGACAAGGACACCTTCCCCCAACAGCGCATCACCGCGCTTTACAAGGGACGCTATGGCTTTCTCTGGTGTGGCACGGATCTGGGTCTGTTTCGATTTGACGGCCAGCGGGTGCGCTGGTACGACCACGACCCCGACGATCCGACCACGCTCACCAGCGGCAAGGTGCGCGCGATTCAGCAGGACGATCAAGGCCGTCTGTGGATCGGCAGCAACGGCGGTCTCAACTGCATGAATCCCGAGCTGGGCACCTTCAAGCGCTTCACCCACGACCCAGCCAATCCCGCCAGCCTCGACTCGGACAATGTCTGGTCGATCTGCGTCGACGGCGCGCGGGTCTGGGTCGGCACCGACGCAGGACTCAACCTGATCGAGCAGGACCGCGTCACCCGCTTCGCGGTGCCTGAATTCCAGAACGGCGTTACCACCATCGCGCTCGGACGGCGGCTCTGGGTCGGCACCGACGCCTCCGGGGCGGGCTATTTCGATCTGGCCACCCGGCGCTTCATCCCTATTAGCATCCTCGAAGGGCAGAAGGTGCGCATCATCCTGCCCAGCGCCAGCGGACGCGTCTGGATCGGCACCCTCAACGCGGGCCTGTTCGCGATCGACGCCGACCAGACCTGGCAGAACTACCGGCACGACCCAGCCCGCCCCGCTTCCCTGGCCTCCGACAACGTCTATGCCCTGGCCCTCGACCGGCGTGGCACGCTCTGGGTCGGCACCGAGCACGGGCTCTGCGAGTGGCGTACCGGCAGCGCCGACTTCCACACCCACCAACACGAAGACAGTCGACCCAGCAGCCTCAATGCCTCGATCGTCACCACCCTCTGCGCCGATGACGACGATCTGCTCTGGGTCGCCACCACCGTTGGGGGTCTCAACCGCCTCGACCTGCGCCGCAACCTCTTTGCGACCTATGACTACCTGCGCCAAGGCGGGGTCCTGACCCTCGCCTCCGCCGATGCCGGCCGGCTCTGGGTCGGCTGCCGCCGCGGCCTGGCCCTGCTCGACCTGGCCACCGGTCAGTCGCGCTGGTTCCTCGAGAATGCCGTCGTCCGCACCCTGCTTGTCCATCGCGATGGCTCGCTCCTGGTCGGCACCGAGTCCGGTCTGATCCACCTGCGCCTGCAGGGCGATCGAGCCGTGCAACACACGCTCCTGCCCGGCCGCGCCTGCTGGCGCCTGCTCGCCGACGGCGACGACGCCCTATGGGTGGCCACCAACAAGGAACTGATCCACTACCGTCTCGACACTGACAGAGAAACCCTTTACGAACCCCAGCCTGGCAGTGACCACCACATCAATCACCGCACCATTACCGCCCTGGCTCACCACCCCGACGGCAGCCTGCTGGTCGGCACTTACGGCGGCGGTCTCAACCGCCTGCTCCCCGGCTCAGGCGCGGTGCGCCATTACCTCAAGAACCCCGATGATCCGCGTTCCATCAGCGCCAACGACATCACCCACCTGCTCGTCGATCACCATGGCCGCGTCTGGATCGCCACTTTTTCGGGTGGCCTGTGCCGGCTCGAGGCGGACGGCAGTTTTGTGCGCGTGCTCGAGGATTGGTCCTTCCCCGACCATGTCTTTGTGGCGCTCGCCGAGGACAAGGCTGGCGTGATTTGGATCCTCGACTCCGAGGGCCTGGTCCGCTACAACCCCGTCACCAATTCGCGTCTGTTCTTCAACAGCCACACCTTCGCCTCGCCTGGGGCCGCCGTGCCGGGCGCCTGTGCCGTCGACCCCCGCAAGGGCGGTGTCTTCTTTGGCGGCACCGACGGCCTGGTTCGCTTCCAGCCTGAGCAGTTTGGCGGACTGCCTCCGCCCCAACTTGTGCTCACCAATGTGCGCCGTGGCAACATCGACGTCGCCCATATTCTGCCCCAAGGCCAAACCCTGAAATTCTCCCACGAGGACAAGACCTTCAGCCTCGACGCCTGCCTGCTCGACTTTCGCGCGCCCGGTCAGGCCAAGGTCGGGACTTGGCGGGTCAACCTGGACGACGGCTGGGTCTGGAGCGAGGGCAACCACGCGTCCGTCAGCTATACTCGCTACCTCAGCATGTCGGGCGGCAAGGGCCTGCTGAAGCTGCGCGGCATCGACCCCTTCGCCCAAGAGGTGGCCGCCGAACTGCCGCTGGAGATCTCGGCCCCCGTCTGGATCACCTGGCTGCCCCTGCTGATCATATTGGGCTTAGCCCTATTAGTGGGCTTGATCTACCTGGGCCTGTCGTTCTTCGAGCGCCGCAAGCGCCGCGCCCTGATCGCCCAAGCCCACCTGGCCGAGCAGCGTCGCGAACTGGCCGAACAGCGCGCCCAGGTGGCCGAGCGCCAACAGGAGATCGAGGCCCACGAGCGCAAGCTCAAGGAAGTCCACATGACCATCCTGCAGCGCCACCTGGAGCAGGTTTCTACCGAGATCGCCAACGACCTCCACGACGGACCCCTGGCCTCGCTCAACGGGCTGGGCTTCCAGCTGCGGGCCTTGGCCCGCACAGATGACCGCGAGCGCGCACAACAAGAGCTGCACGCCATCTCGGACGGCATGCTGCCCAACGTCTGCGGCGCGCTCCGCAACGTCTGCGGGCAATTGCTGCTGCCCGATTTCCGCTACGGCCTCGTGGCCGAGCTGGACTCGTTTGCCGACGTCTTCAGCGGGCTCTATCCCCAGCTCGTGTTGCACCGCACCTTCACGGATGAGACGCTACCCCTAGACGATGAGGTAGCCACCAGCCTCTACCGCATCTTTCGGACCCTGCTGAAGAACGTCGGCCAACACAGCGGCGCCGCTCAGGCCTGGGTCAGACTCGCCCGTGAAGACGAAACGGTGACCTTGACGATCGAGGACGACGGCCACGGCTTCATCGTGCCCGACGATTGGGAGAGCTTCCGCGAGCAAAAGCACTATGGCATGTACATGGCCAACTATTTCGCCGTCTCGGTCGGCGGCCAATTGACCGTCCTCTCCAGCCCCACCGGGACCGTGAGTCGCGTCACCAGCCCACTCCGCCACCCGGTCCCGATCGAATCCTGAGCCATGTCCGGCTTCATCGTCCAGGTTTGACACACGGGGATGCGCAAGCAGTGGCTTGTTGACTTGCCAGTGCGGCCGCGGATCTCAATAGTTCTTGCGGAAAGAAAGTGTCGTCCCATTTTGATCGACCTCGAGGGAGTAGCCCTGGGCCGCGACCAGGTGCCTGAACAGGCCCAGGCATGAGGACGGTGTCGTCACTTCGCGTCGCAGGGTCTGGTCCGCCAATTTACGGGGTATTTTGGTGAGCTCGTAACCCATGCGCTCTTGCAGGTATTGAGTCAACAACGCTGATAAGTTGCCCTCGATTGCGGTACCGGGGGCCAGGTCCCAATAGCGGAGATATTGGCCGTCGTAGTAGATCATGTGCTTTTTCATGGCAACATCGGGCGTGGGCATTATTTCGAACATGCGTTCCAACAGTAGGCCGGGGTCGTCGCCATAGACCAAGCCCATCACCCTAGGCTCAGAGGCGGAGAGCAGGCTAATATCCTCCTTGAGATGTCGCGATAGGGCGTTGGCGATCTGGATCAAGGGCGCGTCGTAGATCAAGAGGCACCCCAATGGTTGGGAATCGCCTCCCAGCAAGGGGTGGGCCGTGAAAACAGCGCGTTCGAGCGCCGCTTTGCCTGGCGCTTTCAGGGCCATGGCACTCAGGCTAATGGTCTGAATTTCGAATTCGTTGTTGATGGCGTCGCCCTCGAGGAAGGGGAGACCACCGTACACCACAAAGCGGTCCGCCTTCGACACATAGACCGCTTGGGGGCGACTCAAGTCGTGCTTGACCGACACCTCGTGCAACGCGGCAGAGTTCCCATAGATAATGTGCTTGAGCTCCTCTTTTGTCTTTCGGGCCACCGCTTCAGCTTCAAGGGCCTGTCGCGCCGCCTTGGCACCACCATCAGAACCTTGCAGGCGTTCTACGATGTCCAGCTGCCACACCAGGAGCGCCAACAGCCCCACACCGAGCAGATAGGGCCAGCGTCGTTTTTTCGCGCGTCTTCCGAGAAACTCGACCTGCTGTTCGAAGGCCTTGAAAAAGGAGCGGATATCCTGTTCTTCGCCGGTTTCGCTGGTCAAGACGCTGTTGGCTAGCCGGTGGAAGGCGCGGTCCTCGTTACCGAGCAGACGGTCCACCCAGAGCGCGATCAAATAGACGTCGGTCTGCCGGGGTAGCGCCTGGATCTCGCCCAGAATCAGTCGATCGTGCCAAGGTGTGATCCAGCCGGAGGCGCCATAGATGTCCAGGCCACTCCAGTCGAGTACGACCACCTCCTCGGTCTTGGGATTGAAATGGACATTGCCGGGATGGAGGTCGCCGTGGACCTGCGGCGGCTCCTGCTCGTGGGCCTCGATGATGATCTTCATCAAGCCCCGCACGATGGCGATACGCTCGGCCACACTGAGCGGCATCGCCAGGGACTGCAGGTAGGGCCGACCCTCGTAATCGATGACCCATTCGTCCTTGCCAAGCTTGTAAGCTGCACCTTCCAAGGCTCTGGTTTTCATCAGGTGGCAACCCTTGGAGAGCTGCATCACCAGTACGCCGACCAGGGCATCGGGCCCTACCTCGGGCTGCACAGAGGTCAAGGCCTGATGGCCGTCGAGCAGCGGCGACAATAGGGCGCGCACTTCCGCCAGGGGTGCCTCGAAGTATCCGTAGAGTTTGTTGACGCCGCGATTGCTGTCGAGCAGGATCAGGCGTCGGACCTCTTGCTGCGCTTGGGTCACATCCCAGACAAATTTGAGGGCCACGGGCCGATCGTTGTTGAAGGGGTTGAACGCCGCCAGGTGAACCGCGGAAAAGACGACCGAGATACCGCCGACACCGACCAGATTCAGGGCGTCGAATTCCTTCAGTCGTTGGGGCGTCACCTCGATCATTGCCAACCCTCATGCAGCCAGATAGCTAACTCTCGCCGCGTTTCCGGTTTCTGTCAACCACTTTTGGGGCTTCGCGCCACCTCGGCTTTCGAACGGAATAGCTCGAGTGCGAATCCCTGAGCGGTCACGGTTGGAGCCGCTGCCGCAACAGCGCCACCTGATCGTGGACCCGTGACGGGGCTGTGCCGCCGGCGACGACTCTCGCCGCCACGGAGCCTTTGAAGTCCAGTGGGCTGGGCGATGGACCCAGGATCGGGAAGCGGCTGGCCAGCTCGGCACGGGTCAGAGCGGCCAGATTGCCGCCGTTTTGCTCCAGTTCCGTGACCAGACGCGCCACCTGTTCATGGGCTTGGCGGAACGGCAGGCCAGCGCGGGCCAGGGCGTCGGCCAGGTCGGTGGCCAGCATGTCGCCGGACAGGGCCGCCGTCAGGCGTTCGGGTCGGAAGGTCGCCGTGGCCAGGGCCCCGGTGAAGACTTTGGTAACCAGCAACGCGGTATCCAGCGCCTCGAACAGCGGCTCCTTGTCCTCCTGCAGGTCCTTGGCATAGGTCAGCGGCAGGCCCTTGGTCAAGGTCAGCAGGGTCGTCAGCTGGCCCTGGACCCGCGCCGCCTTGCCGCGCACCAGTTCCATGGCGTCGGGATTGCGTTTCTGGGGCATCATCGAGGAGCCGGTCGACCAGTCGTCGCTGAAGCGCACATAGCCGAACAGCGGATTGGCCCAGATCGTGAACTGCTCGGCGTAGCGCGAGAGATGGGTGGTCAGGGTCGCGCAGGCAAAGGCGGTTTCCTGGCAGAAATCGCGATCGCTGATGGCATCGATACTGTTCTCCAAAATGCCGTCGAAGGCCATCGCCGTCGCCAGGGCGTGGCGGTCGACGGGGAAGCCGCTGCCGGCCATGGCGCCGGAGCCCAGCGGGCAGAGGTTGACCCGCCCGCGCGCGTCCTGCAGGCGGCTCAGGTCGCGAACCAGCGCGAAGCCCAGCGAACACAGGAATTGGCCCAGCGTGATCGGCAGCGCCGGCTGGAGGTGGGTGGTTCCGGCCATCAGCGTCTCGGCGTGGTGCTCGCCCAGCTCGGCCAGCTGCGCGATCAGCGCCCGCAGTGCCGCGCTCAGGCGGTCGATGGCGCCGCGTGTGTAGAGGCGCAGATCGCAGACGACCTGGTCGTTGCGACTGCGCCCCGTGTGGATGCGGGCCCCGATCGGACCCAGTTTCTCGGTGAGCAGGCGCTCCACGAGGGTGTGGACGTCCTCGTCGTCCGGCAGCGGGCTGAAGGCACCGGCCTCGGCGGCCGCGCCGATCTCGTCCAAAGCGGTGAGAATGGCGCGGTGCTCGTCGGCACTGAAGATGCCCAGCCGACACAGCTCGCCGGCCCAGGCCCGGTTCGTTTCCAGGTCACAGGCCAGCAAGCGGATGTCGAACGGCAGCGAGCGATTGATTTGGTCCATCAGCGGCAGCGGTTTGCCGCCGACTCTGCCCTCGTAGAGTTTCATAGCTCAGTCCCTCTTGAACTTGGAGTAGTTGGGGGCCTTGTAGCCCTTGAGCTGTTCGCCAGCGCCCATCTCGATCAGCGAGCGGACCTTGACGGGCAGACCAAAGAGATTGATGAAGCCCTCGGCGTCGGACTGGTCGTAGACGTCGTCCTGGCCGAAGGTGGCGAAGTCCTCGCGGTACAGCGAGTAAGGCGAGCGCCGGCCCAGGGTGACGATGTTGCCCTTGTAGAGCATTAGCCGCGCCTCGCCGGTGACGTTGTGCTGGGTCTCGCGCACGAAGGCGTCCAGCGCCTCGCGCAGCGGCACGAAGTAGCGGCCGTTGTAGATCAGCTCGGCGTACTTGGGCGCGATCTGCTCCTTGTAGTGCATCGTCTCGCCGTCGAGCACCAGGCTCTCGATCTCGCGGTGGGCCTTGTAGAGGATCGTGCCGCCGGGCGTCTCGTAGACACCGCGCGACTTCATACCGACCAGGCGGTTCTCGACGATGTCCTCGCGGCCGATGCCGTGCTTGCTGCCGAGCGCGTTGAGCTTTTCGACCAACGCCACCGCCGCGAGCGCCTCGCCGTTAACGGAGACGGGCACGCCCTTCTCGAAGCCGACGATCACTTCCTCGCTCTGGTCCGGCGCGTCCCAGGGCGCGCAGATGCGACCAAAGACACCCTTGGGCGCGTTCTGCCAGGGGTTTTCCAGCTCGCCGCCCTCGCTGGAGAGGTGCCACAGGTTCTCGTCGTGGGAGTAGATGCCTTTTTCCTTGATCTGAAGAGGGATATTGCGATCTGCGGCATACTGGATACAGTCTTCGCGGCTTCGGAGATTCCATTCCCGCCAGGGCGCTATGACCCGAACCCTGGGGTTGAAGGCCTTAAAGGCCAGCTCGAAACGAACCTGGTCGTTGCCCTTGCCGGTACAGCCGTGGGCGACGGCGTCGGCGCCCTCGCGCTCGACGGTGTCCATCATGCGCTTGGCGATCAGAGGTCTCGCGATGCTGGTGCCCAGCAGGTACTTGCCCTCGTAGATCGCGCCGGCCTGGAGCATGGGGAAGAGGTAGTCGGTACACAGCTCCTCGCGCATGTCCTCGATGACGAACTTGCTGGCACCGCTGTTGATGGCCTTCTCCTCGAGCCCGACGAATTCGTCGGGGTTCTGGCCCACATTGGCGGTGTAAGCGATCACTTCACAGCCGTAGTTCTCTTTCAGCCAGGGAATGATGACGGACGTATCCAGGCCACCACTGTAGGCGAGAACGACTTTCTTCACACTATCGGTCATATGGTCCTCCGAAAACCTTGATTCTCTGTGCCTCTTCAGTAACAAAGACACCCGTAGCGGACTACAGGCGAGAGGGCACGCTCATCGGATTCGACAGGTATGTGCGGGGAACAAGCAGCGGAACGTTCTTTTCACTCGGAAGGGCGAGCGGCACAGCGAGGCCAGCTCGGCAAAAGTGCCGATCTGCGTGAGCCCCATTGTCAATGCGTTCCGTCTTGCCATGTTCCTATGTCCTACCTGGCCGAGGGATGATCCTGCCCGGCCTTTGTTGGATGCGGATTGTACGGCTTTTTGACGGGGCGCGCCAGGTTTTTTTCACAGGGCCATCATTTCCTCGCAAACAAGCTGCGATCAGGGCGTGTTAAGCGCTTCAACCCACTTTCGTGCCGCGCCACGGCCGTTTGAGACCAACGAACCTTCATTTTGACAAGGGTCCAAATTCGCGATCGAGTACAGCGGTTAAATCCTCGTCATCCATGACACGTCCTGCAGCCACATCGTCTAAGCCCTGGTTCACAGCTCTTGTAAAGAGTTGGTGGGCAGTAAAACGATCGTAAGCTTCCGGAGTAATGAGTACCGCGGCGGGTTTCCCATTTTGGGTGATAACAATCGGCCTTTGAGAGTCCCGCAGTTGACGAATAACTTGTGAAGCTCTGGCTTTGAAATCGCCAATCGCCAGGATGTCTGAGCTGACCTGCAGTGGTTTCATGACAATCTCCTTGGCCAGATTATCAGTCTGAATTCAGCTCTAAATCAAGCGCCGTTGGTCTTACGGGGTCTTACGGCACCCGTGGAGCCGACATTGCGCTACAACCGCCCAGATCGATTGGTACGCCGGCTCCGCACACCCCTGCGAGCCTTAGGGGCAACACCGTCGGAACTGCCACCAGCGCAACTTTGGAAGTTGCGCCACATCGAGCTGGCCCTGAATGACGCATTGGCTGACTGCCACCACGCAATTTTGGAAATTGCGCTACAACCGCCCAGGTCGATCGGTACGCCGGCTCCGCGCAACCCTTTTCCTTCGCCTCTTTCTTCGCGGCTTCGCGACTTCGCGTGAGACCACCTAGCTCGCCAATATCGCGTCGTAGAGCTTGACCCGAGCGCCGTAGACCTCGGCCAGGCCTTGCAGGGCGACGGCGTCGACGGTGTCGGCGCGGCGTTCGCAGAAGACCATCATGCGGTCCAGTTGTGCCCAATGGCGGGCGAAGCGGCGCGCCTGATCGGGCGGAAGCTCGGCCAGTTTCTGGATCGCCAGCCGCTCCATGGGCGCGACTTCGCGGTAGTAGCGCTGGCGGACCTGACCGGCGTCAAACCTGGCCTGGGCGAAGGCTGGATCCGCTTGGGGCGCACCCTTCGGCTCCGGCTCCGGCGCCACCATCAACACCAGCAGCGCCGCGGCCGCCAAGGCGCCGGCCCCGATCGCCCAGCGCCAGCGCCGCGCGGGTCGGCTGGCCGCCAGGTTCGGGCGACTCGGCCAGCGCCTTGTCGAGGCGCGCTCGGTCGGCGGGGCTCAGAGGTTCGTCGAGCGATCGCGAAAGCAGTTCGATCAGTTCTTCGTTCATGCGACATGCTCCTTGCGAGCGGCGATCTGATGGGCGAGGCTCTCGCGCAGCCGCATGCGCGCTCGGGTCAGTTGGCTGCGCGAGGTGGCCGGCTCGATACCCAGCATATCGGCAATTTCCTCGTGGGTGAAGCCCTCTTGGTCGTGGAGAATAAAAACATGGCGAAAACCCTCGGGCAACTGGCCGACGACCCGTTCCAGCGCCAGGGCCAGCGGCACGTCGGCGCTGGGCGCGGCCGCTTCGGGCAGCGACTCCAGCCCGGTCTCAGGTCGGTTGCCGCGGCGGGCCTTGAAGTTGAGCAGGTGGTTGGTGGCCAGGCGGTAGATCCAGGTGGCGAAACTGGACTCGCCGCGGAAGCCGCCGAGTTTGTCGAGCACGCGCATGAAGATCTCCTGGAGCTGGTCCTCGGCCTCGTGGCGGTCGCGGGTGAAGCGGTAACAGAGGTTGAAGACCTTCTGGCTGTAGCGCGCGTAGAGCTGGTCGAAGGGGGCCATGTCCCCGCTCCTGATGCACTCGATCCAACGCTGTTCCTCATGGTTCATCCGCGTCCCTCCGGCATGGTGCCGACCGGGTTGGACAGGTCGGCCCGGCAAAACGCTGCACGCCCGCCTAAAAAATCAGGTGTCGAGCACCAATTCCTGCTCGGGGATGGGGAAACTCAGCACAAAGGTGGCACCATGGCCCAGGCCTTCGCTCTCGACCCTGATCGTGCCACCCATCTCCTCGATCGCCAGCAGGCTGGAGTGGAGGCCGAAGCCGTGACCGTCCTTCTTGGTGCTGAAGCCGTGGGAGAAGACCTTATCCAAAGCCTCGGGCGCGATGCCGATGCCGTTGTCGCGGACCTTGATCACGGCGCGGCCGTTCTCCTGACCGACGAACAAGGTAATCACGCGGTCGTCGGACTGGTTGGCCTCCAAGGCCTCGCGGGCGTTCTTGACGAGGTTGATGAGGATGTGGATCAGCTTGATCTTGGGCGCGATGATATGGGGTGTTTCCAGGTAGTTGCGACGGACGGTGACGTCGTGGCGGCCGAGTGTGTGCTCCTGGATGTTGAGCGCCTCCTCGACGACGTCCGGCAGGAACAGCGGCTCGGCCTGACTCTCGGTCGAGGCGAAGCTCTGCTGCGCGGTGATGACGTCGCGGATCAGATCGATCTTCTTGAGGACCTGGTCGACGTTCTCGTTGATCTCGCTGTGCTCCTTGATCAGCAGATCCTCAAGGGTGTGGTAGAACTCGGCCAGCTGGACGGCGCGCTGATTGTCGCGATCGACGAGCGTGTCGAGCAGCTTGTTGGCGCGCCGCAGCGATTTCAGCGAGGAGGTTTGGACGGTCTTTTCGATGGTCTGGCCGGACGTGATCACGGAGGTCAGGATATTGCCGACGTTGTGCAACACGGCGGTGGCGATCTCCGCCATGCCGGCGCGATGGGCATTCTGGTTGAGCGCCTGAGCCAGCTGTACGGTGCGTTCCTGGACCTGCAGCTTGAGGCGGTCGTTGAGGGCGCGGACCTTCTCTTTGGTGCGCAGTAGCTGGGCCTCGGTAATGCGGCGGCGGTGGGACATCAGAGCCAGGCCGACCTGGTCGGCGGCCTCGGCGGCGAAAGAGATCTCGTCCTGGGTCCAGAGGCGGTGGAAGCCGACGTGCTCGAGGCAAAGCGCGCCGACCAGCTTGCCGGAGTGGCGCACGGCCGCGTCCAGCAGGGCGGTCTCCTCGTCGAGCCGCGCCATCGCTTGAGCCGGCGCGTGGTCTGGATCTTTGTCGGTCCCGGTCATGACCCGGCCACTGGCGAGGGCCTGGAAATAGTGGGGGATATGCTCGGGTCCCAGCTCCAGCTCGGGCTGGCTGTGACGGTTCGCCTCGCGCTCGTAGAGGATCTTGCACAGCAACGCGTTCTCGCGCTTGTCCAGCAGCCAGACGCTGGCGCGCGAGGCGCCCAGGGCGTTGACGGTCTGCTCGGTGATGACCTTGAGGGAGGCCATCAGGTCGCCCTCCGCCAGTCCTGCACACGTGGCCATCTGCGAGATCGCGACCTGGTGGCGCACGGCGCGCGAGAGGGCGGCCTGGCGATCCTCCTCGGCGCGCTTGCGCTCGGAGATATCGGCGATCATGCCGAAGAACGACGGCGTGTTGCGCAGGATCACATGGCTGGCCGAGAGCTGCAGCCAGAGCGTGTCGCCATTCTTGTGGAGGCCGCGAATATCGCGGGGCGCCAGCTTGTCGCCGTGGAGCATGAGGTTGCGGAAGGTGCGGTTGGCGAAGTTGCGGTCGTCGGGGTGGAACAGGCGGAGGAAGCCATCCGCGCCCAAGTCCAGCAGGTCTTGAGGGTTGTAGCCGGTGATGCGGCGCATGCTCTCGTTGCCGTAGATCAGCCGGTCCTCTTGGACGATGAAGATGCCGATCAGCGATTGCTCGGCAATGGCGCGGAACTTCTCCTCGGACTCGCGCATCTCCTTGGTGGCGCGGCGCAGCTCGGTGATGTCGAAGACCGTGAAGCGGCATTGAACCATTTGGCCGAGCTGGTTGCCGACGACGGTGGCGGAGACGAGGGTCGGGAAGATCGAGCCGTCCTTGCGCTGGAACTCCAGCTCCCAGTTCTGAGCCCACTTGCGGCTCATCAGCTCGGGCCAGAACTTGCGGTAGTTCTCAAGCGAGCGCGGGGTCAGCAGACGCTCGAAAGCGACGTGGCCGATCATCTCGGAATAGTCGTAGCCCAGCCAGTCGAGCTCGGTGGCGTTCATGCGCACGACGATGCCGCGCTCGTCGATGGTGTGGTAGCCGGCGGGCGTGTTGTTGTAGAGGTCCCACATCTCCTCGGCCAGGCGCACCCGCTCCGCGGCCGGGCGACGCTGGGCGGCGACTTCGCGGATGTGGAGCAGCTGCTGGCCGTTGGGCAGGGCCTGGTTCTGGGACTCGCAGACAAAGGAGGTGCCGTCGTCGCGCGTCCAGATCGATTCGGTGACCTGGGAAGGCGAGCCCATCGGCGCGTCGCCGGGCCAGCCGCTGATCAGGAACTCCTGGACCTGCTTGCCGATCAGACCCTCATAGGAAATGGCGAGAATGCGCTGGGCGGCCTCGTTGGCATCCTCAATGCGGAAGTTGCGGTGCAGCAGCAGGCCCTCGTAGGTCGACTCGGCAAAGAAAGAGACGCGGCCAGTGGTGGGCAGGACCTGAGGCTCTTGCGGACGCTGGTGGTGAGCCATTAACTCTTCGATCATCTCGGCCTTGGTTAGCCGGGTGAGCCTGCGCCTCAGCTCGTCCTCATCGAGTTGTTGCATCACGACCCTCGTTGGCACGAAGGGCATCACAGCAGCGGATCAAGCGCCTACCCTCGGGAAACATAGTCTGGCAGGATTTGGCAAACTACAAAGACCTGACCTAGCGGGATTGCCGACACGATTGTAGCATAGACGCCTCGAAGGTGCCCACGGGCCACTCTCTTTCCCTTGCTTTTTTACGCTGACGGCGTTTTCACGACGTCTGCAGAAGCGCTGTCGCCACGGGTTCCCGGCTTGCGATGGCCACGGCAATCGTGTAGGCTAGCGGGGACGAACACAAAACCCGCGGGCCGAGCGCCCGCGCAAGGAGCGAGCATGGCGGTGGATACGGCGACCTTCAAACAAGCGCTGGGCTGTTGGGCCAGCGGTGTGACGATTGTGACGACGCCCGGCGAAGGCGGACAGTTTGGCGGGATGACCGCATCGGCCTTCTCCTCGGTCTCGGCGGACCCGCCGCTGGTGCTGGTCTGCATCAACCGCAAGGCGACCAGCTGTGACGAGGTGGCCAGCAGCGGTGTCTTCGCCGTCAACATCCTGCGCGAGGGCCAGGACGCCCTGTCCAACAAGTTCGCCACGCCCATGGACCGGGCCAGCCGGTTCGAGGGCGTGGCGGTGACGACCGGCGCAACCGGCGCACCGCTCTTGGACGACAGCATGGTCAGCCTGGATTGTCGGGTCGAGCAGGCGATCGCAGCGGGCAGCCACACGGTCTTCATCGGCCGGGTCGAGCAGGTCGTGCTGCGCGAGGGCAACCCGCTGCTCTATTACCGCGGCGCTTATCGGGGCGTGACCGGGCTGTGAGCCAGGGGCGCCTGCCTTCCGATCAGGCGCCTTCGACCTTCTTCTTGTAAGCGGTCTTCATGATCGTCATCACCGACTTGGCCGAGAACGGTTTCTGCAGGACCTCGGCGTAGCCGTCCTTGTAGACCTGGTTGAGGGCGTAGCCGGTGATAAAGTAGACAGGGACCACATAACTTTGCGATTTGAGCCAGTTGACGAAGTCGTAGCCGGACTCGCGGGGCATCATGATGTCGCAGAAGATGAGGTCGGGCAGGCCTTGCTCGCGGATGATGCTGCGACCGCTCTCGGCCGACTGGGCGCTCAGGAAGTCCGCGCCGAGGTTGGTGATGATCAGCCCCAGCATCTCGAGGATTTGGGCTTCATCGTCGATCGCCAGCACGGTCATGCCCATGCAGACCTTTTTGATGCCCGCGGCCGAGGCGACGGCCGCGGTCTGGCCGAAGATCGGCAAATTGGCGGCGGCCCAGGCGCCTTCGATCGTCTGCTTGAGTTCCTTGTTGGCTTGGCGCAACGCCATCAGCTTGTCGTAGCCAGGCACGCCCACGGGCAAGTTGAAATGGGAGTCGTGGGCGTCCACATAGAAGACGGGCCGATGGTTCTCCAGCATGAAGACCAGCTTCATGTGCGGGTAGCCGGCATTGCCGAGCCGAAAGCTGTAGCGGTTGCCTTCCCGTTCGAGATGGGCCCAGGAGATCAGTTCGTCTTCCTCTCGCAGGTCCTGAAGCGCCTCGACCTTTTCCGCGATCGGGGTGGGCACTGCTTCAGTGTAGGCTTTCTTGAGAAAGATCTGGGTCGCGAGTTTCACCGATTGAAGTAAGTTCATTCCTAGTTAACCATTGGGAGGTAGAAAGTAAAGGTACTTCCCTTGTCGAGTCCGGGGCTCTCTGCCCATATTTTACCACCAAGTTCGTTTAAAATCCCTTGGCAAAGTGCCAAGCCGACCCCAATTCCCCGAGTCATGAACTCGAAGTTGCCTGATTGGTGATAGTTGACATCGGTGACCTGGTAGAATTCATCGAAGATCAAGGTCAGATCCTCTTCTTTGAGACCGATCCCGGTATCCTCGATCTGGAAGTAAACTTTTTCGCCGTCCGTGTGGGAGCGCACCGTGATCTTGCCGCCGTCGGGCGTGAAACAGATGGCGTTCTTGAGCAAGTTCGCGAAGACCTGTTCCAACAAACCGCGGTCGCCGAGGATGCGCACGGGCTTCTTGTCCAGCTCGTCAACCAGCTCGAGGTTGCGGATACGCATGAAAAAGCTGAGGTCCTCGTAGGCGGTGCGGAACTGAGCGTGAATCTCCAGCTCCTCCAGGTCCATGGGCGACTTTTTCAGCGACAGCCGGGTCAGATCGGTGATTTTGTCGATCAGGCCGCTCATGCGGATCAGGCTTTGCTTGGAAATTTGCAGCAAGCGGTATTGGTCCTCGTTGAGCTCACCGATCATGCCCTCGAGCAGGAGGTCCAAATAGCCCTGGGCGATGGATAGCGGCGTGCGCAGTTCGTGGCTGGTGATGGCGACGATGTTCTCTTTGAGCTTGGTCAGGCGCTGCAGCTCGAGGTTCCAGTCCTGGCTCTGCTGGTAGGCGTTCTGCAGGGCTTCCTTGTTCTCGGTGAGCTCGCGGTTGGTGACTTCCAGCTCTTCGACGCGCTCGCGCAGCTGGTCGACCAGTTCGACGTGGATGTGCTTGAGAATCTTGTGCTCGTCGCGGGGGTCGGAGATCTCGCGTTTGCCCTCGAGGTAGGTGCGGATCTGGTCGGCGAAGGTCAGGGCGTTGATCGGTTTCTCGATGTAGCCGTCGCAGCCGGCGACCAGGGCGCGCTCGCGCTCGCGCTCGGAGGTCTTGGAGGTCAGCGCGATGATCGGCACTTTTTCCAGACCGGGCACGCTCTTGATCTTGGTCGCCGCACCCAGGCCATCCAGGTAGGGGAGGTCCAGATCCATCAGAATCAGGTCGGGCTTGAGGTCGATCGCCTGCTTGATGCCCTTGAGACCGTCGAAAGCCGCGGAGAGTCGGAACCCGGCGGGCTCGAGGATCTTCTTGATCAGCCGCTGGTTGAACTCGTTGTCTTCAATGTAGAGGATGTGCGGGACAGTTGACATGGTGTGACGCTTTAACTCCCGCTCAGTCGGGAGACCGTGATCTGGCGCAACTCCTCGGCGCGCGGTTCGAGACGGACCAGCCAACCGCTGGGCAGGTGTCCTTGGGTGAGGCGCTCGGGCCACTCGATCAGCTTGATCGTCTGGCTGGCGAGTATGTCCTCGAAACCCAGCTCCTCCAGCTCGTCGTCGCCGCCAAGGCGGTAGAGGTCCAGGTGGTCGACGCCGGGTCCGACCGGGTAATGGTTGACGATGGTATAGGTGGGCGAGTCGACGAGGTACAGCTCCGCCAGGCCCAGACCGGCGCAGAAGCCGCGGCTGAACTGGGTTTTGCCGGCACCCAAGGGGCCGCTGAGCAGGACCGCTTCGCCCGGTTTGACCTGGCTCGCCAGCTCGGCGGCGAACGCAAAAGTCTCCTCGGGCGAGCGCGTGAGGCGCGTGATCGGCAGATCAGCGCTAGCCATGGCGGCTTCCGGTAACGACGGCGCGGCGAGGACATCGAGGTGGCATTGCATGGCGCTCGGAGAAATTCCTTCTCGTCATACTGCTTTTACGCCCCTGGACAGGAGTGCAAAAACAGCTAGAGTACCACTGTCGCAGCAGCGATGCAATTGCCAGATTGCGGCATGCTCGCCCCAAAACCGGGCTCAAGCCCGACGGGCGCGACTTTCGCGAATGTTCGTCTGACTGAAAAAAACCTGGCATCGGTCTGACGCTTGCACTACACTTTTTGGGTTCAGCCTTCCAGGTCGGAGGCCAATTCAAGCTGCGGGGCAGATCATGACTGAGGTATTTCAGGGCCAGCGGTCCGCCTCCGCGGAACTCTTGGTCGAACAGATCGAACAGATGCTCGAGAACGGCGACAACATCGGCCTGATCCGCATGATCCAAAAGGAGCGGCCGGCCGACGTGGCCCAGGCCCTCGACATGATCGAGATCGACCAGGTCACGACCGTCTTCAAGACCCTGCTGTTTGGCGATGTCGGCACCAGTGCCGAGGTCCTGATCGAGCTGGAACCGCTGATCATCTCCCAGCTCTACCCGACCCTGACCTTACAAGAATGGGCCTGGCTGTTCTCGGAACTGTCCGACGACGACGTCGTCGCCATTCTCGACCTCTTCCCCGATGAGGCCCGCGACCAGCTGCTGGCCCGCCTGCGCACCGAGGACAAGGAAGACGTCCTTGCCCTGATGAGTTTCCCCGAGGGTTCGGCCGGCCGTATCATGACCTCCGAGTACCTGGCCCTCGACGCCGACGAGACCGTCGCCGCCGCCGTCGAGAAGATCCGCGGCACCCGCGACTTCGACCCCACCAACCTGTTCTACGTCTACGTCACCGAGCGCGAGGTCCTGGTCGGCATGGTCAGCCTGCGCCAGCTCTTGCTCAACAAGAAGACCGACACCCTGCGCGCCATCATGAATCGCGACGTCGTCACCGTCAAGGCCGCCATGGATCAGAGCGAGGCCGCCGAAATTTTCCGGAAACACGACGAGGTCACCGTCCCCGTCGTCGACGACGACGGCAAGATGCTCGGCATCATCACCGTCGACGACGTCATCGACGTCATCGACGAGGAGGTCGAGGAGGACATCTTCGCCCTGATCGGTACCAGCGACGAGGAGTTGCTGGTCGGCAACAACATCGCCAAGATCGTCGGCCTGCGCCTGCCCTGGATCATGGCCTCGTTCTGCGGCAGCCTGCTGGTCTCCTACCTGATGAGCTACGCCGAGGGCAACCTGTTCCAGAACGCCGCCAAGCTGTTCGTGTTCGTGCCGTTCGTCTCGGCCATGGGCGGCAACGTCGGCGTGCAGTCGGCGACGATCATGGCGCGCTACCTCTCCAGCAACCAGCTGGACTGGAGCGACGCCTGGCGCAGCACCTTCAAAGAGGCCCGCGTCGGTCTCATGCTCGGCCTGATCTGCGGCCTGGGCGTGGGCGGCTTCGCCTACCTGATGAACGGCCTGACGATGATGTTCACCGTCATGCTGGCCATGGTCTGCGGCATGACCACCGCCGCCACGACCGGGACCGTGATCCCGGTCCTGATGAAGCAGCTGGGCTTCGATCCGGCGCTGGCGACCGGCCCGTTCGTGACCAGCTTCAACGACGTGTTGGCGACTTCGGTCTATTTCACCATCGCCTTCAATCTGACCCGCTGATCCGCGCGCCAAAGCGCCCACACAATCTGGAGGAGACCCATGGACGACCTGGCCCTGCTCTGCGCCTTTGAAAATGACACCATCGACCCCGCGCTGATGACCCACGAGAACCACGTGCGCCTGGCCTATCTGCTGCTGCGCGCCTGCCCGCTGACGGAGGCGCTGGTGCGCTACCGCGAAGGTCTGCTCAAGCTGACGACCCGCATCGCCAAGCCGGAAAAGTACCACGAGACGATCACCCTGGCGCTGATGCTGCTGATCCACGAACGCGATGTTGCGACCGACTGGCCGAGCTTTGCGGCCGCCAACCGCGACCTGATCGACGACTGGAAAGCCCTGCTGCTGTGCCACTACCCGGCGGAACTGCTGTTCTCCGACGCCGCCCGCCTGCGCTTCCACTTCCCAGTCCACGAAAGGGGTCGCGGCTAGGACGACTTTGTCAGGTTGGTGATCAGGGCAGAGCCTAGCCGAAAAGGTCTCGCAGGCGCTGTAGCTGCTGTAGCGCAAGATGCAATCTTGCGCCGGGCGGCGGGTGAATTCTCAAAGCGGTCTTTTCAGTAGAGCGCAACTCCGGGAGCGTCCCTCCGAAATGAGTCTGCTTTTTGCCAAACGTCGGATGGGGACGACCTATTCGGATGGGCTCCAACTTATTAACAGCATTGGGACCGAGCGGTTCCTCGATTTTCGGATGGTTCCTGAGTCGAAACAGCACGGCGCGGAGCGGTTTTTGATGTCAAAGAGGGGCTTTTTCGCTTTTGGGTTTGTTTTTTTCGTTGACACTCAGGTTCAACCATCGTAAGATATTTTTGCTACAATCCAAAACTAGGAGCCACTCATGAAAAGACCGCTGTTTTTCCTCGTGCTTTTCTTCGTTTCCCTGATGGAAACGAGCAGCGCCATGCCCGGCCAGGGCTGGTTTTATGCAGATGATTGGGATGAGTGTACACATACCTGTCCTGACGGTGTCACTGTGGTCACATCTGTTAACAACTGTTTGGAAAACCTTTGGACTTATTGCGTGAGAGCAAAATGCCCCACTTACACGCAAACTTGTCTGTAAAAGACGGTGTCGCGCAAGATTTTTCCTTGCGTCTGGCCTAGGGGAGTCGTCCTAAATTTCTTAGAATTCAGCATGTGTTTCGTGGGTGCTGTGGTTGTGCCAATTGAGAAGGTTCGCGGCTATCGGCTGGCTTTAAACCTGTGGAGAACTGCCGTTCTGAGTTTACTTTGCCTGCAAGCTTGCAGTCCACAGCAGCAGGTTGCTCGTGTTCATCAGGGGTTTACATACAACCGCACACCCTTGCCAGCAAGCTCAAGACTTTTTCCGCCCAGCACACCTCCGCCCCAGCTCGCGATCCATTCGGTTTCCGACATCCTTCACCTGGCACGGATCATCCCGCTGGAGGCTGCAACCAACGCATTGATCGGCGAGGTTGGCGATATTGAAATGAACGATGGCCGGATCTTTGTCCTAGATGAAATTCAGGGCCAAGTTCTCTGTTTTGCCGACGATGGCACCTTCCTATACGAAGTTGGAAAAAGGGGTCAGGGCCCAGGTGAGTTCACCGAGCCTTTCACCCTTTCTTTTGAGAACGATACCTTGGCTGTTTTTGCACAGCATGGAACCGTCCATTTCTATCGCGCGGATGGCACCTACCAAAACACCGTCCATTTGTACGATTCAAGGATCCTCCCTCGCGAAGGCTCATTCATTCTTTCTGATCGCGCCTACATTAATAGTTTCCCTTCAGAGTTTCGCGATGTGCCCTGGCACCTGATCGTCCAGTTAAAACCTGAGCCCAAGGTCCTATGGGGGTTTGGGAGGCGCCCGCAGTATTTGTACGATCACAACGGCAAGCGCAACAGAAAGTTGGCTAATGAATCGGCCAAGGGTTTTGCACGGGTGGGCGAGACGCTTTGGACTTCCGGTATGTCTACCAGTTTCATCAGTGTCTTTGACATGGAGGGAAGACCGCTTGGATCTTTGGCACCGGGCTTCGACGGTCTTGCTGAAGAGGATTTCCGCAACGTTACCACTGATGAGCAGAAACTGGAGATTGCGGCAAAAAAGCGTGGGACGCGACAAATTCTTCCTGTATTGCCCTATGTCATCGTCCTTTATGCGAACCGGACCTATGGGGTCGACATCTTTGATGTCGAGGGTCACCTCCTTTTAGCGAACTCCGAGATGGGCTCATTTCCCCTGGCCAATGCGTGCGCAACTGATCACGCATTGATTATTCCCATGTTTTTCAACGGCTTTACCGAGCAGGGTCTGCTGGCCCTCTTTGGCGACCAAATGGGCGTGGCCCTGGAGGCCGGTATCGACCCGCAGAAGGAGGACACCAACCCGTTCCTCCTCGTCTACAAGGCCATCCAACCGTGAGAGCCCTTCCGTTTCTGAGTTTGCTGCTCTTGTTTGAATGCTCACCAAGTACGATCGATACCTACTCTGTTGCCTACGACCTGAGCCGATTGGAGGAGCTTGAACCTTGGCACGGGCACAGTCTAGCGTCAGGCGGCGAGCAGCGCTTTTTGATTTTGGCGTACTTTACACGTTACGATTGCCGCACTTGTGTGGATCGCAACCTTCTGGCGGTGCGCAACTATCGCCAAGCCAATCCAGGACGGTTCGATCTGGCCGTGATCGTCTTTGACCCTGAAACGCCGGTCACGGCGCCCAATCCCTACCTGAGTAACATGCGGCGCATTGGTATGCTCGATGGACCGATCTTGCTCGAAAGAGTCGAAGGTGCGACCATGCTCGGCAACCAGCTCTCCTTCTCTGTATACGATCGGCAACACATGGAGCTGAGGGCAAGATTCATCCCTGCAAAAGATCCGGACGACTGGCCCGAGTTTGCGAAACAGCTAGACCGTTTGTGGGCTCACCCCGATTGAGAAGTGGCCTGCTTTGATCAGCGAGAAGTTCGCTGTCCGCTCATCTGAGGAATGTTGCCAGCAAACCTTCGAATGGGCTGGCCCTGGCTGGCGCCAGCTAGGTGCAAGTCCACCCGCGGGCCGCCGGCAGCCATTATCGCTGCACGGAACATTCGACTTTACTGGCTCAAGCAGTCGTCAAAGGGGCTGACATCGCCGCGGGAAGAGGGTGCGGTTTTTGTGCATCTTACCGTGCTTCCTTTTCGTGCCGGGATTGGTTTTCGTGGCTTACAATAATAGAGCACATCGGCCCACAGCGCCAACACTCGCCACGACAAGGAGTTGCCAGCTTTGACCAGCGAGAAGACAGCGGCCCGCAAGTTTGAGGAATGTTGCCAGCAAGCCTTCGTACGGGGGCTGAAACTGTAGCTGCTGTAGCGCAAGATGCAATCTTGCGCCGGGCGGCGGGTGAATTCTCAAAGCGGTCTTTTCAGTAGAGCGTAACTCCGGGAGCGTCCCTCTGAAATGAGTCTGTTTTTTGCCAAACGTCGAGAGACGACCTTTTCGGCTAAGCTCTAGTCACGAATAATGGCAGAGCGCACTGCGCACTGACGAAATGGGTCACGAATAATG